>JBBSLP010000058.1:0-39570 GCA_038255145.1 Acidimicrobiales bacterium
GGCCGTGTTCACGTAGGAGAAACGTGGGGTCCACGTAGCGGTCACGCGCCGGGCCTACGTTGCGCGCAACGTGGCTTCTGGACCGGAGTGGGCGCGCAGGCGGATGGTGCCCGACGGAGGCCGCCCGTACCTGGGGGTACCCATGGATCAGGCTCCTGCTCTGCCGACGCGCGCGCTCGGTCTGGAGCCGCAGCGCCGGACCTACGTGGTCGACACGTCGGTGCTGCTGGCCGATCCCGAGGCCATCCGTCGCTTCCAGGAGCACGACGTGGTCGTGCCCGTGGTCGTGCTCGACGAGCTCGAGGCCAAGCGCCACCACCCCGAGCTGGGCTGGGCCGCCCGCCGGGCCCTGCGCCTGCTCGAGCAGCTGCGGCTGAAGCACGGCGCCCTGGTCGAAGCGGTGCCGGTCAACGATGCCGGCGGCACGTTCCGTCTCGAGCTCAACCACGCCGATGTGTCCGGGCTGCCCGAGTCCCTGCGGGGTTCGAGCAACGACCACCGCATCCTGGCCGTGGCCCGCAACCTGGCCAACGAGGGCTGCGACGCCGTCGTCGTGTCCAAGGACCTGCCCCTGCGCCTGCGGGCCAGCCTGGCCGGGCTCGGGGCCGAGGAGTACCGCAACGAGCTGGCCCAGGACTCGGGCTGGAGCGGGGTCGTCGAGCTCGAGGTGGACACCGCCGAGATCGACCGGCTCTACGACGACCGGGTCCTCGACCTGGCCGAGGCTCGTGACCTGCCGGCCAACGCCGGGCTGGCGCTGACCTCGGGGTCGCAGTCGGCCCTGGCCCGGGTCCACGGTGACAAGCGGGTCCACCTGGTGCGGGGCGACCGCACCCTGTTCGGGGTGCGGGGCCGGTCGGCCGAGCAGCGCATCGCCCTCGACCTGTTGTCGGACCCCGACGTGGGCATCGTGTCCCTGGGCGGGCGGGCGGGAACCGGCAAGAGCGTGCTGGCCCTGGCCGCCGGGCTCGAGGCCGTCTTCGAGCAGCGCACCCAGAAGCGGGTGGTCGTCTTCCGCCCCCTCTTCGCCGTGGGCGGTCAGGACCTGGGCTACCTGCCCGGGACCGAGGCCGAGAAGATGGCGCCGTGGGCCGCCGCCACCTTCGACGCCCTCGAGGCCGTGGCCGGGGCCGAGGTCATGGCCGAGGTCAACGCCCGCCACCTGCTCGAGGTGTTGCCCCTGACCTACATCCGGGGTCGCAGCCTCACCGACACCTTCGTGATCATCGACGAGGCCCAGAACCTCGAGCGCGGCGTCCTGCTCACCGCCCTGTCCCGGCTGGGGGAGGGCAGCCGGGTCGTGCTCACCCACGACGTCGGCCAGCGGGACAACCTGCGGGTCGGGGTGCACGACGGCATCGTCTCCGTCATCGAATCCCTGCGGGGCCACCCCCTCTTCGGCCACGTCACCCTGACGCGATCCGAGCGCAGCCCCATCGCCGCCCTGGTCACGACGGTGCTGGAAGCGCCCTTCAGCTGAGTGGCCCCGGCTGGCCCTCACCGTCTTCGTGCGCCCCGGCTCGGAGGAAGGCGGTGAGGGCCGCGGCGGTGGCCTCGGGGGCCTCTTCGGCCAGGAAGTGCCCACAGGGCAGGCTGGCCACGGTCAGGTGGTCGGCCCACGCCCGCCACACCGCCTCCATGGCCGCGTTGCCCTTGGCGCCGCGGTCCCCCCACAGGGCCAGGGTGGGGCAGGTGATGCGGCGCCCCACCTCGCGGTCGGCCCGGTCGACGTCGACGTCGACGGTGGCGCCGGCCCGGTAGTCGTCGCAGGTGGCGGCCACGGTGGCCGGGTCGCGGAAGGCATCCACGTAGGCGGCCATGGCCTCGGCGTCGATGGCGGCGGCGTCGCCGGCCCAGCGCTCGATGAGCAGCCGGCAGAACCAGCCCGGATCCGCGGCGATCAGGGTCTCGGGGATGGGGGAGGGTTGGGCCAGGAAGGGCCAGTGCCAGCTGCCCACGGTCTGGGTGCCGGTCATGCGCTCCCACTGCTCGACCGTGGGCATGATGTCGAGCACCGCCAGCCGGCTGACCCGCTCGGGGTGGTCGAGGGCGGTGCGGTAGGCGACCCGTGCCCCCCGGTCGTGGCCGACGACGGCAGCACGCTCGTGGCCGAGGTGGTCGAGCAGGTCGACCACGTCGACGGCCATGGCCCGCTTGGCGTAGTCGCCGCCGACGGGCTTGGCCGAGCGGCCGTAGCCCCGCAGGTCGGGGCAGATCACGCTGAACCCCTCCGCCACCAGGGCCGGGGCCACCCGGTGCCAGCACACGTGGTGCTGCGGGTAGCCGTGCAGCAGCACCACCGGTGGGCCCTCACCGGCCCGGCGGACGAACAGCGAGCTACCACCCACGTCGACCGTCTCGGCCGAGAAGCCCTCGAACATGGGCCCACCCTGGCACGCCAGGGGCGGGATCTGCTCAGGCGGTGGACGCCGGCCCTGCGGCCGCGGCCTGCGACAGCAGGGCGGTGTAGTCCACGGCCCGCAGCTCGGGCCCCCACAGGTTGATCCCGTAGGCCCGGCCACCGCTGCTGTCCTCGGCCACCAGCCCGATGGTCGAGTTGACCGAGATGACGGCGACACCGGCATCGTCGCGGGCCAGGGCGGGCCCGCCACTCATGCCGCCGTTGGTGGTGCACCCCCAACCCATCTGCCGCCGGCCCGTGTCCCAGGTGAACAGGGCGGCCTGGTCGGACCGACAGAACCAGGGACGGCAGCGCTCCCCGGTGCACGCCGAGGCGAAGATGCCCTCGGCCGGGTAGCCCATCGACGTGCGGACCAGGGCCTGGTCGGCCACGTCGAGTGCGACGGGCAGCACCCCGACCACGTCACCCGCCGCCCGGCCCTGGTCGTCGGGTTCGAGGCGGACGAGGGCGAAATCGACCTGGGGGGCCGAATCGACCAGGGTGTCGTACTCGGCGGGGTGCACGGCCACCGTGCCGATCCACTGACCCCGGGCGTGGTCCCCGTACTGGCCGGCGTAGAAGGCCCAGCCGTCGAAACCGACGACGCAGTGGGCCGCGGTGAGGACGAGGGTGGGGGCCACCAGGGTGGCGGTGCACGTCGCCGCGGCCGAGTAGCCCTCGGTGGCCCGGTCGAACAGGATCAACCGCCCCACCTGCGGGGGGAGGTCGACCTCGTCGAGGTAGCCCTCGACCAGCACGGGGAAGGCGGGTTGGGGCACAGACAGGGCCGGGGCCAGGTCGGTGGCGGGCACGACGAAGGCCAGGGGTGAAAGGGCGGCGGGGGGTTGCAGGGCGGCGGCGCTTGCCGCGGCGGCCAGTAGGGCCAGGTCGGAGCGGGCCCCACCCCCCTCGGCTCCCGTCGCCCCCTCGGCCCGGCCCACCCGGCTGCCCGCCACCGCGGCCAGCACGGCGGCCACGAGCACGGCCGAGATCACGACACCGGTGGGCGTTCGCCGAAGGGAGCGCCGCAGCAGGGTCATGGTTCCTCACAGGTGTCGCGGGTGGCCGCTCGGGGTGGGCGGCGCGCTTTGCTGCGCGCGCAACCAGCTTGCCCGGTTCAGTCCCGTTCCTGAGGGATCTCCCTGCCATCGCCGCGATCGGCGAGGAGCACGGCCTGGGACAGGTCGAGCTCGTCGTGGTCGGCCGAGGCCAGTTCGGTGAGCAGGTCGGCGGTGCGGCGGGGGTGGCGGTCGTTGTCGAACAGGCCGCGTTGGAGGCTGAAGCCGGCCCGTCCCTCGTAGCCGTCGATGGCGGGCTCGGCGAACCACCCCCGCAGGTCGACGCCGTCGTCGATGGCGTCGGCCACCTCTTCGGCCACCCGGCCCAGCTCCTCGGGCGAGTCCACGTGCTGGCCGAGCACGACGATGGGCCGCTCCGGGCCCTCCTCGGCGGCCCGGCGCACCAGGGCGCCGATGTCCTCGGGGGCCCGGCTCGTCTTCCACCCACCGGTGCCGTCCACGGTGACCCGGTCCTCGATGGTCACCCCGAGGATGTCGAAGGCCTCCTGGTGCACGGCCACCTGGTGGGCGGGTTGGCCGATGACCTCGAGCACCCCGTCGCGGAACGGCGCCGTCCACACCCACTGCTGACCGTCCACGACGCGGGCCTCGCCCCGGGCCCGGACGTCCTCGGGGGCGGGCCGGATCTCGGCCAGGTCGTAGCAGGTGGCCACGGGACGGGTGCCCCGCAGCACCCGCCAGGCCTCGAGCGCCCCCAGGTGCAGGCCGGCCAGGGCCTCGGTGAAGCGGGCCGGGTCCTGGCGACCGGGTGGGGCCGTGCCGATGAGGTAGCCGGCCCGGGCCAGGCGCAGGGGTCGGGCGATGGGCACCCAGGCGTGGACCAGGTCGCCGAAGAGCTCGGCGCAGCGCTCCACGTGGCGGGGCCAGAGGTAGGAGCGGGTGCGACGGTCTCGGAAGCCGCGCTCGTCGAGGCTGAACCACCCGGGCATCGAGCGGTCGACCAGGGTGGCCCACACGGCCAGGCCGGCATCGGCGGCGGCGCCGAGCACCGACTGGTAGTGCTCCACCGCCCAGGCGTCGACCACGTCGTTGGAGGGCTCGATGCGGGCCCAGTCCAGGGTGAGGCGGACGTGGGCCAGCTTGTGGTGGGCGAACAACCGCAGGTCGTCGCGGTAGTTGACCCCGAAGCCCGAGCCTTCGGCCGAGTGGGGGGCCAGGCGGATGTCCTCCCAGTGGCGCCAGTCGCTGGCCGGGGCCGCGCCCTCGGCCTGCTGGGCCGAGAAGGCCACGCCCCAGGCGAAGGGCTCACGAGGTGTCGTCACACCCGAACGCTACCGGCCGCCTGCGGGCCGGTTCCGTGGCTCGACACAACTGGTCGGCCGTGACGGCCGCCGTGGGGTAGGGGCCCCACGTTGCGGAGGAGGATGGGGTTGGGGCCCCATCCGGGCCATTTCACAGGAACCGGGACACGGTGTGGATCAGCAGGCCGGCCAGGCCGCCCACCAGGGTGCCGTTGATGCGGATGAACTGCAGGTCCCGTCCGACCTGGAGCTCGATGCGCCGCGACGCCTCGTCGGGGTCCCAGCGGTCCACGGTGCTGGAGATGAGCTCGGCCACCTGGTGGCGCTCCTGCTCCACCACGTACACCGCGGCCGATTCGATCCACCGGTCGACCTTGCCCTGGAGCTCGGCGTCGTCGGCCAGGGCATGGCCCAGGCTGACCGCGGCCTGCTCGATGCGCTGGCGCAACTCGGAGCCGGGGTCCTCGGCCTGCTTCTGCAGGGTGACCTTGAGGTCGGACCACAGCGATGCCGTCCACCGGGCCACGGCGGGGTGGCGCAGCATCTCCTCCTTCCACTGCTCCCCCCGGGCGATGAGCTCGGGGTCTTCCTGCAGGCGGCGGGCGAGCTCGGCGGCCCGGTCGTCGAGGTAGCGGCGGAACTCGTGGTCGGGGTCGGCGGACACCTCGACGAGGAAGGCGCGGATGCCGCTGTAGAGCTTGGTGAAGATGCGGTCGTCGATGGGCTCGGGCACCCACCAAGGCGACTCCCGCCCGAAGCGGGACCGCAGCACCTCGCGCTGGCTGTCCACGAAGTTCAGGGCCGAGGCCAGGGCGGCGTCGACCATCTCACGATGACGGCCCTCGGCGGTGGCGATCTCCAGCACCCGGCCGGCCAGGGGGGCGGCCTGGACGCGGCGCAACCGGCCCACCAGGCCCGACTCGATGGCGCTCTGCACGTCCTCGTCCTTGAGCACCTCGGCCGCGCCCGCCAGCGCCGTGCTGGCGTGGCGGGCCACCACGGTGGCGCTACCGGGGGACAGCAGCCACGCCGCCGCCCGCTGGGCCACCCGGGCCTGGCGGATCTTGTCGGCGATGATGGGACCGGCCAGGAAGTTGTCCTCGACGAAGCTGCCCAGGCTCTGGCCCAGCTGGTTCTTGCGGGTGGGGATGATGGCCGTGTGGGGCACGGGGATGCCCAGGGGGTGGCGGAAGAGCGCCGTCACCGCGAACCAGTCGGCCAGGCCACCGACCATGGCCGCCTCGGCCGTGGCCCGGATGTACCCCAGCCAGCCGTGCTCCTCCTCGAAGATCCGGGCTACGACGAAGATGGCGGCGGCCACCACCAGCAGCCCCGTGGCCTGCAGCTTCATCCGCCGTAGCTGGGACCGCCGGGCCTCCTCGTCTCCCAGGGAGGGAAGGGGGGCGACGGCGTGGGGCACGGCCGCCCACGATAGGGCGGGTGCCCGGGGTCGCGGCCCACGCGGCACAGCCCGGGGACCGACCACTAGCCTTCCCCCATGGGGCGCTCGCGGTTCTTGTACTCCCGCTGGGATGGCACGCAGGCCGGCTTCGAGCTGACCGCCGAGGAGGTCCTCGGTGAGATCACCGACGACCTGCTGTACCACGGTGACCTGAACGCCGCCCTGCGGCGCATGATGCAGTCGGGGTTCGAGACGCCCGACGGCGAGCGCATGCAGGGGCTGCGCGAGATGCTGGAGAACCTGCGGCGCCGTCGACGCGACCAGCTCGAGCGCCACGACCTCGGTGGGGTCTACGACGACATCGCCCAGGAGCTGCGCGACGTCGTCGAGACCGAGCGCGAGGCCATCGAGGACCGCCTCGACCAGGCGGCCGAGACCGGCGACCAGCGCCAGAAGGACGTCACCGAGGAGTCCATGGCCGAGCGGAACTTCCAGCTCGACATGCTCCCGCCCGACCTGGCCGGCCAGGTCAAGGAGCTGCAGAACTACGACTTCGTCTCCCAGGAGGCGCAGCAGCGCTTCGAGGAGCTGATCGACAAGCTCCGCCAGCAGATGATGCAGGCCCAGGTGAACCAGATGTCGGGGGCGATGGAGAACGTCTCCCCCGAGCAGATGCAGCGCATGAAGGACATGCTGTCCGAGCTGAACAACCTGCTCGACCAGAAGAACCGGGGCGAGGACACCCAGCAGTCCTTCGACGAGTTCATGCAGCGCTTCGGGGACTTCTTCCCGGAGAACCCCCAGAACGTCGACGAGCTGCTCGAGATCATGGCCCAGCGCATGGCGGCCATGCAGGCCATGTTGAACTCGATGACGCCCGAGCAGCGGGCCCAGCTCCAGAGCCTGTCCGACCAGCTGCTCGAGGACATGGACCTGCGCTGGCAGCTCGAGCAGCTGGGGGGGAACCTGCGCCAGGCCTTCCCCGACGCCGGCTGGGAGCGCCAGTACAACTTCTCCGGCCAGGACCCGCTGAACTTCGGCGGGGCCGCCCAGATGATGCAGGAGCTGGGCGACATGGACCAGCTCGAGAACCTGCTGCGCGGCGCCACCAGCCCCGGTGCCCTGGCCGAGGTCGACATCGACCGGGCCCGTGAGCTGCTGGGCGAGGACGCGGCCCGCTCCCTCGAGCGCATGGCCGAGGTGGCCAAGATGCTCGAAGAGGCCGGCCTCATCGACCGCAAGTCCGACGGCCGCCTCGAGCTCACCCCCCGGGGCATCCGCCGCATCGGTCAGAACGCGCTGTCGGACCTGTTCAAGAAGCTGAACATGGACCAGGTCGGCCGGCACCAGATGGAGAAGCAGGGCTGGGGCCACGAGCGGGAGTACTCGACCAAGCCCTACGAGTGGGGCGATCCGTTCAACCTCGACATCCAGCAGACCATGCGCAACGCCGTGCGCCGCTCGGGGGCGGGGACCCCGGTGCGGCTGACGCCCGACGACTTCGAGGTCGAGCGCACCGAGCACCTGGTGCGCCAGTCGACGGTGCTGATGTTGGACCTGTCGCTGTCCATGCCCATGCGCGACAACTTCCTGCCGGCCAAGAAGGTCGCCATGGCCCTGCACTCGCTGATCTCGTCCCAGTACCCCCGGGACTACCTGGGTCTGGTCGGCTTCTCGTCGGTGGCCCGGGAGTTCAAGGCCAACGAGCTGCCCGAGGTGTCGTGGGATTACGTCTACGGCACCAACATGCAGCACGGCCTAGCCATCTCCCGCCAGCTGCTGGCCCGCCAGACCGGCACCAAGCAGATCATCATGATCACGGACGGCGAGCCCACCGCCCACATCGAGGACGACGGCACCCCGTACTTCGCCTACCCACCCGAGCAGGAGACGATCCGTCGGACCCTGCGTGAGGTGGCCCGGTGCACCAACGACGGCATCGTCATCAACACCTTCATGCTCGACGCCACCAGCTACCTGAAGCAGTTCATCGAGAAGGTGGCGGAGATGAACCGGGGTCGGGCCTTCTTCACCACCCCCGAGACCCTGGGCGACTACGTGCTGGTGGACTTCATCGACCAGAAGCGCAAGCTCATCGGCGGTCGCCGCTGAGCCGCGAGGTTCAGTGGGTGAGGTTCAAGGGGCCAGTTCGGCCTGGTAGAGGGCCAGCGTCTCGGCATCGAAGGCCACCAGGGTGCACTCGGTGACTGCGGTGGCCGTGGCCCGCAGGGTGGCCACGGCCAACCTCGCCGCCCGGGGTCGGGGGAAGCCGTACACCCCGGTGGAGATGGCGGGGATGGCGATGGTGGCCGCCCCCAGCTCGTCGGCCACCTCGAGCACCCGGCGGTAGCACGAGGCCAGGGTGTCGTCCTCGCCCCGGTCCCCGCCCGACCACACGGGCCCCACGGTGTGGATCACGTGGGCCGCGGCCAGCGCGAACCCGGGGGTGGCCACGGCGTCGCCGGGCCGACAGCCGCCGATGCGGGCGCAGGCGGCCAGGAGCTCGGGCCCGGCCGCCCGGTGGATGGCACCGTCGACACCCCCGCCGCCCCGCAGTTCGGCGTTGGCCGCGTTGACGATGGCGCCGACGCCCATCGTCGTGATGTCGACCCTCTCCGCGCGAAAAAGCACGCAGCTGAGGTTACCCCCTTGCTTTTCGCTCCGGCGTAGCGCAATATCACAGCAGTGTAATTACATTGGCGTCGCTACGGGGTGACCACGCGGGGTGGCCGGATCGCCGGGGAGACCGGCGCCAGGCTGGACAGTGCTTCGATGGCCATCGGACGTCGAGCAGCCGTGCCCAGGGGACATGGCAGAGGCGAGGCGGCGCGACTCGGGCGCCAGCGAGATCGGAAGGACACGCCAGTGCGAATCCCCATCAACGATCCCGCCGAAGACCTCTCCTGGCAGGAGTACGCCAACTGCCTGGGGGTCGACCCCGACCTCTTCTTCCCCGAGCGGGGGGCGTCGACCCGAGAGGCCAAAGAGGTCTGTCGTGGCTGCGTGGTGCGCGAGCAGTGCCTCGAGTTCGCCATCCGCCACAGCGAGAAGTTCGGCATCTGGGGCGGGCTCTCCGAGCGTGAACGTCGCCGCATCCGCCGTGAGCGGGCCTTGGCCGCAGTGGCCCAGTTCAACCGGAACCCGCGCTCGGCCTGAGGTCCCTGCCGGCTCGCGGCCCGGTGTCGCCGGGTAGGCTGGGCCCCATGTTCGCACTCGGCAGTCTTGGCGGGCCGGAGTTGATCATCGTCTTGGTCGTCGTCCTGCTCCTGTTCGGCGGGACGCAGCTCCCCAAGCTGGCCCGTTCCATCGGCGAGGCCCAGCGGGAGCTGAAGAAGGGCCAGCAGGAAGAGGACCACAAGAGCCCTCCGGCGGTCTGATCCCTCGCCGGTGTGTCTGTTGCCGGCCTGATCCACCGCCGGTTTGATTCACCGACCAACGGTTCGAGCCCCCTCAGCGAGGGGGCTCGTTGCACGTTCGGCGTCGGATGTGGGCTCGGTGGGGTTGGGGGTCCGGTGGGCCTTCCCGACCCCACCGGCGGCCGAGGTCAGGGCTGGCTGACCTCTTCGTACAGCAGGCGACGGCGCTTGAGGATGCGGCGCCGCTCACGCTCCGACGTCCCACCCCACACGCCGTGGTCGATGCGGTTGCGCAGGGCGTACTCCAGGCACTCCTGCTTCACCGCGCAGGTGGTGCAGACACGCTTCGCCACCTCGACGCCTACCCCATCGCTCGGAAAGAAGAGCGAGGGGGGACGTTCGGCGCAGTTGCCCTGCGCCATCCAGTGGTTCGCCATGCCGGCCTCCGTTCCCGTCGTGCCGCCGCCCCGGCCAGCGTCGCTGGCTCCGGAGTCACCTGGACTCGCCCGAAGGGGTCGCTCAAACGACGTTGCCGGGCAACATTACCGTGGGGTAGCGCACTCACACGAGGACCGACCATCACGGTGATGTTGCGAGGGTTACACTCTCACGTCCGACCGGCGGCTCCCTGCGGGGTTCCGCCACGGCCGCGACCTGCCCGGAAGCCCCGCCCAGGGACCGCCCGGGCTCTTGCCGGGACCACTGCCGAGAACTGCCGAGAACTGGCGGAGCTGCTGATGACGATCGTCGAAGCCGAACCACAACCGCCCATCGCCGGCGTCACCGTGGTCTACCTCGGTCCGGTGGCCCCCCACTGGGAGATCCGCGGCCGCTACGGCGAGCGCAAGGTCATCGAGGACTTCCGGGCCCGGGCCCAGGCCCGCCTCACCCTGCTGCCCCCCCACGACCCCCAGTTCCGCCGCAACCGTGAGCGGGTCATGCGTGACGGCGAGCGGGAGAACATCGAGGTCGATTGGGACCTGGGGTACCAGGAGCAGGGCTGACGGCCGGGTGGTTGGCTAGCATCTCGTCGTGTCGGCCACCGCCAATCGGCCCCTGAGCTTCCTCGACCGGGAGCTGTCCTGGCTCGACTTCAACGCCCGGGTCCTCGCTCTGTCCGAGGACCGGCGCCTGCCGTTGATCGAGCGGCTGAAGTTCTGCGCCATCTTCTCCACCAACCTCGACGAGTTCTTCATGGTCCGTGTGGCGGGCCTGAAGGACCTGGTGGCCGGCGAGGTCAGCGCCCTCGCCCCCGACGGTCCCTCCCCGGCCGTGCAACTGCTCGAGATCCGCGACGGCGTCGAGCAGTTGCTCGACCG
Organism: Acidimicrobiales bacterium; assembly: GCA_038255145.1. GTDB lineage: Bacteria > Actinomycetota > Acidimicrobiia > Acidimicrobiales > CAIXPF01 > WHTX01. The sequence continues at coordinate 10,799 of JBBSLP010000058.1, forward strand.
CCAGGAGGCCGTCTTCCTCGACGACCTGCTGCCCCGTCTGCGGGCCACGGGCATCGATCTGACCGGGTGGGAAGCCCTCGATCGCGACGGTCGCAAGGCCATCGAGAGCGAGTTCCACGACCGCATCTTCCCTGTGCTCACCCCTCTGGGCGTCGATCCCAGCCACCCCTTCCCCTACATCTCCAACCTGTCGCTGAACCTGGGGGTGTTCGGGCGCACCGGGGACGACGAGCTGCAGCGCTTCGCCCGCGTCAAGGTGCCGCCCCTGCTGCCCCGCTTCATGCCCCTGTCCGACGGCGAGCGCTTCGTGCCCCTCGAACAGGTCATCGCCCGGCACCTCAACGTGCTCTTCCCCGGCGTCGACCTCATCGGTGCCCACGCCTTCCGCGTCACCCGCAACTCGGACCTCACCCTCGAGGACGAGGAGGCGGACGACCTGCTGGTGGCACTGGAGATGGAGCTACGCCGGAGGCGGTTCAAGAACCCGGTGCGCCTCGAGGTGGCCGAGGACATGCCCGACGAGATGCTCGACCTGCTCGTCGACGAGCTCGAGGTCGACCACGAGGACGTGTACCGGTCCCGGGCCCCCCTCGATCTGAGCTCGCTGTGGGCCTTCGCCGGCCTCGACCGGCCCGACCTGAAGTTCCCCGTGCTGACGCCGGTGGCCGAGCCCCGCCTGGTCGACGACGAGGAGGGTGACCTCTTCGCCAGCATCCGTCGGGGCGACGTGCTCGTGCACCACCCCTACGTGTCCTTCACGTCCTCCGTCGAGGCCTTCGTGAAGCGGGCGGCGACGGACCCCCGGGTGCTGGCCATCAAGATGACCCTGTACCGGACGTCGGGCGACAGCCCCATCATCGACGCCCTGGTGCAGGCGGCCGAGGACGGCAAGCAGGTGGCCGTGCTCGTCGAGCTGACGGCCCGCTTCGACGAGCGCAACAACATCGACTGGGCCAAGCGCCTCGAGCAGGCCGGGGTGCACGTCGTCTACGGGATGGTGGGGCTCAAGACCCACGCCAAGGTCATCCTCGTCGTGCGCGACGACGGTGACGGCCTGCGCCGCTACTGCCACCTGGGCACGGGCAACTACAACTCCCGCACGGCCCGCATCTACGAGGATCTGGGCCTGTTCACAGCCGATCCCACCATCGCCTCGGACGTCACCGACCTGTTCAACCACCTCACCGGCTTCGGCAACGAGCCCACCTACCAGCGGCTGCTGGTGGCCCCCCAGGCCCTGAGGCCGGGGATCCTCGCCCTCATCGGGGGCGAGCGGGAGGCGGGGACCGCGGGGCGCATCATCCTGAAGATGAACAGCCTGGTCGACAGCGAGGTCATCACCGCCCTCTACGACGCGTCGCGGGCCGGGGTGGAGATCGACCTGATCATCCGGGGCATCTGCTGCCTGGTCCCCGGGGTCCCCGGCCAGTCCGAGCACATCCGGGTGCGCTCCCTGGTCGGTCGCTACCTGGAGCACTCCCGCATCTACCACTTCGCCAACGGAGAGGGACCGGGCCAGCCCTCGTGGTACATCGGGTCGGCCGACCTGATGCCCCGAAACCTCGATCGCCGCGTCGAGGCCCTCGTCCCCGTGTCCGATCCGACCCTGCAGGAGCGCCTGCGGGAGCTGATCGACGTGAACCTGGGCGACGACACCCTGGCCTGGAGCCTGGGTCCCGATGGCACCTGGACCCGGGTGGCCCACATCGACCCTGACGGCACCAGCATCCCGGGCACGCTCGAGGCCCACCTCCGCCTCCACGAGCTGGCCACGAGCCGGGCCCGTCCCCGATGAGCAGCGCCCGATGAGTGTGGCCAACTTCGGCCTCGGTGGCGAGGGCATCATCCGCGCCGCCGGTGGGGTGGTGTGGCGGGCGGCCCCGCCCGGTGGCGCGTGGCCCCTCGAGGTCCTGGTGATCCACCGGCCCCACCGCCAGGACTGGTCCCTACCCAAGGGCAAGCTCGAACCGGGTGAGACCGACGAGCAGGCGGCCGTGCGTGAGGTCGAGGAGGAGACGGGCTTCCGCTGCACCATGGGCGTGGACCTCGGCTTGTCCCACCACGTGGACCACAAGGGCCGCCCCAAGACCACCCACTGGTGGGAGATGCAGGTCGAGTCGGGCGAGTTCGCCGCCAACGACGAGGTCGACGAGGTGCGCTGGCTCATCCCCGAAGACGCCGCCGGGCTGCTGACGTGGGCCTCGGACCACCAGGTGCTCGAGCGCCTGTTGGCGGCGTGGCCGCAACTGGCCCCGTGAGCTGGTGGCCAGCTCCGACGTCGCGCCTCTGCGCGCGTTGACGGCCCCGGCGCCATCTGACGCCGCCGCCTGGTTCTCCGCCGCCGAGCTGGCCGCTTCGGCGGCTTACCACGGCGCCCTGGCCCGGGTGCGCCTGGTCAGGGGGGCGGTGGCCCTGGCCGTGCCGCTGGCCTTCGTGGTCTTCGGGCTGGCCGAGCATCTGGTCCGCTCCTACCCGCCCCACCTCTGGGTCGATCGCACCCTGGTCGTGCTGGTGGCGTTGGAGGGGGTCGCCCTGCCGCCGCGCCTGGGCATCGACCTGTGGGAGCAGCGGGTGCACCGCGGCCACCGCGGACCGACCACCGGTGCTGTCCCCTCGGCCGTGGCCATCGTGGCCCGGGTGGCGGGCATGGCCGTCGTGCGCCTGGTCCTGGGCGGTCTGGCCCTGCTCGTGGCCATGGCCGTGGTACGGGCCACGCCGTGGTGGCCGCCGCTGTTGTGGGCCGTCATGGTGGCCGTCATGGTGGCCGTCGTCGGCCTGTACCCGGTGGTGGTTGCCCCGCTGGTGGACCGCGTGATGCCCGTCGGTGACCCGGCGGTAGCCGCCCACATCGCCGCGGTGGCCGGCCAGGCCGGGGTGGTCGAACCCCTGGTATTGGTGGCGGTGGGGGAGAGCGCGGCAGGGGACGGGGCCTACGTGGCCGGGCTCGGACCCACCCGGCGCCTAGTGCTGTCATCGACGGTGCTGGCCGCCGGACCAGTTGACACCGACCCTGTCGTGGCCCACGAGGCGGCCCATTGGAGCCTGCACCACCACCGCCGGTCGTGTGCGGCCATGGCCACGGTCCTCGCCGCCCTGCTGGCCCTGTCGTGGCTGGTCGGCCGGGATGGGGCGGCCGTAGCCGGTCTGGCCACGGGGTCCGAGGGCACGGCCGACCCCCGGCTCCTGCCCCTGCTGGCCGTGGCCCTGGTGGCGGGGGGTGGTCTGGCCTCGTTGGTCCTCGCCGCCCAGTCGCGGGCCCACGAGCGTCAGGCCGACGCCGTGGCCCGGGCCGTCATCGGCGACCCCAGCCGGCTCGTCGGTCACCTGCACCGGGTGCTGGTGCGGGCCGAGGTCGACCTGGCCCCGACGCGGTGGCGGGCGCTGTGGGCCAGCCACCCACCCCCCGCCGAGCGCCTGGCTGCCGCCGCGGTCAGCGCACGGTGAGGCGCTAGAGGCCGAGCACCGTCTGCAGGTCGCGGAGTTGCTCCTGGGTCTCGGTGAGCAGGGGCCGGAGTGCTTCGGCGACGTCGGGCAGGCCGAGCTCGGCGGCCTGCTGCACCCGGGCGCGATAGCGGTCGAGCTGGTCGGTCTCCAGCGCAAGGTCCTCCTGCAGGGCCTGCTTGGAGTCCACGAAGCCGGGTACGGGCGCCGTGGCCGTGGTCGGCACCCCGCCCAGGAAGGCCACCTGCTCGGCGAGGACGCTGGCGTGGTTCAGCTCCTGGCCGAGGTGCACCTTGAGCTCGTCGATGATGCTGGTGTCTCCGCTGCGGTGATCATCGCGAAGTGCAGGATGTACTGCGAGATCGATCGCAGCTCGAGGGCGAGATCGCCGTTGAGGTCGTCGATCACCGCCGAGCTGGTTGGTTCCGTCATCGACCACTGCTCAGAGCTGCGGGAGACGGAGCGCTACCCCGCTGGGGCCGGTGGCAAGCGCCACGACGAGCGGCCACCGCGGCACGCGGTCCCAGCAACTCGCCCTGGATGCATCGAATGGTGGCTCCGGCGCCACGATGCCGGCCCCGCCGGCCGGCATCGGCGCCGCAGCCCCGTGGTCAGCGGGAGGCCAGGGCCGCAGGGGCCGAGACGACGACCTGGGCCTTCGGTGACGTCGGCGTGGGCTCAGACACCCGGCCGTCGATCAGCCAGCCGAAGTGCCACTGCCCGTCGGCCCCGCACACCCACAGCCCCACGCGGGTGCCCTCGGGGAGCGAGGTGATCGGCCTGCCGTTGGCATCGGTGCCCTCGGCCGGGCAGGTGGCGGGGATGTTGCCCTGGCGGGCGCGGGCCGACGCCGGGGCGGCGCCGGCCACCATGGCCGCCAGCGGCAGTGCGACCAGGGACAGCTTGGCCATCGTCTTGGTGAACTTCTTCATGGTTGGTCCTCCTACTTGGGCCCGCCTCGGGGCCGTTCGACGTTGGCTTGACCATGCATCCGTGGCTGGACCTTTCCATCGGGGATGACCCCAGCCCCTGCGGGTGCTGCTGGGGGATGGCGACCGGGCGTCCCCCACCGCATCGTCCACCGTGTCCTGGCCGGATGCGCCGCGGGGTACGTCGATGCCCGGGTGCGGAAGCTCACCCTCGTACTGCTGGAACGGGACACCAGGGCTGCTCTCCGCCAGCACGGCCTGCACCCCCGTCTGCGCACCGAGGGCTGACGCCGTTCCGGCCGGTGCCCCCAGCAACAGCTCCAGGGCCGACGACGTCGTAGGCGGGGTGGAACAGAACCAAGCGGGTTGTGTGAACCCCGCGTTGCCGTCACCGGCCGTCAGCATCGCTCGCGGGCTCGTCGGGTAGGCGGGTGTAGCGACGCCGCCGACGACACCCAGTTGAGGTTGGCGCCTTGGATGCCCCGGCCGCCGTCGCCTCCGGCCGGGGCATCTTCGACTCCGGCGGGTACCCGCCCCAACGGGGGGGTGGCCGTGCCCACGCGGCACGAGAGCAGCGCACGCCGCCTCGCGCCACGCCTCGTCAGTCAGCCGGGGGCAGTCGACCTCGTAGAGCGTCGTGCCGGCCACGTCCATGAGCCTCACCGTGAGGGCCCTGCTGGCACCGTGGGGACAGTCTCCACGGACCAGGCAGCCGCCCCGTGACCGCCATCCGACGGCCAGGTGGACAGCAGCCGACCCTTCGGTGAGGCCTCGTGCGGGTGGGCCGGGGCTGATCGACCGCGGCAGTTCGCCCGACGGTACGTCCGAACCCGTCAGCGCACGGTGAGGCGGGCGGCCACCAACCTGGCGATCACGGTCAGCAGCAGGACCAGCATGATCAGGGTGAGCGCCGCCGCGTAGGCCCGCTGCTGGGCCCCTTCGTAGGGGGCCGAGGCGTTGGAGAAGATGAGCTGGGCCAGGGTCACGTTGGTGCCCGAGAACGGGTTCCAGTTGATGCTGTTGGTGAAGCCCACCGTGAACAGCACGGGGGCGGTCTCACCGGCGGCCCGGGCCACGGCCAGCAGCGCCCCCGAGGTGATGCCGGGCAGAGCCGCAGGCAGCACCACGGTGACGATGGTGCGGGCCCTGGATGCCCCCAGGGCCAGGCTGGCCTCCCTCAGCGTCTGGGGCACCAGCTTGAGCATCTCCTCGGTGGAGCGGATGATCACCGGCAAGATGAGGAAGGCCAGGGCCAGCGACCCGGAGAAGGCGGTGAGGCCCGCCCCCTTCAGGGGCACCACCCAGATGGTGTAGATGAACAGGCCCATCACGATGGAGGGCACGCCGGTGAGCACGTTGGCCAGGAAGCGGATGACCTGGGCCAGGCGGCTCTCGGCCCCGTACTCGTTGAGGTAGATGGCGCCCAGGATGCCCAGGGGCACAGCGATGGCCGTGGCCAGGGCGGTGGTGATGAGGGTGCCCACCACGGCGGGGCCGATGCCGGGTGCGTCGGAGGTGGACCGGGTGGGGATGCTCTCGGTCAGGTAGCTCCAGCTCAGGACGGGCAGGCCCTTGCGGGCCACCCAGAGGATGAGCAGGCCCAGGGGGATGCTGGCCACGGCCAGCGCCGCCCAGATGAGCGCGGTGGCCGCGAGGTTCGTGTAGCGGCGTCGGCCCGAGAGGGTGCCGTGGCTGGTCAGCCGGTTCGGTGTCGGTGCAGCGGTCGTCGACGCGGTCACAAAAGGACCTTCCCCAGGGCCCGGTTGGAGCGGGCGATGACGGTGCGGGCGATGAGGTTGACGACCACGGTGACCACGAACAGGGCGACGCCGAGGCCGATGAGGGCCGAGCGGTAGGTGCCCGACGCCTCACCGAACTGGTTGGCGATCACTGCGGGCATGGCGTTGCCCGAGGAGAACAGGTTGGCGGTGATCTGGAAGCCGCCGCCGATGACCAGGGCCACGGCGATGGTCTCGCCCATGGCCCGGCCCAGGCCCAACATGACCGAGGCGATGATGGCGCCCTTGCCGTAGGGCAGCACGGCGCTGCGGATCGTCTCCCAGCGGGTCGCGCCCAGGGCCAGGGCCGCCTCCCGCTGGCTGGAGGGCACCGACTCGAGCACCTCGCGGGTGAGCGAGGTCACGATGGGCGTGATCATCAGGGCGAGGATGAGCCCGGCGGTGAAGAAGCTCGACCCACTGACGGGGTTGGCGAACAGTCGGTTGAGCACGGGAATGGGCTCGAGGGCGTCGGCCACCCGGCCGTAGCCCACGGTCAGCCCGGGGCGCAGGTAGATGAAGCCCCACAGGCCGAAGACCACCGACGGCACTGCGGCCAGCAGGTCGATGACCAGGCTCAGGGGCCTGCGGGCCCGCCGGGGGGCCACCTCGGTGAGGAATAGGGCGATGCCGATGCTGACGGGCACGGCGAAGACGAGGGCGATGGCCGAGGCTACGAAGGTGCCGTACACCAGGGTGAGCGAACCGAAGACGCCTTGGCTGGGGGCCCAGCGGGTCGAGGTGAAGAACTTCGAGCCCGAGCTGGTGAAGGCGGGCCAGGCCTGGCGGGTGGTGGAGATGATGATCAGGGCCAGGATCACCAGGACGAGCAGCCCGGCGGCCAGGGCCAGGTAACGGAAGTTGCGGTCGGCCAAGTGCTTGTCCTTGGCCGTGAGGCGCCCGGCGGCCGGGACGGCCGGGGGGCTGGTGGCGGTGGCGGTCATGGTGGCTCCAGGCTGAGGCGGGTGGGCTCAACGGGCGGTGGCGGGGCTGGACCAGCCCCGCCACCGCGGCATCAGTTCGAGATCGACGTCAGATCAGGGTCGGGGGGCCTCAGGCCGGGACCACGATCGAGTCGATCTGGGCCAATGCCTTCTCCTGCAGGGCGTCGGGGAGCCGGGCGTACAGCACCTCGTTGGCGAAATCCTGGCCGTCGGTCAGCACGTAGGTGAGGAAGCCCTTGAGGGCCTCGCCCTTGGCCTTGTCCGTCTGGTTCTTGTACACGATGATCCAGGTGGGGGCCGTGATGGGGTAGCTGTCCTTGCCGTCGGCCCACAGCGGGTTGTAGCTCAGGTCGGGGTTGGCCTTGGCACCATCGAGGGCGGCCGAGGCCCCTTCCAGGGTGGGTTCGACGAACTCGCCGGCCTTGTTCTTGATGTTGGCCATGGACAGCCCCGTCGCGTCGGCGTCCGCCAGGTCGACGTAGCCGATGGCCCCCGGCGTGCCCTTGACCAGGGTGGACACGCCGCCGTTGCCCGCACCCTTCTGCACGTCCGCCGGCCACTCGACCGTGGAGCCCGACTTGAGGGTCCAGGCGTCGGGCGCGCCGGCGACGAGGAACTTGGTGAAGTTCTCCGTCGTCCCCGAGCCGTCAGAACGCACGGCCACGGTTATGGCGGTGTCGGGGAGGTCGGCGTCGGGGTTCTCCGCAGCGATGGCGGGGTCGTTCCAGGTCATGATCTGTCGCTGGAAGATACCGGCGATGGTGGCCGGGGACAGGTTCATGCCCTCGACGTCGAGGTTGTAGGACACGGTGATGGGGGCGGCCACGGTGGGGACGTAGAGGAACTCGCCGCCCTTGTAGTTGGGCTTGTCCTCGTCCTTCACCAGGCCGTCGGTGCCGGCCCAGTCGACGACCTGGTCGGCCAGGTCCTGGCGGCCCTTGCCCGAGCCGCCGCCGCCGTAGGTCAGGGTGACCTGGTCGGCCTCTTCCTTGAAGCCGGCGATGGCCTCTTCGTAGAACACCTTGGGGAAGGTCGCGCCAGAGCCGTTCAGCGTGGCCGAGGGCAGAGCGCTGAAGTCCACGTCCGAACCGCCGGAGGAGGCGGCCGTCGTGGTGGTGGTGGCACCGCCGGCCGTGGTCGTGGTGGCGGCGGTGTCATCGTCGTCGCTGCCGCCGCAGCCGGCGGCGACGAGCGACAGGGCCAGGGCCGCCACAGCGAGCCCGGAAGCTCGGGGGAACCAACGTCGCATGGGGAAGGAGCTCCTCGTAGGGGGATGCGTTTCGCTTGAGATCACCAGCAGGTGGAGCATGCTGGCGAGGCGAACCGTAGGGAGGGCCGGCGAACCGTCCATGCCCCGTCGGTGAACGAGAGGTGAACGGACCCGGAACAACGAACGGCGTCTGGCGCAGGGCCCCTGAGCAGCCTTGCCCGCCTCCCCGCGCACCGCCATGCTGTCCCCGGGTCCCCCACCCGAGACGAACTGCGAACCGAGAGACGAGCATGGCTGCGAGTGACGTCACGACCGCCGACAACCCCCTGCGTCGCCGGGTCGAGGTCGGCACCACCCCCCAGAGGGACGCCAACCCCACGTCCACGCCGGTCTTCGAGTGCCGGGACGTGTCCATCTACTACAGCGCCTTCAAGGCCGTCACCGCCCCGGCCATGGACATCTACCGCAACCAGATCACCGCCCTCATCGGGCCCTCGGGCTGCGGCAAGTCCACCTTCCTGCGCTGCTTCAATCGCATGAACGACCTCATCCCCGGGGCCCGGCTCTCGGGCCAGGTGCTCTTCGATGGCGACGACCTCTACGGGTCCGGCGTGGACGCCATCCAGGTGCGGCGCCGCATCGGCATGGTGTTCCAGAAGCCCAACCCGTTCCCCAAGTCGATCTATGACAACGTGGCCTTCGGGCCCAGGGTCAACGGGGTGCGCAAGGGCCTCGACGACATCGTCGAGCAGTCGCTGCGCAAGGCGGCCATCTGGGACGAGGTCAAGGACAAGCTCAAGCAGTCGGGCCTGTCGCTCTCCGGCGGCCAGCAGCAGCGGCTGTGCATCGCCCGGGCCATCGCCGTGCAGCCCGAGGTCATCCTCATGGACGAGCCGTGCTCGGCCCTCGACCCCATCGCCACCATGCGCATCGAGGAGCTCATGGCCGAGCTCAAGAGCGAGTACACGGTGGTCATCGTCACCCACAACATGCAGCAGGCGGCCCGGGCCTCGGACCGCACGGCCTTCTTCACCGCCGAGGTCGACGGATCGTCGGGCCAGCGAACGGGCATGCTCGTCGAGGTGGGGGGTACCTCGCAGCTGTTCACCAAGCCGACCGACACCCGCACCGAGGACTACATCACCGGTCGCTTCGGGTGAGTCCGGTCGATCCCGTAGGGCCAATGACGTCTGAGGGGAGGCCATCGGTGAGCCGGTCCGCGTACGAGGCTGATCTCGAGCAGCTCAAGATCCAGGTCGAGGTCATGGGTCTGCGGGTCGAGGAGAACCTCGATCGCATGGCCCACGTCCTGCGGACGGGGGACGAGGCCGTGGCCGGGCTGGCCCTGGCCGCGGACGACGGTGTGGACGCCATGAACGTGTCCCTCACCGATCGCTGCACCAAGCTGCTGGCCCGCCAGAGCCCGGTGGCCTCGGACCTGCGCCTGGTGCTCTCCGTCATCCGCATGTTGTCCGAGCTCGAACGGGTGGGGGACCTGGCCCTGCGGGTCGTGCGCCTCGCCCCCGACCACCAGCTGCTCCAGGCCTCCCCCGTCACCTTCGACATCCTGCTGGTGATGAGCGACACCGCCGTCGAGTCCTTCGCCCGGGCGTCACGGGCGTGGTCGGCCAGCAGCCTGGAGCTGGCCACCGACCTGTCGACCGGTGTGCCCCAGATGACCCACCTGGCGTCGCGCCTGGTGGCCGAGCTCACCCACCTCGACCAGCCTCGGGCCGCGGCCATCGCCGTGCGCTCCTACGCTGCAGGGCAGGCCCTCGACCGCATCACCGATCACTGCTGCGTCATCGGGTCGCGCATCCGTTACCTGCTGACCGGGGATCCGAGCCACCTGGCCGCTGAGATCCGCTGAGGAGCACGACCGTGCCGAACGACTACCGCAAGTCCTTCCACGACGACCTCAACGAGCTCAAGGCCGGGGTGCTGCACCTGGCGGCCATGGCCACGGAGACCGTAGCCCAGGCCACCGAGGTGCTGCTGACCGGCGACATGGAGGGTGCGGCCCGCCTCATCGAGGGCGACGACGCCCTCGACGAGGTGTCCGTCGACATCGACGAACGCTGCTTCCGGCTGCTGGCCCGCCAGGCCCCCGTCGCTGGCGACCTGCGGGCCATCGTGGCCACCATGCGCATCAACTCGGACCTCGAGCGGTCCGGGGACCTCATGGTCAACGTGGCCAAGGCGGCCCGGCGCATGTACGGCGTGGAGATCCCGCCCCGGCTCAGAGGCCTGTTGCAGGACATGAGCTACGAGGCCGGGCGGTTGCTGCGGTTGGCCGGTGACGCCTACTCCGAGAACAGCGGCGCCCTCGGCGACGCCCTCCACGACGTCGACGACCGCCTCGACGCCCTGCAGCGCGAGATGGTGCTGGCCGTCTTCGAGAGCCACGCCAAGGGCGAGATCGACGTGTCCGTGGCCGTGCAGTTGGCCGTGATCAGCCGCTACTACGAGCGGGTCGGCGACCATGCCGTGAACATGGGCGAGCGGGTCCTGTTCATGGCCGAGGGCAGCCTGCCCGAGCACAACGGCGCGGCCCGGGCCCGGGCCCGGCGCGAGGCCCGGGTGGCGGGTGCCACCGACGCCGCCGGCATCGACGCCGCGGCCGGTGCCGACGGGGCCACCGCGGCCGACGTCGGCGCCAAGACGGGCTGAAGCCCATGTCCGCCGGGCTCGTCGTGGTGGGGCTCGGCGTCGCCGCGCTGCTCGGTGCCGCCCTGGCCGCCATCGTCATCCGCGCCCTCCAGGGCCGCCGGCTGGGCGCCGTGCTGGCCACGGCGGGGCTGGACAGCGCGTCCAGCCCCGAGGCCCGCCTGCATCGCCTGGAACGGTTCGTGGCCTCGGCCGCAGCCACCCAGCGAGCGGCCGAGGACGCCGAGACCCGCCTGGTGGCCGCCCTCGACGCTTTCCCCCAGGCCGTGTTGCTGTGCGACGAGGCCGGCGAGCTCACCTTCGCCAACCGGGCGGCGGCCCGCTTCATCGCCGCTCGCCACGGTGACGCCCTGGTGGGCGCGGCCGTGCGCGACCTCATGGCCGAGGTGGCCGGTCGGGGCCAGGACCGGGGCCGCCGTGAGGTGCAGCTGAGCGGTCCGCCCCGCCAGTGCTTCAACATCCTCGTCCAGCCCCTGACCTCGGGTGGGGCCATCGCCGTGGCCGAGGACGTCACCGAGCGCCGTCGCCTCGAGGACGTGCGCCGCGACTTCGTGGCCAACATCAGCCACGAGCTCAAGACCCCGGTGGGGGCCATGGCGCTGCTGGCCGAGACCATGACGGGGGAGGACGACCCCGAGCTCGTCCTGCGCCTGGCCGGACGCCTGCACCACGAGGCCATGCGGGTCGGGCGCACCATCGACGACCTCCTGGTGCTCAGCCGCATCGAGACCGACGCCACCAGGGCCGTGGAGGTGGTCGACGTGGGCCTGGTCATCGCCGAGACGCTCGATCGGGTGGGCCAGGCCGCCGAGAACCGTCGCATCAGCCTCGAGGTCGAGCACCTCGAACCCGGCCTGCGCATCCCCGGTGACGCCCGCCAGCTGGCCTCGGCCCTCTACAACCTGGTCGACAACGCCCTGAAGTACTCCGAGGACGGTTCCGTGGTGGCGGTGTCGTGCCGGCTCGTGGGCGGCGATGTGCACCTGTCGGTGTGCGACCGGGGCATCGGCATCCCCGCCCACGACCTGGAACGGGTCTTCGAACGCTTCTACCGGGTCGACAAGGGGCGGAGCCGACGCACGGGCGGCACCGGCCTCGGCCTGGCCATCGTCCGCCACGTGGCCCAGAACCACGGTGGCCGGGTGACGGTGGAATCCCGCGAGGGTGAGGGATCGACCTTCACCCTCGTCCTGCCCAGTGGGGCCGGTGAGCCGGTCACGGCCCGTGCCCCCCTGGCTACGACGGAAGGTTGACCTTGTCGGACCACATCCCCACCGTCCTCGTCGTCGAGGACGAGGAGTCCTTCGTCGACGCGCTGCGCGTCGGGTTGAAGCGGGAGGGCTTCCGGGTGGAGGTGGCCTTCGACGGGGTCGAGGCCATCGAGCGCTTCGATGCCGTGCGTCCCGACATCGTGCTGCTCGACGTCATGCTGCCCCGCCTGTCCGGGGTCGACGTGTGCCGCCACCTGCGGGCCCGCAGCAAGGTGCCCATCATCATGGTGACGGCCAAGGGCTCCGAGATCGACACCGTCGTCGGCCTCGAGGTGGGGGCGGACGACTACGTGACCAAGCCCTACCGCCTGCGGGAGCTGGTGGCCCGCATCCGGGCCGTCATGCGCCGCAGCCAGGCCGATGGCAGCCAGGCCCACCTGCCCGGGGCCGAGCGGCTCGAGGTGGGCGACGTCGTGCTCGACCTCGAGCGCCACGAGGTCGAGATCCGGGGCGAGGGCGTCAACCTGCCCCTCAAGGAGTTCGAGCTGCTGGCCCTGCTCCTCGACAACGCCGGACGGGTGTTGCCCCGCGAGACCCTGATCGACCGGGTGTGGGGGATGGACTACGTGGGGGACACCAAGACCCTCGATGTCCACGTCAAGCGCTTGCGGGCCAAGATCGAACCCGACCCCGCCAACCCGGTGCGCATCGTCACCATCCGGGGCCTGGGCTACAAGTACGTCGTGCCCCGGGGCTGATCGACGTACGGCCGGGCGTCGACGGCCACAGGCCGCGGCATGGCCGATGCGTCCGGCCCGGGACCCTACGATGGGGCCGTGGCCACCGGGTCGAGCTGGGACCCCCTCCCCAAAGCCTCCCGTCGGGGTCGGGACGCCTTCGTGGTGCCGCCCTTCGTGCGCCTGGCCCGCACCCACGCCCTGTCCACGGCCGGGGACGCCGCCGTGGCCGTGGCCCTGGCCGGTTCGCTGTTCTTCTCCATCAACCCCAGTGAGGCCCGCTGGCGCGTTGCCCTGTACCTCCTGTTGACCCTGGCCCCCTTCGCCGTGGTCGCACCGTTGATCGGTCCGGCCATCGACCGGGCCCGGGGTGGCTCGCGCTGGATCATCCTGGGCTCGTGTCTGGCCCGGGTGGTCATCGCCGCCCTCATGGTCATGCACCTCGACAGCCTGCTGCTGTTCCCCGAGGCCTTCGCCATGCTGGCCCTGGGCAAGGGCTACTCGGTGGCCAAGAGCGCCTACCTGCCCTCGACGGTGGCCAACGACGCCGACCTGGTGGCGGCCAACTCGAAGCTGGCGATCGTCTCCCCCCTGGCCGGGGCTGTGGTGGCCGGACCCGCTGCCCTGTTGTCCCTGGTCGGAGGTTCGAGCTGGGCCATGGGCCTGGCCTCGCTGGTCTTCGTCGGCGCGTCGGTGATGGCCCTGCGCCTGCGCCCCGCCCGTGAAGCCCTGGTGCCGCTGGCCGAGGGCGAGGTCGCCCCGCCCCGGCCCGCGCTGGGCTTCCGTCGGGGCCGGCTCGAGCTGCCCGCCGGGGTGTTCCTGGGGGCATCGGCCATGGGGGTGCTGCGAGCCTCGGTGGGCTTCCTCACCTTCCTCATCGCCTTCGACCTGCGCACCTCGGACGCCTCGACCACGGGCTACGGGCTGGTGCTCGGCGCCGTGGGCGCCGGCAGCATCGGGGGGGCCCTGCTCGCCCCCCAGCTGCGCCGCCACGTGAGCGAGGAGCGCCTGCTGGCCGGGGCGCTGCTGGTGACCACGGTGACCGCGGTGCTGGCCGCCCTGCTCGGCGGCCTGGGTGGGGCCCTGCTGGTCATCTTCGCCGTGGGTGTGTGTGCGGCCACGGCCAAGCTGGCCTTCGACTCCCTGGTGCAGCGCGATTCGGGGGCGCGGGACAAGGGCCGGGCCTTCGCCACCTTCGAGTCCCGCTTCCAGGTCCTGTGGGTCATCGGCGCCCTGGTGGGCCTGGCCTCCATCCCCGCCCGGGTCGGCTTCCTGCTGCTGGCTGCGCTGGCCGGTGCCACCGCGGTGGCCTTCTTCATGGGCCGCAACGTCTTCGACGTCGCCCGGGACCTGGTGACCGAGCCGGCCTACGACGACGACACCGTCGACGAGCACGACCTGGCCGCGTCGGTGGCGTCGGCCTCGGGCTCCGCCGATGACCAGCCCCTGGTCGAGCCACCGGTGGAGACCCCCACGTTGCTGGACGTGATCGATGTGCTCACCAACACCGCTCCCGACGACGGGCGAGATCGCCCCGACGGCGCCGGCCGGGCGGCGCCGGCATGAGGGTGGTGGTGGCATGAGGGTGGTGGTGGTGTCCGACACCCACCTACGGGCCGGTCGTCCCCTGCCTGCGGCGGTGCTGGCCGCGGTGGAGGGGAGCGACGCCGTGCTCCACGCCGGGGACATCACCTCGGTCGAGGTGCTCGACCAGCTGGCGGGGGCGGGGCCGGTCCACGCCGTGCTGGGCAACAACGACGTCGACCTGGTGGGCCTGCTGCCCGAACGGCTCGAGCTCGACCTGGGCGGGGTGGCCGTGGCCATGATCCACGACTCCGGTCCCAGCGACGGGCGGCCGCGCCGGCTCAAGAAGCTGTTCCCCCATGCCGACCTGGTTGTGTTCGGTCACTCCCACCTGCCCTTCTGCGGGCCGGGTGAGGACGGGCAGCTGCTGCTGAACCCAGGCTCGCCCACGCAGCGGCGCCGGGCCCCTACCCACACCTTCGCCGAGGTCGACGTGGCCGACGGCCGCATCATCGACGTCCGCTTGGTCGCGCTCGGCCCCTGACGAACGTCGTGGGGTGACGGCATCCATCTGGCGGCACATGAGGGATCAGGGACACCGCTTGCTGAAAGGGGCGGGGCGGTGGCGGCGAGTCGTTCGACCGTCGTCGGGTAGTGGCCTCCGGCGGGTGCCAACCCATGCGATGGCCGTCTTCGGGACGGTGGCATGCCCGCAAGATGGACGCCGGCCTGGACGGCGGCTTCATCCGGGGTGTTGCTCCCCCGCCCGCCAACTGAGCGCAGCCACCTACGTCACCGGTATGCACGATCTTCCCCGGAGCAAGTACGCCGCCCCGCAGACCGTGAGAGGCCACGGCCCGCGTCGACGAGAGCGGTCTCAGTGGGCAGGCCGCCCGTTCGTGGCGGCCGAACGTCGGGATGGTCCCGCGGATCAGGCCTGGGTCAGGCCTCGAACTCCATGCGGGCCAGCCACAGACCGGGGGCGTCGACCTCGGCCGGGGTGGGCAGGGTGTTCTCGCCCTCCCACAGTCGCTCGAGGCCGGTCTCGCCGGCGCGCTCGACGACACCGTCGATGAAGGCGGCGCCGCGGTCGTAGGTGGCCTGGGACAGCTCGAGGCCCAGGAGGCGCTCGACGAAGCGGTCGGCGTCGCTGGCCTCGACCCGGTCGCGGCGCACGGCTTCGGCCAGGCGTCCTTCGTCACCACCGAGCAGGCGGCCCGCAGCCCGGTCCATGACGTGGTCGACCCAGCCCACGATGACCGCGATCAGGCCTTCGAGGCGGGGGCGCAACGCGTCCTGGGCCGGTGAGCGCACGGCACCCAACACGATCTCGGGGTCCCCGAACAGGCGCTGGAGCGCGGCGGGGTCGCCCATGGTCTCCATGTCGATGCGCCCCAGCCGCTCCTCCATGGCCGAGGCGTCGGGCCGGAAGCCATCGACGTACTCGCCGATCAGCGCGTCGAGACGGGCACGCACGTGGGGCTGGGAGAGCACGGCGTGATGGGTCAGCTCGGAAAGCGACACCCACAGGCGCAGGTCGTCACCGCCCAGGCTCCAGTCGTCGCTGAAGCGGGCCACGTTGGGCACCACGACCTGGAGCTCGCCGCCCGCAGGCCGGGGGATGGGCAGGTGGTAGGTGCCGAAGGCCCGCAGGGAGAGGTGGCCGACCATGCTGCCCACGGTCATGCCCAACATCATGGGCGCCACCATCTGCAGCATCTGGCCGAGCATGGCGCCGAAGGGATCGGCGGGGTCGCCGGGTGCGGGGGGTTCGGGCGTGGCCGCCCGGCCCAGGGAGCGCGACAGCCGGTCGAACAGGGGGCGGTGGTCGGACAGGGCCCGCTGGGCCCACACCGTGCGGTTGACGGGCACGACCCGGGGGAAGGTGGTCTCCAGGCCGGTCAGGTCGCGCAGGTGGAGCTCGGCGATGCGCCCCAGCTCCTCGTAGCGCATGCGTTCCACGGGGTCGACGTTGGCCTCGCTGCCGCCCTCGGAGGCGATGGACATGGCCAGCTGTCCGGCCGCATCCCAGCTCACGGGACCCTTCTGGCCCATCATGCGCATCAGGTCGCCGAAGATGGGCATGCCGGCGAAGGGGTTGCCGTCGTCGCCGGGTTCGGGCAGGGGCCGGCCGGAGTCGCTCACGACGGCATCGTATGCGTCTCGTCGGCGCCATCCGCGCCCCCATCGGGGCCAGAAGCACGCTCCTGTTCGGCCAGGGGACGTCGGGCCAGGTACAGGGGCACGAGGCGGATCTCGCCACCGCGCACGATGCTGAGCACCACGGGGTCACCGGGTTGGTGGGTGCGCAGGGCGAGGATGAGGGCGGTGAACGTGTCCACCGGCACCTGGTCGACGGCCGTGACCACGTCCCCGGCCGCCAACCCACCGACCTGGGCCGGTCCCTGGGGGGTCACCGTGGTGATGAGGGCGCCGCCGTCGAGGTTGAGGGTGCTGGCCTCGGTCGGGGTCAGGGTCTGGCCGTCGACCCCCAGCCACACCTCGGTGGGCCGGCCGAAGCGCATGATGCTGTCGGCCACGGCCCGGGCCAGCTCGATGGGGGTGGCCAGGCCGATGCGCTCGGACCCGTCGCCGTCCGACGCGAAGGTCGACACCAGACCGACGACCATGCCGTTGGCATCGAGCACCAGCCCGCCCCGGGACACCGGGGCCATGTTGGCGTCGAGGCGCAGCAGGTCGTGCAGGGTCACGCCGTTGTCCACGGTGGTGCGCACACCGACGCTGCTGATCACCCCCCGGGCCACGGTGGCGCTGCGGGCGTTCTCTTCGGCTGCACCCACCACGAGCACGTCGGTGCCGGCCACCAACGTCTCCGACGATCCCCAGCTCGGGGTGGGCAGGGAGGCGCCGGGCAGGCGCAGCACGACGAGGTTGGTGTAGCGGTCCTCGGCCACGACCTGGGCCGCGACCCGCTTGGCGTCGGGGAGCACGGCGGTGATGGCGGTGCCGGGATCGGAGCGGCGCAGCAGGTCGGCGCTGGTGAGGAGGAACTCGCCGCCCAGGGACACCGCCGTGGCCGTGGCCGTGCCCACGGGAGCGTTGACCTCCAGGCGCACCAGGGCAGGCTCGGTACGGCGGGCCACGGTGGCGGTGTCCTCGCTGGTGACCTCCAGGCTGGTCAGCCGGGACAACGAACCCGGCCCCGGGGGCTGTTCGACGGTGCGCTGCTCGACCACCCGGGCGTCGAAGGCCCCGACCACGGCCAACATGCCCACCGTCAGCACCGAGCCCAGCAGGCCCCCGGCCAGGGCCACGACGGCGGTGCCCACACCACCGAAGCGACGGCCGGGCAGAGGGGGCGCAGGGGCAGGCAGGGGGAGGGGAAGGGGGCCGCCGCGCCGGGCCTGGCCGCCGATCTCGCTCGGATGGCGCCACAGCCGGTCTTCGGGTGGCAGGGGGAAGTTGAAGGGCGACCCGTCTTCGGCATCGCCGGGAAGGTCGTCCTCGGGCATGGCCGCAGCGTACCGACGGTGTGGCGGCGGGGTATCGCGCCCCGGCAGGTCCTCTGCAGCCCCGTACCGGAGGACTCGTGGCGTACCATGGCCGGGTGCAGCCTCCGCTCCACGACGAGACCTGGCTCGGCCTCGCGCAGGGCCCGCTGCCCGTCGAAGCCGCCAGCGCGTGGGCCGTGCGGCCCGACTGCGGCGCGACCGTGGTGTTCTCGGGCACGGCGCGGGACCACTCCGAGGGTCGCCCCGGCGTGGAACGGCTGGAGTACGAGGCCTACGAGTCCCAGGTCGTGCCCCGCCTCGGTGCCGTGGCCGAGGCCATGCGCCAGCGCTGGCCCCTCCTCGGTCGCATCGCGCTGCTGCACCGGGTGGGCGAGGTCGGCATCGGCGAGTCCGCCGTGGTCGTGGCCGTGTCCGCCCCCCATCGCGACGACGCCTTCGAGGCGGCCCGGTTCGGCATCGACACCGTCAAGGAGACGGTGCCCATCTGGAAGCGCGAGGCGTGGCAGGGCGGGGAGAGCTGGGGCCTCGAGGCCCAGCACGTGGCCGAGGTGGGCGCCTCGGCCTCTGCCGACGTCACCGACGGACAGGTCGCGACGGGCTCATGATGGTGGCGAGCGGTCTGATGAACCTGGCCTTCCTGGGCGTCGCCGCCGTGATCAGCCTCGTGGGCGTGACCGTCCTGTGGTTGGTGCGGCGCTCGCCGCGTTCCATGGAGGCGGGCATGCGGGCGTTCAGCCGCGAGCTCGAGGCCCTGGCCCCACCCGAGACCCGGGCCACCCGCAACGAGGCCCACATCGACAACGTGACCCCCGCTCCCATCCGCCCCCACACCACCCGACCCGCTCCCCGGGAGGGGCGGGGCCGACGTGGTCAGCGGCCCCGGGCCGCAGCACCAGCAGACGGCGACACCTCGTCGCCAACCGACGTGAAGGAGTAGGTCTATGGCTAGGGACCTGGCCATAGACCTGGGTACCGCCAACACCCTGGTGTACGCCAAGGGGCAGGGCATCGTGCTCAACGAGCCCACGGTGATCGCCCTGAACACCCAGAGCAACGACGTGCTCGCCATCGGCCAGGAGGCCTGGCGCATGATCGGCCGCACCCCCAGCAACATCGTGGCCGTACGTCCCCTGCGCAAGGGGGCCATCACCGACTTCGAGATCACCCAGCGCATGATCCGCCTGGTGCTCCAGCGGGTGGGGGTCAGCCGGTTCAACCGGCCCCGGGTCGTCATCTGCGTGCCCTCGGCCATCACCCCCGTCGAGCAGCGCGCCGTGACCGACGCCGCCCGGGGGGCCGGCGCCGTCGAGGCCCACCTGCTCGAACAGCCCATGGCCGCGGCCATCGGCGCCGGGTTGGCCATCAACGAACCCGTGGGCAACATGGTCGTCGACATCGGCGGCGGCACCTCGGAGACGGCCCTCATCTCCCTGGGGGGACGGGTGGCCCTCGAAGCGGTGCGCACGGGCAGCTTCGACATCGACGCCGCCATCCTCACCTACGTGCGCCGGTCGTACGGGATCGCCATCGGCGAGCGCACGGCCGAGGCCATCAAGATCGCCATCGGCTCGGCCCACCCCTCGTACCAGAACCTCCAGGCCGAGGTGCGGGGCCGCGAGCTGGCCTCGGGGTTGCCCAAGACGGTGCTGCTCACCGGTGAAGAGGTGCGCGAGGCCATCCGCGAGCCCGTGAGCACGATGATCGACTCGGTGCTGCGCTGCCTGGGCTCGGCCCCGCCCGAGCTGGCCCGGGACATCATCAGCCGGGGCATCTGCCTGGTGGGCGGGGGCGGCTTGCTGCGGGGCCTGGACCTGGCCCTGGCCGAGGCGTGCGAGGTGCCCGTCTACCGGGTCGATGCGCCGCTCGAGTGCGTGGTCCTGGGCGCCGGGCACTGCATCGAGTCCTTCAGCGTGTTGCGGGGCCTGCTGTCCAGCTCCCGCTCGTAGCCATCGGCGCCGCGGCGGTCGCCGGGTGTCCACCAGGGCACTACTGTCGGCGCCATGGGGCACGAGTTGCTGCGGGTCGGACCGGTGCCGTCGGATCCGGCCTTCGTCCAGGTGACGTTGGCCAACCCGGGGCGGCGCAACGCGCTGTCGGTGGCCATGCTGACCGAACTCCGTGAGGCGCTGGCCGCCATCGCCCGGAGCGAGGCCATCGGCGTGGTGCTGGCGGCGGAGGGCCCGGTGTTCTCGGCCGGCCACGACTTCACCGACATGCACGGTGCCGACCTGCGCACGGCCCAGGACCTGTTGGCGCTGTGCGCCGAGGTCATGACCGGCATCGGCGCCATGCCCCAGGTCGTGCTGGCCCGGGTGCACGCCCTGGCCACCGCTGCGGGTTGCCAACTCGTGGCCAGCTGCGACCTGGTGGTGGCCGCGGCCTCGTCGGGCTT
Source organism: Acidimicrobiales bacterium (assembly GCA_038255145.1). Taxonomy (GTDB): domain Bacteria; phylum Actinomycetota; class Acidimicrobiia; order Acidimicrobiales; family CAIXPF01; genus WHTX01. The sequence continues at coordinate 31,105 of JBBSLP010000058.1, forward strand.
CGCCGCGCCGGGGGGCAAGGCCGGGCTGTTCTGCCACACCCCCATGGTGGCCATCGCCCAGAACATCGGTCGCAAGCGGGCCGCCGAGCTGGCCCTGACCGGTGACGTGATCGATGCCGCCACCGCCCTCGACTGGGGCCTGGTCAACCGGGTGGTGGCCGACGAGGACCTCGACGATGCCTGCCTCGACCTGCTGCGGCGGGCCACCCGGGGGAGTGCGTACAACAAGGCGGTGGGCAAGCAGACCCTGTACCGGCAGATGGACATGCCCCAGGACGAGGCCTACCGCTACGCCAGCCAGGTCATGGCCGCAGCCACGCAGACGGCCGACGGCCAGGAGGGCATGGCCTCCTTCATCGGGAAGCGACCGCCCCACTGGGTGAACCGTTAGGCGAGCAGGTCTTCGGCGGCTTGGCGGACCTGGCGGTCGCGGTCGTCGAGCATGCGGTGGAGGGCGGCGTCGACCTCGGGGCCGTCGAAGGGGGCCAGGGCGAGTACGGCCCGGCGGCGTATGGGGGGTCGGTCGTCGAGGCCGGCGAGGATGGCGGCCAGGCCCCGAGGGTCGCCCAGGGCACCGAGGGCGGCCACGGCGGCTTCCCGGCACAGGGGGTCCTCATGGCTGGTGGCCAGGCCCACCAGGGCTTCGACCACCGTGCTGTCGCCGGCCGGACGTTCGCCGCTCGACCACGCCGCCATCTCCACCACCTCGGGGGCGGGGTCGGCCAGAGCCGCGCTCAGGTCCACCTCGGGGTGGGTGGCGGCCAGCTGTACCGCCCGGCGCCGGACGGCGGCCTCGGGGTCCCCGAGCGCCGCGACCAGGGTGGGCCCGTCGAGCGATCCGGCCCGATCCAGGGCGGCCAGGGCCGTGGCCCGCACCCCGGCATCGTCGTCGTCCAGCCCGGCACGGGCCGCAGCGGCGTCGCCCCGGTGCCCGGCCAGGGCCATGGCCCGTCGCCGTTGGTTGCGATCTGTTGACGGGCCGGGGACACTAGCTCTGTCGTCCATGTCACCACGCGTGGTCGCCTGCGCCAGCAGGGTCATCGGGTCCGAGTTCTCGAGGGACACCGTCCCACAAGTTGTCCCTTGCGGACAGAAGTGATGGAGGAGCGCCCATGTCGCACATGGTCATCTACCGCACCACCGACGGGAAGCCGAAGTTCCAGCAGGTCGACGACATCGACGCTGCGGTGAACTTCGTCGAGCGCCTCCGCAACACCGAGGGGGTGGAAGGGTCCCACATCTACCGCCTGGAAGAGGTGGCGTTCCGCTTCGAGCCCTACTACCAGGTGCGCCTCGAGGTGACCGAGGGGGCGGCCGTGCCTCCGGTGCCCCCGCCCCCGCCCGTCACCGTGGGTGCACCCAGCTCGGCGGGTTCCATCGACGGTGGTGCCCCGCCGCCCCCCGAGGCGCCGGCCCCACCCGCGCCCCCCATCGATCTGACCACGGCGGGTACGACCGTGATCAGCCCCCCGACCCCCGCTCCGCCGGCGCCGGCGACCACGTCGGCCTCGGTCTCGGCCAGCCGGGCCGGCGACGCCACCACCGAGGGCGACGCCGAGGACGAGGATGCCGAGGTCAACGGCATCCGGCGGGGGCTGTTCGGCCGTTGAGGAGATGGTCCCGCCCGGGACCGCTCCCTGGAACGTGCCCTGCGCCGTCGCCTCAGGCGTCGACGGCGCGTAGCACCAGGTAGAGGGCGCCGAGCAGGGCCGCGGTGATGACGATGGCCACAGCCAGCCCGGTGATGGTGACGACGGCGGTCAACAAGACCGCAGATCGCAACCGTCGAGCCGGCGTGGGATCGATACGCTCTGATCGATCGCCGCCGCCCCGTGGCTGGCTGGCGGTGGTTACCGCACTCAGTTGGAGAGAGCCACGTGACTGTCTGGGCACCGCCCCCGATCGTAACCACGCCCCCGGAGATCGAGCGACCGCATCGGAACCGGCGCCGTGCCGCACTGGCCTTCGGTGCCGTCGTCATCCTCGGTCTGATCCTGGGCTCTGCCTTCTTCCGCCTCCCCTACTACGCCCTGGGGCCGGGCTCGGTGCGACCCACCGCCGCCCTCATCTCCACCGATGGCGGTGAGCTGTACCCGCCCACGGCCGGCGTGGCCTTCCCCACCGTGTCCGTCAGCCGGCGGGTGACGGTGTGGCAGCTGTTGACCGCCTGGCTCGACCCCGAGGTCGACGTGGTCAAGGAGACGTCGGTCCTCCAGGGCCGCACGGCCGACCAGAGCCAGCAGTACAACCTCTCCCAGATGGACGACGCCAAGACCGTGGCCATCAAGGTGGCCCTCGAGCAACTGGGCCAGGCCCACGGCACCGGCGCCCAGGTCGTCGAGATCGTGCCCGACTCGCCGGCGGCGACCGTGCTCCGGCCGGGTGACGTGGTCACCGCCACCGACGGCAAGACCATCACGTCGTCCGCCGAGCTCGTCAACGCGGTCACGTCGCGCAAGCCCGGGGACACCGTGGAGCTCAGCGTGACCCGGGCCCGGGACGAGGTGCCCGATCCCCTGGCCACCGAGACGGTGAGCGCCACGTTGGCCGCCAACAGCGACAACCCCACCGCCGCCTTCTTCGGTGTCCGGGTGCAGACGTACTTCGACATCACCTTCCCCTACGACGTCCTCATCGACAGCGGCCAGGTCGGCGGCCCGTCGGCCGGGTTGGCCTTCACGCTGGGGGTGCTCGACATGCTCACCCCCGGTGAGCTGACCGGGGGCCAGGAGGTCGTGGCCACGGGCACCATGCGTCCGGACGGCAGCGTCGGCCCCATCGGCGGGCTCGAGCACAAGGTCGACGCGGTGAAGCACGAGGGGTCCAAGCTCTTCCTCGTGCCCGCCAGCCAGACGCCCGCCGAGATGGCCGAGGCCCAGCGCCGGGCCGGTGACCAGGTCGAGCTGGTGCAGGTCCACGACCTCGACGAGGCCATCGCCGTCATCGTGGCCCACGGCGGGACCGCCCCCGGTCCCCTGGTGCTCGCCGGCGCCTGAGGCCCCCGCCCAGGGATCCGCGGCCGGCTGGGGGTGCCGACCTACGATCGCGCCCGTGGCCGACACCAGACCGACTGTCAGGTCGTCGTCCCTCACCCCAGAGCAGGTGGCGCGGGCCGACTTCAGTTCCTCCTTCCGTGGCTTCGACCACACCGAGGTGCGCAGCTTCCTGGCCCGCGTCGCGGGTGAGCTGCGTGGCCTCGCCGAGCGCGAGGACGAGCTGCTCGAACAGGTGGCCAAGGCTGAACGCCGCCTGCCCACCCCCATGGACGACCTCGACGAGCACCAGGTCACCGAGCGTCTGGGTGCCGAGGCGGCCCGGGTGCTCGAGGCGGCCAGGGACGGGGCCCGCCAGATCAGGGCCAAGGCCGACGCCGACGCCGAGGCCGTGGTGGCCGAGGCCGAGCGGGCCGCAGCCGAGGTGCTGGCGTCGTCGGAGGCCGTGCTGGGGGAGCGCACCGAGGAGGCCGAGTCCGCCGCCGCCGGCATCAGGGACACGGCCGAGTCCGAGGTGGCCGAGCTGCGTGAGGCGGTGGCCACCGAGGTGGCCGAGCAGCGCGAGCTCGCCGAGGCCGAGGTGGCCGAGCTGCGGGCGACGGCCGCCGCCGAGGTGGCGGCGCTGCGGGCCGAGGCCGACCAGGCCCGCCGCCAGATGTCCGAAGACGCCGAGGCCGAGTTGGAGAGGGCCCGGGCCGAGGGTCGGCGCATGGTGGCCGAGGCCCGTGCCGTGCGCGAGCGGATCCTCACCGACATGGCCCGACGCCGCAACGTGGCCAAGCAGCAGGTCGAACGGTTGCGGGCCGGCCGTGACCGGCTCCTCGACGCCGTGCAGGTCGTGCGCAAGGCCGTCGAGGAGACCACGGAGGAGCTCAACGACGCCGTGGTCGAGGCCCGCCTCGCCGGCGAGCGGGCCGCCCGCCAGGTCGACGTCGACGCCATCCCCACCGCCCGCGAGCTGGACATCGAGGTCGAGCTGGCCAAGGACGCCGGCCTCATCGATCCCGCGTCCTACGAGCCCGGCCGCACCGATCTCGACGACCCCACGGCCGACGCCGCCCTCGAGCCCACCCCCACCAGCGACGAGGCCGCAGAGCCAGCGCCCGCGCCCGCCGAAGACGAGCCCGTCGACGTCGACGCCGTCCTCGAGGACGGGGTCGACCAGGTCGACGAGGCACCGGAGCCCATCGAAGCGCTCGAGACCGTCGAAGCACCCGAGCCCATCGAGCCACTCGAGACCGTCGAAGTACCCGAGCCGGTCGAGCCACTCGAGGCCGTCGAAGCACCCGAGGCCGACGAAGCGGCAGCCACCGCTGAACCGGCGGCCGCCGACGAGCTCGCGGGTTCCGAGGATGCGCCGACGACGGCGTCAGCCCCGGTGGCTGAGGCCGAGACGGTCGACGTGGCCGCCGAGTTGACCGAACCCCAGGCCGAGACGGCGTCGCCCAAGACCCGGTCCCGGTCCAAGCGCAAGCCCCGGGCGGCGGGGACCTCGGGCCGCCGGGCGGGCTTCGGTAGCGCAGTGGACGATGTCTTCTCCCGCATGAAGACCCCAGAGGAGCAGGCCGCAGCCGACGCCGACCTGGCCGCGGCGGCCACGCCGGCCGCTGCCGTCGACAGCATGGCTGCGGACCCCGCCTCGACCGACATCAGCGATGACACCCCCGACGCAGCCGACGGTCCGGCCGCTCCCACGCCTGACCCCGCCGACGTCGCGGTGACCGCCGCTGTCGGGGCCGAGGTGCCGGCCGACGCCGTTCCCCACCCCGTGGTCGAGGTGGAGCCCGATGTCGACGCCGTGGCCCTGCACCGACGCGATGCCCAGGTGGCGGGGGCGGTCCGGGACCTGTCCCGACTGCTGAAGCTGGCGCTGGCCGACGAACAGAACGAGCTGCTCGAAGGGGCCCGCTCCAAGGGCGGCGTCACGGCGGCGAACCTGCCCGACCCCACCGTCCGCCAGGCCCGGTTCGTGGCCCTGGCCGACCGCGAGCTGGCGGCGGCGTCCGAGGCGGGCTGGCGTTCGGTCCTGCCCCAGGGGCCCGAGCCCGGCGTCGTCGACGTGGCTGACGTGGCCCGGGGGGTGGCCGAGGACCTGCTCGAGGGCCTCCACGAGCGGCTCGAGGACGGGGTGGGCACGCCGGAGGTCTTCACCGAGCGGGTGCGCTCCCTCTACCGCGACCTGCGCAACCAGCGCACCTCGGCCGCATCCGAGCACGCGGTGCTCGTGGCCTTCGGCCGGGGCCAGCTGGCCGCGGCCCGGGCCGAACAGGAGGTGGCGACGCAGGACGGTGCCGACGCCGCCGTCCTCGTCCGCTGGGCCAGCCACGCCTGCGGGCCCGACTGCCTGGACAACTCACTGGCCGGACCCATCACCCCCGGTGACGTCTTCCCCACGGGCCATGCCCACCCGCCGGCCTTCGCCGGCTGCCGCTGCGTGCTCGTGGTCGAGCAGGTCACCACCAGCTCCCCTCGGTGACCGGTCCCGCGTCGACGGCTGCTGACGTCGCGTCGGTGGGGGGCTGGGGGCGAGTCCTCTTCGCCACCCCCGCCCGTTAGTCTCGGCGCCCATGCGTGCACCCCAGGATGCGTCCCGAGCGCGCCGACGGCGGAGGCTCTCGAAGCGGGGTCGCATCCTCCTCGCCGTCGGTCTCGTCGCCCTCGCCGTCCTGTTCTTCTCCCTGCGGGGCATCGCCCGCATCTACACCGACTACCTGTGGTTCGAATCCCTGGGCTTCGGCTCGGTGTGGTCCGGCCTGGTGGGCTCCCGGTTGATGCTGGGCCTGTTGTTCACCGTCGGCTTCTTCGTGATGCTGTGGGTGAACCTCTGGGTGGCCGACCGCATCGCACCGCGCTTCCGACCCAGCGGACCCGAAGAGGAGCTGCTCGAGCGCTACTTCGAGGTCGTGGGCCGCCGCACCGGCGTGGTGCGGGCGGGGATCTCGGCCCTCTTCGCCATCATCGCCGGGGCCGGCGTGGCCCAGCAGTGGAACGACTGGATCCTGTTCACCAACCGGGTGGACTTCGGCCAGAAGGACCCCCTCTTCGGTGTGGACGTGGGCTTCTACGTCTTCCAGCTGCCCTTCCTCAGCTTCCTGGTCAGCTGGCTGTTCGCCGCCTTCGTGATCGTCCTGATCATCACCGCCGTGGCCCATTACCTGAACGGCGGCATCCGGGTCCAGCAGCCGGGCCAGCGGGTGACCCCCCAGGTCAAGGCCCACCTGTCGGTGCTGCTTGCCTTCCTGGCCCTGGTCAAGGCGGGTGGCTACCTGCTGCAGCGCTACGAGCTGACCGTGTCGGACAAGGCCTTCGTCACCGGAGCCGGCTACACCGCGGTCAAGGCCCAGCTGCCCGCCATCATGCTGCTGCTGTTCATCTCGGTCTTCAGCTGCGGCCTGTTCCTCTACAACATCCGCCGCCGGGGCTGGGTGCTGCCGGTGCTGGCCGTGGGGCTGTGGGCCCTGGTGGCCGTGGTCGCGGGCTCGGCCTACCCGTGGTTCGTGCAGCGCTTCCGGGTGGAACCCGCCGAGTCGACGCGTGAGGCCCCCTACATCGAGCGCAACATCGCCGGCACCAGGGTGGCCTATGGGTTGGCATCCACCGAGGTGCACGACTTCGACGCCACCGGTGAGCTCGACTCGGCCGCCCTGCGCGACGACCCCGGCGCGGGCCGCACGCTGGCCAACCTGCGCCTGAACGACCCCGAGATCGTCGACCAGACGTTCCAGAAGCGCCAGGCCGACCTCGGTTGGCTGCGTTTCCCCACCGAGCTCGACGTGGACCGCTACGTGATCGGTGGCCAGGACACCAGCGTGGTGCTGGGCGCCCGCGAGCTCGACAGCTCGGCTGTGCCCCAGCGCTCGTGGGAGGCCGAGAAGCTCATCTACACCCACGGCTACGGCCTGGCCATGGCCAGCTCCAGCCAGCTGTTGCCCTCGGGCGAGCCCGACTACCTGGTTGGTGGCGTCAACCCGCCGTACGTGGCCAAGGACATGCCCGTGCAGCTGGACCAGCCCCGGCTGTACTTCTCGGAGAACCTCACCGGCTACGCCATCGTCGACACGAAGCGTGCCGAGGTGGCGTTCAAGGACGACGCCTACAGCTACGAGGGCAGCGGCGGCGTCGGCATCGGCTCCTACCTGCGCCGGGCCGCCTTCGCCCTGCGCTTCCAGGACATCAACCCGCTGATCTCCAGCTACATCACCGGCGACTCCCGCATCCTGTTCGAGCGGGGGGTGCGCGAACGGGTGGCCAAGGTGGCGCCGTTCCTGCAGCTCGACGCCGATCCCTACCCGGTGATGCTCGACGGGCGCATCGTCTACGTGGTCGACGCCTACACGACCTCGAACCGCTACCCCTACGCCGAGCGCTTCGCCGGCCTCGGTGGCAGCGGGGGCCTGGCCGGCCAGTTCAACTACGTGCGCAACTCGGTCAAGGCCGTGGTCGACGCCTACGACGGCACCGTGACCCTCTACCTGGTGCCCGGTCCCGGCGACGAGGGGGTCGACCCCATCGCCCGGGCCTACGCCAAGGCCTTCCCCGACCTGTTCCGCAGCGCCGACCAGATGCCCGAGGACCTGCGGGCCCACCTGCGCCACCCCGAGGACCTGTTCCGGGTGCAGACCACGATGTACGCCCGCTACTACATCGACGACCCCGGCGCCTTCTACGAGGGTTCCCAGCGCTGGGTGGTGTCCCAGCGCACCCCCCAGGAGGTCACGGCCGGTGCGGCCGCCGTCCGCCCCGTCACCGTGCCCGGCCAGCCCCTGGCCCCCACGGTCGAGGAGCGCATCCGGCCCCAGTACACGCTGATGGCCCTGCCCGGTGACGACGAGGCCTCGTTCGTGGCCCTGCGCACGTTCGTGCCCGTGTCCGAGAACGACACGAGGCGGGAGCTGACCGCCTTCATGGCCGCCAAACCGGACGGCAGCCTCGAGGTGTTCCGGATGACCAGCAACGACGTCGAAGGTCCGTCGTTCGTGGCCTCCATCGTGCTCAACGACCCCGTGGTCAGCCGCGAGATCTCGCTGATCAACCAGCAGGGCTCCCGGGTCATGCTGGGCAACCTGCTGCTCGTGCCCGTGCGCAACTCGATCCTGTGGGTCATGCCCTTCTACGCGGCGTCGTCGAGCGCCAACGCGTTGCCCCAGGTCAAGCACATCATCGCCGTGTACAACCAGCAGGTGGAGATGAAGGACACGGTGACGGAGGCCCTCCAGGCCATCTTCGACGACGAGGTGCCGGGCGGGATCCCGTCGGACAACCCGCCGTCGACGACGCCGGACCCGACCACACCGTCCACCACGCCCACGACGCCGACCACGACGCCCGGTGGCGGTGGCGGTGGCGTGGTCGACTGGGCCGCCAACGCCCAGCGCCTGTTCACCGAGGCCGACGCCGCACTCAGGGACGGCAACCTGGCCGAGTACCAGACCAAGATCAAGGCGGCCCAGGCCGAGGTGGCCAAGATCGCCGA
>JBBSLP010000059.1:0-39125 GCA_038255145.1 Acidimicrobiales bacterium
CAGATCCTCGAACGGCTCGCCGGCTACTGCACCGCCATCAACCAAGGCGCAGAATGAGTGCGACAATTACGCGGTGCTTCAGCCTTCCGGGACACTAGCGCAGGCTTCGCCCGGTCAGGCCCTCGCCCCCGCACGTCCCCGACTCGACCGGATGGAAGGGCTCCACGCCGGTCAAGACGTCGGGAGACACCCCTGGGGCTGCCGTCGCAGACCCGGCCAGACCGACGATCAACAGCGACGCGTTGGGTTGTAGGGCGCCGGACTCGTCAGGTGCTTATCTCAGGTGCTTATCTCGGGGGTGCACCATGGACTCCACGAACAGCATGGACGAAACGCCGAACATCAGCGCAGGTCAGCGACCTGTAACGGTCTCCGTGGACTTGCGGAACCGGACTCTTAATCCGCAGGTTCCGGGTTCAAATCCCGGGGGGCGCACGACAAACCAGCAGGTCAGCGGCTCCAAGACCTCGACCAGCAAAGGGTAGCGACAAGGTAGTCGCTCAGCGCTAACCGCGCTACCCACTTCACTACCCCCTCGCTACCCTTTGGCTCGTGAGCGGGAGAGCGGCGAGGAACGGGGTCGATGCGGCCTCAGCGGCGAGCGTGCGCGAACGGCTGGCGGGCCGCATCGAGTCGGCAAGGGGCCACGATCTGTGGGCCGGCAAGGTCGACCGCTACGGCGTCCCGGTGACCAAGCACGTTGGCCGGTCGACGACGGTCCGGCGACTCGTCTGGGAGCTCAACCACGGCCCCCTCGACCCCGGCGACCGGGTGCGGGGATGTCCCGACGAGCCAGCGTGTGTCCGAGTCGACCACTTGTCCTGTACGGGCGCACAGGTGGCGACAGCCTCGGCCCGGTCACCCCGAGGTGCCGGATCCCTTCGCCAGACCACGCCCGGGACGTGGCAGCTGTCGGTCACCGCCGGACGCCACGACGACGGCTCGGTGCGAAGGTCGTTCCGGACGGTCCGGGCTTCGAGCGAGCGGGCGGCTTCCCGTGAGCTCGCCGCCTTCGTGGCTGAGGTCCATTCGGCGGGACAGCCCGCCCAAAAGCAGGACCGTTCGGTGACGTTCGACGCCGCCGTCGATCAGTTCCTGACCGAGCACCTGCTCGAGGAGAAGGGTCGGGAGCCCAAGACGGTCAGCGACTACCGGCTGCTGCACGCGAAGTGGTTCTCCCCCGAGATCGGCACCAAGCAGCTCCGGACCATCGACGAGGCCGTCATCGACCGCCTCTTCGGACGCATGGCGCGTGCCGGCCTGTCTCGCTCGCGCATGAACCAGGCCAAGAGCCTCTACCGACCGTTCTTCCGCTGGGCCCGCTCCCGCCGGCTGATCGACCGCAACCCCATGGCCGACTTCCAGCTGCCCACCGCCCGCAAGGCCTCCCAGGAGCGCACCCCGCCCGAGGTCGAGGAACTGGTGCTCCTGTTGTGCACCGCGGCGGAGGTCGTACCCGAGGTCGCCCCCGTCCTGGCGTTGGGAGCCGTGACCGGCATGCGCCGGGGCGAGCTGCTGGGCCTGCGCCGCTCCCGGCTCCAACCCGATGCCGGCCGGCTGGTGGTCGACGCCGCCATCGACGAGGGACGGCGGGTCAAGACGACCAAGACCCGCCGCGACCGCACCTTCCACGTAGACGCCGAGACGATGAGCGTCCTCCTGTCCCACTGCGCCGAGATGGACCGACGAGCCGACGCCATCGGCATCCCGCTCGTCCCCGATCCCTTCGTGTTCAGCCTGGTGCCCGATTGCGCCGAGCCGATGCCTCCGGACTACGTCACCCGACGGGTCGCCGTGCTGAAGGAGCACCTCGGCATCGCCGACAAGCGCCCCGAGACCATCGCCGCCGAAGACGAGGCCCTGCGGCTGCACCGACAGCAACCTGCTGCACGACGCGCTGGTCGCACGGGCCCCTCCCCTGCCGGTGGCCACTCGCTGGCCGAGATCGGCCGCCAGCTCGGCCGCAGCGACCGCTGGGCCGCCGGCGCCATCGCCTCCGCCCAACGACGAGAGCAAGCCGCCGCAAGGGGGCTGACACACGCCTTCGACGGATCGATCCTCGCCCTGCGCAAGTTCACGTCCACCGAGCTGCTCGACGCCGGCTTCAACATCAGCGTGGTCGCCCAGCGCCAGGGCCACGGCCCCGGTGTGCTCGTCAAGCACTACGCCAAGTCTCGCGAATCAGCCGACCGCCGAGCCGCCGAGCACCTCGGCCGCGTTGTGCACGGCACCCCAGTCTCACCGACCTGACGACCGTGCCGAGGGCCGCAACCGAAATGGGACTCGTACCGAGGACCCAGCACCGCAGACTCGGAGGTCTACGATTGGAGGCGAGATGTCGACCCCGCAGCCGGAGCCCACGCACGTCGAGCACCACGAGCTCCCCGTCGAGGAGCTGCTCCGTCGCGCCCGGCCGCTGCCCCCCTACGGGGAGATGGTGATCGAGGACCTCGATCCCGCCGAGGCCGACGCCTTCCTCGCCGCCGTCCTCAGCTGACGGTGCCGAACCGCGGTCCCGTCGTCATCGACACGGACGTCTTCAGCTCACTGCTGGTCGACGGCTCCGCCCTCGCCCGCCGCTACAGCCCTCTCCTGGTCGGCCGTCCTGCGTTCCTGTCGTTCCAGACCGTCGCCGAGCTGCGGTTCGGTGCCGTCCGCCGAGGCTGGGGCGCCGCCCGCATGGCCCGCCTCGAAGCCCAGATCGCCCGAGCCGAGATCGTCCACACCGGCCCCGACCTCACCGACGCCTACGTCAAGCTCCGCGTCGCCTGCGAACGAGCCGGCCATGCGCTCAGCCAACGAGAGCACGACGCCGACCGCTGGATCGCCGCCACCGCGCTACGACTCGGCATCTCGCTCGTGTCCAACGACCGCATCTTCGAACACGCCCCAGGCCTCGTCCTCGAAGCCACCCACAGCTGACGGGCCCTCCCAGACCTCGGACATCGAAAGCCCGCCCCGGCAAGGTTCCCTTGCGGGGCTGGCCCCCAGCACACCCGCCAGCTTCTACGGGCACGTCTGGCGGTCGGCCTTGATTGACCCTGCCGCTCGGACTCGGCGCTTCAGCCCGTCGTGCCAGCGGGGGTGGTCCGCCGCAGGTCAGGCTTGGTCGGTGCGAGCGAGAGCGTCGACGCTGTTCCTTGGGACGCGGATGGTCCGGCCGATGCGGATGCAGGGGATGCCGTCCTCTCCCCCGGTGTGGAGGTAGAGGCGGCACTGTTCGTAGGCGCTGGATCGGCCGATCCGCAGCATGGTCGCTGCTTCCTCGACGGTTAGGAAGAGGTCCGCGCCTGTCGCCCGGTCACCACTCATGTTGTTGCCGCCCTTCCAGGGTGAGTCCGTGTTGGTAGGGACAAGCCGGCCTGGCCCGGGAGGCGCGCATGGGAGCTAGGGCCCTCTTAATCCGCAGGTTCCGGGTTCAGATCCCGGGGGGCGCACGACAAACCAGCAGGTCAGCGGCTTCTAAGCCTGACCAGCCCGTAGGACGGGCGCCGCGGTCGGGTCAGGCCCACCGCGATGTACCGGGCGGGGCCGTCATTGTGCTCTCCGGCCACGACGACGTGCGGCGGCGCTTCGAGGCCAAGGTCGATCGGCACGGCCCACTTCCGGCCCCAGCCCGGCTCGAGCGCGGCGCGGACGAAGCGGGCTGCGTCCGCGCCGACACCTCACCTTGATCGGAGCCGTGCCACGGCCGGCAACCGCCGCCCCCTGCCTCATCGCTCCCCTCCTGCGGACGTGACCAGCCGACGCTCATCCGCTGGCTCCACACGTCAGGTGGCGGCGGGGCTTCAACATCAGCATGGTCCCCCGGCGCCAGGGCCACGGCCCCGGCGTTCTGGTCAAGCACCACGCGGGCCCGCCAGGGGGGATGACAAGCTGGACGATCGACAGCAACAGCTTGGCGCGGGCCGAGCTGGTCGGCCTGTTCGGACCGGCTCCCGCGGCGGCCGGCCAGCGACTCCCAGGTGGGTCCGATGAGGCGTCCGTAGCGGTCGATGGCCGCCGGGGTGGGAGCACCGCAGGCGCTCCGACCTAACGGTTCAACAGGACTGGCCCGGACGCCCAGGGGAAGGCCGTCGCCGACGGCGGCGGTCAACCACGCTTGTGGGGACCGTGGGGCAGGAGCTCGCCGACCGTCGACCGGAACGTCTCGCCATCGTCGGCGACCGCGATGATCTCCGTGGCCGGGCCGCCCAGCTCCAGCGCCACCTGCAGGCACGCACCACACGGCGTCGTGATCTCGCCGTCGGTGCGCCCGGCCGCCAGCGCCACGGATCGGGGCCGCGCTCCGGCTGACGCCGTGGCGAACAGCGCCACCCGTTCGGCGCACATGGCGAGGCCGAGCGACACGTTCTCGACCAGGGCGCCCTGGACGATGGCGCCGTCGCCCGTGCGCACCGCTGCCCCCATGGCGAACTGCGAGTAGGGCACGTAGGCGCGGCTCCGGGCATCCTGAGCGGCCTCGATCAGCTCTGCCGTGGTGTCGGTCATGGGGCAGGACTTCCCTGAACCTGCAGTCGGCAACCACCTCGACCGGCCCGCCGCCGTGGCGTGATGACCGCGCTCGTAGGGAGGATGCGTCGGTCCTCGTGCCGTGACGGCGGAACGACGCGCCTGGACTGCAGCTAGCGGCGAACGTCCGCTGGCGCGCCTACGGTGGCGTCCCGATGGCCGCCGGGATCGACGACCCCCATGTCCCCCCACCCGCCGAGGGGGACGGTGGCACGAGTGCCGCTGCGTTCGCCGAGCTCCTCCAGCTGCTCGACCTCGAACCGGCCGGACCATCGTCGTTCCGCGGTGCGTCGCCGGTCGGGCGCGAGCGCTCCGTGTTCGGTGGCCAGCTGCTGGCCCAGGCGCTGGTGGCCGCGGGCCGCACGGTCGGCGACGACAAGGTGGCGCACTCGTTGCACGGCTACTTCCTCCGGCCCGGCGATCCCACGATCCCCCTGGAGCTGGCCGTCGAGGCGGTGCGCGACGGACGGAACTACCAGCACCGCCAGGTGACGGTGCACCAACGCAACCGGGAGGTCTTCCGGCTCGTCGCCAGTTTCGTCGTGCGCCAACCAGGGCCGGACTACCAGGCGCCGACGACGGTCAGCGAAGCCGACCCGGCCACGTTCGCCGACTACGTGCGTTGGACGGTGGAGGGCTCCACCAACCCGGAGCACGAGTGGGCGTCCGAGCGCACCCCCGTCGAACTGCGCTTCGAGGGGGCGCCCCGCCAGGGGCCCCGGCGGGGGGACCACGCCCTCACCGGACCACAGCGCATCTGGATGCGTCTGCACAGCACGGTGCCGTCGGACGACCCGCTGCTGCACGCCGCGCTGCTCGCCTGGCTGTCGGACAAGACGCTGTCCGACGGCATGCTGCTGGCCCACGGCCACCGCTGGATCGATGCGGGGGCCAGCTCGCTGAGCCTCGACCACTCGATGTGGTTCCTGGCGCCGACCCGGGCCGACGGGTGGCTCTGCCTCGAGCAGGAGGTCGAGGCCACCGCCGGCGGCCGCGGCCTGGCCCGAGGCACCTTCAGCTCGGCCGACGGCCGACGCATCGCCGCGGTCGCCCAAGAGGCCACCGTCGACCTGCCCCACTGATCAGGCGCACCGCCGACCGAGCCCGATCCGCACACCGCCGGCGTCCCCAACCTGTTGATCCTGGTTGGCCCCAGGGCAGCGGCGGGAGCTCCAACGTCACCGACGCCTTCGAAGAGCGCACTGGCTACGGGGTGTGCGCCCGCTGGGTCCAAGCCCATCCAGGCCAAAGGGCAATCCAGTCCTGTCGTAGCCAGTCATCGCACCTGCTGGTCGACCCAGTCGAGGATGCGGCGGTTCGCCAACGAACGGTTGAGCATCTCGCAGAACACGGCGAGAAGGAACGTGCGCCAGGGGATCCCGGCCTTACCGAGGTCGCACCTTCGGTACGACCCCCGGTGCCTACCACGACACCCGCTGGGCCCGAATCCCCAGGACAGGGCCGGTCCGGGTGAGCCAGGACGGCGGACCGGCTACCGGCCGGCGCCAGGCTCCAGGGGCCGGCCGCTGGCCTTCCAGGCGTTGAAGCCACCGTCGAGCTCGACGACGTCGGTGTAGCCCCGGGCCTGGAGGTCCTGCACGGCCGTGGCCGACATGTTGCCCGAGCGGCAGTACACGGCCAGGGGGGTGGCCCGGTCGGCCGGGAGCTCACTGGAGGTGGCGATGCGATCGAAGGCGATGGTCAGGTCGGTGCCTGCGATGCTGCCCTCGTCGGGGGTGTGGACGTTGACCGTCACCACCCCGGGCCCATCCATCCGCGCCGCGAAGGCCTCGGGGGCCACGAGCGTCGAAGCGGTCGCCGGGGCGCTCGCCGTCGCCTGGGCGGTGCCGCCACCGCTGGCGCAGCCCGTCCCCAGCAGCGCCAGGGCGATCACCACGGGTGGGAGCAGGCGGTGGGCAGGTCGCATGACCCCGACGCTACGGCCGCGCCCGGCGCCGGCCGGCATCACGCCGATGCAGGTTGCCCCGCCCCGGATCCGGCGGCGCCAGGGCGCACGCCGATGTCGCCCAGGTGGACCAGGGCGGCGCGATCCGCGACTGCGGCGCCCCCCGACACCCGCCTGAGGGCAGCGCCACCTCGCTCCGTCAGCCGCACCGTGCACGACGTGACCGCAGACCGGGTCCTGCTGGTGGAGGACGACGAACACATCGGCGCCTCCCTGCTCCGGGCGACGAGGCCTCGGCAGCCCTGGCCACCACCGCTCGCCGCCTCGACGACCTCATCAGTCGCGAGCGGGCGTTCAGCGCCGACGCATCCCACCAGCTGCGCACCCCCCTGACCGCGTTGCGCACCTCGATCGAGACCGAGCTGGCCTTGCCCGGTGAGGACCGCGACGCCACCTTGCGTGACGCCCTCGAGGACATCGACCGGCTCGAAGCCACCATCGCCGAGCTGCTGGCCCTGGCCCGCACGCCGCGGTCCACCCAGGCCACGCTGTCCGCCCGCACCCTGCTCGACCGGGTCGAGGCCCGCTGGACGCCCGATTCGGTGACCATCACCGTCATCGACCACCGCAGCAGGCAACAGGCCTCGACGCCCGGGAGCGCCCCCGGCCGCGGTGCGCAGGTCTCCGTCCGCGGAGATGCCGGGGGCGGACGCGTGGGTTGAGCTCGTTCGTGCCGCTCAGCGGGTGCCGTACTCGGCCAGCAGGGCGTCGCGGTAGGCGTGGAGGAACTCGACGGCGGTGAGCGGTCCCGTCTGAGGGCAGGTCCCCACCGGTTGCGGGTGGCCAGGATCTGCTCGCGCAGGATGTCGGCGTGGCCCCCGTGTTGCGCGAGCTCGCGGAGCACCTGGAGCTGCAGTGCCCACACCGGGCGCTTGCCGCGACCGTCGACCACGGCGTCGAGGGTGAGGCGGGCCAACGTGCGGCGCGACACCTCGCATCGACGCCGATGCGCCTCCCGGACGGACGCGATCGTATCCGTGTCCTCGGCGGAGGACCGGCCGCTGATGGCCTGGTCGAACCACACGCCCTCCACGTAGGTGACGTGCTCGAGCAACCCCGGCAGCGTGGTCTTCGAGGGAGTCGTGCAGCGCGGCCCGATGGACGTCGAGCAGCTCGTCGAGACGGCACCAGGCGCCGTCGCGCCTCGTCCTCGTTCAGGCCGTCCAGGGATGCCGGATCGAGGGATGCCCCCTACGGTTGGTCGATGCCAACCTCCGGTCAGGGGCGGCTCAGGCCGTGGAAGACGAGGTCGCAGATCTCCTCGGTGGCGGCATCGACGTCGAGCGGGTGGCCGCGCAGGGTGGCGTCCATGGCCAGCCCCCAGCACATGCCGAACACGGCGGTGGCGATGACCTGGGGGGCGAACTCACGGTGGCTCCACGACGCCAGGTTGCTCTTGGCGACGTCGGCGATGGAGCCGAGCAGGACGGCGACCCTGTCCCGGTAGAACGTGGCGCCGGTCTGTCGGTCGGCGAACAGCACCACCCCGAGCAGGGGCAGGGAGTCCTCCAGGGTCTCCAGGAGGTTGTGCACGAACGCCCGCGTGTTGGCGCGCTGACGGTCGTCGGTCCCCGGCGGCAGCGCGTGGGCGTCCCGGTAGAGCCCGTCGACGACGTCCTGCAGAGGGGCGAGCACCGCCGCCTCGAACAGCTCGTCCTTGGACGAGAAGTGCTGGTAGATCAGGGCTTCGTTGATGCCGGCGACCCGGGCGATCTCCTTGGTTCGGGCCCCTCGGAGGCCCGATTCGAGGAACACCCGTCGGGCTGCCCCCAGGATCTGCTGGCGCCGTTGCGCCTTTGTCAGGCGGCGCCCACCCATCTCCCCCCATCCGTCGTTCCTGTCCTCTCCCACCGTGACCCCCCTGACGGGGGCAGGCGGAGCGGGCGACGGCCGAAGTGGAAGCCGTGATACCCCTGGTCGGTGGACTCGGTCGCCTTGTCGCGCCAGGCGCCGAGCCCTCCGATGTAGAGCAGGAAGCGCTTGGCCTTGCCCGGGACGTTGGCCCCCGTGTACCAGGCCGAATCGGCGACGAGGAAGGCGCCGGCGCTCGACAGGACGTGCTCGGTCCACGCCTCCTCGGCCTCGTCGTCGACCTCGATGCGGTCATAGCCGTTCCCGAAGAGCTCCTTGACCAGCCCGGTGACGAAATCCACCTGGTCTTCGGTGCCCCGGGGCACGTTCGAGAACGCCAGGTGCGGCCCCCCGACGAAGAACAGGTTGGGGAAGCCCGGGCTCTGGATGCCGAGGAACGTACGGGGCCCGTCGGCCCAGTAGTCGACCAGGCGCTGGCCACCGCTGCCCACGATGCCCATGCGGGTCAGGGCGCCGGTGACGGCATCGAAGCCGGTGGCCCAGATGATGACGTCGACGATCTCCTCACCGGCGCTGGTCACGACACCCGCTTCGGTGATGCGTTCGATCGGCGTCTCGTTCAGGTCGACCAGGTGGACGGTGTCGCGGTTGTACGCCTCGTAGTAGCCGGACTCCATCGGCGGCCGCTTCATGCCGTAGCCGTGATCCTTGGGGATGAGCTTCTCGGCGACGGCGGGGTCGTGGACCCGACCGCGGATCTTGTCGGCCAGGAACGCCGAGAACTCGGCGTTCGCCTTGGGGTCGACGAGGAGATCGGCGTAGTTGCTGAACAGCTTGGCGAACCCGCGCTTCTGGTAGAGCTCCTCGTAGAACGCGGCCCGCTGCTCGGCCGTGTCGTCGAAGGTCGCCTTGGTGCCGTCGACGTGGAGGAACCCGGCGAAGGTCGACCGCACCATGCGGTAGATCTCGTCGTAGCTGGCCTTGATCTCGGCTTGCTCCTGCTCGGTGATGGGCCCGTTGTTCAGCGGCGCGCACCAGTTCGGCGTGCGCTGGTACACGGTGATCGACGCCGCCTCCGTGGCGATGGCCGGCAGCAACTGCACGGCGCTCGCCCCCGTGCCGATGAGGGCGACGCGCTTGCCCTGCAGGTCGACGGGTTCCTTCGGCCACAGGCCGGTGTGGACGACCTCGCCGCGGAAGTCGTCCTTGCCGGGGATGTCGGGGGTGAAGGGCGCAGACAGGACCCCGGTGGCGGCGATCACCACCTTGGCCCGGGTCGTGCCCCCATCGCCGGTGCGCAGCTCCCAGGTGTTGGACGAGTCGTCGAAGATGGCCGCCTCGACGCGGGTGTTGAACCGGAAGTGGTCACGCAACCCGAAGCGGTCCACCACGAAGTTCAGATAGCGCTCCGTCTCCGGCTGGCCGGCGAAGTGCTCGGACCACTCCCACTCCTCTTGGAGCTCCTTGGAGAAGAAGTAGCCGTAGCTGTAGCTCTCGGAATCGAAGCGGGCCTGTGGGTAGCGGTTCCAGTACCAGGTGCCGCCCACCCCACTGCCGGCCTCGAGCACGACGACCGACAGGCCCGTGCCCACCAGGGTGTGCAGCTGGTGGATGCCCGATATGCCGGCGCCGATGATCACGACGTCGTACTGATCTGTCGCCGTCGTGTCGCCATCGCGGGTGGTTGCTGCGCTCGTTGTCATGATGTCCCCCTTGGTGCGTGCGGTCAGCTCAGCGGAGTGAGTTGGCGAAGCCGTTGACATCACGGATCGTCGCCGCGTACACGTCGGGCATCGCCGCCCGGCAGAACACGTCGGTGCCGTGGGCCGTGCCCAGCACCATGCGCCCCACGGCGCTGGTCCCCGCGTCGCGCAGCCGGCGGTAGTACTCCATGCCCTCGTCACGCAGGGGGTCGAGCTCGTTCACCGAGATCACGTGGGGCGGCATCCCCGCCAGGTCGGCGTCGGTCGCCCGCAGCGGCCAGCACGTCGGCTCGCCGGCGTGCGCACCGCCGGGGTCGTACACGTTGGACAGCACCGGCATGGAGTCCCGACCGATGAAGTAGCCGTCGTTCTCGACGAGCGAGGCCAGCCGGGCCGGCGGATCGGCCCACTCGTTGGAGATGTAGGGGCATTGGGCGTACACCCCGGAGATGACGTCCAACCAACCCTCCTTCTTGGCCTTGTGGGTCAGGGCCAGGGCGAGGTTGGCGCCACCCGACTCCCCCATCACCACGACGTGGGAGGCGCCGAGCTCGTCGAGGTGGTCGGACACCCAGCGCAGCCCTGCGGCGCAGTCCTCCAGCCCGGCCGGGTACGGGTGGTTGCCCAGGGCGCCGCCACCGTTGCGGAACTCGACCCCGACGACGACCAGGCCGCTAGCGGCAAGCTCGTCGCGGAGGCGCTGGTAGACGGCGTTGGCGGCGCGGATGAGGACCATGCCGCCGCCGTGCACGTGGTAGATGCACGGCAGCGGCCCGTCGACGTCGACGGGCCGGTGCACGTAGAGGTGCAGTTCGTCGCCTGCGGGGCCGGTGATCGTCGTGGTCTGCGACATCACCCCCGACACCGGCGGCACCCCCTCGACCATGGCGGCCATGAGGCCCTCGAACCCGACCTCCGCCATCGCGGCGTGCTCGAGTTGGGCCTCGAACGGATCGTCGGCCGTCACCGGCGTGGGCTCGGGATGGCCCTCGGCGCCGAGGGCGGCGAACGCGGCCACCATCCGGGGATCGGCGCGGGGGTCGTCCCGCAGGGACCGGTTCGGGTCGCCGAGGCGGCCGGGCCGCTCGACACCTGCGGACGACTTCGAGAGCACATCGGTCATTGGATCCCCCTGCGGTTGGCGTCTACCTGTGGCACGCATCGGAGGCGCGGCACGATCCCCTGTCAGCCCGACCAGGTCGCTCGCGGCGCGTTCCCGCCGCAACCGGCGCGTGGCGGCCGACCTCGCCGGCCCGGGCGCGCTGCGCCGGCCGATGTCAGGAGGCGTCGTCATGCCACATCCCCCTTGCGGCACTGAGACCGCGGAAGCCGTCGACCTCCGCCCCCCGACGGATGTCGCGACCTCGAGAGCGACCTTAGTAAGCTCTCACCCACACGTCAACGTCCCTGCCAGATCAGAAGAGCAAGGGCGACATCGTCATAGCCATCGTGATTCGAACTCCCCGCCCGACCGCTCAGGTCAGCACGCGGTTCGGCAACCCGTCAGCGGTCGTGCAGGGCGATGTGCCGCACGGACCCCGTCGACGTCGATCATTCGTACGGGATCATTCGCACGGGACCATTCGTACGGGACCATTCGTACGGGATCATTCGCACGGGACCACGCCCATCAGGGCCGGCCACTCGTCCACGAACTCATCTGAGCACCACACCGTGCCGATGCGCAGGGGGTCTCGAGCGGTGGTGAGCTCGCCGTCATCCTCCGTCGGCGCCGGGGAGATCATCCTCGGACCCGGCGGCGCCGACCGCCTCCGTGGTCCGCCAACGGGGGGAAAGGGTCAGGGCGACACCGGCAGCCACGGCAAGCACGGCGAAGCCGACCATGGCCGTGATGTCCGCAGCCAGGGGGTGCAGGTCGATCACGACCACCCCACGGGCGTTGACCGCCAGGGTCAGGGTCCACGTGACGCCCACCACCAACAGCAGCTTCCACGCCGTCGAGGACCCACGACCCCTGAGCCACACGACGGACCAGAGGACGAACAGGGCCACGGGCGCCAGGAGGATCCAGGCCCGCGACGACGCGTAGATGTCGGTCGGGTAGGCGACCATGTAGTCGTACTCGCCGTCGGCCTTGTTGACGGCGCCGATGAAGCCGACGAACACCAGGATCGCACCGACGAGCACAAGGACCAGCGACGGCACCTGCATCGGCCGGCGCCCCCGCCGTCGGGGCCCGGCGGGGAGCACCGCCACCGCGGCCACGCCCAACGTCAGGCTGATCCAGCTCAGCCACACCGCTTTGGCCCACGACCCGCCGTCGGTGTCCGTGGTCGCACCCAGGCTGAGGGGCAGGGTCACGTCACCGAACCACACGATCAGGGCGCCGGTGGCCAGAGCCCGGGTCTCGGTCAGGTCGCGGCGCCTGGCGTACACCACCAGGGGCAGGGCCAGAGCGAGGACGGGGATCCACGCCGACAGGTCGAACCAGCTGTTGCCGTCCAGGCTGGTCCCGTCGTAGCCCAGCTCGGCGCTGTTGACGAGACCGCCGGACACGACCGCCAGACCCAGGGCGACCAGCCCGGCCACGATGCGGAGATCAGGGCGCACGGCGGCCCGGGAGGGTCGGCTCGACGGGCCGGTCGGGGGCGGGCCGAAGACCAGGTCCTCGCCCGTCCACGCCATGTCCGGGTCGCCAGGCGCGACCGCCGGTGGGCTCCAGGCCACGTCGGGTCCGGGGGGCACGACCGCAGGTGCGGCCCAGGGCATCGCGGCCGGGGCCACGGCTGGTTCGATGCGGGCCACCTCGGCTTCGGTCCACACCTCGTCGGGGTCGGTGCGGGCCGCGTAGAGCGCGGGCTCGGGATCGGCGCCGACGTAGGGTCCAGAGGGTGCGGGAGCCGTTCGCAGGCCCAGCAGCTCGGCCACCGTGGGCCCGTCCTCCCCGGTCGCCTCTGCGTCGTGGGACCCCTTGTCGGGCAGCTCCGCCTCGGGGGGCGCCGATGACGACGCCGGGGGAGGTGCCGCGGGCACCTCGGGCCGTCCGGGGATGACCCGACCCCGGTCCGACGACGTCCGTAGCAGCTCACCGAGCTCGAGTGCAGACTGCGGCCGATCGCCGGGGTCCTTGGCCATGGCCGCCCGGATGGTGTCGGCCAGGCCGGGCCCGACGCCCCGGGACCGCAGGTCGGGCGGTTCGGCGTTGCCGATGCGGTTGAGGACCATGAAGACGTTGACGTCGTCGCCGTCGATGTAGGCCGGACCACCGTTGAGCAGGGCGAACAGGGTGGCGCCGAGCGAATAGATGTCCCACGCCGGCGTCACCCCCCCACCCACGAAGGCTTCTGGCGGCCCATAGGCCCAGGTGACGACGCTGAGGCCCGTCATGGAGATGGAGACCGAGGCGTCGCTGAGCCTGGCGGCACCGAAGTCGGACAGGGCCGGGTTGCCCGAGTCGGAGATGAGGATGTTCCCGGGCTTGATGTCACGGTGCACCACGCCCTGGTCGTGGGTGTACTGCAGGGCATCGCACAGCTTGATGCCCAGGTCGGTGACCTGTTGCTGGGCCACCGGGCCCGACGCCATCAGGGTGGCCAGGGAACCGCGTCCGTAGAAGGGCAGGATGAGGTACGGATGCCCGTGGGCGGACCGGCCCACGTCGTACACCGGGGCGATGAAGGGGTGCTGGGACAGGCGGGCCGCCACCCTGGCCTCGCGCAGGAAGTGATCGGCGGTGTTCCCGTCGAGGGCGGACGCGTTGATGACCTTGACGGCGACCCGGCGTTGCACGGCGCGCTGGTTGGCCCGGTACACGGTGGAGAAGCCACCCCGGGCGAACTCGACCGCATCGTCCACTCCGGAGATCCCCAGGTCCACGACCCGCTCATCCATGTTCGTTCCTCTGACGACAGCCGACGCCCACGAACGTCAGTCCGGAGTTCACTCGCCCGGTGGCGCAAGTCGCCACACCAGGGCCGTTCGATCAGCTGAAGCGGTCACCATCTCCCTACCGTCGTCGCTGAACGCGATGTCCATGACGGGGCCGTCATGGCGCTTGGTGGAACCGACGCACGAGCCTGACACGAGGTCCCACAACGTGACCGTGCCGTCATAGGAACCAGCGACGGCCAGTCGTCCGTCCGGCGAAGGGCAGGCGCACAGGACCCGTTCGTCGACGGGACCGAGGACCAGGGTGGTGTCGCCGGTGGACACGTCCCACAACCGCACCGTCTTGTCGTAGCTGGCCGACAGCACCTGGGACCCTTCGGGCATGGCATGCACACGGACCACCGGAGCGTCGTGGCCGCGCCACACGCTGAGCTGGCGCCCCGTCACCACGTCCCACAGCCGCACCGTGGTGTCGTCCCCGCCCGACACCACCAGCTGGTCGCGGTAGAACACGTCGCAGGACCACACTGCGGCGCGGTGGCCGTTCAGGGTGCGCACGGTGCGCCCGTCCTCGGGATCCCACAACCGCAGCGACTGGTCCGCCGATGCCGAGGCGACCACGCCGCTGATGGGTCCGATCGCGCAGCCCAGGACCCAGTCGGTGTGCCCGCTCAGCGTCTGGCGGGCGCCCCCGGCCCCGTCCCAGGTCTTCAACGTGGCGTCGGCCGACGTCGTCAGGTAACCGTCGCCCAGACGCCCCATGCTCCAGATGGCGCGGGCATGGGCCC
Source organism: Acidimicrobiales bacterium (assembly GCA_038255145.1). Taxonomy (GTDB): domain Bacteria; phylum Actinomycetota; class Acidimicrobiia; order Acidimicrobiales; family CAIXPF01; genus WHTX01. The sequence continues at coordinate 14,631 of JBBSLP010000059.1, forward strand.
GCCACGTCCGGGTCGGATTGGGATCACCCTGCTGCCACGTGCGCACGAAGCCCTGGCCGTCGGACGTGGCCCAGCCCGCCTCGCCCAGGGGGAGGACGGCGGACGCCCAGTTGGCATGGCCCTCGAGGACCTCGACGTCGACGGTGCCCTGATCGATGGCCCGCGCCCAGCGCACGGCCTGGTTGCCGCTGGGGGCGTAGCGCTCGATGCCCTTGTACAGCTCGGCCAGCCCGTCGGGTTCGGCCAGGTTCGGCCAGCCCGCCAGGTCGACCGTCTGCACCAGCCGGAACTGCAGCGGGGGCTGCACGCGGTCGATGAGCACAGGCAGGAGGATCCCCCGTTGGCGACCGTCGTCCGCCTCGGCCCGCACCCAATCCGAGTTGATCGACGTCTCCGACCACAGCACGACGACACAGGTCGCGCCGGCGACGGCTTGTTCGATCACGCGGTCATAGGTGGCCCCCGGCGGTATGGCCGGGTCCCACCACACGTTGAACCCGTGACGTTCCAGGTCTACGGCAAGTAGTTGGGCGCGTGGACGATCGGCGTGGGCATACGAGATGAAGACGCTCGACAATCCGGTGATCCTGTCGCAGACGGAACCCATGGGGAAGAGGCCAACAGCGTGACGGTGTACGGATCGACGCTATATGGCCTCAGATGCCACATGCTGCACGATCGTCGGGCATCGGCCGACGGGCGGCGGGGGGCGGTCGTCCACCGCACCGGCCCGGCGCCGTGGCCGCGGCGGCCCCGGATCCGGGTCCGGGTCCGGGTCCGGGTCCGGGTCCTGTAGACACTCCCGCCATGAAGATCATCGTCGTCGGCGGCGGCATCGGTGGAACGGCCACGGCGCTCGCCCTGCGCCACCACGGGATCGACGCCACCGTGTTGGAGCGTGCCCCGCAGATGGCCGAGATCGGTGCCGGCATCCAGATCGCCGCCAACGGCACCATCGTGCTGCGCGAAGTGGGCCTGGAACCGGCCATCGCCGCGGTGGCCACGGTGCCCCTGCGCTACGACTACCGCGACCTGGCCACGGGCCGGCTGCTGTACCTGGCGCCCCTGGGCGTCGAGGCCGCCGAGCGCTACGGCGCCCTGATGTACAACATCCACCGGGCCGACCTGTTGCAGATCCTCCACGGCGCCCTGCCCGAAGGTGCGTTGCGCCTGGGAGCGGAGTGCGTGGACATCCGCCAGGACGCCGACGGCGCCACCGTCACCCTGGCCTCCGGCGAGACGCTCACCGCTGATGCCGTCATCGGCGCCGATGGCATCCACTCGGTGGTGCGCCGGGTGCTGCGGGGGCCCGAGGAGAAGCGCTTCGCCAACATCATAGCGAGGTCCGCCGCGAGTCGTGGACAGAGAGCGGTGACATCGCCGAGATGCTGGATTCGTACCAGGGGGCCGAGCCCACGGTGCGACACATGCTCGACCAGGTGACGTCGAGCTTCATCACCGGGATGTACTACCACGACCCCATCGACACCTGGACCGAGGGCCGCATCACGTTGCTGGGCGATGCCGCCCACGCCATGGTCCCCTACCTGGCGCAAGGGGCGTGTCAGTCCATCGAGGACGCCTGGGTCCTCGCCGTGTGCCTCCAGCGCCACGGCCAGGGTGACATCCCCGGCGCCCTCTACGAGTACGAGCGCCGGCGTCAACCGCGGACCACCCGGATCCAGGCCGGGGCCCGGTTCGCGGTGAAGACCTCCCACGAGGCCGACGAGGACTCCATCCGCTACCGCAACGGCCGGTGGCGGGGCATGGCCCGCATCGACCCCCTGGCCGAGACGTCGTGGGCCTTCGCCTGGGGCCACGACATCCTCGCCGCCGTCGACGAGCCCGTCGGCAACGTCGTGGGGCTGAGCGCCTCCCGTGAGGGCAAGCGCATGGACCGCCCCGAGAGCCAACGGGCCTTCGACCTGTGGAAGGGCGCCATCGGTCCCGAGGACGTGGCCCGAGGGCACCTGGGCCAGCGCGAGGCCTACGAGCGGTTCCTGCTCGGCCAGTTCCCGCCCCCGGACGGGCTCCCGGTCGAGGCGACCGAGCTCAACGGCGTCCCGTGCCTGCGGGTGCCGGCCCCCGGCCCGCGGCCCGACGAGGACGGCTACGCCGGCGGCCGCCACGTGCTCCACTTCCACGGCGGGGCCTACGTGCTCGGCTCCGCCGCGAGCTCGGTCGAGTACGCCAGCCGCCTGGCCGCCGCCGTGGGCGGGCCGTGCTCCACGGTCGACTACCGCCTGGCCCCCGAGCACCCGTACCCGGCGGCCATCGATGACGCGTTCGACGCCTACCGGGGCCTGCTCGCCACCGGGGTCGACCCAGCCTCGATCTTCCTCAGCGGCGAGTCCTCGGGAGGAGGCATGGCCATCGCCCTGGCCATGGCCCTCACCCGCGCCGGTCTCCCCCAGCCTGCCGGCGTGATCGCCATCTGCCCCTTCACCGACCTGACCCTGTCCGGCGAGTCCGTGTCGGCCAACTCCGGCGAAGATCCGGCCTCGCACCGCGACTCGCTGACGCTGCTGGCGGCGTCGTACTTCCAGGGGCACGAACCGACCGACCCGTTGGTCTCCCCCCTCTTCGGCGACCTCGCCGGCCTGCCCCCGCTGTTCCTGGCCGTGGTGACCGGCGAGGTGCTGGAGAGCGACTGCACCCGGTTGGCGACCAAGGCCGAGGCCGCCGGGGTCGACGTGACCCTGGTGACGATCGAGGACTCCGTGCACGTGTTCACCCTCTTCCCCTTCCTCCCCGAGGCGACGAGCACCCTCGCCATGATCGGCGAGTGGTCGCACCGGCGGTGACGGACCACCCCGGCGACCGGGAGAGGTCCCGGGGATAGCGTCGCGGCCATGACCCACGCCCGCCCCCCTGTCGTCAGCCAGGCCGAATGGGATGAAGCCCTGGCCACCATGACCACGCGGGAGGAGGCCGTCGCCGCCGACATGCTCGAGCTCGCCGCCGCCCGCAAGCGCATGCCCATGGTGCGGGTCGAGGACGACTACCGCTTCGAGGGCCCTGACGGGCCGCGGTCGCTCCTCGAGCTGTTCGAGGGGCGTAGCCAGCTCATCCTCTACCGGTTCTTCTTCGAGGACGGTGTCGCGGGCTGGCCCGACGCCGGGTGCCCCGGTTGCTCGTCCTTCGCCGACGGCGTCCCCGACCTCGGCCTCCTCCACGCCCGCGACATCACCTTCGCCATGGCGTCACCGGCGCCCCAGGCCAACCTGTCGGGCTACGCCGAGCGCATGGGCTGGACCGACGTGCCCTGGTACACGATCGGCACCGAGAGCTTCTCCGCCGACTTCGGCGTCGACGAGTGGTTCGGCCTCAACGTCTTCCTGCGCGACGGTGACGACATCCACCGCACCTACTTCCTGCAGCACGGACCCATGGTCCAGAGCATCGGCAGCATCTGGAGCCTGTCCTCCCTCACGCCCTACGGCGGGCAGATGGAGGGCGAGGACGCCCCCGAGGGCTGGCCGCAGGCACCGTGGTCGTTCTGGTTCCGCCGCCATGACGAGTTCGACGAGCTGCCTCCCTCAGCCCGAGCGCATCACTGACTCCATCAAGTGTGACGTGGTTGACTTTGCATGGACAACGACCCGGGGGACGAAGCAGTGGCGAACGTGAAGACGGCGACGGCGGCCAGGCTGCACCACAACGCCTACGTGACACAGGACCAGGAGGCGACGCGGGCCTTCTACGAAGACCTGATCGGGTTGCCGCTGGTGGCGACGTGGTGCGAGACCGATGAGCTGTTCGGGCCGGCGATGCCCGACACCCCCTTCTCCCACATCGCCCTGAAGGTGGACGCCGCGGAGCAGGACGCCGTGGCCGAGCGCCTGGCCGCCGCCGGCTACGAAGAGCCGGTCACCTTCGTCCTCGAGCACGGCTACTGCCGCTCGCTCTATGTGAAGGACCCCAACGGCCTGCTCCTCGAGCTGACCGCCGACCACCCCGACGCCGAGGCCATCAACGCCACCCGCCAGACCACGGCCCGTGAGGATCTGGCCCGCTGGCTGGCCGGCGACCACACCAGCAACAACACCTACCGCTGACCTGGACCACCCCCATCGGTCTCGATCCATGCGGCGCGACCCGCGCTCATCAGGGAGACTCGGAGGGCGCGGCCGCACGCCGCCGGGTGCCGTCGGGGGATCGATCGAGACCGTCGGGCTCAATGACGACGAGGGGTGCAGAGATGCGAGGACGGGGACGGCATGGACACTGACGCGACCGAGGACCAGCGTGCGCTGCTGGAGGTGTCGACGCGCTTCATGGATGACGTGTGCCCCCTGGGCACCGTGCGCAGCGGGGAGTGGAAGGACGACGGGTTCGCCGCCAAGTACCGGCGCCAGGCCGCCGAGCTCGGGTGGTACTCGATGCTGGTACCGGAATCGCTGGGCGGGGGCAGCCTGTCGGGCGTCGGTGCCCTCGACGCTGCGCTGATCGCCTACGGGCGCGGCGCCCGCCTGCAGCCCGGCTCGTTCGTGGGCACCAACGTGGTGGCCTACGCACTGGCCGCCGCCGGCAGCGCCGACGTGCAGAAGACCGTCCTGCCCGCGCTCATGTCCGGTGAGGTGGCGGCGTCGTGGGCCGTGAACAGCACCGGCGGTCGCCTCGACGGCGGTGTCGAAGCCCGCGTGCTCGATGACGGCGGCCTCGAGCTGACGGGCACCAAGCGCGGCGTGCAGGACGTCGACACCTCGTCGTGGCTCCTCGTCACCTGCGCCACCCCCGCCGGTCCGGCCCAGGCCCTCATCGCGGCCGGCGCACCCGGTGTCACCGTCACCGAGCTGGACTCGCTCGACATCAGCCGGCGCTTCGCCGAGGTGCACTTCGACAACGCCCGTGTCGACGCCACCGCCGTCGTCGGTGCTCCCGGGGACTCGGATGCGCTGATCAACAAGCAGCTGGCCCTGGCGTGCACGCTCGTCGCCGCCGAGATGGTCGGCGCCATGGACCACGACTTCTCCATGACGCTCCAGTACGCCAAGGACCGCATCGCCTTCGGACGTCCCATCGGGTCGTTCCAGGGCGTGAAGCACCAGCTCGCCGACACGAGCCTGGCCCTGGAGATGAGCAAGGCCATCGCGCTGGCCGCGGCCAACACCGTCGGCACCGACGACGACCACGGACCCGAGGCCGCGAGCATGGCCAAGGCCTTCGTCGGCGAGGCCGGTGTCGACCTCGTGCAGACGTGCTTCCAGATCTTCGGGGGCATCGGGTACACCTGGGAACACGATCAGCACCTCTACCTGCGTCGCATCACCACGGACGCCGGCCTGTTCGGCGATCCCGCCTGGCATCGTGAGCACCTGTGCCAGCTGGCCGGGCTGTGAGGGGAGACGACATGACTGACACGACCACCAACCCGACCCCCGACGTCGACCAGTTCCGCCGAGCGGCCCGCGAGTGGATCAAGGCCAACCTCGAGGCGCGGCCGCCCCACACCCGCGAGGCCAGCGGGGACCGCACGCCCGAGCAGATGATCGAAGCCCGGGCCCTGCAGCGCACGCTCTTCGAGGGCGGCTACGCGGGGATCTCGTTCCCCGTCGAGTACGGGGGCCGGGGTCTCAGCGCAGCCCACGAGCGTGCCTTCCGCCAGGAGGCCGTCGGCTACGTGACCCCCAACCTGGGCGCGGCGGGCGGCGTCACCTTCGGGCCCATCGCCCGCTCGCTCCTGGCCCACGCCACCCCGGAGTTCCTGGCCCAGCACATCCCCAAGATGCTCTCGGGCGAAGAGCTGTGGTGCCAGTTCTACTCCGAGCCCGAGGCCGGTTCGGACCTGGCCGGTGTCCGCACCCGGGCCACCCGCGACGGTGAGCACTGGATCCTCAACGGCTCCAAGATCTGGAGCTCGGGGGCCCACCACGCCGACTGGGCCATGTGCCTGGCCCGCACGGATTGGGACGTCCCCAAGCACCGGGGCCTGACGTGGTTCGCCGTGCCCACGAACGCCAAGGGCGTGACCGTCAACCAGATCACCCAGATCAACGGCACGGCCGAGTTCTGCGAGGAGTTCCTCGACGACGTCGTCGTCACCGACGCCGACCTCATCGGTGAGGTCCACCACGGCTGGACCGTCACCCAGACCATGCTCGTCTACGAGCGCGGTGCCGGTGAGGACAACGCCGCACCCCGCGAGCCCCGCACCCTGGCCCGTGATCTCGTCGCCCTGGCCCAGAAGGTGGGGCGCACCGACGATCCCATCGCCCGTCAGGCCATCGCCCGGGCCCACATCAACGACTTCGCCCAGTACCACCTGGGCAAGCGCATCGCCGCCCGCCTGCACGCCTCGGCCACGCCCGATGCCGCCGTGGCCGCCTACAGCAAGCTGGCGGCGGGGATGCTCACGCCGGTGCGGGCCCGCCTGGCACTGGAGATCGGGGGCAGCGAGGCACTGACGTGGGCGAAGGGTGACGAGGGCGGCCAGCAGCCAGCCATCGACTACCTCAACGGGCGTCAGATCTCCATCGCCGCCGGCACCAACGAGATGCAGCGCAACGGCATCGGCGAACGGGTGCTGGGCCTGCCCCGCGAACCCAGCTTCGACACCACCAAGTCGTTCAACGAGGTCCTGCGCAGCTCACGCAGCTGGAGCGGCAAGGTCGGCTGAACGAAGGCCCACCCCTATCACGCCACGCGTCCGGCAGCGACGATGACCCGTCGCTGCCGGACCAGCCGTCAGGCGGACCGCTCCAGAGGCACGCCCAGGCTGTCGAGCAGGGCTCGTACCCTTTGGCCGATCTCGTCGCGGATGGGGCGCACGGCGTCGACGTCCCGGCCGGCGGGGTCGTTGAGGGTGCTTGGGGTACTCCTCACGGATGTCGATGCCGACCTCGTCCATGGCGGCGATGGCTGAGGGGTTGACCTCGGCGCCGGGTTCGGAGCCGCCTGACCAGGCGACGGCGCGGTCCCCAGCCAGGTGGCTGAACCAGCCGAGGGCCATCTGGGAGCGCCCTGCGTTGTGGACGCGGAGGAAGAGGACGGTGGGCAGCCCGTCACCGGCCCGCCCCTCGACCTTGGCCAGAGCCCGCAGGCGTTGGCGGGCGAAGCGTTCGGCGAGCAGGGGCACGAAGGTGAGGACGTGGGCGTCGCCGGCGTGGGTGGAGAGGGTGACGGGGGCGAGATCGAACATGAGGTTGGCGAGCACCGTGCCCACGCAGCCGCCGATGACCTGGGCGGCGATGTAGGCGGAGGCGTCACGGGTGGTGATGCCGCGGACCCGGTCGGCCAGGGTGACGACGGGGTTGAAGTGGGCCCCGGACACGGGTCCGAAGGCGAGGATGAGCGCGATGAGCCCGGCGCCGGTGGCGATGGAGTTCTCCAGCAGCTGGAGGCCGGGATCTGTGCTGAGCTGCTCGGCGAAGATGCCCGAGCCGACGACGACGGCCACGAGCAGCGCCGTGCCGACCCCCTCGGCCACGGCCCGTCGAACCAGCTGCCTGCGCCCGTCCGGCGCCGCCACCGCGGTCGGGGCGGTGGCGGTGGCGGTGCGGTCCCCGATGTCGTTCATCACGCCGCCTTCGCGGTGACGACGAGGGCGGAGATCCGGTCGCGCAGCGTTGTGGGTGCAGACGAACAAGGCGGGGCCCACCGCCAGTCGAGCGCCGGGGGTCAGGTCGGCGAGGGCCCGGCGGTGCAGGTGGACGTAGCGGCGCCGCCCGTCCCCCGAGGAGCGGGAACGGGTGACGAGGCCCACCCGCTCCAGCACGTCGAGGTGGTGGGCCACCAAGTTCGATGGCAGCTCGACGAGGGCCTGGAGCTCGCCCGGGGCCCGGTCGGACACGAACAACTCGTCGATGATGGCCAGGCGGGCCGGGTCGCCCTGCGCGGCATGGCGGTCGGCCCGGGAAGCGGTGAGGACATCCACCCGCCCCCCATGCCACTCATCCATGGTTGAGTCAACTATGGCTGAGTGAGCTAGCGACCTTCTCCCGTCCGGGCGCCGCGGCCTCGAGGGCATCGAGCACGGTCACCGGCTCGCCGTTGGCCAACGGCACCACCACGTTGGTCCCCGGTCCCACGTGGTCGAGGACGGCGTCGGCGGCGACCGGGGCGGGGCGGTGCGGCGGTAGGTCCATGAGCGTGATCGTCGGGGCGGTGCTGCTCCCCGACGACGGCACACTACGCAGTTCCGGGACCGACCGCGGTGGTCGGGGGGACGAGCAGGGTGGGGCGGGGAGAACGTTGCAGCACCTGGAACACGGTGCTGCCTTGCCGCTGGCCCGTGAGCTGGCTCGTCGGCTGGGCACCCACCACGACGAGGTCGGCATGCACATCGTCCGCCACCCGCAGCAGGGTGGCCGACGGGTGGGCTTCGTCCCGCACCTCACGGCGGACCCTGGCTCCCGAGAGGTCGAGTGGCGCGGTCCACAGGGCGACGTCATGGGCGGCCCGCTGGCGGTGCGCGGTGGGGACCGGGGCGCCGGACCACTCCGACAGCGGCTGGCACGCGTACACGGCGTGTACGACGGCGTCGCTGATGCCGGGCAGCGCGGCCACCGCCGCCACTGCGGCGTCGGTGGCGTCCGAGCCGTCGACACCCACGACGACCTCGTGCACGCCCCGCCACCGGCAACCCGCCGGGATGGCCAGCAGGGGCACCTCGAGCCGGTGGGCCAGCAGGTTCGCGGTGCTGCCGAAGCGGGGACCGGACTCCCTGTGGCTGCCCTCAGCCCCGACCACCACGAGGTCGACGGCCTGGTCGGCTGCGGCTCGGGCCAGGGCCGGTCCCGGCGCCCCCGTCAGGAGGAGCACCTGATAGGCGGCGCGCAACCCCTGGGCCGTGAACCACCCCTCGATCGTGGTTCGGAGCGCGGCCCCGTCCGCCGCGAGGCCGACGGGGTCCTCGGCCAGGTCCGGATCGAGGACCCAGGCGACGAGCAGGTCCGCGCCCCGGGCCTGCGCCAGCGGGCAGGCGAAGGTCAGCGCGTCGAGCGAGGCGGGTGAGCCGTCCACCGCGACCAGGATCCTCGTTCTAGGCGGTGGCGTGACGTCAGAGGCACCGGGGGCATCGGCCATGGCCCCAGCGTCTCGCACCGCCGACGGCCGTCCCAGGGCCGAAGGTCCCACCGGCGTGGCGCGAGCGTCACCTCCCGTGCTCAGGCTGGGCCCGTACGACCACGGTCGGGTACGGGCCGTGGTGGACGCACTGGGAGCTGACCGAGCCGAGCAGCAACCATTTGAAGCCGCCGCGCCCCCGGCTGCCCACGACCAGCAGGCTGGCCTGCGAGGCGCGGTCGCGGAGCACCCGGGCCGGCTGGCCCTGGACCAGCACCGCCTCGACGTCCGAACCGCCGTCGGGGCAGGCGCGGCTGATGGCCGACGTCAGCGACGCCCGCGCCCCCTCCTCCAGACCCGCGGATCGGGCATGGGTCCGAAGGGCAGGGCCGAGGCGTAGGGGTAGGACCACGCACCGACCGCTTCGACGGAGCCACCCCACAGCCCGGCTTCCGACGCCGCCCAGGTCAACGTCAGCACGCTGGCGTCCGATCCGTCGACGCCGACGACGATGCGCCCGTCCTGCTGGGGTCGGTCTTCGGGGACGACCACCACGGGTCCTTGGGCGTGGTCGACCACCTGCTCGCTGACCGACCCCAGCAGCAGGCCCGTGAACCCACCGAGGCCGCGGGACCCGACCACGACCAGGTCGCGCTCGCCCGCCACCTCGAGGATGGCCTGGGCGGGCATGGCGCACTCCACGACCTGCTCGACGAGGGCCACGGCCTCGGGCTCGAGGACCTCGGCCCGACAGCGCGCCAGCTCGGCGGCCGCCGCGGTGTCGTCGAAGTGGGGATCGAACGGCGTCGACGTGTCGGCGGGGCGCTGGTCGAGCAGGTCCCAGGCCATCACGGCGACGAGCGACGTCTGGCGGATGTCGGCCTCGCGAGCTGCCCAGCGCAGGGCCGAGGTGGCCGACGCCGACCCGTCCACGCCGACGACGACCTTCGGCTTCGTGCTCATCACGCCACCTCCCGCTACCGGGACCGACCTGATCCCTGCAGGAGAGCGTCCCGCGCCCGGCCGCCGGCAAACCAGGGCCTTGGGTCACCAACAGCGGGGGCCCTGTGACCCTCGGCGTTCGCGCTCGACACCCACGGCGACAAGGGGCGGAGGTCCCGGCGGCGGGGGTCGAAGCGCCCTGGCCAGGGCTCCGGGGCGGGCGCGACGGTCGTGGGCAGAACGACGGAGGAGGCCCCATGGAAGCGTTGCAGCTCGTCGCGTGGAAGCGCCCACCCGAGATCCGCCAGGTACCGGAACCCGATCCAGGCCCGGGTCAGGTGGTCATCCGCGTCGGCGGCGCCGGGGCATGCCACTCCGACCTGCACCTCATGCACGACTTCGACGCCAGTGTGGTGCCCTGGGGGCCGCCGTTCACCCTCGGCCACGAGAACGCCGGTTGGGTGGAGGCCATCGGTGCCGGGGTGACCGGCCTCGAGCCCGGCCAGGCCGTGGCCGTCTACGGCCCCTGGGGCTGCGGGCGGTGCCACCGCTGCCGTACCGGCATGGAGAACTCCTGCCAGCACCAGGCCGAGCTGGGCGCAGCCGGTGGCGGGCTTGGCCTCGACGGTGGCATGGCACCGCTGATGCTGGTGCCATCGGCCCGGCACCTCGTCCCCCTCGACGGCCTCGACCCTGTGCAGGCCGCGCCGATGACCGACGCCGGGCTGACGCCCTACCACGCCATCAAACGGTCCCTCCCCCTGCTCGTGCCCGGTTCGACCGCCGTGGTCATCGGTGCCGGCGGTCTGGGCCACATGGCCCTGCAGATCCTGGCCGCCACCTGTCCGGCCACCGTGATCGCCGTCGACCAGCGCCCGGGCGCCCTGGCCCTGGCCAAGCAGCTCGGCGCCCATCACGTGGTCAGCGCCGGGCACGAGGCCGCAGCCGAGGTGCGCGAGCTCACCCGCGGCCGCGGCGCGGACCTGGTCCTCGACCTGGTGGGCGTGGAGGCCACCCTGGCCCTCGGCGTGGCCGTGTCCCGCCCTCTCGGCCAGGTGACCCTCGTGGGCATCGGCGGCGGCGCCTACCCCTTCAGCTTCTTCAGCCTGCCCTACGAGGTCTCCCTGGCCACGACCTACTGGGGATCGTTGCCCGAGCTCGTGGAGGTGCTGGAACTGGCCCGCACCGGGCACCTGCGTGCCCACGTGGAGACCTTCCTCATGGCTGACGCGGCCAAGGCCTACGAGGCGATGCGAGCAGGGACGCTGGACGGACGGGCCGTCATCGTGCCCACCCCCGGGTGAGAGGCTGGGTACGACCACGGAGGTGCCATGACGACGAAGGTGTTCCTGCTCGACGACCACGAGGTGGTGCGGGCGGGTGTGCGGGAGCTGCTCGAGAGCGGCGGTGAGTTCGTGGTCGTGGGCGAGGCGTCCACGGCCGAGGAGGCCATGCGCCGCATCCCCGCCACGCGATGCGACGTCGCCATCCTCGACGTCCGGCTGCCCGACGGCAACGGCATCGAGGTGTGCCGGGAGATCAGGTCCCGCATGCCCGAGCTCAGCTGCCTCATGCTGACGTCCTTCGCCGACGACGAGGCCCTCTTCGACGCCATCATGGCCGGCGCCTCCGGCTACGTCCTCAAGCAGATCCGCGGCACCGACCTGGTCGACGCCGTACGCCACGTCGCCGCGGGCCAGTCGCTCCTCGACCCCGCGGTCACGGCCCGGGTGCTGGAGCGAATCCGGCACGGCGACGACGGGGACGCGCTCCTCGACCGCCTCACCCAGCAGGAGGGACGGATCCTCCAGCTGATCGGTGAAGGGCTCACCAACCGCCAGATCGCCGAGCAGATGTACCTGGCCGAGAAGACGGTCAAGAACTACGTGTCCAACCTGCTCGCCAAGTTGGGCATGGCCCGCCGTACCGAGGCCGCGGCCTACATCGCCCGCTCCGGCGAGCGGGATCGGCGCCGCTACCAGGGCTGAACGCCGGTCCTGCCCGGAGGGCCGCGGGGCCGGGTGACCCGCCTGGCTCGGGACCTGTGGCCCTGAGCAGCGGCCCGCGACGACGTCAGGCTCGGTGGCGAAGGAGGCCCACCATGCGAGCCATCGTCGTGTACGAGTCCATCTACGGGAACACCCACACCATCGCCGAGCACATCGCCCGGGGCCTGGGCACGGGCACCGTCGCCGTCCCGGTCGCCGAGGCCACCCCCCAGCTCGTCAGCGATGCCGACCTGGTGGTCGTAGGCGGCCCGACCCACCTGCACGGCATGAGCTGGTCGCGCACCCGTCAGTCGGCCGTCAACGCTGTCGCCGAGCAGGAGGACAGCGATGTCGCCGTCGATCCCTCGGCCCCCGGCCCCGGCCTGCGGGACTGGATGAAGGCCCTCGGTCACGTCCCCGGCACGTGGGCCGCCGCCTTCGACACCCGGTTGGGGGGCTCCCCCCGGGTCACGGGCCGAGCCTCCCGGGAGATCAGCCACCGGCTCCGCCACCACGACTTCCGGGAGCTGACGCCGCCCGAGAGCTTCCTCGTCGACGGTGACAGCCACCTGTTCCCCGGGGAGGCCGACCGGGCCATGGCCTGGGGTGCCGAACTGGCCCGGGCCCTCCTCTCCATCGTGCCGACCCGCTGAGCGCTCCCCAGAACGGACGTCGACCGCCAACCGCGGACGACGGCTTCAGGGGGCGACGAGGACGTCGGCCAGTGGCCGACGGGACGTGGGGCCCGGGTCGGCGCCGTAGCCCAGGCGCAGCAGCAGCTGGGGTGGCCCGGGGGCCGCGATGACCTGGGCCAGCCCCCGACGGATGCCGGGGACCTCCACCGCCTGGTTCAGGAACGACGCCCAGACCCCGGCCGAGCGCGCTCGCAGCAGCAGGGTCGACAGGACCACGCCGCAGCGCATCCAGGCCGTCCAGTGACCGGGCCCGGGAGGCGTCCACCCAGGAGGCGAGCTCGGCCCGGAACGCCGGGTCGGCGGCCTGGAGGACGTCGCCGGCGGCGACCAGGTCGGCCAGCTCGTGGCGCTCGTGCGGTCGTACCACGTGGAGCCAGCACCCGGCCCGCCGTGCATCGCGCACGAGGCCGTCGAGGACCTCCGACGACACCGGGCGCAGCTCGAAGCGGCGGCGGTTGGTGTGTCGCCGGGTGATCTGGTCGAACAGGACCCGCTCGTCCTCGTCGGCCAGCCGGGCATCCCCGACGGTGACCGTGGCCAGGTGGTCGGGTTCGCTGGGGTCGGGCGCGGCCACGTCGGCGTCGAAACCCAGGTTGGCCAGGGTGAGGACGAGGTGCCCGACGAGGGCGCCGCAGGACATGACCAACTCGCGATCGTGGGGATCGACGGCCGGGAGCCGCCGGGCCCGGTCGGCGAGGACGTCGACGGCCGCGCCCCGCAGGCGCAGCCGCCAGGGCTGGGTGTTGTGGTTGGAGGGCGCCAGGAGGGCGACGAGCGAAGCCCGCCGCAGCACCCCTTCGGGCGTGTCGACACCGGGTGGCTGCAATCCGAGCAGCCAGTCGCCTCCCGGCACCTCGGTGGCCGTTCGGGGCGGGCGCTGGCCACGTCGGTGCAACTGACCGCCGGATTGTCGCTTCGCCTCCATGTGCGCCTCTTCCTCCGTGTCGGTGTCACCCGTCCCCCACGGATGACGAGCTACCGCCCAGCGTGGCGCCGTCGTCCGCTGCCCGGAAGGGCCCAACGGCTCCCCTCCACCGCCGGACGTCCTCCATCGCCTCCGGGCGGTGGCGCCGACGTGGTCCCCGAGCCCGCGGTCTCACGACGTGCGCCGGCCAGGCCCGCACCTCCTGCCGACACCGCCAGGGCCAGGGCGGCCAGAGCGTCATCCGTGCCCACGGCGATGAGCACATCGCCGGCCTCCACGGCGGTCGACGGGTCGAGGCTGGTCTGGAACAGGGCCTGGGGACCACACCGACGGGCCAGCACCCGGGCGCCTCCCACGAGGTCCTCGATCGCCGCCCCCACCAGCGCGGACCCCGGAGGCACGTACACCTCCCCCAAGCGGAACTCGAGGCTGTGCTCGTGCATGACCACGTCGAGGAACTCGGCCACGTTGGGGTGCACCACGAAGGCGGCCATGCGGGCTCCACCGATGCGCTGGGGGTTGACGACCCGGTCAGCGCCGGCACGCGCCAACTTGTCGACGCTGGCGTCCTGCCGGGCCCGGGCCACGATGAACAGGCCGGGGTTCAGGGCCCGGCCGGACAGGGTCACGAAGAGGTTGTCGGCATCCGACGCCAGCGCGGCCACGAGCACCGCGGCCCGTTCGATCCCCGCCCGCCTGAGCACGTCGTCGCTGGTTGCGTCGCCCGACAGGGCGGGGAACGGGCAGCTCGACAGGCGCTCGGCATCGATGTCGATCATGACCACGGACCTCCCTGCGCCGGCGAGCTCGTCGCCCACGGCCTGGCCCACACGACCCCAGCCGCACAGGACGACGTGGCCGGACAGGGTGGAGATCTTGCGGTCCATGCGTCGCCTCCCGACGAGCTCGAGCAGGTCACCCTCGATGACGAGACCGACCATGGCGGTGATGGTGTAGAGCACGGTCCCCACGCCCACCAGGATCAAGGCGATGGTGAACGCCATCTCCGCGGGTCCGAAGTCGCGCACCTCGCGGAAGCCGACCGTCGTGACCGTGGTCACCGTCTGGTAGGCCGCCTCGAGCCACCCGAACCCGAGCAACCGGTAGCCCACCGTGCCGCCCAGCAGGACGGTGACGACGGCGGCGGCGGCCAGGGCCACCCGCCGGGCCCCCGTCACGATGGTGGGGCGGTGGTCACGACGGCGAGGCCGGGTAGGCCCAGGCCGGGCCCAGGCGGCGGCCGCTCACCTGCACGGGGCTGATGCGGATCCAGTGGTCCTTGAGGCCGCGCGACCAGGATCGGAGCCGCTCGGGGTGGGCGCCAGCGAGCGTCGCCACGTCGGTGACCTCCTCCGCCGTGCCGTGTACGAGCACGCTCCATCCGCATCGGTACAGGCGGTCGAGCTCATCGACCTCGAAGACCACCCGGGCGCCGCCGCGCGCACCGGAGAGCTTGCTGCCCGCCGCCGTGCGGACGAGCACGTCGTCACCGTCGAGGCGGAAGTTGACCGGCAGGGCCACCGGCCAGCCGTCGACGACGAAGGCCAACCGCCCCACGGTGGCGGTGGCCAGCAGGTCGTAGCACTCCTGGCGCAGCAACGACGTCGTCCCCGGGGGCAGGCTCACGGTCTGCAGGTCGGCCAGCGGCGGCGACGCGACCCGGTCCTCCCCGCCCTGTGGATCAGCCATGGGACGGCTCCAGGGCATGGGCACGGGGACGGGGACGGACGATGAGCACGGGGCCGTGGGCCAGGCGCAACACGTCGTGGGCCACGCTGCCCATGACGGCCTCGACGAGGCCGCCCCGGCCGTGGGTGGCCAGGGCGATGATCGTGCCCGGATGCACGTTGGCCCACTCCGCGATGGCCTCCCCGACGTGGCGACCGTGGAGCACCTCCCACGATGCGTCGACGCCCTGGGCCCGCAGCTCGTACGCGGCCTTGCGCACGGTGGCCGCCTCGATCGCGTCCTGGGGTGTGCGCCACCCGGGATCGACGACCTCGACCAAGGTCAGCGGCACCCCCAGCTGGCGGGCCAACCCGACGGCGACGGGCAGCGCCTGGCCGGCCAGCTCGCTGCCGTCGACGCAGGCGATCACGCGGTCGATGCGCCCAGCCGGTGCACAGGCGGGCCCGAACACCGCGGCAGGCCGGGGGACGGCGGCCAGCACCTGCGCGGTGACCGACGGCAGCATCGTCCGGACCAGGCCCCGGAGGTTGGAGGACGCGAAGCAGCCGAGGGCGGTGGGGGCGGCCGCCAGGGCGCGGGCCACGGGCCGGTCGATGTGCATGCCGTCCTCGCGGTCACAGGCGAGGACGTCAGCCGCCAGCCCGGCCTCGGCCGCCTGTTCGCGCACCTCGTCGGCCATGGCGTGGTGGCGGGGCAGGTCGGCCTGCATGACGTGGACCAGGCGCAACTCGACCCCGAGGCCATCGGCCAGGAGTCGGCACCAGCTCGTGGCCGTGCCCATGGCCGGAGAGCCGTCGGTGAAGAGCAGGACCTGATCCAGGGCCGATGTCACTGTGGTTGTGCTTGGCACGATCTCTCCGATCAGGGGGACGCTCATCGCCTCACGGCAACGTAGGACGGGTCTCGGCGACGGCCCAGGGCCGCTCGTCACCGCCTGGCGGGGCCTTCCGGCCCCAGCTCGGCAGCCACCGGCGTGGCGCGTCGACCCCCGCCACGGGCCATGGCCGCGAGCAGCTCGTCACCGTCGAGGACCTCCTGCTGCTCGAGCTGGCGGGCGACCTCGTCGAGCTCGCCGAGGTGGTCCGACAACAGCTCGGTGGCGCGGGCCTCGACCTGGCGCAGGAAGGCGGTGATGGCATCGTCGATGGCGTGTTGGGTCGCATCGGCCAGCTCCGCGCGCTGCAGCGGCCCCTCGCCCGACGGGTAGGCGACGGGACCGAGCTCGGACAGGCCGAGCTCGACCTGGTGCTGGGGACATGTGACCTCACCCCCACCAGTGCTCGGGGTGGGGCGCCCCGGCCTGGCCGACGACGGCCACCAGGACCTGTGCCTGGGTGGGGAGGAGGACGGCGCCCAGCACTTCCCGCATGGAGACGACGCCGACGGCCCGTTGCCCCCGAGTGACGACCAGGTGGCGCACGTTCGCCTCGAGCATGAGCCCGGCCGCCTCCGTCGCCGTCGCCTGGGCGTCGATGGTGATGGGGGCGGGCACGGCCAGCTGCTCGACGGGGGTCCTGCCCTCATCGCCCCGGGCCACGGCCCGGGCGATGTCCCGCTCGGTGAGGATGGACACGAGCTCGCCGGGTGCGCCGACGAGGATGGAGGAGGTGCCGGCCTCGGCCATGCGGATGGCCGCGGCCTGCAGATCGGTACCGGGCTCGACGAACACCGGGGGACGCAGAGCAGTGACCGAACTGGGCTGGTGGGTGGTCATGACTGTGGTGTACGCCCCGAGCGATGGTGGTCAGTAGGGCCGGACGTCGGGTGCGCGTGGGGACGAAGGCCTCCCCGGAGGACGACCGGCGGCCGCCCCTCAGCCCGAACCGGCTCCCGGCTCTCGGCCTCCCGGGACCTGCTCCAGCAGCACCCCGACCGCGGCGCGATCGCAGAGCCCGGTGCCCGGCGCCGTGGTCGTGGCCGAACCGGCGGCCACCCCGAAGCGGACGGCCTCGTCGAGGTCCCGCCCGTGGGCCAGGGCCACCACCATGCCGCCCACCATCGAGTCACCGGCGCCAACGGTGCTCCGCACCCGTACCGCAGGCGCATGGACCAAGGTGGCCCCGGGCTCATCCCGGGTGACGAACAGCGCGCCGACTGGTCCGAGGGAGACGACGATGGCGCCGTTGTCCCCCATCGCCAGCGCCTGGCGCGCCGCGTCCTCGTAGTCGGCCATGCCCTCGAGCGGGCGGTCGACGAGGCCCTGGAGCTCGTTCACGTTGGGCTTGGCCAGATCGACCCCCCGGCACAGGGCCGCCCGCAGCGCCGGCCCCGAGGTGTCGAGGGCGACACGGACGCCCCGGGCCCGCAGCAGGTCGGCCGCCCGGGCGTAGAAGTCATCGGGCACCCCGGGGGGCAGGGCGCCGCTGAGGACGAACCACCCCGTGGCGGCCAGCGAGGACACCTCGGACAACGCCCTTCCCCACTCCTCGGGCGACAGGGTGGGTCCGGGCAGGCCGAAGCGGAACTGCTGGCCGCTCGAGCGCTCCCCCACGGCGAGGGC
Organism: Acidimicrobiales bacterium; assembly: GCA_038255145.1. Taxonomy (GTDB): domain Bacteria; phylum Actinomycetota; class Acidimicrobiia; order Acidimicrobiales; family CAIXPF01; genus WHTX01. Next base: position 32,376 of record JBBSLP010000059.1, read on the forward strand.
GAAGCGGGTGCTCCCGGCGATCCTCACCGCAGCGGTGAGCACGCCCTCGTCAGCCAGCAGCTGCTCGACCCGCTCACCTTCCGCCCCACCCGAGGTGAGTATGGCGGTGGGGTTCGCTCCCAACCGCCGGGCCACCCGGGCCACGTTGATGCCGCCGCCACCGGGCTCGAAGCGCGGGGTCCCGCCTCGGAGCTTCCGGGTCGGCACCACCCGCTCGACGTCGGTGCTGACGTCCAGGCTGGGGTTGAGGGTCAGCGTGAGCAACTGGTGCACCGCGGGGCCCAGCTCGGTCGACCACGACGCAACGGCTCGAGCCCGGGTGGCCCAGCTCGCGGCCGGGAGGCCGCCGGTAGTCCGGTCGCCCATGGTCCGCCCACCGGTGACCCATTCGCCCGCGCCGCTGCCGCCCGACATCACCCTCCCGTCCCCGGTCGGACGGGCGCCACTGCGACGACCTCGCGGCGTCTGCTGCGGTGCCACTTGTCCACGGCGTCGACGGCGAGGACGGCCATCGGGGCGGCCAGGGCCGCCAACCAACCCAGAAGGGGCGGGTTGGCCTGGTCGAGCCCGTGGGCGATGGGTGGCACGAGCAGCACGACGAGCGAGAAGGCCACCCCGATGCCGATGGCGGGCAGGAGGAGCCGGTTCGTGCGCCACCCGAGCGCGCCCGGCCACCGGCTGGAACTGCGGCACGCGAAGGCGTTGGCCGCCCGCCCCAGCACGACGGCGGCGAACGCGGCGCCCGAGGCCGCGGCCAGGGCGTGGCCGGTGGGGAACGTGTCGCCCGGCCGCCAGCCGGCCGCCAGGCAACCCACCACGAAGGCGCCCATGACCATCACCGCCTCGGTCGGGCCGAGCACGCTGAAGGCCCGCCGGGCCACGGTGTGGTTGAGCAGCCGCCCTGACACCGGGGGACCGTCGAGCAGGTGCCGGGCCGGGGGTTCCGCCCCCAGGGCGACCGCCGACATGGTGTCGGTGCCGATGTCGAGGGCCAGGATCTGCAGCACACCCAGGGCCAGGGGGAACCGTCCCCCCGACAGGGCCCACACCATGAAGGGGGTGAGCTCGGCCACGTTGTCGGTGAGGTGGTAGGTCAGGAAGCGGCGGATGTTGACGAACGTGGAACGGCCCTGCTCGATGCCGGCCACGATTGAGCCGAAGTGGTCGTCCAGCAGCACCAGGTCGGCGGCCTCGCGGGCCACGTCGGTCCCCGATGCCCCCATGGCGATGCCGATGTTGGCCTCGTGCAGGGCGGGTCCGTCGTTGACGCCGTCCCCGGTCATGGCCACCACGTGGCCCCGGCCCCGCAGCGCCCGGGCGATGCGCAGCTTGTCCTCGGGTGAGACCCGGGCCACGACGATGCCGTCGTGGTCGACGACGGTGCCGAGGGCGTCGTCGTCGCTGGGCAGGTGCCGGCCCTCGATGACGGGGTCATCGGGCGAGCGGAGGCCCACGGCGGTGGCGATGGCCGCGGCCGTCACGGGGTGGTCGCCCGTGACCATGGCCACCCGGATGCCCGCCCGCCGGCAGGCGTCGAGCGCGTCGCGCACATCGGCCCGAGGCGGGTCCTGCAGGCCGAGCAGGCCGTAGAGGGTCAGGTCCGATTCCGCCTCGCCGGCCGAACGGGGTGGCGTGGGTCCGACGGCCCGGCCGGCCACGGCCAGCACGCGCAGGCCCTTCTCGGTGAGCGCCTGCACGACCTCCGCGGCGGCCCCCGGTTCCCCGCAGAGCGGCAGGACGGTGTCGGGAGCCCCTTTGACAAGGACCTGGTCCCCCACCACGACGGACATGCGTCGGCGCCGGGGGTCGAAGGGGAACCGGGCCACCTGGGGCCACCGGGCCTGGTCCACCTCGTGGTCCGCGCCCAACCGGCGGGCGAAGACATCGATGGCCGCCTCCATGGGATCGCCATGGGCCCGCCACCGGCCGTCCGCCAGCTCGGCGAAGCCGGCCGAGCACCGCCGCCCCGCCCAGGCCAGGTGGCCCACCTCGTCGGCCGCCTCGGGTGCCGACAGGACGATCGAACCGGTGGGCTCGTAGCCCTCGCCGGAGACGAGGGCCATGCCCGTGGGTACCCAGGCCTCGACGACGGCCATCTGGTTGCGGGTCAACGTCCCCGTCTTGTCCGTGCACACGAAGGTGGTCGAGCCCAGGGTCTCCACGGCCTCGAGGTGGCGCACCAACACCCGTCGGTCCGCCATGCGCTCGGCTCCCCAGGCCAGGGACAGGGTGACGGTGGGTAGCAGCGCCTCGGGCACCAGGGCCACGGTGACGCCGATGGCGAAGACGAACCCGTCCGACGCCGGATCCCCCAACAACAGCGCCAGCAGGAAGAACGCACCGCCCACGCCGACGGCGATGGCGGCGACCGTGCGCACCACCCGTCGCAGATCGCGCGTCAAGGGGGTCTCGGGCTTGACCGACAGCGTGGTCAGCCGGGCGATGGCCGCAAGACGCGTGCCCAGCCCCGTCGCGTCGACGACAGCCTCGGCGTCGCCCTCGACCACGAACGTCCCCGCCATCAGGGCCCCGCCCGACTCGACGGTGACCGGCACGCTCTCCCCCGACAGCAGGGACGTGTCCACCAGCAGGCCGTTGGCCACCACCGTGGTCGAGTCGGCTGGCACGCGATCGCCCGACTCGAGCACGAGGACGTCACCGACGACGACGTCGGCCGCCTCGATCCTGGACCTGCGCCCGTCGCGTCGGACGGTGACCCGCTGGGGCAACAGGTCACGGAGGCGGTCCCCGGCCCGGTCCGCCCGGTTCTCCTGCACGAAGGCGAACACCGCGTTCACGACGATGACGACGGCGATGGCCACACCGAGCTGGGGCATGCCGCCGAGGACGGCGAGCCCGGCGGCAACCCACAGCATCAGGGCGAAGAAGTGCCGCAACTCGTCGGTGAAGCGACGCAGGCCCGACGGTCGATGGGGCGCCGGCAGCCGGTTGGGCCCATCTCGACGCAGCCGGGTGTCGGCTTCAGCGGAGGACAGGCCGGCGGCCGGAGCTCGGAGCGCGTCGTGCATGGCCCCGATCCTCGGGCGCACGCAGCCCGCCCACCAGGGGCCGAGGTCCCGAACCGGCCAGCAACTCGTCCCATCCTCGGGTCAGGCCTGTCGGGACGGCCATGTGGCGCCGGGAGCCGGGACCTCCGGCCCTGGGAGCGCCAGCGGACGGTGGCCACGCTGGGGTGAGGGCGGCGACCGCGCTGCGCCGGGGGCCGGGAGGACCACATGGACCGCATCGTCGTCGGGGTCGACGGCTCGGAACCGAGCATCGAGGCGCTGCGCTGGGCCGCCGTCGAAGGTCAGAGGTGGGACGCCCTGGTCGAAGCGGCCATCGTGGTCACCTACCCCGTCACCCCCGTCGGCGTCCTCGGCCCCATGATCGAGACCGCCGAGCTCGAGGCCAACGCCGCCGCCATCCTCGACGGCTCGCTGCGGGTGGCCTTCCCCGCTGATCCGATGCGGTCCCGCATCCACCGCGACGTCCTCGTCGGCGGACCGGCCGAGGCGCTGTGCCACCACGCCAAGGGCGCCGACCTCCTGGTCGTGGGCTCCCGCGGGCGGGGCGGCTTCCGCGGCCTGCTCCTCGGCTCCGTCAGCAACCAGTGCGCCCAGCACGCGCCCTGCCCCGTCGTCATCATCCGCAGCACCCACGCCCCCTCAGAGGTCTGACATGAGCGCGCACACCGATCTCGTCCCCACCTCGGCCGCCCCTGCGTCGGCCAGAGCCACCACGCCGGGCCGCTACGTGCGTCGCTTCACCGAGCTGGGCCTGGCTGATGCCACCCTGGCCGGGGGCAAGGGTGCCAACCTCGGTGAGCTGACCCAAGCGGGTCTGCCCGTCCCCCCCGGCTTCGTCGTGACCGTCGATGCCTACCTCGATGCCGTCGATGCCGCCGGCGTGCGGGCCGAACTGCGCCGCCAGACGGCCGGTCTCGACGACCAGGAGCCGGCGGACGTCGCCGAACGGGCCCGACTCGGCCGCGCCCTGCTCGATGCCGTGCCCCTGCCGTCCGCCGTGGTCGAAGCCGTCCTCGCCGCCTACCGTGAGCTGCTGCTGCCCGGCACCGTCCCCGTCGCCGTGCGCTCCTCGGCCGCCGGGGAGGATTCGGCCGAGGCCAGCTTCGCCGGCATGAACGAGTCCTTCACCAACGTGTCCGGTGAGGAGCAGCTGTTGGTGGCGGTGCGGGGGTGCTGGCGTTCGCTGTTCGGCGACCGGGCCATGACCTACCGGGCGTCGCAGGGCTTACGCACCGAGCCGGCCATCGCCGTGGTCGTGCAGACCATGGTCGCGGCAGAGCGCTCGGGGGTGATGTTCACCCAGGATCCGACCGGCCGCGACGGCGACTGCCTCGTCATCGAGGCCGCGTGGGGCCAGGGCGAGGTCGTCGTGGGCGGTCTCGTCGAGCCCGACGGCTACGTGGTGGAGCGGATGACGCCGAGTGGGGTGGCGCTGCGACGGGTTCACGTCGGCAACCAGGCGTTCGAGATCGTGCGTGGGCCCCATGGTCACGACCTGCGCCGCAACCTGCCCGTGGCCAAGGGCCGGGCCCGGGTGCTCGACGACGCCACGGTGCTGGAGCTGGCCCGGTTCGGCCTGGCCACCGAGGCCCACTACCGGGTGGCCCAGGACATCGAGTGGTGCACCGAGGGCAGCCGCCTGTGGTTCGTCCAGAGCCGTCCCATCACCGCTCTGCCCCCGGCACGCCCCGCAGCCCCGGTGCCGGCCGGGAGTGGTGAGGCGACGCGACCGCTGGTCACCGGGCTGTCCGCCTCCCGGGGCAGCGCCACAGGCGTCGTGCGCATCCTGTCGCTCATCAGCGACGGCGACCGGCTGCAGCCCGGTGACGTGCTCGTGACCACCATGACCAAGCCCGACTGGCTGCCCCTCATGCGGCGAGCTGCCGCCGTGGTGACCGACGGGGGCGGCGTCACCTGCCATGCCGCCGTGGTCAGCCGCGAGCTGGGCATCCCCTGCGTCGTCGGCGCCCGCGGCGCCACCTCGGTGCTCCATGACGGCCAGGTCGTCACCGTCGACGCCGAGCGGGGCACGGTCCTCGCCGGTGCGGTCGACCTCGCCTCGGCGCCGTCCCCGGCCGCGGTGGCCACGGACGTCCCGACAGAACCCCCCTTGGGCACGAGGATCATGGTGAACCTGGCCCTGCCCGAGGAGGCCGAGAGGGCGGCCCTCCTGCCCGTCGACGGCGTCGGGCTGCTGCGGGCCGAGCTGCTGCTGGTGGAGGCGCTGGGCGGGGAGCACCCGCGGGCCCTGCTGGCCGACGGCCGCGGCGACGTGTTCGTCACCGCCATGGCCGACGCCCTGCTCACCATGGCCCACCCCTTCGGCCACCGACCGGTGATCTACCGTACGACCGACCTGCGCACGAACGAGTTCCGCGACCTGCGCGGCGGCGACCGCTTCGAGCCGGTCGAGGCCAACCCCATGATCGGCTACCGGGGCTGCGCCCGGTACCTCAGCGAGCCCGACCTGTTCGCTCTGGAGCTCGAGGCGGTGGCCCGGGCCCGGATCCAGGCGCCGAACCTGCACATCATGCTGCCGTTCGTACGCACCCGGTGGGAGCTGGCCGCGGTCCTCGAGCTCATCGACGCCAGTCCGCTCGGGCACCAGCACGACCTCCAGCGTTGGATCATGGCCGAGGTACCCTCGGTCGTGCACTGGCTGCCGGCCTACGCCGCGCTGGGGATCCACGGGGTGTCGATAGGCAGCAACGACCTGACCCAGTTGGTGCTGGGCGTGGACCGCGACGCGGCGTCGCTGGCCGACCTGTTCGACGAGTCCGACGGAGCGGTCCTCGACACCATCGGCCAGATCGTGCAGCGGGCCCACCGGTGCGGCCTGACCGTGTCGCTGTGCGGTCAGGCCCCGTCGCGGGATGCCGACTTCGCCCGCCACCTCGTCCGCATGGGCATCGACTCGATCTCCGTCAACCCTGACTCGGTCGCCGCGGTGCGCCACGTGGTCGGCTCCGCCGAGCGGGAGCTGGTCATGGAGGCGGTCAGGAGCGGCCGCCAGGGCCTGCCCCCGCTGTGAGGACGCCACACCGGGCGACGGGACCCCTCGTGCTCCTCGTCGTCGCCGTCGCCGGCCTCACCGGCGGCGGCGTGCTCTGGGCCCTGGGCGCGGCCGACGCAGCCCAGGTGACGTGGGGGGTGGTCACCGCGGCGGCACTGGTGCCGTCGACCTGGTGGGTGGTCGACGCCGCCCGCCACCGCCGCCTGGGGGTGGACGTCATCGCCGTGCTGGCGCTCCTGGGCACCCTGGCCGTGGGCGAGCACCTGGCCGGCGCCCTCATCGCCGCCATGCTGGCCAGCGGCCGCACCCTCGAGGGCTGGGCCTCGGCGCGCGCCCACCGCGCCATGGAGGAGCTGCTACGGCGGGCACCCCAGCGGGCCCACCGCTACGGCACGGACGGGATCGAGACCGTGGCCGTCGAGGACGTGGCACCCGGAGACCTCCTCCTCGTCGAGCCCGGCGAGGTGCTGCCCACCGACGGCGTCATCGCCAGCTCGGCCGCCGTCCTCGACGAGAGCGCACTGACCGGGGAAGCCGTCCCCGTCGAGCACCCCGAGGGCGACACCGCCCGCAGCGGCACCCTCAACGCCGGCGGCCCCTTCGACCTGCGGGCCACGACCTCGGTCGCTGACAGCACCTACGCCGGCGTCGTGCGGCTGGTCGCCCAGGCCGAGGCGTCCACTGCCCCCTTCGTCCGCATGGCCGACC
>JBBSLP010000060.1:0-38717 GCA_038255145.1 Acidimicrobiales bacterium
ACCGCCAACCCCGCCCGGTTCAACGGCCGCCGACCCGCACCACCCAAACTGCCCACCGTCGCCTGGATCAACGAACCCAGCCGAGAAGCACTCATCACATCCAACTAAGAACTTGTCTCATCCCCCTTGACAGGTTCCGCCCCCTGGCCGACGTCGTCGTCATCGCTCCCGCCGGCCAGTTCCTGTCCGCCCTGCACGCCGAGGTCGAACGGATCCGCCCATGGTGACCCCCCACCCCACCCCCAACACATCCCCCCGAACCGCTGGGAGCACGGACGAGCCCGGCGCGCCGAAGTGGGGGGCGGGGCAGGAGGAGACCCCCACGCAAGGCGCCAGTCCGGGCGTCGTGAGTGCGGGAAGCGGTGACCCTGTTCTCGGAACTAAAGGGGATAACCGACGCGACGGGGCGGAAGGGCCGACATCCGACGACCGGGAACGTCGTCTGTCGAAGTTCGTGCTGCGGGAGCGGGGTCGACACTTCCAGACGAAGAAAGGCCCGCGTGCGTGCGGGCGGTGGGCGTTGGCGCAGCGGCTGTTCGTGGTCGAGCACGATGGGCGGGCCAGCGTCGGGGGGCACCTGTCGTGCGGGATGGTTCATCTGTGCGTGGTCTGCGCCGCCAGGGTCGCCGCCCGCCGGTCCGCCGAAGTGGCCGACGCCATCGACCGGTGGCAGGGCCAGGACGGGCGGGTCAGCTTCCTCACCCTCACCGTCGCCCACCAGGTGACCGACGAGCTGGGCCACCTCCTCGACGTGCACGCCCAGGCCCTGGCCCTGTTCCGTCGCCGCTTCCGCGAGTCGGGCTGGCGGGCTGACCTGGGTGTGGCCGGTGACATCATCAACTGGGAGGTCACCCGTTCGGCCTGGCACGGGTGGCACCCCCACCGGCACCTGTTGCTGTTCCACCGTCAGGTGTCGGACCCGTTGTGGGCTGGGTTCCATCTGTGGCTCACCCGCACCTGGGCTGATTGTGTGGCCAGGGTCAGTCCCGAGCACACCCCTTCGACCGCGGTCGGGGTCGGCTGCCGGCTGGAGGTCGTGCCCTTCGCTGACGGGGAACGCTTCGCCGCGTACATCACCAAGGACGGCGCGGTCGACGCCGCCCTCGAGCTGATCCACGGCCAGGACAAGACCGGGGGTACGTCACGCACCGCCTTCCAGCTCCTCGCCGACGCCGCCGACGGTGACCGTCAGGCGGTCGAGCTGTGGCACGAACACGGCCGAGCCATCGAAGGCCGCCGCCGGGTGCAGTTCTCCAAGGGGCTACGCGCCGTGTTGGGCATGACCGCCGGCAAGACCGACGTCGAGCTGGCCAACGAGGACGAGGAGGGCGACCCGGTGACCGAGCTGGACGACGCCGAAACCGCCCTCGTGCTGCAGGTACCTGCGCTCATCCCCGTCGTGTGCGATGCCGCCGAACGGGGCGGGGCCGACGAGGTCCACCACGTGCTCGCCGCCGCCCTGGCCGTGCTCACCTGGACGGACCGCGCAGCCATGCGGAAATGGGCCAGGGACCGGGTCGGACTGGGCGGGAAGTGGCAGAAGCCCCATCGGCAGCAGGCGGCCCGTCCACGGCCGGTGCCACCGGATCAACGCGGGCTGGTGCGCTCCGCCGCGCTGTCGGGGTGGTAGGTGTCGCCTGTTGCCTGACTGGCCAGCCGTCTCGCACACTGACGTGATGCTTCTCGCTGGCATCAACCACGTAGCTGTCCTCACCGCTGACACTGATCGCCTGACGGCGTTCTACGGCGACGTGTTCGGGGCGACGGTGGACTGGGACGATCGACCGGGGGACGGTTTCCGGGTGACCCTGTTGAAGGTCGGTCCAACCGCGGAGTTGAACGTGTTCGAGATCAGCGGCAACGAGGAGGCGCAAAAGCAGGTTCCGATGTTTGGACGGGGGCGTCTGGACCACCTCGCCCTTGAAGCATCGTCCCTGGATGCCTTTGACACGATCAGGGAACGCCTCATGGCCTGCGGCGCCAGCGATGGGTTCGTCACTGACTTCGGGCACGTCTACAGCGTGTTCTACCGCGACCCCGATGGGCTCGAGGGTGAAGTCTGTGTCCCCAACCCCGACGCAGAACCTGGAAGGCACAACCCCCCGGGCACGCCGGCCCGTCGATACCACCAGGGCTGAGCGGGCCGAGGAGGGTGTGGGGCGGCTGGGTGGTGGCAGAAGCCGCACCGGCAGGAGGCGACCCGTCCACGACCGGTGCCACCGGATCAACGCGGGCTGGTGCGCGCTGTCGCTACTTCGGAATCGTCAGGATGGGGAGTGTAGCCGTTGCCTCGGGCGTGCCGATCATGGGGAGACGAGCAGTTGTCAGTGACGACGGGAAGTTGGCGGAGATGATCTGGACGTTGGCGTTGGCGAAGTTGTTCAGTGCAAAGGGCTTGGCGGTGGCGGCCAGCGCCATTGCGTTGTCGACCGGCACAGCGGCCGCGACCGGGCATGTCCCAGCGTCCGTGCGAAGTGCCGTGGCTCAGTTGGACAGCTCGACCGGCACCACTTTGATGCCGCCTGTGGAAGAGACCGTGGGCGAGACCACGACGACGTTGGAGGAGACCACGACGACGGCGGGCGACACCACGACGACCGTTGCGGAGACGACGACGACGATCGAGCAGACGACGACAACGCTGGCAGGTGAAGGCCCCGAATCCGATCTTCCCACCGAGGACCCGTCGGTGATTGACGATCCGGCCGGGGAGGCGAACGATCATGGCCAGGCGGTGTCGGCCGTCGCGCACGACGAGTCCCTAGTCGGCAGGGAGAAGGGTGCAGCGGTTTCCGCAGTCGCTCGCCAGGGTCATGGTGGGTCTACCACCGGGTCCGATGGGGAAGCTGAGGGATCCGATGCTGCAGCGCCCACGGCGGCGGGCGGCACGGTGGATCACGGTAAGTCCGCCCAGGCGGGACGGCGCTGACGAATAGCAGACCATGAGCGTCGACCAGTCGGAGCTGGCGACCTGTGTTCGGCAGGTCAAGGCCTGAGCGGGTGGGCCGTGAAAGATTTTGCACCTGCTAACTCGGCGCCCTACGGTCGGAGCCGACCTGGGAAACACCCCCACGCACACCGTGACCAGGGCGTTTACCTCGTAATGAGCAGGTCAGGAGTTCAATTCTCCTCTCGGGCTCTACTAGTCGGCACGAATGGGACACGTCGGCACGGTGGCGCAGCAGCAGGCCTGGTCGGGTCGAACCCCGTCAGGTCGGCCGCAGCGAGTTCAGCGAGCGTCGCAACACCACGGTGGTGCCCTCCTCGCCCCGGTGGACCTCGACGGCGTCGACCAGGGAACGCATGATGGGCAGGCCCAGGCCCCGGGCCGACGACGTGGTTCGCGACGGCTGCTGCCAGCGGCCGTCGTCGCGCACCCGCACCACCAGGTCCTGTGCCCCCTGGTGGGCCCGGATGGTGACCATGGCCCCGCTCTGGGCGTGTTCGATGGCGTTGTTGGTGGCTTCGGCGGCGGCCACGAGCATGTCCGTGGTCACGTCACCCTCGAGTCCGAGCCCGGCCAACCAGCTGCGCAGCTCGTGGCGGGCGTCGGCCACCACCCGCAGCTCGCTCGGGTAGCGCCGCAGGTAGGCACGGTCGGCGGGGGCGTCGAAGGCCGCGCTGACCAGGGCCAGGTCGTCATCGGGGGCCTGGCCGGCCAGCAGGTCGTCCACCAGGGCGTCGGCCCGGGCATCGAGCTCCCCCCCGCCCAGTCCCTCCAGGGCGCTGACCAGGCGGCTCACCCCCACGTCGAGGAGCTCGCGGCGCCGCTCGACCAGGCCGTCGGTGTACATGACCAGCAGGGAGCCGGCTTCGATGGGCATGGTGACCTGGGCCCGGGGTCCCGTGGTGGCCCCCAGGGGTGCCCCCCGGGCCCCGTCGAGGACGACCACCCCGGTCGGTGTGCGCAGCAGGGGAGGCAGGCTGCCGGCGAGGGAGTAGCTGAGCTCGCCGCGGACGGTGTCGAGCACGACGCAGGCCAGGCTGGAGTAGGCGGCGTCGGGTGCCTCGGCCACGAAGTGGTCGAGGCGTTCCAGGAGCTCGGCCGGTCCCGGTCGGGTCAGCAGCATGCCCCGGGCCGTGCTGCGCAGCTGGCCCATGGCCGCAGCGGCGGCGATGCCCCGCCCGACGACGTCGCCCGTGGCCAGGTAGACCCGGCCGTCGCCCACGTCGAGGGCGTCGTACCAGTCCCCTCCCACCTCGAGGCGGCCTCCGGCGGACCGGTAGCGGGCCTCGATGCGCAGGCCCGCCAGCTGGGGCAGCTCGGTGGTGAGCAGGGTCCGCTGCAGGGAGACCGCCACCTTGCGCTCGAGCTCGTAGCGTCGGGCCCGGTCGATGGCCTGGGCGGCCTGGCTGGCCAGCCCGGCCAGGGCGGCCAGCTCCTCGGGCAGGGGGGGATGGGGCCGTTCGAAGCCCACGAGCAGGGCGCCGATGATCTCGTCGGAACGCTCCAGGGGCAGGACCTGCCAGGCCTCGTAGCCGGCCTCGCGGACGACATCGGCGTAGGCGGGCCAGCGGGCACCGGCCTCGTCGAAGGTGGCGATGCCCGCGGGGTGGCCCTGGCGGATGACCTCGCCCAGGGGACCGGCACCCCGCAGCCGGAAGCGTCGGAAGAGCTGGGCCCGCTCGGGCGGGACCCCCTCGGTGGCCACGGTGGCGAACAGGTCGGGCTCCTGCTCGTTACGCAGGACCAGAGCGGCCCCATCCGCCCCGGCCACGGCCAGGGCGGCCCGGGTGGCGGCCTCGGCCACCTCGGTCAGGCCCAGGGACTTGGACAGGGCCACCGCCCCTTCCCGGAGCTGGTCGGCCCGGTGCCGGGCCCGCACCTCGAGCTCGTAGAGCCGGGCCCGCTCCAGGGCCTGGGCCGCCTGTTCGGCGAAGGTCATGGCCAGCAGCCGCTGGCGTTCACCGAAGGGGGCACCGTCGTCGAGGGCCACGCCGAGCACGCCCAAGGTGCGTCCCGACCACACCAGGGGCACGGCCACAGGGCCTCGCTCGCCCTGCTCGGGCCAGCTCGGCTGCCCGCTGCGCCACGCCGTCACCAGGGCGTCGGGGGGGGCGCCGGGTTCGAGGCCCTGCCAGGCCTCCCCGTCGGGGGGTATGCCCGCCCGGGCCAGGAGCTCGAGGCCCTGGCCATCAGCGGACGCCACGGTGATGATGCCGCCCGTGCCACCCAGGAGGGTGACCGCCTCGCGCAGCACGGCCCGGGCCGCGGCGGGGAAGGCCAGGGGGGCGGACAGGGCGGCGGTGGCCTTCTGCAGCCGGCGCAGGCGATCCACGGCGGCCTCGGCAGCCTGGCGCTCCTGGGCCTCCTGCTGGAACAGTCGGGCCCGTTCGAGGCTCTGGGAGCACATCTCGGCCAGCGTGGCCAGCTCGAGGGGGCCGGTGGGGCCGAGCTGGCGGGGACGCACCCAACCGAAGGCGAGCACGGCGGTGACGTCGCCCCGTGGCGAGGTCACCGGCGCGGCGGCCAGGGACTGCAGGGGGGCCTGGTCGTCAGGGGACGTGGTGCGGGTCGCTCCCGACGCAGCACCGGATGCCCCGGCCAGCAGGGGGTAGCGACGGGCCAGCTCGGTGGGGTCCTCCACCACCACCACCCGGCCGCTGCGCATGACCTCGGCCAGGGGTAGGGCGTCGTCGTAGGAGGCATCGGAGGGGCCGAGCCGGTCGTCGCCGATGCGGCGGATGGTCCGTCGGGGCCGGGGCAGGGCCACGGCGCAGCTGGCGGCGTCGACCGTGGCGCCGCAACGCTCGGCCACGACGCGGGCCACGTCGTTCACCGTGACCGCGGCCGACAACGACGTGGCCAGGCGCTGCCAGGCGTCGGCCCGGGACAGGGCCCGCGCATGGCGCAGCTCACGCTCGAGGTGCACGGCCAGCACCCGGGCCCGGGTGGCCAAAAGCTCGCTCAAGGCGTCGTCGGGGGGTGCGTCGAGGGCCACGCCGAGCACGCCCAGGTCCCGGCGGGCCGCCCGTAGCGGGAAGAGCCCCAGGCCGTCCTGCCACGTCGGCCGCGGCTCCTCGTCCTCGTCCTCGTCGAGGTCGCGGTCGGGGTCGGGGTCGCGTCCGTCGGCGCCCTGCAGTTCGAGGGCGGTGGCGATCAGCCCGGCGCTGGCCGCCACCAGGGTCAGGTGGCCGTCGGCATCGGGACGCCAGATGCCGACGTCGCGCCCCAGTTCCTCGGCCAGGGCCACGGTGACGGCGGCCAGCCGGTCCTCGAGGCTCCGCCCGGGATCCCCGCCGAAGATCGCGGCGATGCGGAAGCGCTGCACCGGCCTACCCGTGGCCGGACGTGGCCGTGGGGGACACGTTGCGGGCCGGGCGGTCCTCCGGCGGCGGGGCGAGCTCGATCGGGTCGATGGTCGTGAGGCTAGCCAGCACGATCCGCTCGGGGCCCGCACCCGCGGCCCACCCCCGAGCGAGCCGGGGCGGCGGACCGTTAGGGTCGGGCCCGATCAGGGGGAGGCAGCCGTGTCGACACGCGCGGTGCAGGTGGGGGGTGCGGTCGCGCCCGTGGCGGCCATGGACTCGGCCCGGGCGTGGCGCACGGTGGCCGGGGCCACGTTGTCGCTGTTCACGGTGTTCGGGGTGGCGTACAGCTTCGGCGCCTTCTTCACCGCCATGAGCGAGGAGCTGCACGCCAGCAAGGGGTCCACGGCGGTCCTCTTCGGCGGGGCCAACTTCGTGTACTTCGTCGGTGGCGTCTTCACAGGCCGTCTGGCCGACAGGGTCGGGCCCAAGCCCCTGGCGCTCGTGGCCGCGGTGCTGCTGGCCGTGGGCCTGGTGCTGACCTCGATGGTCCACACGCTCTGGGTCGGCTACCTGACCTACGGGTTGGGGGTGGGCGGGGCGGTGGCCTTCGGTTACGTGCCCATGGTGGCCATGGTCGGGGGCTGGTTCGCCCGGTCACGCACCGCGGCGTTGGGGGTGGCCGTGTCCGGCATCGGGCTGGGCAACCTGGTGGCCACCTACGGCTCGGCCGAGCTCATCGACGCCCACGGCTGGCGCACCACCTACCGCACCTACGCGGTGATCGGCGCCGTGCTGCTGGTGGTGGCCGCGTTCTGCGTGGAGCGGCCGCCCAAGCCCGCGGTCGCCGCTCCCAGCCGCCCCCTGGCCGAGGTGGCCCGCACGCCCCCCTTCCGGGTCATGTACCTGTCCATGCTCGTCATGTCCCAGGCCCTCTTCATCCCCTTCGTGTTCCTGCCCGCCTACGCCAAGGACCACGGCACCGCTTCGGGACCCGCCGCCCTGCTGGTGGGCCTGATCGGGGGCAGCTCCATCTTCGGCCGCCTGGTCCTCGGTGCCCTGGGTGCCCGTCTGGGGGTGGTGCGGCTCTACCAGCTGTGCTTCGGCACCATGGGGGCCACGTTCCTGCTGTGGCTGGGGTCGGGCGGCCACTACGCCGTGCTCGTGCTCTTCGCCCTCACCTTCGGCATCTCCTACGGCGGCTTCATCGCCCTGGCCCCGGCGGTGGCGGCCGAGGTGTTCGGCACCCAGGGGCTGGGCGGGGTGCTGGGGGCCCTGTACACCGCAGCGGGGCTGGGCGGGATCGGCCTGTTCATCGGGGGTGAGATCATCGACGCCCAGGACAGCTACACGGTGGCCATCATCGGCGCCCTGGTGCTGGTGGCGGTGTCCACGGTGATCCTGGCCCCCCTCGGGCGCTACACCCGTGCCGCCCACGGCTGATCCGGTCGGGGTCGCCCCCGGTATGGTGGGCGGCGATGGCTGATCAGGCACATTTCGCCGACCTCGCCATGCCCTTCGCCGGTGCGCTCTACGCCGCGGCTCTCCGCATGACGCACAACCAGGCCGAAGCCGAGGACCTCGTGCAGGAGGCGTACCTGCGCGCCTACCGGGGCTTCCCCGGCTTCGAGGAGGGGACGAACCTCAAGGCCTGGCTGTACCGGATCCTCACCAACACCTACATCAACATCTACCGGGCCAAGAAGCGTCGCCCGGAGGAGACCGAGCTCGAGGACGTCGAGGACCTGTACCTCTACCGTCGCCTGGGCGGGCTCGAGGGGGCTACGGCCGGTCGGTCCGCCGAGGACGAGCTCATGGACCACTTCACCGAGACCGAGGTCGTCGAGGCCATCGACGCCCTGCCCGAGCAGTTCCGCATGGCCGTGCTGCTGGCCGACGTGGAGGGCTTCTCCTACAAGGAGATCGCCGAGATCCTCGACGTGCCCATCGGGACGGTCATGTCCCGCCTGCACCGGGGAAGAAAGGCCCTGCAGAAGCGGTTGTGGGGTTTTGCCAGTGCACGAGGGCTGGTGCCGGCAGGTGGTTCCGGAGAGGAACCCGAGCTGGGGAGAGCTGGTCGTAGCCGGACCCGCCGTCGTGGCAGGGCTGGAGCCGACCAGGCCGAAGCCGCTCCCGACGGGACGACCGAGGCAGACCCGCCCGGCAGCGATGCCGGACCCACGGATACGGTCGGCACCAGTGCCGCCCCGCTGACGCGGTGAGCCCGATGGACAACAGTTCGATGGACCACAGATCGATGGACGACCTCGACTGCACGAAGGCGATGTTCGCGCTGTACGAGTTCCTCGACGGGGAGCTGACGGGGGAGCGGCGCCAGATCATCGAGGGCCACCTCGACGGGTGCCCCCACTGCTTCAGCGTCTTCGACTTCGAGGCCGAGTTGCGGATCGTCATCCGCGCCCGGGTGCGGCGACAGGTCCCCAACGAGCTCCTGGCCCGCATCGCCAGGACGATCGAGCACGAGGCCGGCGGATCCGGCCCGGCCGGACTGGGCATGCCCGGTCCCGGCACCCCCTGGGACCAGCCCCGCGGTCCCGGCGGCCTGCCCAGCTGACGCTGTCGCGTCGGGGTCTTGACAGGGGGGTGCCCCACGACCTACGCGAATCGTTGCGGGCGAGGGAATAGCGCGCTTGAAACGATCGGTTGAAGCCACCATGGATGACACCTCCATCGTGGGCTTCCGGTTCTCCTCCGAGGAGGGGACCATCAAGCAGTTCCCCGACGGCCGGACCTGCACCCGTGAGGGCTGCGGCACGCGTCTCTCGATCTACAACGACGGCGACTTCTGCGCCCGGCACGAACCGATGACGAACATGCGCACCCGGGGCGTGAAGATCGCCTGACGGCGGTCGACCAGGTCTGGCTCCGCCCGAACCGGGGCTGACCAGGCCTGATGGCGACGGTGGCCGTCGGCTCCTCCCCCCGGGGAGCCCCTGGCTAAGCTGGGCGCATGCTCACCGCCGCAGCGCCCGTGTGGCACTTCTGGATCGCCGTGGCGTTGACGATCCCGGGCGTCCTCCTCATCATCTTCACCGTCATCGGCTACCTGACCAAGGTCGTCGCCCCCAAGTACCCGCGGCAGCGGCGCTGACGTTGTCGGCCGCCGAGCGGGGGGTCGTCGACTGGGAGGTCGCCGCGGCGATGGCGGCACGGCTGGCCCGGCGTGACCCCTACGGCGAGCTGGTGCCCGCCTCGTCCCTGCAGCCCTGCTTCGACGATCTGACGGCCGAGGCCGAAGAGCTGGTGGCCGCTACCACGGGCCTGCCCCGCCTGGCCGGCCCCGGACGGGCCCGCGTCGCCGACCGCGCCGGTTGGGTGGACGCCAACCTGGCCTCGTTCCAGCGCCTGTTGCGCCCCCTGACCACACGCCTGGAGTCCAAGGCCGGCACCGGCAGCTTCGCGTCGTTGGGCAAGAAGGCGGCCGGCGCCGAGGTCGGGGTGCTCCTGGGGTGGATGTCGACCCGGGTCCTGGGCCAGTACGACCTGCTCATCGTGGAGGACGAGCGGCCCGAGGAGCAGGACCTCGTCTACTACGTGGGTCCCAACATCGTCGGCCTCGAGCGGCGCTTCGCCTTCCCTTCCGAAGAGTTCCGCTTGTGGATCGCCATCCACGAGTGCACCCACCGGGCCCAGTTCACCGGGGTGCCCTGGTTGCGCCCCCACTTCCTGAGCCTGGTCGACGGCCTCCTGGGCTCGGTCGAACCCGACGCCGGCAAGCTCATGGCCGGGTTGCGCAACGCCGTGGCCGAGGCCCGCAAGGGCGGCAAGCCCCTCGACCGGGGTGGCATCGCCGCCGTCGTCGCCTCGCCCGAGCAGCGCCGGGCCCTCGACCAGCTGGGCGGGCTCATGGCCCTGCTCGAGGGCCACGGCGAGGTGACCATGGACCGTGCCGGCATGGGTCGGGTGCCGTCGGCCGAGCGCTTCGGCCGGGTGCTGCGGGCCCGGCGCCAGTCGACCCGGGGCGTGGGCAAGCTCGTCCAGCGCCTGGTGGGGCTGGAGGCCAAGATGGCCCAGTACGAGCAGGGCACCAACTTCATCGTCGCCGTCGAGGACGCCGGCGGTCCCGAGCTCTTCGCCCGGGTGTGGGAAGGGCCCGAGTGGCTGCCCACCCTGGAGGAGGTCCGCGAGCCCGAGCGGTGGATCGACCGGGCCCGCTCCTCGGCCACGGGCCCCGCTGGTGCCCTCGGCGTCTGAGCCCGGGTTCCCGGCGCTCGAGGCCGACCCCCTGGTGCGGGCACTCCTGGCCCGTTGCACCTTCCCCGATCCCGGTGCCGAGCTGACCTGCGCCGTCTCCGGTGGCGCGGATTCCTCGGCCCTGCTCGTGCTGGCCGTCGCCGCCGGTTGTCGGGCCACCGCGGTGCACGTCGACCATGGGCTGCGGCCCGGATCCGCGGCCGAAGCGGGCACGGTGGCCGCTCTGGCCCACCGCTTGGGAGCTCGCGCCGTGGCCGTGACCGCCGTGGTGGCCCCCGGCCCCAACCTCGAGGCCCGGGCCCGGGCCTCGAGGTTGGCCGCCCTGCCCGCGGCCGCCGCCTTCGGGCACACGGCGGACGACCAGGCGGAGACGGTGCTGGTCAACCTCATGCGGGGCGCGGCCGTCGACGGCCTGGCCGGCATGCGCCCCGGGCATCGCCATCCCCTCCTCGCCCTGCGTCGGGCCGACACCGTCGAGCTGTGCCGGCGGCTGGGCATCGACGCCGTGGTCGACCCCAGCAACATCGACCCCCGCTTCCTGCGCAACCGGGTGCGGGCCGAGCTGCTGCCGCTGTTGGCCGACCTGGCCGGCCGTGACCCCGTGCCCATCGTGACCCGACAGGCCGATCACCTGCGATCCGTGGCCGAGCTGATCGACGCCCAGGCCGGCGACCTCGACCCCACCGAGGTGCGGGCCCTGGTGTCGGCACCCGCCGCGGTGGCCGCCGCCGCCCTGCGCCGATGGCTCAGGCCCGCACTGGCCGGCCACCCACCCGATTCGGCCGCCCTGGCCCGGGTGTTGGCCGTCGCCCACGGCCACAGCCGCGCCACCGAGGTGGCCGGCGGGGTGCGGGTGGCCCGTCGCCAGGGCCGGTTGCGCCTCGAAGGGCCGGCGACGCAGCCCCTACGTGCGCTTCCTGGTGGTCCCGAAGGGCCCGCAGAGGGTCCGACGGCGCCCACGGGTCGGGAAGTCTGCCATCCCGAGGCCTAGCTGCCCGAGCCGGGACCCCCGGGGGCAGTACCCTTGCCGGTGATGGCGCCGAAGGGGAAATGGGCTGCAGGCATCGTGCCGAGGAACTTCTCCTGGGTCATCCGGGAGCGCCTCGCCGTGTGCGAGCGCCCGGGTGGGTACGGCACCAACCACCGTCGGGTGCGCCGCCAGGAAGAGATCATCTGGATCCGGGAGCAGGGCTTCACCTGCGTGGTGTCCGTCCTGCCCTCGCCGCACAACCTGCACAACTACGACGAGCTGGGCATGCCCTGGGTCCACCGGCCCTTCAGCCCCGGTGAGGGCAGCCGCGAGTGCATCGCCGCCCTGTACCCCCAGCTGCGAGACCTGCTCGCCTCGGGCGGACGCATCGTGGTGCACCGCAACGAGCTCGGTGACCCGGTGGTCGGGTTGATGGCGGGGTACCTGGCCTGGAGCGGGATGGTGCCCGACGGTCCCCGGGCCATCTCCATCATCGAGCAGATCACCCACCGCCAGTTGGGTCCCGTGGGTCGCAACCTGGTCGGTCTCGCGCTCGAGCAGCGCGACGGTAGCGGTGTCGCCGGCTCCGCCGGCCCTGCGCCCTCCACCCTGTAGGCCCGGTGCCCGAGCTGCCCGAGGTCGAGACGGTGCGGGTCGAGCTGGCTCCCCACGTCGTCGGGCGCCGCATCGTCGAGGGCTGGGGGTTCATCTCGCCCACGGCGAAGTTCGATCAGGCGGCGGCGGCCACCGGAGCCACGGTCACCGCGCTGGGACGTCGGGGCAAGTACCTGCTGGCCAGCCTGGACGACGACCGTGAACTGGTCGTGCACCTGGGCATGACCGGCGGCCTGTTCGTCCGCCCCGCGGTCGATGTGCCGGAGAGCGGCGAGGCCCACCTGCGGGCGTGGTGGCGCTTCGACGACGGCAACCTCCTCGCCTTCCGCGACGCCCGCCGCTTCGGGCGGGTGGCCGTGGTGCCCGCCGGCCACTACGAATCGCTGCCCACCCTCTTCGCCCAGGGCCCCGAACCGTTGGACGACGCCTTCACCCCCCTGGGCTTCTGGAAGGCGCTGCGGGCCAGCGACCGGCGCATGAAGACCCAGCTCCTGTCCCAGCGCCCGGTGGCTGGCGTGGGCAACATCTACGCCGACGAGGCGCTGTGGCGCGCCGCCGTCCACCCCGCCCGTCGGCGCATCTCCCGGGCCCAGGCCTTCGAGCTGCACACCGCCGTGCGGGAGGTGCTGGCCGCGGCCATCGCCAACCGGGGCACGACGTTGCGCGACTACCGGGCCCCCGACGGCAGCCGGGGCGACAACCAGTTCCACCTGGATTGCTACGGACGGTCGGGCCTGCCCTGCCGACGCTGTGGCACCGTGCTCGTGCACCGCACCTACGACGCCCGCACGGCCACGTTCTGCCCCCGCTGCCAGCGCAGCTGAGCGCGGCGGATCGGCAGCCAGGCCAGGGCGGGTGCCGGATGGCCGGCGGGGAGCCGGGGGCGGCGGGCGTCGCGGTCTCGTGGCTGCTGGCTCTACTGCCGTCTGTTCGGCGAACCGGACGCGCAGGCCTACCGCTGGCGTAGGTGGGTGCGTTCAGGTGGGGATCACGGGACGCGACGGCGTCGAAGGTGAGCCGAGTGGCGACCACCGGTGCGTGGGGACCATCAGCCTCACCGCGGTGAGCGAGGTGCCCCACAACGCGACCGCAGGCCCGTGCATCGCCGCAGTAGTACCGCCCGCGCCTGACGGTGCTCGGAACAGCCGGTTCAGGCGGCGACGGCGGGCACGCTGAGGAGCAGCATGTCGGCCGTGGCCCGCAGGGCGGCGCCACCGGGGGTGTCGAGCACGGGCTCGAGCGCGGTGACGGCGTCGTCGATGTAGGCGCGGGCGGTGTCGAGGGCGTCGGCGATGGAGCCGTTGGCCCGCACCAGGCCCCGGGCCCGCTCCATCTGGCCGAGCTCGAGGGGTCGGCCCAGCAGGGGGCGCAGCTCTTCGCCCCGGCGGCTGGACAGGGTGCGGATGACGGGCAGGGTGTAGACGCCGGTGAGCAGGTCGTTGCCGGCGGGCTTGCCCAGCTGCTCCTCCGTCGCGACCACGTCGAGCACGTCGTCGATGATCTGAAAGGCCATGCCGTAGCTCTCGCCGAAGGCGGTGAGCCGGTCGATGACGGGGCGGGGATGCTCGGCCACGATGGCGCCGATGCGGCAGGCCGAGGCGAACAGCGCCGCCGTCTTGCCCCGGATGGCGGCCAGGTAGGCCTCCTCGCTGCGGGACACGTCGTAGACGTTGCGCAGCTCACGCACCTGGCCCTCGCACAGGCGGCCGATGGTGTTGGCCAGCAGGCCGGCGACCTCGGTGCCCAGTCCGGCGGCGATCTCCGACGCCTTGGCCAGCAGGAAGTCGCCGCCGAGGATGGCCTTGAGGTTGCCCCAGCGGGCGTTCACGCTGACCACGGTGCGCCGGGTCTCGGCATCGTCCATGACGTCGTCGTGGTAGAGCGAGCCCAGGTGGACGAGCTCCACCGAGACGCCACCGAGGACGACGTCGTCGCTCGCCGCCGCCTCACCGCCGTCGCGACACGCGGCCGCGGCCACGCAGAAGCCCGGGCGCAGACGCTTCCCACCGGCCCTGATCAGATGTCCGGCGATGTCCGTCAGCAGGTCATCGTCGGTCTGTATGGCGGTGAGGAGGCCTGCGTCCACCCGGGTGAGATCCGTGCTCATCGAGGGAAGCCGCAGCAGCGGGTTCGTCGCCACCCGGCGACAGTACCCTCTGATCCCTACCCTCCGAGCAATCGTGGGGCGTCCGTCGTGGGCCGCACATCGGTCACCTCGACAGGTGCGGGACGAAATACGGCCCCTCCGGTGTTGGACAGCTGACTACCCGTCTCGGGCCGATCGTGCGAAGGGGACCCCCCCAGGTACAATTCGGCCACACGAGTCCACCCCGCCGTGGGAGGCGCCGCCTTGTTCGAACGGTTCACCGACAGAGCTCGCCGAGTGGTTGTGCTTGCGCAGGAGGAAGCTCGCCTCCTCAACCACAACTACATCGGGACCGAGCACATCCTCCTCGGGCTGATCCACGAGGGAGAAGGGGTCGCGGCCAAGGCTCTCGAGTCTCTGGGCATCTCCCTCGAAGCAGTCCGACACCAGGTCGAGGAGATCATCGGTCAGGGCGGTTCATCGCCCAGTGGCCACATCCCCTTCACACCCCGTGCCAAGAAGGTCCTCGAGCTGTCGCTGCGCGAAGCGCTCCAGCTGGGCCACAACTACATCGGGACCGAGCACATCCTGCTCGGCCTCATCCGCGAGGGCGAGGGCGTCGCCGCCCAGGTCCTCGTCAAGCTGGGGGCAGATCTGTCCCGGGTGCGCCAGCAGGTCATCCAGCTGCTGTCGGGCTACAGCGGCCCGGGCCAGCCGGAGAAGACCGGCGGACCCACCACCAGCGCCTCGGGCGAGACCCAGCCCACGGGCTCCCTCGTCCTCGACCAGTTCGGTCGCAACCTCACCCAGCTGGCCCGCGAGTCCGGCCTCGACCCCGTCATCGGACGGGAGCGCGAGACCGAGCGGGTCATGCAGGTGCTGTCGCGGCGCACCAAGAACAACCCCGTGCTCATCGGGGAGCCCGGCGTGGGCAAGACGGCCATCGTCGAGGGCCTGGCCCAGTCCATCGCCAAGGGCCAGGTGCCCGAGACGCTGCACGGCAAGCAGCTCTACACGCTCGACCTGGGCGCCCTGGTGGCCGGGTCCCGCTACCGGGGTGATTTCGAGGAGCGCCTGAAGAAGGTGCT
This sequence comes from Acidimicrobiales bacterium, assembly GCA_038255145.1. Taxonomy (GTDB): domain Bacteria; phylum Actinomycetota; class Acidimicrobiia; order Acidimicrobiales; family CAIXPF01; genus WHTX01. The sequence goes on from JBBSLP010000060.1 coordinate 15,224, forward strand.
CAAGGAGATCAAGACCCGCGGCGACATCATCCTGTTCATCGACGAGCTGCACACGCTCGTGGGTGCGGGTGCGGCCGAAGGGGCCATCGACGCCGCCTCCATCCTCAAGCCCATGCTGGCCCGCGGCGAGCTGCAGACCATCGGGGCCACCACCCTCGACGAGTACCGCAAGCACCTCGAGAAGGACGCCGCCCTCGAGCGGCGCTTCCAGCCCATCAAGGTCGAAGAGCCCACCGTGGCCCACACGATCGAGATCCTCAAGGGCCTGCGGGACCGCTACGAGCAGCACCACCGGGTGACCATCACCGATCAGGCCCTGGTGGCCTCGGCCAACCTGGCCGACCGCTACATCGCCGACCGGCACCTGCCCGACAAGGCCATCGACCTCATCGACGAGGCCGGCTCCCGCCTGCGCATCAAGCGCATGCAGACGCCGCCCGAGTACAAGGAGCTCGAGAACAGCCTGGCCGAGATCGTCCGCAAGAAGAAGGAAGCGGTCGAGGCCCAGCGGTTCGAAGAGGCCGGGCGCCTGCGTGACCAGGAGAAGGACCACCTGGGTCGCAAGGAGCAGCTCGAGGTCGACATGAAGGGCAAGGGCATCGACCTCTTCGACGAGGTCGACGAGGAAGCCATCGCCGAGGTGCTGTCGATCTGGACGGGCATCCCCGTCTACAAGCTCACCGAGGAAGAGACGGCCAAGCTCCTCCGCATGGAGGACGAGCTGCACAAGCGGGTCATCGGTCAGGAGGACGCCATCCGGGCCGTCTCCCAGGCCATCCGCCGCACCCGTGCCGGCCTCAAGGACCCCAAGCGCCCCTCCGGCTCGTTCATCTTCCTGGGCCCCTCCGGCGTGGGCAAGACCGAGCTGGCCAAGGCCCTGACCGAGTTCCTGTTCGGCGACGAGGCCGCCCTCATCGCCCTCGACATGTCCGAGTACATGGAGAAGCACACGGTCAGCCGCCTGGTGGGTTCCCCCCCCGGGTACGTGGGCTACGAAGAGGGTGGGCAGCTCACCGAGGCCGTGCGGCGCAAGCCCTTCTCGGTGGTGCTCTTCGACGAGATCGAGAAGGCCCACCCCGACGTGTTCAACACGCTCCTCCAGATCCTGGAGGAGGGCCGTCTCACCGACAGCCAGGGTCGCTCGGTCGACTTCCGCAACACCGTGCTGATCATGACGTCGAACCTCGGTACCCAGGACCTGCGCAAGGCGGCCCTGGGCTTCGGTCGGGCCGAGGAGGCCGTCTCCTACGCCCGCATGAAGGAGAAGGTCAACGACGCCCTGAAGGTGCACTTCCGGCCCGAGTTCCTCAACCGGATCGACGAGACCATCGTCTTCCACGAGCTCTCGAAGCCCGAGGTCACCAGCATCGTGGACCTCATGATCCGCCGGGTGGCCAACCAGCTCGAGAGCCAGGGCATCGGCATCGAGCTGACCGACGACGCCAAGACGTTCCTGGGCGACGTGGGCTACGACCCCACCCTCGGTGCCCGTCCCCTGCGTCGTGCCATCCAGCGCTACGTCGAGGATCCCCTGTCCGAGCGGCTGCTGTGGAAGGAGTTCCGGGCCGGCGAGCGCATCATCGTCGACGCGGTGCCCGACCCCGAGGCCCCGGGCAAGAAGCACATCACGTTCCGGTCCGTCGAGGGCTTCAACCCCCCGACGACCGAGCTCGCGGCGGCCGGTCCCGCCGAGTGAGCACGGCGGGGCTCCTGCCCCGCCCGACAGCGGTGAACAACGGTCACCCCGCCCAAGTGGCGGGGTGACCCGCGTATCGATCCAGGTCGGCGACGGTGAACGGTGGGGGGCGGCCCATCGTCTAGCGTCAGCACGCGATGCTGGCGGTCGCCTCTGCCCACCCACGCCGAACCCGGGCGCGCTGCCGCGCCCTCGTACTCGTCGTCACCCTCGTGGTCCTCCTGGCCGGTTGTCGAGCCGACGTCGCCATGCGCGTCGATGTCGACGACGACGGTGGAGGTCTGGTCACCGTCGTGGTGCGCCTCGACGTCGAAGCCGCGGCCCGCACGGTGTGGAGCGAGGGGTCCCTCCCCCTCACCGACCTGCGGGACACGGGCTGGGCGGTGACCGACCCGGTGCGCCAGCCCGACGGTGGGGCCGTCATCACCGCCACCAAGGGGTTCAGCCAGCCCGACCAGCTCGCCGCCGTGCTGGCACAGGTGTCGGGGCCCGACGGTCCCCTGAAGGGTTTCCAGCTGGAGCGCAAGAAGTCCTTCGGCAACGAGACCTGGGACCTGACCGGCACCATCGACCTGCGGGGCGGCCTGGCCTTCCTCAGCGACCCCACCCTCACGGCCGCCCTGGGCGGCTACCCCCTGGGCTACCCGCCCGAGGTCATCACCCAGCTCACGGGGGGCCAGCCCCTGGAGTCGCTGGTCGGCATCAACTTCGCCACGGCCCTGCCCGGCAAGCTCGGGGGCAACAGCGGCTCGGTGATCGACGAGCAGCCACCGACCACGACGACGGCACCGGGCACCGACCCCGCGTCGGTGCCCGACGTGGGCAAGGCCCGCAAGCTCGTCACGTGGACGCCGACGTTCGCCGACACCAACCCCACCAACGTGCGGGCGGTGTCGTCGGAGTCCCAGCTCGTCCCCCGCCTGTGGCGGTGGTTGGGCCTGGCCGTCCTCGCCCTGGGCGCCTGCGTGCTCGTCTACCAGGTGGGCTTCGGCCTGCTCGAGCGACGACGGGAGCGACGCCGGGTGCAACGTCGTCTGGCCCGCCGGCCGGCCACCGTGTCCGACACCGCCCCTGGGGGTCCCGAGCCCGAACCTGACCTCGACCTCGATCCCCACCTCGAGCCGGCGGCCTACGCACCCGTCCCCGAGCGGCGCTTCCAGGACCCGCGGACGACCAGACCCCGGCTCCACGACGCCGCAGAACTGGACGAGGCCGGCTCCGATGACCACGACCCGGGCCTCGTCCGGGCCCGGACCGACACCGACGGCCTGGTGCGGGCCCGACCCATCCCCGCCGCCTCCCCCGTGCTGGCCGCCCCCGCCCCCGTGCCCCCGCCCCGCCCGGCCGGGGGCCTGCGCCTGGTCGTCATCGAGACGGCCGGGGTGCTGTTCTCGGTGGTCGACCCCGTCGACGAGCTGCTCGTGCCCTACGCCCGGGCCCGGGGATCGTCGCTGGCCGCCAGCCAGATCAACGACTGGTACGTGGCCCGCATCGTCGGCGGGTTGCCAGCTGCGGACTTCTGGGCCGGCCTGGGCGTGCCCGGGGACCCCGTCCTGCTCGACGACGGCTACGCCCGGCGTTACGAGCTGGCCCCCGACATCCTCGACTTCCTGCGCCAGGCCCGCGGTCGGGGCCTCGAGGTGACCGCGGTGGGCGAGGAGGTGGCTGACTGGGTGCAGGTGTTCCGTCAGCGCTACCCGCTCGACGACGTCGTCGGTGGCTGGATCAGCGGTGCCGACCTGGGGGTGCGCCCCCCGCACCCCACGTTGCTGGCCGCCGCCGCCCGCTCGACGGGGGTGCCGCCCGGCTCGACCATGGTCATCTCCCGGTCCACAGCCATGCTCGACCTGGCCCGGCGGCGGGGTTCACGCACGGTGCAGTACGCCCCCACCGAGGCGACGCCGGCCGGCGACCACCCCGTGCTGCGCAGCTTCGCCAGCGTCGGGACCTGACCTCAGAGGTCAGGGCACCGTAAGGCCGCCCCCAGTCGCCCGGTGGGGCCCTGCGCCCCCCCGTGGCGCCGGCGGGCTCAGCGAGGCCTCAGGGCGCCTCAGTGCCCGTCGTGGGGCACGTAGCTGTTGCGGGCGTCCTCGATGGCGGCCATGGCCGAGTCGAGGCCTTCCCAGCCCCGCACCTCGGTGCTCTTGCCCGGCTCGAGCTCCTTGTAGGCCTCGAAGAAGTGGTGGATCTCGGCCCGCAGGTGGGGGCGTAGATCGTCGACGTCGACGATGTGCTCCCAACGGGGGTCCCCGGCGGGCACGCACAGCACCTTGGCGTCGGGTCCTGCCTCGTCGTGCATCCAGAACACGCCGATGGGCCGGGCCCAGATGTGGCAGCCCGGGAACGTGGGCTCGTCGAGGAGCACGAGCACGTCCAGGGGGTCACCGTCTCCGGCCAGGGTGTCGGGGATGAACCCGTAGTCAGCGGGATAGGTCATGGCGGTGAACAGGTGGCGATCGAGCCACACCCGTCCCGTCACGTGGTCCATCTCGTACTTGTTCCTGGATCCCTTGGGGATCTCGACGACCACCTCGATGCGCACGGGGGCCAAGGCTAGGGGGGGAACGACGCCGTGAGCGGCGGCCGCTGTCACACCGGGAGGCCATACTGCGCCCATGGTCGGTTCCGCGCGTCCTCCCAGCCGGTCACCGGGGCGCGCCCCCCGCACGACCTACCAGTGCAGCGCGTGCGGGACGAGCTCGCCACGGTGGACGGGTCGGTGCCCGGGTTGCGGCGAGTGGAACCAGGTCGAGCAGGTGGTTGCCACCGCCACCCGCGCTCCCGTCGTGGCCCCCACCACCCGGGCCCGGCCCATCACCGACGTGCCCGTGCTCGGCGCCCGTCCCCGGCCCACGGGCATGGCCGAGCTCGACCGCGTCCTGGTGGGAGGCCTGGTCGCCGGCTCGGTGACCCTGGTGGGCGGCGAGCCCGGGGTGGGCAAGTCCACCCTGCTGCTCCAGGCCCTGGGCACCCTGGTCGCCGCGGGGGGCCGGGCCCTCTACGTCACCGCCGAGGAGGCGGCCCACCAGGTGCAGGCCCGGGCCGAACGCCTGGGCGCCCTGCACCAGGAGCTGTGGCTGGCCGCGGAGACGTCGCTCGATGCCGTCGTCGGCCACATCCTCGAGGTCCGGCCCGACGTGGCCGTCGTCGACTCGGTCCAGGCCGTGCACAGCAGCGCCCACGAGGCCCCTCCCGGCTCGGTGACCCAGGTCCGTGAAGTCGCCCACCGACTGGCCGAGGTGGCTCGGGAGCACAGGGTGGCCATCGTGCTCGTGGGCCACGTCACCAAGGACGGGGCCCTGGCCGGACCCCGCCAGCTCGAACACCTGGTCGACACCGTGTTGGGCTTCGAGGGCGACCGCCACCACGCCCTGCGTCAGCTGCGGGCCGTGAAGCACCGCTACGGCCCCACCCACGAGCTGGGCCTGTTCGAGATGGGCGAGGGTGGCCTGACCGCGGTGGCCGACCCCTCGGGCGCCTTCCTGGCCGACCGCCTGGCCGGGGTGGCCGGTTCCGTGGTCTTCCCCCTGCTCGACGGGCGCCGGCCCCTGCTCGTCGAGCTCCAGGCCCTGGTGTCCCCGGCGTCGGGGGGCAGCCCCCGTCGGTCGGCGGAGGGCATCGACGGCGGCCGTCTGGCCCTGGTGCTGGCTGTGCTCGAGCAGCGGGCCGGGGTGCAGGTGTCAGGGCGCGACGTGCTCAGCGTGGCCGTGGGCGGGGTCCGGGTGGCCGAGCCCGCCGCCGACCTTCCCCTGGCCCTGGCCGTGGCCAGCGCCGCCCTCGACGTGGCCCTGCCCGCGGGATTGGCCGCCTGTGGCGAGCTCGGCCTGGGTGGCGAGATCCGCATCGTGCCCCGCCTCGACGGCCGGGTGGCCGAGGCCCAGCGCCTGGGCTTCGACCGCATCCTCGTGCCTGCCGCCACCGCGGCGTCGACCCCGGGCCCCGCCGTCCGTGGGGTGCGCACCCTGTTCGACGCCCTGGTGGCTGCAGGTCTGGGGCCGAGGTCGTGACCGCAGGCCTGTACCGGCGCGCCTGCCGCGGGCGGGGCTCGTGAAGGGCCGCCACCACCACCGGTCCAGCGGGAAGAACGCTGGTGGTGGCGCCAACTACTATGGCCGCGTGGGCGCTTCCCCCAGTCTGCAGATGCTGGCAGCGCTGGCGGCGGTGGCCCCCGGCCAGCCCTTGCGCGAGGGACTGGAGCGCATCCGCGACTCGAACCGCGGCGCCCTCGTCGTCATCAGCGACGATCCAGCCGTGCTCGCCATCTGCTCGGGCGGCTTCCTGCTCGACGCCGCCTTCACCCCCCAGCGCCTGTCCGAGCTGGCCAAGATGGACGGCGCCATCATCCTGGCCAACGACGCCAGCCGCATCGCCCGGGCCAACGTCCACCTCGTGCCCGACCCCACCGTCCCCACGTCGGAGACGGGGACCCGGCACCGCACCGCCGAACGGGTGGCCCGTTCCCTGGGCGTTCCCGTGGTGTCGGTGTCCGAGTCGCGCGACGCCATAACCGTCTACCTCGAGGACGAGCAGCGTCCCCTCGTGCCCTCCTCCATGCTGCTGGCCCGGGCCAACCAGGCCCTGCAGACCCTCGAGCAGTACCGCAAGCGCCTCGACGTCACCTCGGCCGAGCTCGCCGCCCTCGAGGTCGAGGACCTGGTCACGGTGCGTGACGCCGTGAGCTTGCTGCAGCGGGCCGAGATGGTGCGCCGCATCGCCGAAGAGGTCGACGTGGCCATCATCGAGCTGGGCACCGATGGCCGGCTCGTGCGCCTCCAGCTCGAGGAGCTGTTGGGTGGGGCCACCGACAACCTGCGCCTGGTGCTGCGGGACTACCTGCGTGAGGACGCCGACTGGCTGCTCGACGACGCCATCGGCATGTTGGACTCGTTCCGCGACGAGGAGCTGCTCGACCTGCGCCTGGTGGCCACCCGCATGCGCCTGGCCGGCCAGCCCGCCGACCTCGACGAGAGCCTCGAACCCCGTGGTGTGCGCCTGTTGACCCGGGTGCCCCGGCTCCCCGACGCCCTGGTGGAGCGCCTGGTGGGCCGCTTCGGGTCGCTGCAGAAGATCCTGCGGGCCACCCCCCAGGAGATCGCCGAGGTCGCCGGGCTGGACGAGGCCCGGGCCCGGTCCATCAAGGACAGCCTGGGACGGCTGGCCGAGACCAGCATCCTCGACCACTACGCCTGAGGTGGCGACTCCCCAGCGGAGGCCCCCCCGGCGGGTGGGAGGGTCAGCGAGCCCGGCGGGTGAGCTGCTCGCGGTCGGTGATGATGTACTTGCGGTCACCCTGCTCGACCCAGCCCAGGCGCACGAAGCTGGCGATGGCCTTGTTCACCCGCTCACGCGACGCCCCGACCATGCCCGCCAGTTCTTCCTGGGTCACCGGCAGGGTGAACTCGTCGGCGTCGCCGGCCAGTTCGAGCAGGCGCTTGGCCGTGCGCCCGGTCACGTCGAGGAAGACGGCGTCGGCCAGGGCCTCGTCGGTGACGCGGATGCGCCGGGCGAAGAGCTCGACCACGTACCAGAGCAGCTGGGGCTGGCTGTCGTACAGGGCCCGGATGGGGGCGTAGGGGATGGCCACCATCTCCGACGTGGTCAGCGCCCGGGCGTCGGCCGATCGCCCGCCCTCGTCGAACAGCGGCATCTCGCCGAACAGGTCGCCCGGCTCCATCAGCGCGACCAGCGATTCGCGGCCGTCCACGGATCGGTTGGCGATGGCGATGCGGCCCGATGCCACGATGAAGAGCTCCTCGGCCCGGTCCCTCTCACCGAAGAGCACGTCCCCCCGGTGGACCCTGCGTGACACCGCCGCGGATCGCAGCGCCTCGAGGGCATCGGCCTCGAGGTCACGGAAGAGCTCAGTGTTGCGCAGCAGGTTGACGTCCACCATTGCCGAAACCCTACTTATCCGGCCCGGCTCACGAGTGACCCGGGGCCCCTGGTACCCCCTATGAGCCCCCTGACCGCCCCCTGGGAGGCCCTGTGAGCGTGTGGACCATCGTCGTGGCCGCGGGCCGCGGCACCCGCTTCGGCCGCGCCAAGCAGTTCGAGACCCTGCGGGGACGACGGGTGCTCGACTGGTCCCTGAGCGCGGCGTCGAGCGTCAGCGACGGCGTGGTGGTGGTGCTGCCTGCCGACGGCGTCGCGGACGACGCCGTCGACCTGCCGGCGGGGGTGCTGGTGGCCACCGGCGGCCCCAGCCGGTCGGCCTCGGTGCGCAACGGCCTCGCCCTCGTGCCCGGGGACGCCGACGTGGTCGTGGTCCACGACGCCGCCCGCCCCCTGGCCTCGGTCGCCCTGTTCAGCGCGGTCATCGACGCCGTGCGGGCCGGAGCCGACGGGGCCCTGCCCGCCGTGGCCGTGACCGACACCATCCGCCACGTGGGCGGGGGCACGGTGGACCGCTCCGAGCTCCTGGCCGTGCAGACCCCCCAGGCCTTCGCCGCCGCCGCCCTGCGCCGCGTGCACGCCACCGACGCCGAGGCCACCGACGACGCCGGGCTGGTCGAGGCGGCCGGGGGTCGGGTGGTGATCGTGGTCGGCGAAGCGGCCAACCAGAAGCTGACCAACCCCGCCGACCTGGCCGTGGCCGCCGCCCTGGCCCCGGACCCGGGTGGCGCAGCGGCCACCGACGCGCACACCGAGACGGAACACGACGACACCGGAGGCGGACCCATGGACCTGCGGGTGGGACAGGGCTTCGACATCCACGCCTTCAGCGACGACCCGGCCCGGCCCCTGGTGTTGGGTGGGGTGGTGTTCCCCGGGGAGCGGGGCCTGGCCGGCCATAGCGACGCCGACGCCATCTGCCACGCCTGCACCGACGCCGTGCTCGGCGCCGCGGGCCTGGGTGACATCGGCCTGATGTTCCCCGACACCGACCCCACCTTCGCCGGGGCCGACAGCGTGGTGCTGCTGACGGAGGCCGTGGCCCGGGTGCGGGCCGCCGGCTGGCAGGCGGCCAACATCGACTGCACCGTGGTGTGCGAGGCCCCCAAGCTGGCCCCCCGCCGCCTCGAGATCGAGGCCAGGCTGACGGCCGTGGTCGGCGCCCCGGTCACGGTGAAGGGCAAGCGGGCCGAGGGGCTGGGCTCGATCGGTCGGCGCGAGGGCGTAGCCTGCTGGGCCGTGGCCCTGCTGATCCGACCTCCCGCGCTCCGGCGCCCCGTGACCACGTCGAGCCCGTCATGAGCCCCCGCCCCCGGCCGGCCTCGGGCAAGGCCGGTGGCGGCCGCAGCGGCCCCCCGGCCCGGCGCTCGCCTGGTCCCTCCTCCGGCTCTTCCGGTCCGCCCGCATCCCGGCGCACCGGCGGCCGCACCGCCCCTCCGGGAGCTGCCGGCGGTGCCGCCGGCGCCGGGCGCAGCTCGTCGGGCTCGTCGGGCCCCGGTGCCAGCGCCCGGCCGCGCCGGGTGCGCAGCGACGGCACCCCGCCCCGCCCCCGCCGCTCGGGTCCGCCCTCGGGCCGTGACAACACCCGGGACACCGACGGCGTCGACGGCCCCAAGCGCACCGTTCGGGGCCTGGGCGGCGAGCAGGTCGAAGGTCGCCAGGCCGTGCGCGAGCTGCTGGTGGCCGGCCGGCGCAAGGTCAAGGAGGTGCTGGTGGCGAGCGACATCGACAGCGCCCCCATCCTCGACGACATCGTCGAGCTGGCCGATTCTCGCCGGGTCCCCATCCGCCAGATCGGTCGGGGCAAGCTCGACACCCTCACCGCCACCAGCGCGGCTCAGGGCGTCATGGCCCGGGCCCAGCAGCTGCCCGAGCACGACTACGAGGAGCTGGCCCGTCGCCGCCGGCCCACCCCGGCCTTCCTGCTGGCCCTCGACGGGGTCACCGACCCGGGCAACCTGGGCGCGGTGATCCGCAGCGCCGAGGGTGCCGGCGTCACCGGGGTGGTGCTGCCCCGCCACCGGGCCGCCCACGTCACCCCGTCGGTCACCAAGGCCGCGGCCGGGGCCATCGAGTACATGCCCATGGCCCTGGTGGGCGGGTTGGCCGCGGCCCTCATCAAGCTCGACGAACTGGGCGTGTGGATCGTGGGCCTCGACAGCGAGGCCGACCAGTCCCTCTACGACCTGCCCATCGCCGACGAGCGCATCTGCCTGGTCCTCGGGGCCGAGGGGGCGGGGCTGTCCCGCCTGGTGCGCCAGCGCTGCCACGCCGTGGTGCGCATCCCCGCCATCGGTCAGCTCAACTCGCTCAACGTGGCTGCGGCCGGTGCCATCGCCTGCTTCGAGGTGGCCCGGGCCCGAGCGGGCAAGGCCAAGCCCGCGGTGGTCGACACCGGCAGCTGACGGGACGGTCGACGACCCCGTCACCGCCGAGCTGAAGCGGGCGGACCACCACGGGTGGCCAGCGGTAGGGTCCGGCCGATGCCAGTCGTGCGATACGAGAAGCAGGGCCACGTCGCCGTCGTCACCATCGACCGCCCCGAGGCCCGCAACGCCATGTCCCCCGAGGTCATCGTCCGCTTGGCCGAGGCCTGGGACGAGGTGGCGGCCGATGACGAGGTCAGGGTGGCCATCCTCACGGGATCGGGGGAGCGGGCCTTCTGCGCCGGTGCCGACCTGGCCCGGCTGATCCCCCTCATGTCCGGGGCCCGTGAGCCCGAGGACGAGTACGACCGTCGGGTGGTGGCCGAGCCCGCCCTGGGCGACCGGGCCTCGCTGCGGGTGACCGACCTCGACAAGCCCGTCATCGCCGCCATCAACGGCTCGGCCATCGCCGGGGGCATGGAGCTGGTGCAGGGCACCGACCTGCGCGTGGCTGCCGAGCACGCCAACTTCGGCCTCCAGGAGGTCAAGTGGGGCCTGTTCCCCATGGGCGGCTCGAGCGTGCGGGTGCCGGCCCAGGTGCCCTACGCCGTGGCCATGGAGATCCTGCTCACCGGCCAGCTCATCGACGCCTACCGGGCCTACGAGCTGGGCTTCGTGAACCGGGTCATGCCCGCTGAGCAGGTCATGGACGAGGCCCTGCGCCTGGCCTCGGTCATCGCCGCCAACGGTCCCGTGGCCGTACGGGCCATCAAGGCGGCCGTCAAGGCCAGCCTGGGCAAGCCCGAGCGTGAGGCCATGCGCATCGAGCTCGAGCACGGTCGGCCGGTGTTCCAGACGCAGGACGCCCGTGAGGGCCCCCGGGCCTTCCTGGAGAAGCGGTCCCCCAACTTCCAGGGTCGCTGATCGGCCGTGCTGCCCAGGCCGGGCCGGTGGCGGGAATGAACGGGGGGCTGGTGGTGCTGAGGTACTTGCACACGCAATGATCTTGGAGAGGATGGGCCCATGCCCGCCGTGACCGCAGATCCGCTGACCCTGCCGAAGCTCGCCACCCCCCTCGAGGCCGCCGACCGCCCCGTCCGCTCCGTCACCACCGCCCCCGGTGGGTACGAGGGCGAGGGCTTCCCGGTGCGCCGGGCCTTCGCCGGGGTGGCCCAGCGCGACCTCGACCCCTTCATCCACATGGATCAGATGGGGGAGGTCGACTACGCCCCCTACGAGCCCAAGGGCACGGACTGGCACCCCCACCGGGGCTTCGAGACCGTCACCTACATGATCGACGGCACGTTCCAGCACCAGGACTCCTACGGCGGGGGCGGGGTCATCAACGACGGCGCCACCCAGTGGATGACCGCGGGCAGCGGCCTGCTGCACATCGAGACCCCGCCCGAGGCCCTGGTCATGAGCGGCGGGCTGTTCCACGGCGTGCAGCTGTGGGTCAACCTTCCCGCGGCCCAGAAGATGGCCACCCCCCGCTACCAGAGCCTCGAGGCCGACCAGGTGGTCCTGCTCTCGTCGCCCGACGGTGGTGCCCTGGTACGACTCATCGCCGGGGACCTGCCGGGACAGGGCGACGACGTTCGGGGGCCGGGCTCGACCCACACCCCCATCACCGTGGCCCACGCCACCCTCGCCCCCGGCGCCCAGTTGGTGCTGCCGTGGCGCTCCGACTTCAACGCCCTGGCCTACGTGCTGGCCGGCGCGGGCACGGTGGGCACGGCCAAGCGCCCGGTGGTCAAGGGTCAGCTCGTCGTCTTCGGTGCTGGCGACACGGTCACCTTCGACGGGCACCCTGCTCAGACCCTGGACGTGCTGGTCCTGGGTGGGCGCCCGCTGCGCGAGCCGGTGGTCCAGTACGGGCCCTTCGTCATGAACACCAAGGCCGAGGTGGCCGAGGCGTTCGAGGACTTCAGTGCCGGACGGTTGGGCACCGTGCCCCCGGACGGCTTGCACCCCTTCCGATCGACACACCCCGACCGAGCTACGGAGGTCACCCGATGAGCCGCATCCCCCCCACCGCCGGCCTGCAAGGGGCCGACCGCGAGGCCGCCGACCGGACGCGGGCGGGCATCTCGTCCCGCCACCTGAAGGCGTCGGGTGAGCGTCCGACGTCGTCAGCCCGGGGCGTGCACCACGTGGCCCTGATCAGCAGCGACGTGGAAGCAACGGTGCGCTTCTACCAGGACGTGCTCGAGTTCCCGCTGACCGAGATGTTCGAGAACCGCGACTACGGCGGCTCGACCCACTTCTTCTTCGACATCGGCAACGGCAACGCCCTGGCCTTCTTCGACCTGCCCGGCCTGGAGCTCGGCCCCTACGCCGAGGTGCTGGGAGGCCTGCACCACCTGGCCATCTCCATCCCCCCGGACCGCTGGCTGGTGCTCAAGGCCAACCTCGACGCCGCGGGGGTGCCCTATGCCCACGTCGACGGTTCGTCGCTGTACCTGAACGACCCCGACGGCGCCCGCATCGAGCTCATCAGCGACCCCCTGGGTGAGATGTACGGCAAGCCCGTCGGCTGACACCGCACGCCACTCTCCCCGTGGCCGGTGTCGGCTACCGGGAGGGTGCTTCGTTGCGCGCTGGCTCAGGGGTGCTGGCTCAGGGAGAGGTTGTTGCCGTCGGGGTCGAGGAACCAGGCCACCCGGGCCCCGCCCGGTGCCGCCCACACCCCCCGTTCGTCCTGGTCCATGCCCTCGTAGCGGGTGAAGCGGACACCCCGCCCGGAGAGCTCGTCCACGGCGGCGTCGACGTCGGCAACCTCCCAGCCGAGCACGGTGAAGGGCAGGGCCGGGGCCTGCTCGACGGCGGTGATGCGCAACATGGTGCCGGCGACGTCGGCCACCAGGGCGAACGGGCGCTCGTCGCGCAGTTCCAGGCCGAGCACGTCGCCGTAGAAGTGCTGGGCCCGATCGAGGTTCGACACCCCCACGAATGCCACCAACGCGTTGGTGGCGAGCATCGGTTCCCCTCTCCCTCGCTTGGTGCTGACGGTAGCGCTGCTCAGCGCAGGCGGAAGCGCTGCACTTTGCCGGTGGCCGTCTTGGGTAGGCCGTCGACGACGTGGACCACCCGGGGGCGCTTGAAGCCGGCCAGCCGGGACCGGCAGTGCTCGATGAGCGCGTCGGCCCCGGGGTCGGCACCCGGGGCGGCCACCACGTGGGCCACCACCCGGATGACGGCGTGCTCGTCGGGCACGCCGACCACGGCGGCCTCGAGCACGTCGGGGTGCTCGACCAGGGCCGCTTCCACCTCGGCCGGCGACACCCACTCGCCGCCGACCTTGAACATGTCGTCGGCGCGGCCCAGGTAGGTGTGGAAGCCGTCGGGGGCGCGGACGTAGACGTCCCCGGTGCGCATCCACGGCCCCAGGAACGTCTGGCGGCTCTGCTCGGCCCGGCACCAGTAACCGGTGGCCATGCTGTCCCCGGCCACGTGGAGCACGCCGGGAACGCCGTCGGGCACCGGCTGGCCGGCCTCGTCGAGCACCCGCAACTCGTAACCGGTCACCGGGGCGCCCGAGGTGCCGGCCTTCGTCCCCGCGGCTCCTGGTCGGTTGGAGCAGTAGATGTGGGTGAGCTCGGTCGAGCCGATGCCGTCGAGGATCTGCACGCCGAAGCGGTCGAGGAAGCGTTGGTAGGTCTCCGCGGGCATGGGCTCGGCCGCGGACACCCCCAGGCGCACCGACGCGAAGGTGTCCCCGGGCAGGTCCGAGGCCAACAGCGCGGCGGTGAAGGTGGGGACGGTGAAGAACAGGGTGGGTCGGTGGGTGGCCATGACCTCGGCAACCAGTGCGGGCGTTGGTGGTCGGGTCGGTACCAGCACCGTGGACGCGCCGACCGAGAACGGGAAGGTGACCGAGTTGCCCAGTCCGTAGGCGTGGAACGCCGGGCCCACCGACCAGCACACGTCGCCGGCGCCGATGTCGAGCACCTCGCGGGCGTAGCCCCGCGCCGGGGTGAGCAGGTCGACGTGGCGGTGCATGGCCAGCTTGGGCGCCCCCGTCGAGCCCGACGTGCACAGCCAGAAGCCCGGCGACTCGGCCGAGGTCGGCGCCGGGGTGGCCGTGGCCCCCGCCGGGAACGTGGCCTCCCACGGCCCGCCCGTGGTCACCACCTCGGCCAGCGACGGCGCCCCGGCCTGCAGCTCGGCAACCCAGCCCTCGCCGGCGCAGGCTGCGGACACCAGCGCCACCCTCGCCCCGCTGTCCGCGGCCACGGCGGTGACGTCGCGGCACGGCAACAGCGGGTTGACCGGCAGCGGCACCGCCCCGATGCGCAGAGCACCCAGGAAGGCGGCCACCAGCTCGATGGAGTCGAGCAGCACCAACAGGACCCGCTGCTCGGGCTGGACCCCCAGCTCCCGCAGGCCGGCTCCCACCCGTTCCACCTCGGCCAGCACCTCGGCGTAGGTCCACGACCGGCCAACGGAGCACACCGCGGTGCGGTCGCCGTGGCCCGCTTCGATGCGACGGTCGAGCAGCTCGACGCAGGCGTTGAACACGGACCCACCCCCAGGTCGGACCCCGCCCCCGGCGCCCGACCGTGAACGTAGCCGGGGGGCGCTCAGCCCGCCGTCGAACCTCGGGCGGCTCGCGCCGCGTCGCTCGCGGCCGCATCCTCGGTCTGCAGCAGGTCGTAGGCCGCCACCTCGTCACCGTCGGTGGCCCGCAGGGCCTGGTTCAGGCGCTCGTCGGCCGCGGCCAGGGCCTTGCCATGGTCGGCCAGGGGGTCTTCCGGGGCGGGCACCAGGCCAGCGTGGCACCGCAGGGCCGGTCCGACAACCTGGCCACCATCCGGTGGGTAGGCTCCGGCGGAGTCGTGCGTTGGGGGGCGACGTGGACGTCAGAGGGGTAGCGACCGATCGTTCGGCGCCCATCGAGTTCGACACCGATCCGGCCGCCTACCGGCACTGGAGCGTGCACATCGAGCCGCCCCGGGCCACCCTCACCCTGGCCGTCGACCCGGCTGGCGGCTTGCGGGACGACTACCAGCTGAAGCAGAACTCCTACGACCTCGGCGTGGACATCGAGCTGGCTGACATCGTCACCCGGCTGCGCTTCGAGCACCCCGAGGTGCGGGTGGTTGTCGTCACCGGGGGGCTCGACCGCACCTTCTGCGCCGGCGCCAACATCCAGATGCTGGCCGGCTCCAGCCACACCCACAAGGTGGGCTTCTGCAAGTTCACCAACGAGACCCGCAACGCCATCGAAGAGGCCACGGCCCACTCGGGCCAGGTGTGGATCGCCGCGGTGAACGGCACCGCGGCCGGGGGCGGCTACGAGCTGGCCCTGGCCTGCGACGAGATCCTCTTGGTCGACGACCGGTCCTCCGCGGTGTCCCTGCCCGAGGTGCCCCTGCTGGCCGTGCTCCCCGGCACCGGGGGTCTGACCCGGCTGGTCGACAAGCGCCATGTGCGTCGTGACCGGGCCGACGTGTTCGCCACCCGGGCCGAGGGCGCCCGGGGGTCCCAGGCCCTGGAGTGGGGCCTGGTCGACGCCATCGCCCCACCCAGCGGCTTCGACGCCCTGGTCACGGCGCGGGTGGACGGGCGCAGCGTGGGCAGTGACCGGCCCATCGGTGCCCCGGGGATGCCCCTCGATCGGTTGGAGCGCCAGGTCGAGGGCGACGTCACCAGCTACCGCTACGTCACCGTCCGCCTCGACCACCCCCTGGGTGCGGCCCACGTCACCGTGGTCGCCCCCTCGGCCCCCCAGCCGGCTGATCCCGACGAGCTCGTGAGCGGGGGGGCCGGCGCGTGGCTGGTGGCCGCGGCCCGGGAGCTCGACGATGCCCTGCTCCACCTGCGCTTCGACCAGCCCGAGCTGGGCACCTGGGTGCTGCACACCGAGGGCGACCCCGTCGCTGTGCTCGATGCCGAGCGGCTGCTGGCCCAGCACCCCGACCACTGGTTGGTACGCGAGGTGCGCCTGCTGTGGGCCCGGACCCTCAAGCGCCTCGACCTGTCGTCGCGGTCCCTGGTGGCCCTGATCGCCCCGGGTAGCTGCTTCACGGGAACCCTGGCCGAGCTGGCCCTGGCCGCCGACCGCACGTTCATGCTCGACGGCCCCTTCGACGGCTCCCTCGACGGGGCCGGGGACGGGGCCGAGGCGTCGCTGCGCCTGACCGCGGCCAACGCGGGCTGGTACCCCATGGCCAACGGGCTGTCGCGGCTGGCCACCCGCTGCTACGGCCGGCCCGCCGACCTCGACCGGGCCTTGGCCGAACTCGACCACGACCTCGACGCCGGCGCCGCGTCCCAGGCCGGGCTGGTCACCTCGACCCCCGACGACCTGGACTGGGACGACGAGGTGCGCCTGACGCTCGAGGAGCGAGCCAGCTTCTCGCCCGACGCGCTGACGGCCATGGAGGCCAACCTGCGCTTCGTGGGGCCCGAGACCATGGAGACGAAGATCTTCGCCCGCCTGACGGCGTGGCAGAACTGGGTGTTCCAGCGGCCCAACGCCACCGGACCGAACGGGGCCCTGCAGCGCTTCGGCAGCGGCTCGCGGCCCGACTTCGACCGAACGAGGGTGTGACCTGATGGCCGGAGGTGTGACCAGATGAGCAGCGTGGACTACGACTCCCTCATCCCCAACAACGTGGGCCTGTCGGGTGACCGCCGCCTGCAGCGGGCGCTGGAGTCGTGGCACCCCCGCTTCATCGAGTGGTGGAAGGGCCTGGGGCCCGTCGCCTTCCAGGAGGACGACATCTACCTGCGTACGGCCATGTCGGTCGAGCAGGACGGGTGGGCCAACTTCGGCTACGTGAAGATGCCCGAGTACCGGTGGGGGATCTTCCTGGCCAACCAGGTGCCCGACCGCACCATCGCCTTCGGTGATCGCAAGGGTGAACCCGTGTGGCAGGAGGTGCCCGGCGAACACCGCCGTGACCTGCACCGGCTGATCGTGGTGCAGGGGGACACCGAACCGGCCTCGGTCGAGCAGCAACGGCACCTGTGCCTGACCGCGCCCAGCCTCTACGACCTGCGCAACCTCTTCCAGATCAACGTCGAGGAGGCCCGCCACCTGTGGGCCATGGTGTACCTGCTGCACCGCTACTTCGGTCGGGAGGGGCGGGAGGATGCCGACGAGCTGCTGCGGCGGAACTCGGGAGACCCCGACAAGCCCCGCATCCTCGGCGCCTTCAACGAGCCCACACCTGACTGGCTGTCGCTGTTCTTCTTCACCTACTTCACCGACCGTGACGGCAAGTACCAGCTGGCGTCGCTCAAGGAGAGCGCCTTCGATCCGTTGAGCCGCACGTGCTCGTTCATGTTGAAGGAAGAGGCCCACCACATGTTCGTGGGGGCAACCGGGGTGGGGCGGGTGGTGCAGCGCACCGTCGAGCTCATGAAGGAGCACGACACCGCCGACGTGGCCCCCTACGGCGGTGTCAACGTCGACACCCTGCAGCGCTACCTGAACTTCCATTACAGCGTGTCCCTGGACCTGTTCGGGGCGGAGACGTCGACCAACGCGGCCAACTACTTCGCCGCCGGCCTCAAGGGGCGCTTCGGTGAGGAGGAGCGCGACGACGACCACCAGCTCCACGACGCCGTGCGTTCGGTGCCCGCCATCGACGAGGCCGGTCGCCGGATCACCAGCCGCGAGGTGCCGGCCCTGTCGGCCCTGAACGAGACGCTGCGGGACGACTACATCACCGACTGCCGCAAGGGTGTCGACCGCTGGAACCGCACCCTGGCCCCCACCGGGCTCGAGCTGCGCCTCCCCCACGGCGGCTTCAACCGCCACGTGGGGGTGTTCCGGGGTCAGCCCGTCACCCCCGACGGTCGCCTGGTGCCCGCTGACGAGTACCAGCGCGGTCTAGCTGGCTGGCTGCCCACGGACGGCGACAAGGCCCACGTGCAGGCGCTGATGCAGCCCGTGCACGAGCCCGGCCGCATGGCCAGCTGGGTGGCGCCGCCGGCCACCGGCATCCATGCCAAGCCCCTGGACTTCGAGTACGTCCGCCACTGACGTGGGCGGTGACCGTGGTGAGCACGTCACCTCGGTGGTCGTGGGCCCGGGCCGCCTCGAGGTGCGCGACGTTCCCGCAGCGGCGTCTGCCGCGGACCAGCCGGCCCTGGTGTTCCTCCACGAGGGTCTGGGCTCCCAGGCCCTGTGGCGTGACGTGCCCGACCGGATCCGGGCCGCCTGTGGTGAGCCGCGGACCGTCGTCTACAGCCGCCACGGTTACGGGCGGTCGGACCCGCCGGCCGCCGGGGTCCGATCGGTCCGCTACATGCACGACGAGGCCCAGCTCGTGCTGTCGGCATTGCTGGCCGAGTTGAGCGTCGCCGCTCCGGTGCTCATCGGCCACAGCGACGGGGCGTCGATCGCCCTGCTCCACGCCGGGGCGGGGCACCCGGCGGCCGGCCTGGTGCTGTTGGCCCCCCACGTGTTCGTCGAGGATCGCTCGGTCGAGGGGATCGTCGCCGCCCGGGCCGCCTACGAGAGCGGTGGGTTGCGTGAACGCCTGGCCCGCCACCACGACGACGTGGACGTGGCCTTCCGGGGCTGGTGCGACGTGTGGCTGTCCGACGCCTTCCGGACCTGGGACATCACCGACCACCTGGGCGCGATCCGGTGTCCCGTGCTGCTGGTCCAGGGCGAGGATGATGCCTACGGCACCCGGGCCCAGCTCGACGCCATCACCGCCGGGGTATCGGGCCCTGTCGAGCGGTTGGTGCTGCCCGGCATCGGCCACGCCCCCCACCTCGAAGCCGCCGACCAGGTGGTGACCGCCATCGCCACCTTCGTCGACGCCATTCGGACCCCGGTCCCGCGGACCTGACGCTCAGGGACCAGACCTTGTCCGTCTTGCTGGTCCTTGGAGCAGCAAGACAGGGTAACCTGTCGGGAGTGGAGATCGACGAGTCCGCTCACCCGACCAGACCTCCTGAACCCGAGAAGGTGATGCACATGCCACGAACCCGTGCCCAACTCGACCAGGCAGCCGCAGAGGCTGAGGCGTGGTTGAACTCGCTCGACCCCGATGTCACACCGGCTGAGGACGTCGCCGACCTGCGGAGGGTCGGCCTGGCTCTGAACGCTGTGGCTGTCGCTGAGGGCGAGCTCGCCGATGCGGTGGCCGCCGCCCGGGGTTCGGGACGGTCGTGGGGTGACATCGGTCTCGTGCTGGGAGTTTCGAAGCAGTCAGCCCGCGAGCGGTTCGGCACCGTGAGCACCACCGGTTCCTGACCGGTTGCCGGCAGCGTCACCTACCCGGCATTGGCGACGGGGTGGAGGATGCCGGGTCGGAGGCGCTTGCCCGGTGGGGTGTGGCCCCAGTGGCTGCCGGCGTCGTAGTGGCCGGCGGTCCACGGTTGGGTGGTGTCGATGACCCGGCCGCCGGCGCCGTACTCGATCTCGAAGCCTGAGGGGCTGCGCACGTAGAAGGAGAACATCTCGTCGTTCACGTGGCGGCCCAGCGACATGGCCACGGGCAGGTCGTGTGCCCTGACCAGGTCATAGGCCCGGCCGACATCGTCGGGATCGGTCACCTCGAGCATGAGGTGGTGCACGCCGACCATGTCGGGCACCTCGGCGAAGGCCAGGGTGTGGTGGCGGGGGTTGCAGTGCAGGAAGCGGATGGAGACCCCCATCTCCACGTCGTCGGACACCTCGAAGCCGAGGACGTCGACGAAGAACCGGCTGGCCGCCTCCCGGTCGGGCACGAAGAGGACGGCGTGGCCGAGACCGCCCTCGCCGGTCACGAACGACACCCCGGCCCGCCCGGGGGTGAAGGGCGGCGTACCGGACCGGCGACCGTGGGTGAGCTCGTGGCGGAGGCCGAAGGGGTCGATGAACCAGGCCACGGCGTCGACGGCCCGGTCCGCGGCCAGGGCCTCGTCGCCGGGGTGCACGTCGATCCCCTCGGCCGCCAGTGTGGCCGTGGTCGCAGCCAGGCCCTGGGGACCGTCGACCTCCCAGCCCAGGTAGGCCAGGTCGTCGTTGTCGGCGGGGTGGATGGCGATGCGCCAGGGGGCATCGTCGTTGCGCAGCCGGACGGCGCCGTCGGGCCCGGGCTCGGTGAGCTCGAGCCCGAGGATGTCGGGCCCGAAGGTCGTCCACTCCTGGGCCCGGGGTGAGGTGAAACCGATGTAGGCGAGGGAACGGATCACAGGACGATCTCCGGGTTCTCGGTGGCGAGGAGGGCGCCACCGACGGCTTTGGCCAGGGGGTCAGGGACGAGGAAGGCGTGGCTCAGGGCCGCGTTGAGGTCCTGGTAGCGGGACTGCAGAGGGTGGTCGAGGAAGATGGCCCGGCCCGAGGCGGCGCGCATGAGGTCGCCTGTGGCCTGGCCGACGAGCTCGCAGGCCCGACAGAGGTTCCACCGGTAGCGACCCCGGTCGGCCATGGTGGGCACGTCACCGGCCTCGGCGCGCGACCACATCTCGACCGCATCAGCCCGCATGCGGCTGGTGGCGGCGTCGAGGTACCAGACGGCGTCGGCCAGGCGACGTTGGGTGAGGGGGTCCTCGGCCAGCCGGATGCGGGGCGGGATGGTGCGCCCGGCGGCCTCGCTGATCCAGACGTCGATGAAGCCCCGGGCCGAACCCAGCACCGCAGCGGCCACGGCGGCGTTGAACACCACCGACCACGGCAGCCGGTACAGCGGCCCCGGGTTCACGTCCTGTCCGGGCAGGGGGTGGCCGTGGGCGTAATCGAGGTGGGACTGGGTGCGGTGCTCGGGCACGAAGGCCCGCTCGACGACGATGTCCTTGCTGCCGGTGCCGGCCAGGCCGGCGACGTGCCAGGTGTCGTCGATGCGGTACTGGCCGGCGTGCAGGAGGAAGGAGCGCAGCTCGGAACGGCCGGTGTCAGCCCGGCGCACCTTGGCCCCCAGGTTGACGCCCCGGCAGTGGTCGCAGCCCGAGGAGAAGGACCACCGGCCCGAGACCTCGTAGCCGCCATCGACCGGCTCGGCGTGGCCGGTGGGGTTGTAGGACGACGAGTGCATCCGCTCGGGGTCCTCCCCCCACATCTCCTGCTGGGCCTCGTCGGGGAAGAGGGCCAGCTGCCAGGGGTGCACGCCGATGACCCCGGCCACCCAGCCCGCGGCCGGCGACGCCCGGGACAGCTCGGCCACGGCGTCGAGGAAGTCGACCAACCGCGCCTCGCCGCCGCCGAAGCGGGCCGGCTGCAGCGCGCGTAGGAATCCACCCTCGAGCAGGGCCTTCCAGCTGCGGTCCGACAGTCGTCGCAGTTCAGAGCTCTCGGCGTCCGCCGCGGCCAGCTCGGCCGCGATGCGCCTCGCGTCGTCGACCAGTGCCATCCCCACCTCCCCCGAGGTGCCGCGCCGGGGACGGTGCCCGGGGCGCGGCCAGTGACCTACGTCGTAGCAGGATGTCGCCCCGCCCGCCAGGGTCTCCTGCGTTCGCACCCGTGTCGAGCGGGCCTCATCCCCCGCCGTCCCGCGGCCGCCGGCCACGCCAGCGGCGCTTGGCCCACACGACGAGGGCGTAGGGCGGTGCGCTGACACCATGTCGCCCCCACTTGAACCATCTGATGCCCTGGGTGACGCGCATGGCGAGGACGACGCGGCGACCATGGCCACGGCGAGGTAGCTGAGGATCCTCAGGCCGGTCTCCATCTACGTGGTTGTGTCGCGGGGCCGCTTGCGCCAACGGCCGACTCGACCTCAGCGTCCGTCACCCGCCCTCCTCTGCTCGCGTGGCTCGGCATGGGCTTGGTTCCCAGATGACGTGAACGTCGAGTCGATGTCAGACTTCACCCTGGGGCTGGCGTGACTGAAGATGTGGCCGAGCACCGGCCGGGCCGACCTCCGGCCGCGCCGCCACACCAGCTCAGGAGACCTGCGATGACGTCGAGTCCGGTGACCATCAACCCGCCGCTCGTCCCCGGATCCGCCGAGTTCGAATCGTTGCTCCTGGCTGTCGGTGAGGGCGCGGCCCGACGAGACCGCGAGCGCGAGGCGCCGTTCGACGCGGTCAAGGCGGTGGCCGCCGCCGGGCTCGGCCGCCTGCGCATCCCGGTGGCGGAAGGCGGCGCCGGTGTGTCCGTCCGGGCCCTGTTCGACGTGATCATCGAGCTGGCCCGGGCCGACTCCAACGTCGCCCACGTGCTGCGCACCCACTACTCGTTCGTGGAGAAGCAGCTGCCCCGGCGCCCTTCGCCGGCCCGTGACGCCGCCATCGCCCTGGTGAACAGCGGCGCCGTCATCGGCAACGCGGTGAGCGAGAAGGGCTCCAAACCGGTCGGTCCCTACTTCTCGACGATGCTCACCCCGCTGGAGGGCGGCGGCTACCGGCTCGACGGCGAGAAGTACTACTCGACGGGGACCATGTACTCGGACTGGATCCAGGTGATGGCCGCCACCCCGACCGGCGACATCGCCGCCGCCCTCGTCCCTGTCGATCGTGACGGGGTGACCGTGCTCGACGACTGGGACGGTTTCGGTCAGCGCCTCACGGCCACGGGCTCGACCCGGTTCGAGCACGTGCTCGTGGCCGACGACGAGGTCAACGTGCTGGGTCCGCCCGAGAGCTCGCCGTCCGAGACGTACCAGAACGCGTTCCTCCAGCTCTACCTGCAGGCGGTCACCACCGGCATCCTGCTGGCCGTGAGCGACGACGCCGTGCGCCTCCTGCAGGGACGGTCCCGGAACTTCAGCCACGCCCCCAGTGCGGTGCCGGCGACCGACCCCCACCTGCTCGCCGTGGTCGGCGAGATCTCGGCCGACGCCTTCGCCGCCCGTGCCGTCGTCGCCGCCGCGGCCGACGCCATCGACGCGGCGGCCAGCGCGGCGGCCGCCCGGGCCCCGGAGGCGACGAAGCTCGCCGTTGCCGCCCAGCTGGCCGCAGCCCAAGCCAAGGTCTTCATCGACGGGTTCGCCCCGGCCACCGCCGCCCGGCTGTTCGACGTGGGCGGGGCGTCGGCGACGAGCACGGAGCTGAACCTCGACCGGCACTGGCGCAACATCCGCACCGTCTCCACCCACAACCCGACGATGCTCAAGGCCGCGGCTGTAGGGGACCTGCTGGTCAACGGCACCGTCTTCCCCAACAACGGCTACTTCTGACCCTGGCGCGGCTTCGGGTCACCCCAACGAATCGAGCGTCGCCCGGACGTCGGCTGTGAGCTGGTACAGGTCGAGCGAGCTCTCATCAGTCGGGTCGAAGGGGTGGAACCCGAGCCTCTCCCACCACGACCTGGCTGACTCGTCCAATGCGGTCACGACGACAGCTCCGCAGGCGGCCTGCTGATTGAGCTCGACCGCCGTGGCGAGCACGTGGGCGACGAGTGCAGTGCCTACGTCGAGCCCGGACACCGAGCGGTCGACCGCAAGCCGGCGGACGAGGAGAGCGGGTATCGGGTCCGGTGATTGCTTCGTCACTGGTCGGCCGCCCGGGTGAGGGTCATGATGGCTTGCGTGCATCCGGTCGTGGGGGCCTGCCTCGTGCTGCTGCTGGTGGGGGCTGTGCTCGCCCTGAGGTGGGGGCATCTCGCCGTCGAGGCGCCGCCACCGGCTGACCGGGTGAGCTTCGCGGGACAGGT
>JBBSLP010000061.1:0-38603 GCA_038255145.1 Acidimicrobiales bacterium
GCCGGCTACGACGTCACCACCTCGGGCTCGTTCGGCAGCGGGATGTTCTACTACTGGCTCTACGTCCAGGCCCTGCAGATCGCCGGTGACCTCGACGGGGGCCTGACCCGCACCAACTTCGTCACCGCGGTGCGGGCCTTCGACATGACCCACCCGTGGCTGCTGACCGGCATCAACACCAACTTCAACGGCAACGCCGACGCCTTCCTGGTGGAAGGGTCCGACGTGTCCCAGTACGACTCGGCCAAGCAGGCGTGGGTGCCCCAGGGCGATCCCATCGACCTGTCGGGCAAGTCGAAGAACTGTGCCTGGGACGCCAGCGCCGGCGTGTGCAAGTGAGGTAGGGCGGGCTTCAGCGAGGCGGGTTCCGCTGCCCTGGGCTAGACTGCGAACATGCGTTCGTGGCCAGGGCGGCGAGACCGCACGCCAGATCATCGACCAGCGATCTCGGTGACCGTGGGCCGGGTGGCGTCGTGACGCTGCTCGGCCCACCGCCGTTGGCCGACGCCGCCGACCCCCACGCGGCGTTGGCCGGCTTCCATCCCGCGGTGGCGGCGTGGTTCGCCCGCCGCTTCCCCGAGGGGCCCACACCGCCCCAGGTCGAGGCGTGGCCGGCCATCGCCGCAAGGCTCGACACCCTGGTGGCCGCGCCGACCGGGTCGGGCAAGACGTTGTCGGCCTTCCTGGTGGCCATCGACCAGCTCTACCGGGCCCACGGGGCCGGCCTGGACGTGTCGGGTCGCACCCGGGTGCTCTACGTCTCTCCGCTGCGGGCCCTGGCCGTGGACATCAAGGAGAACCTCGACACCCCGCTCGAGGAGATCGCCGCGCTGGCCCGGGAGTTGGGCTACGACCCCCCGATGCTCACCGTGGCCGTGCGCACCGGGGACACCCCGCAACGGGAGCGGGCCGCCATCCTGCGCCACCCCCCCACCTTCCTCGTCACCACGCCCGAGTCGCTGTACCTGCTGGTCACAGCGGAGCGGAGCCGGACCCTGGTGTGCGGGGCCACCACCATCATCATCGACGAGATCCATGCCCTGGCCAGGGACAAGCGGGGCTCGCACCTGGCCCTGACCCTGGAACGCCTCGACCACGTGTGCGGGCGGGACGGGCTCGATGCTGATGCCCCCACGCCGGCCCCGGGCAGCTGCCCCCGACCCACCCGCATCGGCCTGTCGGCCACCCAGCGACCCATCGAGACCGTGGCCCGCATGCTGGTGGGCACCGGGCGCCCCTGCCGGATCGTCGACTGCGGCCACCAGCGGCGCCTGGACCTGGCCATCGAACTACCCGACGGCGACCTCGAGGCCGTCATGTCCGGCGCGCAGATGGGCGAGATCGTGGCCCGCATCGCCGAGCTCGTGCTCGAGCACCGCACCACCCTGGTGTTCGTCAACACCAGGCGCATGGCGGAGCGCCTGGCCCACCAGCTCGGCGAACTGCTGGGCGAGGGCGTGGTCTGCGCCCACCACGGCTCGCTGAGCAAGGACCGGCGCTACCGGGTGGAGACCCGCCTGCGCCAGGGCGACCTGCGGGCGCTGGTGGCCACGGCCTCGCTGGAGCTGGGCATCGACATCGGCCCCGTCGAGCTGGTGTGCCAGATCGGCTCTCCCCGGTCCATGGCCACCCTGCTGCAGCGGGTGGGACGGTCGGGCCACACCCGCTGGGGCACGCCCAAGGGTCGGCTGTTCCCCATGACCCGCGACGAGCTGGTCGAGGTGGCCGCCCTGGTCGGCGGGGTGCGGGCCGGCCGCCTCGATGCCCTGCACCCCCCGGCGGCACCGCTCGACATCCTGGCCCAGCAGCTGGTGGCCGAGACCGCGGCCCAGGGGTGGACGGTGGACGGGCTCTACGAGCTGGTGCGCCGGGCCGCCCCCTACGCCGATCTGTCCCGCCACGACTTCGACCGCACCCTGGCCCTGGTGGTCGACGGCATCACCACCGGCCGGGGCAAGCGGGCCGCCCACATCCACCACGACCGCACCAACGACGAGGTCCGGGCCCGCCGCGGTGCCCGCCTGGCTGCGCTGACCAGCGGTGGGGCCATACCCGAGCTGGCCGACTACCGGGTCCTGGCCGAGCCCGACGACACGCTCGTGGGCACGGTCAACGAGGACTGGGCCATCGAGTCCATGGCCGGTGACGTGTTCCTGTTGGGCACCCACACCTGGCGCATCCGCAAGGTCGAGGCCGGCGTGGTGCGGGTCATCGACGCCGACGGCGCCCAGCCCACCATCCCCTTCTGGCTGGGCGAGGCCCCCGCCCGCACCGACGAGCTCTCCGAAGAGGTCAGCCGGCTGCGCAGCGTCGTGGACACCCACCTGGCCGCCGGCGACGGCGCCGGGGCCCGGGCGTGGCTGGCCGAGTCGTGCGGGCTCGAGGCCGTGGCCGCCGAGCTCATCGTCGACTACCTGGCCGCCACCCGGGCCGTCCTCGGCCTGGTCCCCACCCGGGACCACCTGGTCGTCGAGCGCTTCTTCGACGACTCCGGTGGCATGCAGCTGGTGGTGCACTCCCCCTACGGGGCCCGCATCAACCGGGGCTTCGGCCTCGCGCTGCGCAAGCGCTTCTGCGTCACCTTCGACTTCGAGCTGCAGGCCGCGGCCAACGACGACGCCCTCATCCTGTCCCTGGGCATGCACCAGTCCTTCCCCCTCGACGACGTGGCCCGGTTCCTGCGGGCCGCCTCGGTGGGCGAGGTGCTGCAGCAGGCCATCCTCGTACCCCCCTTCGCCATGTTCACCAGCCGCTGGCGCTGGAACCTGAACCGCTCCCTCACCGTGCTGCGCTGGAAGTCGGGGCGGAAGAACCCCCCCGTCATCCAGCGCATGGAGTCCGACGACGTCATGGCCGCCCTGTTCCCCGGCGCGGCGCAGTGCCAGGAGAACGCCACGGGCCCCCTCGTGGTGCCCGACCACCCCCTGGTGCAACAGACCCTGCACGACACCATGACCGAGGCCCTCGACCTCGACGGCCTGCGTGAGCTGCTCACCGGCATCGAGTCGGGCCGCATCACCGTGCACGCCCGCGACACCCCCGAGCCCTCGGCCCTGTGCCACGAGCTGCTGTCGGGCCGTCCCTTCACCTTCCTCGACGACGTGCCCGCCGAGGAGCGCCGCACCCGGGCCGTCAACGTGCGCCGGGGCCTGCCCGTCGAGCTCGACGAGATCGGCCGGGTCGACCCCGCCGCCATCGACCGGGTGCGGGCCGAGTGCGCCCCCGACCCCCGCGCCGCCGACGAGCTGGCCGACCTGCTGGCGGCCATGGTCCTCATCCCCGCCGAGGCCATCTGGCAGGGCCTGTTCGACGAGCTGGCGGCCAAGGGCCGGGCCCGGGCCTTCGCCCACCGGGGCGGCACGTGGTGGGTGGCCACCGAGCACCTGGCCGCAGCGGCCGCCCTGGCCCCGGACTCGCTGGCCGACGTCGAGGCCGGCGACGGGGACGCAGCCGCCCGCGACGCGGTGCGGGGGCGCATGGAGCTGCGGGGACCCGTCACCGTGGCCGCTCTGGCCACCGACCTGGGGGTGCGGGAGAGCACCGTCGACATCGCCCTGCACGCCCTCGAGGGTGAGGGCTCGGTGCTGCGGGGCCACTTCACCACCGACATCGACGACGATCCCACCCTCGAGTGGTGCGCCCGCCGGCTGTTGCAGCGCATCCACGTCTACAGCCAGAAGCGGCGCCGCTCCGAGATCGAGCCCGTCACCGCCCAGGACCTCATGCGCTTCCTGCTGCGCTGGCAGCACGTGGCCCCCGGCACCCAGCTGAAGGGGGCGGCGGGCCTGGTGTCCACCATCGAACAGCTGCAGGGCTGGGAGGCGCCGGCGGGGGCGTGGGAGGCCCAGCTGCTGGCCCGCAGGGTCGAGGGCTACGGCGCCGCGCTGTTGGACCAGCGCTGCCACGCCGGCGACGTCGCCTGGGCCCGGCTGACCCTGTCCCCCACCATCGACGGCGAGGGGCCGACCAGGCGCAGCCCGTCGCGGGCCACCCCCATCAGCCTGTGCGCCCGGGCCGACCTCGAGTGGTTGTTGGTGGCGTGGCGGGGCCTGGCCCCGCCCGCCGAGCCTGCGGTGGGGGCCCTGGCCGAGATCCTGGCCGCCCTGCGATGCCACGGTCCCCGCTTCCACCGCGAGCTGGCCGCCGATACCGGGCGGTTGGCCGGCGACATCGAGGCCGGCTTGTGGGACGGGGTGACCCGGGGCCTGCTCAGCGCCGATGGCTTCCACGCCGTGCGCTCCCTGTTCGACGCCCGCCAGGCCGCGGCCGCGGTGGCCGCCGAGCAACCGTGGCGCCGTCGTCGTCGCACCGTGCGCCGGGGGGCAGCGGGGTCACGGGCCGCGGGCGAGGGCCGTTGGGTGCTGGTGCCCCCGCCCGTGGTGGTCGACGAGCCCGATGAGCTGGCCGAGGCTGTGGCCGAGCAGCTCCTGGCCCGCTGGGGGGTGGTCTTCCGCGACCTGGTCCTGCGCGAGCACCTGGCCCTGCCCTGGCGCGACGTGCTGTGGGCCCTGCGCCGGCTCGAGGCCCGGGGGGTCATCCGCGGCGGCCGCTTCGTCACCGGCTTCTCCGGCGAGCAGTACGCCCTACCCGAGGCCGTCGACGGTCTGCGCCAGATCCGCCGGGCCCCCCGGGACGGGGAGCAGGTGGTGGTCAGCGCAGCCGACCCCCTCAACCTGACCGGGGTGGTCATCCCCGGCCCCCGGGTCCCCCACCTGGGCAACCGCACCATCACCTGGCGCGACGGCCTACCCGTCGACCTCCCTGTCGACCTCCCTGTCGACCTCCCTGTCGACGGGGACCTCGGCGACGGCTGACGGGCATGTCCAGGGAAGGATGGTCGGCATGGCGCGCCGATGCGGTCAGTCGGCGGACAGCCTCCGGGCCTCGCGCAGCACGTCGCCCACCTCGTCGCTGCTGAGGGCGATGCCGCCCTGGTCGTTCACCCGCATGAGCACGATGCCCACCACCCCGCCCCCGTCGTCGACGAGCGGACCGCCCGAGTTGCCGTCCTGCACATCGCCGGCGACCAGGCGGGCCGGCCACGGGTCCGAGCGCCCGAAGGAGATCGACAGCTCGGGCGCAGCCCGGAAGCCACTCACGGCCAACGCACCGGGACCATCGCCGGACCACCCCGGGTAGCCGGCGATGAAGCCCTGCGCGCCTTCGTGCGTGTCGTGCAGGTCCGACGGTTCGACGTCGAGGCCGTCGACGCGGAGCACGGCCACGTCGCGGGCCACGTCGATGAACACCACCCGGGCGCCGAGGTGCTGGTCAGCCACCGTGACGGTGACCGATCGGGCGTCGAGCACCACATGGGCCGCGGTGACCAACAGGTCCTGTTCGAGCACCACCGCACTCCCCCGTCGCCCGCCCCCGTCGAGCTCGACGGCCACGGGCAGCACGGCCCGGGCCACAGCGTCGCGGACGTCGTCGTCGAGGACGCGGTGGTCGGGCGGGGAGGTGTCGTGCAGGAGGCGTGCAACGTCGGCCACCAGGGCGGCGGCATGGCGCTCGCCGAACACGGCGACGGCCACGTCGGGAGGCTCGGGCAGCAGGGTGCGCACCGCGCTGGCCAGGCGCGAGCTGCGCAACACGTCGGTGGGCACGACCCGGGCCGCGGCCAGGACGGGCACCAGCACCCACACCAGGGCCAGCGGCCCCACGGCACCGATGGCCGCCCCCATGGCCCGGTCGGTCCGCATCGCCACCCGGCGGCGCCCCCGGGCCGGCCGCCGACGTCGGCTGATGCGTTCGCTGACCACGGCGCCGAGGAACTGGCCGGCCACCGCACCCAGGAGCAGGACCACGGCCAGGACGCCCAGGGCGATGCCGTCGCCCGAGCCGGCCGCCCGCTCAGCCAGGCGCGGTCCCAACAGGGACGAGGCTCCGAGCCCCACGATCAGACCCAGCCACGTGCCTCCCCGGGCCACGGAGCCGACGCGCCATCCGCTCCACGCTCCGGTGGCCACGAGCACGGCGATGACCAGATCGAGGAACGTCACGGCGTCCTCACAGGGGGGCGGCGCCACCGCCGGTGGCCCGGGCTTCAGTCCCGATCGTGGAGGACGTCGTCGAGGAAGGCGGTGATGGCCGCGTTGACCTGGTCGGATCGACGCCGGTGGGCATGGTGTCCGCTGCCCGGCACCACCACGGCCCGGGTGGGACCGCCCAGGCGACGGGCCAGCAGCTCGTGGGCGCCGAGGAAGGCGGTGTCGTGCTCCCCCACCACCAGGAGGGTGGGCACGGTGATGTCGCCCAGGTGGTCCATGACCCAGGCGTCCTCCTGGCGCAGCAGCCCGGCGGCGGCCGCAGGGACATCGAAGCCGGCCACGGCCCGGCGCACGCGGCGGTTCCAGCCGTCGCGGGCCTCGGGATCGCGGAAGCCGGGGCCGGTCGACGCCAGGACCAGGGCACGGACGACCTCGGGGCGGCGCAGGGTCAGACCCAGGGACAGGTAGCCCCCCAGCGAATGGCCCACGAGCACGGCCGGGGTGTCTCCCACCAGGGCTGCGAGGTCATCGATGGCCAGGTCCCGGCTGTAGTGGTCTTCGTCGTCGGGCGCAGCCGACCGACCGTGGCCCCGCAGGTCCCACGTCGTCGTCGACCAGCCCTGCCCCGTCAGCTCGGCCACCTGGGCATCCCACGTGGCCGACGTGTCCCCACCGCCGTGGGTGAGCACGGCCCGGGGGGCGGAGGGACCGCCGTCGCGTCGCTCGACGTGCAGGTGGGCCAGGTCGGAGGAAGCCACGAGCGCGCAAGCTAGTTGGGACCCGGTGTCGAGGCCCGAGCATGACCTACCAGGTAATGGGCCGACCGCAGCTGCCCCCCTACGCTGCTGCTGTGCCCTCGACCACCGTCGACCGAAGGCCCGGTGTCGGTCCCCTCCTGCGGGACTGGCGCCTGCGCCGTCGTCTCAGCCAGCTCGAACTGGCCAGCGAATCAGGCGTGTCCACCCGTCACGTCAGCTTCGTGGAGACGGGTCGGTCCAAGCCCAGCCGTGAGTTGCTGCTGCACCTGGCCGAGCACCTCGAGGTGCCGCTGCGGGAGCGCAACGCCATGCTGCTGGCCGCCGGCTTCTCGCCCGCCTACCCGGCCGCCGACCTGGCCTCACCGGAGCTGATCCCCGTGCGCCGTGCCCTCGAACAGCTCCTCGAGCGCCACCAGCCCTTCCCCGCCGTGGTCGTGGACCGCCGCTGGGACCTGGTCCTGGGCAACAGCGGCATCGGGGTCTTCCTCGAGCTCGTCGACCCCGCCCTGCTGGCCCCGCCGGCCAACGTCGTGCGGGTGACCCTGCACCCCGACGGGCTGGCGCCCCACATCGTCAACTTCGACCAGTACGCCCGCCACCTCCAGCAGCGGTTGCGCCGCCAGGTGCTGGTGACCGGCGACGTGCGCATCGCCGCCCTGCTCGAAGAGGTCGAGACCTACCCCGGGGTGCCCGACGCCGCCAGCCACCCCCCGGGCGTGGACGACCTGGTCCTCCCCCTGCGACTGCGCAGCCCCCACGGTGAGCTGGCCTTCTTCACCACCGTGGCCACCCTGGGCACCCCCAGCGACGTCACCCTCGAGGAGCTGTCCATCGAGCTCTTCTACCCCCTCGACGACCACACGACCGCGGTGTTGCGCGAGCTGGACCCCGCCACCCCGTGACCGCGCTGTGACCGCGCTGTGACCGCGCTGTGACCGCGCCGTGATGGCGCTGTGACCGTGTGGACCTCGGGGCCGGTGCTGTTCGACCTCGACGGCACCCTGACCGACCCCGAGGTGGGCATCACCGCCAGCTTGCGCCACGGGTTGGCCGCCGTCGGCGTCGACCCCGACACCGTGGGCCCCCTGCGCCGCTTCATCGGTCCGCCCCTGCAGGACACCTTCGCCGGCTTCGGCCTCGACGCCGCCGGGGTGGATGCGGCCATGGCCGCCTACCGGGCCTACTTCGGCGAGGTCGGCCTGTACGAGAACGTGCTCATCGCCGGCATGGACGAGGTGTTGGCCCAGCTCCAGGCGGCCGGGCGGCCTCTGGCCGTGGCCACGTCCAAGCCCACCACCTTCGCCCGACGGATCGTCGAGCACTTCGGGCTCGACCGCTTCCTGACCGTGGTGGCCGGAGCCGAGCTCGATGGCACCAACCGCCACAAGCACGAGGTCATCTCATCGGCGTTGCGGCAGCTGGGCCTGCCGGGGACCGGTCCGGGATCGCAGGCGGGACCGGGAGACGCGGTGATGGTCGGGGACCGGTCCCACGACGTGGCTGGCGCCGCGGTCGTCGGCCTGGGCTGCATCGGGGTGACCTGGGGCTACGGCTCCCGGGCCGAGCTCGAGGGGGCCGGGGCCGCCGCCGTGGTCGAGCGCCCGGCCGACCTGCTCGACCTCCTCGTCGGCTCCGTCGACCAGCCCTGAGGCCGCCCGGAGCGGCGCCATGGGCACGCCGAGCATCCCCGACGTCGAGGAGCGCCACCGCTACCGTTCCCCGCTGTGGCCGAGCCCCTGCTCCCCGAGCTGATCGAGCGCCACCTCGACGATCTCGCCGTGCGCAAGCCCTCCCCCCACACGGTGGCCGCCTACCGGCGTGACCTGCACGGCGTGGGTGGACGGGTGGCCACCGCCGCCGGCCGCCCCTTCGTGACCCTGGTCGTGGCCGACCTGCACCGCACCACCCTGCGTCGGGCCTTCGCCGACTGGGCCGGCGATCACGCCGCCACCTCGGTGCGGCGGGCGTGGTCGGCGTGGAACGGCTTCTTCGAGTTCCTCGTCCTCGAAGAGCTGGTGGACCTCAACCCCATGGCTGCGGTGGGTCAACCCAAGGCCACCCGGGGTCGGGCCAAGGTCATCGCCGGGGACGACGTGGCCGGCCGCCTGCTGCAGGCCGCGGCCACGGTCGACCCGACAGGCCGACACCCGTGGCCGGCCCGCGATGTGGCCCTGGTGGCCACGTTCCTCGTCACCGGGCTGCGCCTGTCCGAGGCCGTGGGCCTGGACCTCGACGCCTTCGAGGGGCCAGCGGGGGCCCGGCGCCTGTCGGTGCTGGGCAAGGGGGGCAAGGCCCGGACCATCCCCGTCGAACCCGTCTACGAGTCCCTGGTCGACCGCTACCTCGACGAACGGTTGGAGCGGTTCCCCCGCCACCACCTCGACGACCCCCGCTCGGCGCTGTTCGTGCGGGCCGACACCGGCGAACGTCCCTCACGGCAACAGGTGGAGCACTGGATGGACAAGCTGTACCGACGGGCCGGCGTGCGCAACCAGGTGCCCCGGGGCGCACTGGTCCACGCCCTGCGCCACACCTTCGCCACCTCGGCGCTCGACCACGGCACCGACGTCGTCGAGCTCCAGGAGCTGCTGGGCCACGCCTCGCTGGAGACCACCCGGCGCTACCTCGACGCCACCGCCGCCGGCCTGCGCTCGGCCATCGCCGCCCACCCGGCCCAGGCCGCGCTGCGCCGGTTCGCGGCCCGCTCAGCGGGGGCCTCCGCGCTCTGAGTAGCCAGCCCTCCAGCAGCTCGCGCTCCAGTAGCCAGTCCTCTAGTTGCTCACCAGTTCGAGCACGGGGCGGGGCTCGAGAGCGGGCTCGACCTCTTCGGTCCAGAAGCGCAGGGTGCCGGCCAGGTCGTCGCCCACGGGCACGATGGCGATGTTCTCGAAGCCGGCGTCGATGTAGGAGCGGATGGCCTCGATGTAGCGGCGCGGGTCGGGTCCGTGGGGAACCAGCTCGCCCACGTCCTGGGGGCGCACCGTGGCGCAGGCGGCGGCGAAGTTGACCGGGTTGGGCAGCTCGGCCATGACCTTCCACCCGGGCACGGCGAACCGGAAGCGCTCGTGGGCCAGGCGCAGCCCCTCGGCCTCGTCGGGGGCCCAGGCGAAGGGCACCTCGGTCCACGTCGAGGTCCGGTCGCCGCCTTCGGCCACCCAGCCGTCGACCAGGGAGGGTTCGGGATCCGTGGCCATGATGCCATCGGCGTCGACCCGTTGGGCCAGGTCGAGCGAGGTTGGACCGCTCACCGCCATGACCAGCTCGATGGGCCGCTCGGGCAGGTCGAAGAGCCGGGCGTCCTCCACGCAGAAGTGGCGTCCCCGCATGGTCGTCCACCGCCCGGTCCACAGCGCCCGCATGATGTCGACGGCTTCGCCCAGCATCTCGTGGCGCTCGTCCACGGCGGGGAAGCGCTGCCCCGTGACGTGCTCGTTGAGCCGCTCGCCGGCACCCACCCCCAGGATGAAGCGTCGGTCGGTCATGGAGGCGACGGTGGCTGCGGCCTGGGCGATGATGGCGGGGTGGTAGCGCCCGATGGGACAGGTCACACCGGTGGCGATGTCGATGTCGTCCGTGGCGTGGGCCACGGCGCCGAGCACGCTCCAGGCGAAGGGGCTGTGGTCGTGCTCAGGCAGCCAGGGGTGGAAGTGGTCCGAGATGGACACGAAGTCGAAGCCGGTGGCCTCAGCCGCCCGGGCGTGGGTCACCAGGGTGCGGGCACTGCGTAGTTCGGACATGAGCTTCAGGCCGAAGTTGGGCATGGCGGCCTCCTGTGGGGGTCGGCAGGTGCGAACCCTGTTCTTCCCCGGTTACCCGAAGCCCTCATCGGTTACCCGGGGCGGGCTGACCGATGGGCCGCTCGGACCAGGACCCTGACCGGACGCCACGGCACCTCGCACCGGTGGCCGAGGACCTACAGTTCGAACCGGAACATCTCCGCATCTGCACATCTCCGGCGGTGCCGGGGGGCCGGACGGTCCCCGCACCCCGACGGCGAGGACGAGACCATGAAGCTGCCCCGGCTCACCATCGGCACCGTCCGCCCGGGACGCGTCTCCCCCATGCGGGCCGTCCCGGCGGGCATCGCCCGACCTGACTACGCCGAGTCCGGCGTGCCCCGTCGGCGCAAGGAACCCAACCGCAAGAGCGCCGACGTCCTCGACCGCCTTCGCCGCACCGGCCGCCTGGCCGCCGACGTCCTCGCCCAGGTGGGGGCAGCCGTCACCCCCGGCATCACCACCGACGAGCTCGACGCCCTGGCCCACGGCCTGACGATCGCCGCTGGCGCCTACCCCAGCCCCCTCAACTACAACGGCTTCCCCAAGTCCATCTGCACCTCGGTGAACGAGGTCATCTGCCACGGCATCCCCGACAGCCGCACCCTGGCCAACGGGGACATCGTCAACCTCGACGTCACCGTCTACCGCGAAGGGGTCCACGGCGACACCAACGCCACCTTCTACGTGGGCCAGGTCAGCGACGAGGCCCGGCGGCTGGTCGATACCACCCGCGAATGCCTCGACCTGGGCATCGCCGCCGTGCGCATCGGTCGGCCCATCTCCGACCTCGGCCGGGCCATCCAGGACCACGCCGAAGTGGCCGGCTACGGGGTGGTGCGCACCTTCGTGGGCCACGGCATCGGCGAGCAGTTCCACACCGAGCTCCAGATCCCCCACTACTGGACGTCCCAGGCCCGCACGGTGATGGAGGAGGACATGGTCTTCACCATCGAGCCCATGATCACCCAGGGCAGCCACCGAGAGGTCATCTGGGACGACGGGTGGACGGCGGTGACCGAGGACCGCAAGCTCACCGCCCAGTTCGAGCACACCATCCGGGTCGCCGCCGGGCCGGCCGAGATCCTGACGCCCACGCCGTAGCCCGGCCGTCGTCCCCGTGGCCTGCCCGACCAGGGCGGCGGGGCGACGGGTCAAGTGGGAGCACGTCGCCGGGCCGACTAGCTTGGCGCCCTATGTCCCGCAGGATCGACGTCGAGCTCACCAGCCATCGAGACGACGGCACGTGGACCTGGCGTGCCGCGGGTGCCCGCGTGCCCAAGGGCGTCGTCAAGGAAGATCTGATCCCGGAGGGCGCCTCCGTCGGCGAGGTCCTCCGGGTAGAGATCGAGTCCTTCATCGACGGCATCTCCATCCTGGCCGTGCTGCCGCCCAAGTCCGCCCGTGCCGCCGCCCCCCGCATCGAACTGGTCGTGCGCGAGCCCGAGCGCCTGGTCACCTCGACCGTGACCGCCCGGGGCCGCAGCGACCGGGGTGACCGCCCCGACCGGGGTGAGCGCCGCGGCCGGCCCGACGGTGACCGGCGCAACCGGCCCGAAGGTGCCCGCGGCGAGCGCCGTCCCGGCGGTGGCCCCCGTGAGGGTGGCGGCGCCCGTGAGGGTGGCGGCGAGCGCAGGCCTCCCCGCACCCCCGTCGAGCCCAAGCCCAAGGCCAAGCGCCTGCGGCCGTTGCGCACCCACCGCCGCGACCTGGTGGCCGCCCTTCCCGAAGAGCAGCGCCCCATCGCCGAGGAGTTGCTGCGGGGTGG
Organism: Acidimicrobiales bacterium; assembly: GCA_038255145.1. Classification (GTDB taxonomy): domain Bacteria; phylum Actinomycetota; class Acidimicrobiia; order Acidimicrobiales; family CAIXPF01; genus WHTX01. The sequence goes on from JBBSLP010000061.1 coordinate 12,293, forward strand.
GGTGCCCGGTGTGCGGACCGCCCTCGAGGCGCAGAACGCCGAGGCCGTGGCCGAGGGCAAGCCCGAGATCAACCCCGAGCCCCTCCTGGCCCTGGCCGAGGAGCTCTGGCCCCGCATGCGCGCCGCCGAGTGGCGCGACCGGGCCGAAGCGGCCATCAAGGAGATCGACGAGCTCGACCTGCGCGACCTGCGCTCGGTGGTCGTGGCCGCCGACAGCGGTGCCCGCGACGACGAGACCAGGGAGATGGCGGCGCAGCTGCGCGACGCCCTCACCCGTCGGGTCGACGAAGAGCACACCAAGTGGCTGACCGAGTTGGCCGAGCTGGTGGCCGACGGTCGGGTCGTGGCCGCGCTGCGCCGCAGCTCCCGGCCCCCCAAGGCCGGTGCTCCCCTCCCCTCTGACCTGGCCCGACTGCTGGTCGACAAGACCAGCGAGGCGCTCAACGCCGAGGCCGGCGTCGAGCGTTGGGCCGTCCTGCTCGACGCCCTGTCCTATTCGCCGGTGCGATCGGCCGTCGAGCCCGCGTCGGTTCCCGAGGAGCCCAGCGACGAGCTGGTGGGCACGGTGCGCAAGGTGGCCGGCCGCCTGCCCGCCATCGCCGCCCGCTTCGGCATCGAGGCCGCACCCCCGCCCGCACCGGGTGGGCGCGGTGCCCGTCGGGGCCGCACCCGTCCCGAGCGGGGTGCCGGTGGCGGCGGTGACACCGATCGTCGGCCCATCCCCCCGCCCGACGCCCTGCCCACGGTGTCCGCCGACGCCGACGCGAGCGAGCCCGAGACCAGCGAGCTCAGCACCGACGAGCTCAGCACCGACGAGTCCACCACCGACGAGTCCACGACCGACGAGTCCACGACCGACGAGTCCAGCACGGGCGAGGCGGCAGCCGAGGCTCCGGCATCGGCCGAGGGCACCGAGATCGTGGCCGACGTCGAGATCGTCGCCGAAACCAGCGATGACACGGGTGACGAGGGCTCGAGCGAGGCCGCGGCGGCCGAGGTCGGCGAGGTCGAGGACAACGTCGGGGCCGAGGACAGCGCCGTGGTCGATGACACGGCAGTGGTCGATGACAGCGCCGAGGCCAGTGACGAGTCGAGCGAGCCGGCCGGCGCAGACGCCTGATCGACGGCCGGGGTCCACATGACCCTGGCTGTACCTAGCGGACCCTGGGGTCGAGCACCGACTGGCGTCCGGTGCGACCCAGGAACGCCCCTGAGGTCGGGTCCTCGTCCCATCGGGCACCACACGTGGTGCACTCGCAACAGTCGACCCGGACGGAACCCAGGTACAACCGCGCCACCCCGTACGCCCCGCAGTAGGGGCAGGCGAGGTGGGCTGGTTCCTCGGCCATCACCGCTGACTCTACCTCCGGGCCCCGCTCCGTCGCGGCATGAGCTCGGAGAACCGGCCATGGCTGGGTCGCCCCGGTCGCGATCGGTCAGGCGATGGTGGTGATGATGCCGTGGTCGGCCAGGAACTCGACCACACCGTCGACGATGTCGAGCTCGTCGAGGGTGTGCAGAGGGATCCACGCCGCCTCGGCGGCGTCGTCACCAGCCCGGGGCTCGGCCGTGTCGTCGAAGGCGGTGGCCTCGAAGTCGAGGATGACGAAGTGGTGATCGTCGCTGATGCGCTCGACCCAGCCTATGAGGGGACCGCACACGCACTCGAGGCCCGTCTCCTCGGCCAGTTCGCGCACCACGGCCTCGGCCAGGGTCTCGCCCCGCTCCACCCGGCCCCCGGGTAGGGACCACAGGCCGATGCCCGGTGCCCGGCCCCGTCGGATCATGAGCAGGCGGTCATCGTCGAGCACCACCGCGCCCACGCACATCTCGGGCCGGGCGGCCGAGAGGGTCACTGGTCGGTGCGCTCGAGGGGGGCGTGGACGAGCAGGGCCCGGGCCTTGAGCCCGAAGCTCTCGAAGAAGTTCTTCGTCTCGCGGTCACCGGGCAGGGCCAGGCTGTCCACACCGACGCAGCGCCGTGACGTGCTGAACTCGACCAGGGCCTCCATCACCGCCTGGCCCACGCCGACCGCCCTGAACGAGGGCTCGGTGTACAGGTCGCTGACCACCCCGATGGGATCGCCGCCCCGCAGCTCTTCGATGCGCACCACGCCGTAGCCGGCGACGTAGCCGTGCACCAGACCGACGACAACGTGCTGGTCAGGATCACTGAGCGACGCCTGCAACGTGTCGTCGAAGGGTTGGGGCCGGGCCTCGCGACGTGACCAGATGCCACCGCCGCGCTGGGGCGACAGCTCGGCCAGGGCCAGGTCGGCGAGCTCGATCAGCCGGGGAAGATCGTGGTGGGTGGCGGGCCGGGTCTCGTCGTCGTGCCTGCCGTCGGCGCTGCCGTTCCCGTTGCCCGAAGGCAGGTCACTCACCCGCGGACCGACGCTGGGTGAGGAGCTGCTCAGCCCGGTTGAGGATGGTGCGCCGACCCCGGTTGGAGGCTTCGTAGTCGCGTACGGCGGTGAGCTCGCCCAGGTCGAGCGAGGTGAGTCGGGGAACGACCTGCGACGCAGCCAGGGAGTCGTAGCCGGTGATGGCCAGGTCGCCCACGAGCGGCGCCGGCGCCGCCTCGGCGTCCACTGCCGCGTCGGTGTGCACTGCCGCGTCGGTGTGCACTGCCGCGTCGGTGTGCACTGCCGCGTCGGTGTCCACTGCCGCGTCGGTGTCCACTGCCGCGTCGGTGTCCACTGCGGAGGCCACGGGAGCCGACACGACGTCGGCGACCGGGCTGGAGACGACCGATTCGACCGGGGGTGACACGACCTCGGTGGGTTCGGACACCACGTCGGTGGGTTCGGACACCACAGTGGGCCCGGGGGTGGCGCCGGGCCCTTCGGCCTTGGTGCCCCCGCTGTGGAGCAGGGTGGGCAGCGCCATGCCCACGCGCTGGACGAGGCCGCCGAGGACCTGGCCGACGTCGCGGCTGGCTTTCTCGAGGTCAGACCCGAGCTGGGCCCCGGCCTTCTGGGCCACGAACTCGCCCAGGTAGCGCGCCGTGGCCACCTGGCTGCGGCCCCTCTGCGCCAGTTGTGGCAGCAACTTGCGCGCTTCGAAGGCAAAGCCCAGCGGCGCGTAGACCAGCGCATCGCAGAGCACGTCAGCGGGTGTTCTCGCGTTGTCGGTCACCGGCGTGGATGCTACCCAGCCTGTGGCGATCCCGAGGGTGTGCCGGCCGCCGATCCCCGGGCGTGGGTGCGGGCCCGTGCCCGGCCGGCGGGCCCCGTCAGCGGAAGTGGGAGCGCAGGGCCTGGATGTTGGCCACGTAGTCGACGGTGTCGTCGTACCAGCCGATGCGGTGCACAGCGTCGAGGCCCTGGTAGTAGCCGGCGATGGCATCGTCCTCGTTGCCGGCCGCTTCCATGAGGAAGCGCAGGTAGCGGGCGCTCATGCGCACGTTCTCCTCGGGCACCCCGGGGTCGAGGTGGGTGCCGCCGAGGAGCACGCCGTTGACGAACTCGACCGTGTCGGGCATGAGCTGGCCCAGGCCCAGGGCACCCACCGACGACACGGCGTCGTTGTTCCAGCCCGACTCCTGGTACGTCAGCGCCTTCATCAGGTCGCGGGGCAGGCCGTTGGCGTCGGCCCAACGGTCGATCACCGGAGCCAGCTCGACCAGGCTGCGGTCCTGGGCCCGGCGACCGAACAGGGAGGCGGGCAGGGACGCAGCCGCGTCGTCGGACGCGGGCACGCTGAGGACCTGGCCGGCCACGATCAGGTTGGGGTTGTCGAGGTTGTTGGCCTGGGCCAGGGCGGTGACGCCCAGCCCCAGGTGGGAGGCGATGCTGCCCAGGGTGTCGCCGTCCGCCACCCGATAGACCGCGGCGCCCGACGCGGGGTCCGAGGTTGCCGAGGGCTCGAAGGACACAGCACCGTCGTCGGCGTCGTCGTCACCCTCGTCACCGCCAGGGACCTGGAGGACCTGGCCGATGCGCAGCAGATCGGGATCGTCCACGCCGTTCAGGGACGCGAGCTCGTCGGTGCTGGAGCCGAAGCGGGCGGCGATGTCCCACATGGTGTCGCCGGGGGCGACGGTGTAGTTGGCTGCCGCCACCACGGCGGTGGGGACGAGCAGGCCGGACAGACCGCAGATGGATGCCACGATCACAGACTTCCGCACGGGTACCTCCGCCAGCCGGACGCCCCCTCGTGGGTGGGATGGCGCGTTCGCCCTGGTCAGGACGGGCCGGTGCCTCCACCATACGGCCGCTCGTCATGGAATGACAAGGATGTGACCACGTTTCGGGTGCTTTTGGCGCCGAATTGACCACCCACCGTGCTCGGAAGGGTCGAGTGGGCGGTCAGCAGGTGCTGGCCACACGCCGGGCCTCGGCCCGCCGTTCACCTTCGAGGCGCTCGAGGGTGCGCTCGTCGTCGTGGTCGACGAAGGACATCATGGCGGCCAGCGTGTGGTGACCGGCCTCCACGTCGATGAGGCGGTGCATGGCCTGGGCCACGGTCCGGTAGCCGGGGTGGCCCTGGGGGCCCGAGCGCAGCTCGAGCAGGTGCATGGCGGCTCGGGCGTTGAACTGCATGGTGAAGCGCACCCGGTAGGCCAGGCACACGGCGTAGCCGGCCTGGGTGGGCATGGTGGTGGCCAACAGGTCGTGGAGCTCAGCCGAGCGCTCCATGGCCTCGTCGAAGCGACCGGCCACCCCCGCCTCGTCGACGAGGGCGGGGCGCACGAAACCGTGGCCCGGTGAGAAGGGCTGCCACTCCACGGTCATGAGCCGATGGCGCTGCAGGTCGCGGAAGGCGCCGTAGTCGGCCAGCACGTCGAAGCGGTAGGCGGTGCGCTCCAGGGCCCGGCCCGGCTTGTGCCGCCGGTTGGTGCGTTCCCCCTGGTAGGCGGCGGCCACCTCGGACCGCTCGGCGGCGGACATCTCCTGCACCCGGGCCTCGATCTGCCACTCGGGCAGGTCCAGGTGGGGGTAGAGCATGGCCGCCACCACCTTGACCTCACCCTCGGGATCGTGGTCGATCAGGCGTACCAGGGGCTCGTCGCCCAGGGGTGCGGTGCCGGCGAAGAGGCGGTGGGCGACGTCCTCGGTGGCGGCGCGGGTGTCACGCAGGTAGGCGGTCGCCGCCCCGCCCCGGTCGGCCAGGTCGACCCGGCGCAGGAAGCTGGGGATGACCTTGCGCAACTCGGCCAGCACCAGCTCGGCGTACTCGTTGGCCTCGGGCAGGGGATGGGCCCGCAGGCGCAGCACGAGCTGCTCGTAGGCCTGGCCCGAGGCGTAGATGCCCACGTTGGACAGTGCCCCTGCGGGCAGCACGCCGCGAGCGGCGTCGAGGGCCTTGGCCCGCACCGCGGTGCGGTAGACGAAGTCCGAGTCGCCGGGCAGCTTGGGGGTGGCCCGACGCACGTGTTCGGTCACGGCCCGGCTGATCTCGGCGTAGGTGTCGAAGAGCCGGTCCATCTCGCCCACGTAGCGGGCGGCCACCGGCGAGCGCAGGATCTCGGCGTCGCGGTGGTAGCGGTAGCGGCCGCCGAGGCGCTCGTCGTAGCCGATGTAGCGGGTCGACTGCTCGAGGTAGGAGGCGAGCCGACCCCACTCCAACACCTTGGTCAGCAGGTTCGATGCCTGCTCACAGGCCAGGTGCACGCCGCCGAGCTGGGCCACGGAGTCGTCGCCGTACTCGACGAACACCCGCTCGTAGAGCTGCTCGGCCCGTTCGAGGCCCACGGTGGCGTCGAGGGAGGTGTCGGCGGTGACGTCGAGATCACCGACGAACTCGTCGAGGAAGAGCCGGCGCAGGCCCTTGGGCGAGCGGGAGTAGCGGGCGAAGAGGGCACCCTTCACCACCTCGGGCAGGTTCACCAACGCGAAGACCGGTCCGTCGAGGTTGGTGACGTAGCGGCGGAGGACCGCCCGTTCCTCCCCGGTGAACTCCTCGGGCACGTAGAGGCTCACGGGCGCTCACGTTAGACGTCCACCCCTCGTTGGCCGCGGACCGTCTCAGACCACCGCCAGCAGGGCGTCGGGCTCACAGGTGACCTCGATGTGGCGGGCCCGACCCACCCGCTCCCCATCTAGCCACACGCCGACCGGACGGGTGAAACGAAGCTCGTGGCGGGCCGAGCGCCGCGTGCGCAGCCGGGGGTGGGGCAGGTGGTCGGCCGTGCGGCTGCGGCGACGGGCCTCGACGCGCTGGCGCAGTCCCAGCTCCCCTTCGGTGGCGTCGAGCAGGCCGTCGCCGGGGTGGGCCCGGGGACCGAGGTGCCACTCCCCCAGCCGATCGGCGTTCATGATCACGGCGAATGGTCCTCGCCACCCTCGCCGGCGGGCCACCAGGTGGGCCACGAACCACCGGGGCTCACCCCCGTCCAGGACCACCCGGGCAGCGTCGACGGGCAGGCGCACGGCGTCGGGACCGGCCAGTCGGGCGGCGTCCCCCCTGCCCCCCACCGTGTGGCACAGGTCGCCACCCAACAAGCCCAGCTCGCGTGGCTGTCGACCGGCCCCGCGGGCCTGCTCGAGCTCGGCCCGGGCCTCGGCGTCGGTCGCCACCACCAGGCCCGAAGGAGCGAGGGGTCCGGGCGAGCCCCACTCCCCTCCCTTGCGGATGCTCACGCCCGGTCGGGGCCGCCTCCGGCGGCGTCTTCGGCGACGGCGGCGGGAGCGACGACGGCGGCAGGAGCGACGACGACCTCGACGCCGAAGGGCATGTGGTCGCCGATCTCGAAGGCCAGGTGATCGCCGAGCTCGTCCTCGGGATCGTCGTCGTTGAAGGCGGGGTCGGCCACGGCGACGTCGATGATGGACGACGCCGCCACCACCCCCCGGAACAGCCGCTCGGCGGCGGCGCCGGCGGTGTCAGCCGTGGCGGGGTCAGGAGCGAGCTCGGACAGCTGGCGGCACAGGTCGAGCAGTTGCTTGACGTTGCGCACGAAGTCTCCACCCGAGACCTCCTCGTCCTCGAGGACGTCGTCGAGCTTGCCGCCCGAGGCCCAGGCGTAGGCCAGCCCGGCGAAGGTGGCATCGGGCTCCCGGGTGGTGGGCAGGCGGCCCCGCTGCTCGTCCTTGTTCAGCCGGGCCGTCATGTCCAGCAGGGCCCGGTAGCTGTCCCGGGAGCGGGCCGAGGGCATCCACGTCTGCTGGGGCAGGGTGCGCGAGCGGTGCTCGTAGGAGAAGCAGCTGGCCAGGGCGGCGAAGGTGGCGGGGTCGAGGTGGTCGAGCAGGCCGGTGGTCAGGGCCTCGACGACGAGGAGGTCACACTCGTGGTAGCAGCGGGCCAGCAGGTGTCCCCGCTCGGTCAGCCGCCAGCCGTCCACGTAGCCCCACTGGTCCAACAGCTCGAGCAGGCGTCGGAAGTGGCGGCCCACGGTGTCGGTCACCCCGTCGACGCGTCGGCCGAGCTCACCCACCTCTCGCTCGACGCGCTCGATGCGGGCCAACTGGCGCAGGGCGGCGTCGATGTCGGGGTGATCAGCCAGGGGGTGGGCGGCCACGGCCTGCCACAACGCCGCCACCCGGGCTTCAGCCGGTCGGGCCAGCTCGAGGGCGACCTCACCGCCCCGGCCGGGTCGCGACCTACGGGGCCCACCCGTGAGCTGGGCCCTGCTCATGCGGCGCACGACCTCGTCCTGGAAGTGGCGGTTGTTGGGGGCGTAGGGGCGGGGCAGTTCGATCTCGCCCAGCCGGGTGGGCTCGTGCTCGAAGTCGTCGGCCAGCACCTGGACCAGCCGACGCGACGGGGTCAGGGCCTTGAGGCGCACCGCGCCCGAACGGCGCTGGCCCACGGAGACGACGACGGCGGGGCCCCCACCGTGGCGCTCGAGGCGGATGACGGCACCGGGTTCCAGCCCGGCCACGGCTTCTTCGATGGTGCGGCGGGTGGCGTGGCGGGGTGAGCCGGCCTCCGTCGCGTCGCGCCGGGCCGTGCGGTAGGCGGCCACCTCGGCCGCAGGCAGGGTCAGGTCCTCCTGCAGGCGGCCGAGCAGTTCGCGTCGCTCCCGCAGGCGCTGTTCGACCTGCACCACCGACCGATCGGCCTGGTACTGGGCGAAGGAGCGGTTCAACAGCTGGACGGCCTCGTCCTCGTCGTAGCGACGGACCAGGTTGGCGGCCATGTTGAAGGTGGGGCGGAAGGCCGAGCGCAGCAGGAACGAGCGGCTGGCGGCCAGGGTGGCCACGTCGCTGAAGCCGACGAAGGGCGACCACAGCACCACGGCGTGGCCCACGGGGTCGATGCCCCGACGCCCGGCCCGGCCCGTGAGCTGGGTGTACTCACCGGGGTTGAGGTTCTCGTGGCGCTCGCCGTTGTACTTGGACAGCTTCTCGATGACCACGGTGCGGGCGGGCATGTTGATGCCCAGGGCCAGGGTCTCCGTGGCGAAGACCACCTTGACCAGCCCTTCGGTGAAGCAGGCCTCGACCGTCTCCTTGAAGGGGGGCACCATGCCCGCGTGGTGGGCGGCGACACCGGCCTCGAGGCCGGCGATGAAGCGGGGCCAACCCAGCACGTCGAGGTCCCCGGCGGACAGGCCCCGGGTGTGCTCCTCGGCGATGGCCCGCACCCGCTCCCGCTCGTCGGGGGTGGTCAGCCGCACCCCGGCGGTGAGGCACGCGTGAGCGGCGTCGTCACAGGCGGCCCGGCTGAAGATGAAGTAGATGGCCGGCACCAGGTCGCGGGCGGCCAGTTCCTCGACCACCTCGACCCGACGGGGGGTGGCGAAGCGGGACCGGGGGCGGGGCCCGCCTCGGCCGCGCACGCCGGGCATGTCGCCCTCGAATCGCCGCCCCTCGGGGTTGGGCCGCCCGTCGACCAGGGTGGGGATGACGTGGAGGCGCCCTGTACCCCGGTCGGCCACCATGAACAGGTGCTCGAGCTCGACGGGGCGCTCGGTCTCCACGACCACGTCGCACGAGCCCCGCACCAGGCCGATCCAGTCGGCCAGCTCCTGGGCGTTGGACACGGTGGCCGAAAGGCACACCAGCCGCACCTGGGGCGGGGCGTGGATGATGACCTCTTCCCACACCGGGCCCCGGTAGGCGTCCTGCAGGTAGTGGACCTCGTCGAGCACCACCCACGACAGCTGCTTCAGCGCCGGGGACCCGGCGTAGATCATGTTGCGCAGCACCTCGGTGGTCATGACCACCACGGGGGCGTCGCCGTTGATGGCGTTGTCACCGGTCAGCAGGCCGACGCGGGCGTGGCCGTAGCGGCGGACCAGGTCGCCGTACTTCTGGTTGGACAGGGCCTTGATGGGGGTGGTGTAGAAGACCCGGCTCCCCTCGGCCAGGGCCAGGGCCACGGCGTGTTCGGCCACCACCGTCTTGCCCGACCCCGTCGGTGCGGCCACGAGCACGGAGCGACCCGCGTCGAGCGAGGCGATGGCCTTGTGCTGGAAGGGGTCGAGCTCGAAGCCATGATCCGGTACCGGGGCCCCGAGGGGGACCCGGCCCCCGCCGGAAGCGGGGAGGGTCACGCGGTGGCCGCCGGCTCTTCGTCGCGGGCTTTGCGGCGCCGGGCGGCGATCTTCCCGATGACGATGGACATCTCGTAGAAGAGGTACATGGGGACGGCCAGGGCGGCGAGGCTGATGGGGTCACCGCTGGGAGTGAGCACGGCCACGGCCACGGTGATGCCCACCGCGGCCCAGCGCCGGTAGCGGCCCAGCTGCTGAGGCGTCACCAGGCGCGCCAGCTGGAGGAACACCAGGAGTATGGGGAACTCGAAGCCGATCCCGAACGCCACCATCATCTTGACGATCAGGTTGACGTACTTGTCCGGTGTGTAGAACTGGTTGAAGGTGCCGCCACCGATGCTGATGAGGAAGTCCAGCGCCTTGGGAAGGGTCCACAGGGCCAGGCCGGCACCGAGGATGAACAGCAGCACCCCGGAGAACACGAAGGGCAGCGCCAGCTTCTTCTCACGGGGGTACAGGCCCGGCGTGATGAACTTCCACAGCTGGTAGAGCAGCACGGGCATGGCCAGGGCGATGCCCCCGTACCCGGCGAACGTCATGCGAGTGGCCAGACCCTGCAGGGGGTCGGTCTGGATGATGGCGCAGTCGCGGCCCTCGACGCAGTTGTCCTGCAGCACGGTGAACATCCACCGGAACACCGGGACGTAGACGAACCACATGATGGTGGCGCCTATGGCCAGTCCCACCGCGCACTTGAAGATGCGTGAGCGAAGCTCGCCCAGGTGCTCCATGAGGGTCATGGAGGTGAGCTCGAGGTCGGCGGGACCTTCCGGGGTGGGCACGGCGCTCATGCGCTGCGCTCCTCGGCCCCGTCGGTGGTGCCGTTGGTCGCGGCGCCGTTGATGGCCGACGCGTTGGTGGGAGCACCGTTGGTCGAGGGGGCTTCGGTGACGGGTTCGGGCACCGTGGTCTCCGGAGCCACCGGCTCGGCTTCGACGGGGTCGGGCACGACGACCTCGGCCGCAGGCTCGCTCACGGCCAGGGCCTCGCCCCCGTCAACCGGGAGCGTCGCCTCGGGGGGGAGGGTCGCACCCCCCTCGATGGCGGTGAGCTGGGGCCGCGAGTCCGGCTTCATGGGCGGGGGCTTGGGCTCCTCGAGGGCGTCCTTGATCTCGCGCTGGAAGCTGTTGGACAGATCCTTCAGCTGGGCCATGGCCTTGCCCAACTTGCGAGCGGCGTCCGGCAACCGCTCGGGACCGAGCACGAGGAGCGCCATCACCAGGATGAGGACCAACTCGCCCCCGGTGATGTTGAACATGGGCGTGATCTTACCCGGGGCGCCCGGCCAGACCGGAGCAGTCGGTGGACGAGCGATGCCGTCCGCCCCTGCTCAGCCGTGTCGGAGCAAACCCTCGACGGCGGCGGCGAAGCGCACCTCGTCGGCCAGGAGGTCATGGCACTCCAACAGCTCGTCGTGGGTGAGCGGCCCGCCGTGACCCCGGGGCTCGCGCAGCTCGGCGGGAAGGCGCCAGTGCGACAGCTCGACACCGGCCGCCACCAGGAGGTCCACCACCCGGGACTCGGCCGGCTTCACCTCGACCATGCGGCACGCCGGGCAGCGGAAGCTGTAGCTGCCCTGGTTGTCGTCATCGCAGACCCGGACGCGGACGTCGTCCGCCCCCAGGTCGACATCGCCGCAGCTCGTACAAGTGGCTCGGATCGAAGGCATCGGTGCTCCGCAGGGTTCAAGGGGGCTTCGGTCGGGGTTCGTGGTGGCCGGATGCCGACGGTGCGCCTCCGGCCGCCGTCGGTACATGGACCTTCAGTCCCCCGTGCCGGCCCGGTCCCCGGCGTCCAGGTGGCCGCCCCTTGTTGCCCGCCCCTTGTTGCCCGCGGCCGGCTGTCGGGCCAGGATGCTGGCCGTGGCGACCCGACTGCCTTCGCTGCACCACCCCCGCATCGCCTTCGCCCACCGCGGGGCGCGGGCCCACGCCGCGGAGAACACCCTCGACGCCTTCGTGCTCGGCCTGCGCCTGGGGGCCAACGGCCTGGAGAGCGACGCCTGGCTCACCGCCGACGGCCAGGTCGTGCTCGTCCACGACGGCTACCTGGGCGGCGCCCTGCGGCGCCGGGCCATCAGCTCGTTCGACCGGTCCCAGCTACCCGGGCACATCCCCACCCTGGCCGAGCTGTACGCCACGTGCGGCACCGCCTTCGAGCTGTCGCTCGACCTCAAGGACCCGGCCACCGTGCAGGGCGTCCTCGACGTGGCCCGAGCGGCAGGGGGCGGGGCCGAGGAGCGGTTGTGGCTGTGCCACGACGACTGGAACCTGGTGGCGACGTGGCGCTCGCTGACCGACCGCGCCCGGTTGGTGGATTCGACCCGGCTCAAGGCCATGGGCGGTGGGCCCGAGCGTCGGGCCGCCCAACTGCAATCGGTGGGGATCGACGCCGTCAACATGCGCGAGACCGACTGGAGCCCGGGCCTGGTCACCCTGTTCCACCGCTTCGACCGCTTCGCCCTGGCCTGGGACGCCCAGCACGAGCGGGTCATCAGCGAGCTGCTGGGAGCGGGCGTGGACGGCATCTACTCCGACCACGTCGACCGCCTCGTGTCCGCCTTCGAGCGCCACGGGGCCTGACGCCCGCCGACGCCCGGCCGCCGGGCCCGGTCAGAACAGCTCGAGTGCGCCCGGTGGCCACACCCGGGCGAAGGCCCGCCCGATGATGTAGCTCTCGTCGAGGGGCCCGAAGACGCGGCTGTCCCGCGAGTTGCCGCGGTTGTCGCCCATGACCCACACCTGGTCGTTGCCCAGGGTGATGCGGGGGAACTCCCCGGTGCTCACCCCGGCGGGCAGGTAGCTCTCGGGGATGCTCTGCCCGTCGACCAGCACCACACCGCCGCGACCCTCGACGGTCTCACCGGGTAGGCCGACGACCCGTTTGATCAGGTCCGAGTCGTCCCCCGGGCTCTGGGCCGCGGGAGGGCGGTGGAACACGACCAGATCGCCACGGTCCACGTCGTGGAGCTGGTAGCTGAGCTTGTTGACCAGCACCCGGTCCCCGATCTTGAGGGTGGGCACCATGGATTCGGAGGGGATCATGAAGGCCTGGAACAGCAGCAGCTTGACGATCAGGGCCACCACGAGGGCGCCGGCCACCACGGCCGTCCACTGCAGCACGTCACGGGTCGTGCTGGGCCCGTCGGGCCCGGCCCGGGGGGTGGGGTCCAGCGGTGACGGCGGCCGGGGCGCGCCCAGGCGACGACCGCGCACCACGGGGGGAACCGGAGGGAGCACCCCAGGCGCGGCGATGTCGGGCCCAGCCACCCGGTAGGGGTCGGGGGTGGCCATGGGAGCGGCGGGCGCTCGACCGTCGGCAGCCGATGCTGGCGCCGCCGACGCCATCGTGCCACCCTCGCCGGCCGGTCGCCCGGGCGCCACGGCCCCCTGGAGGAGGCGTCGCGGGTCGATCACGTCGCTCGGAGCCTATCCCCGTCCGCCGTCAGCTGGACGGCAGTGGTGACCGGTAGCGGGCCAGCACCCGCTGGGCCGCTCGGGAGGCCACGCCGGCGTCCAGAGGGGGGTCGGCGGCGACCACGGTGGCGTCGGGGCCGAGGCGCAGCAGGAGGCGCTCCAACCAGGGCACGGCGCTGACCGCCAGGCGCACCCGCAGACGGCCTCCGTCGAGGGCCTCGACCGCCTCGACCACGTACTGGTCGATGACCCAGGCCGCGTCGGGTTCCAGCTCGAGGGTGATGCGGGGATCGCTGCCCCGGGGATGGAAGACGCCACGGCCGTCGGCGGCACGGTCCCCACCCCTGGGGGTCACGGGCTCGTCGAGGGCGCGCGCCGTCTGCATGCGGTCCAGGCGGAACAGGCGCTCGTCCCCGGCCAGGTGGCACCAGGCGTCGAGGTACCACTGGCCGCCCTCGGCGAACAGGCGCCGGGGGTCCACGGTGCGCACGGTGCGCTGGTCACGCCCGTAGGCGTAGTAGTCCAGCTCGACGAGGTGCTGGCGGGCCACGGCCTCGCGCAGCAGCTCGATCAGCTCTCGGCGCACGGGGCCGGGGGCCACGGCCAGGGCCTCGCCGGCGTCGATGCCCAGCAGGGCCTCCAACTTGTGCAGGCCCCGGGCCAGCGGTCCCCCGGCGTCGCTGCCCTCCACGGCCAGGAGCGTCGATCCGGCCGCCACCAGGCCCAACCCCTGCTCGGGGGTGAGCTGCAGGGGCCGGTCGAAGGCACCGGGGTTCAGGGTGATCCACACCCGGTCGCCGTCGATGACCACGTCGATGAGCTCGTCGGGGGTGAAAGGGTGCAGGCCGACGAGGAACACCACCTGCAGGTCGGCCAGCAGCTGGCTGCGGGTGAGCCCGAAGCGCCGGCACACGTCGGTGACGGAGGGCCCGTCGTGTTCGGCGATCCACGGGATGATGGCCAACAAGCGCCGCAGCCGGTCCCCCGCCGTGGCTCGAGGGGCACGCTCGGCACCGGATCGTGGGGTGGTCACGCCTGGGCCCGCTGTTCGAGCCAGTCGACCACCGCAGCCCGCAGTTCGGGGGGGCCCAACACCTCGGCGTGGTCGAGGAAGGTGAGGACGAAGGAGCGGAAGGCGTCGACGTCGGCCACGGGCACCCGCAGCTCGACGGAACCGTCACCGCGGTGCTCGACCACGGCATCGGCCCCCAGGTACTGGACCGTCCACGCCGCCTGGTCGCCGTCCACCAGCAGGCGGGCCTCGGTCACCGCCTCGCGGCCCAGGTCCCACGGTTGCAGCGACACCCCGGGGTGGGGGCGGGCGGGCTTGGGGAACTCGTCGGGCAGGACCTCGACGTCGCTGCCCATGCGGTCGACCCGGAAGGAGCGCGGGGCGTCGCGGTCGCGGTCGTGGCCCGACACGTACCAGCGGCCCCGCTGGAAGTCGAGGCGGTGGGGTTCGAGCTGCCGCTCGGCGGGCTCGCGGGCCGGGCCGGCCGGGTAGCGGAAGCGCAGGACGTGTCGGGCGGCCAGGCCGGCGAACACCGCGGTGAGACGACCGTCGAGGGGCAGTTCGGCCACCAGCCCCGAGGGGTCCCCTCCGGGACCCGACGGGTCGCCGCCGAGCTTCCACAGCGCCTCGTTGGCGCCCTCGAGGCGCACGACCTGGGCGGCGAGGTGCAGGGCGGCCAGCTCGTCGGGCTCGAACCCCGGGTCGCGCAGGTAGTACTCGTCCTTGGGGATGCGGTAGGCGTCCTGGTCCCGGGTACCGGCCTTGGAACGCTCCAGGCGCAGGGGGATGCCCATGTCCCGCAGGTCGTCCTTGTCACGCTCGAAGGCCCGCCGGAACGCGGTCAGCTCGGCCGGGTAGCCGGGGACCCGAGCCCGGATCTCCTCGGCGGTGAGCGGCTGGGTCGTCTCGAGCAGGGCTGCGGTCAGGTTGAGCAGGCGTTCGAGCTTCGCCGCGGACACGTGTTCGACACTACCGTCGGAGCGAAGCGGTCACAGGGAGGCGGTCACAGGGAGGCGATGAGCTTGTCGACCCGGTCGTCCTCGAAGCGGAACGGGTCCTTGCACAGCACCGTGCGTTGGGCCTGGTCGTTGAGCTTCAGGTGCACCCAGTCCACGGTGTAGTCGCGCTTGCGCTCCTTGGCCTTGCGGATGAACTCGCCCCGCAGCTTGGCCCGGGTCGTCTGCGGCGGCGTCTCCGTGGCGATCTCGATCTCCTCGTCCGTGCAGATCCGGTCGATCATGCCCCGGCGCTGCATCTTGTAGAAGAGGCCGCGTTCCTGGTTCACGTCGTGGTACTGCAGGTCCATGAGAGCGACCTTGGGGTGGGACAGGGGCAGGTCGTGCTTGGCCCGGTACGCCTCGATCAGCTTGTACTTGATGACCCAGTCGGCGGTGCGGTCGAGCTCGAGGGGGTCACGCTCGATGGTGTTGAGGGCGTGCTCCCACATCTCGAGGGCCTTGGTCTCGAGGGGGGAGAGACCCCGGGACTCGGCGTAGCGCACGGCCCGGTTCAGGTACTCGTACTGGATGTCGAGGGCGGAGACCTCACGCCCGTTGGCCAGGCGCACCTTGCGCCGGCAGGTCATGTCGTGGCTGATCTCGCGGATGGCCCGGATGGGGTTCTCCAGCGTCATGTCCCGCAGGACCACGCCGGGGTCCTCGAGCATGCGCAGCAGGATCGAGGCCGCCCCCACCTTGAGGAAGGTGGCGGACTCGCTCATGTTCGAGTCGCCCACGATCACGTGCAGCCGGCGGTAGCGCTCGGCGTCGGCGTGGGGCTCGTCACGGGTGTTGATGATGGGTCGGCTGCGGGTCGTGGCCGACGAGACGCCCTCCCAGATGTGCTCGGCCCGCTGCGAGATGCAGTAGAGCGCCCCCCGGGCCGTCTGCAGCACCTTGCCGGCGCCGGCGTAGATCTGCCGGCTGACCAGGAAGGGGATCAGCACCTCGGCGTAGTACGAGAAGTCGTCGCGCCGACTGGTGAGGTAGTTCTCGTGGCAGCCGTAGCTGTTGCCGGCCGAGTCGGTGTTGTTCTTGAACAGGTAGATGACGCCGCGGATGCCCTCTTCCCGCAGCCGCTGCTCGGCCGAGGCCAGCAGTTGCTCGAGGATGCGCTCCCCGGCCTTGTCGTGCACCACGAGGTCGTGGATGGAGTCGCACTCGGGGGTGGCGTACTCGGGGTGGCTGCCCACGTCGAGGTACAACCGGGCCCCGTTGGCCAGGAACACGTTGGACGACCGACCCCACGACACGACCCGCCGGAAGAGGTAGCGGGCCACCTCGTCGGGACTGAGGCGCCTCTGCCCACGCAGGGTGCAGGTCACCCCGTACTCGTTCTCGAGCCCGAAGATGCGCCTGTCCATGGGCAGCACGTTACCCCGGGGCCGCGCGTCTGCCGGCGAGGGGCTCCGGCCGGGTGCAGCGGGTACCGCCACCGGTACTGTCGGGGCATGCGGGAGCTGCGCATGGTGCACCTCTCCACGGCCACGAGCGGCTTCGAAGCCCGCCTGTTGGCCGCCCGCCTCGGGGCGGAGGGCGTGGTGTGGCAGCTCCGCGGCGAGAGCAGCCTCTACCCCCTGGGCACGGTCGAGGTGCTGGTCGACGCGGATGACCTCGACCTGGCCCGTGACCTGCTCGTCGTGGCCGACCCCGGTATCGGCGCCGACGACGACGGGCCGGCCCTCGACGACGACGACGGCCACACCAGCTCGGCGTGCCGGGTGCGATGGGCCTCCCCCGCCGTCCTCAGCGTGGTGGCCCTCGTGGCGTTGGCCCTCATGGTGCTGCGGGCCCTGACCGGCGTCTGATCCCTGTCCCGACGGCGTCACTCCCCGGGGTTCGGCCCCGGTGGCGGGCGGTACGCAGGTCGGCCGGCGGGTAGGCGGTCGGGTGGGAGCGGGCTCCGCTCCCACCCCGACCGGCCGGATCAGTCCGGCGAGCCCCCGGTGCCGTGGCCCGCCTCTTCGGCGTGGGTGGCGTCGGGCTCACCCAACAGGGCGTCGATCTCCTCGTCACCGAGGCGTCGGAAGGCGCGACGGGCGGCGGATCGTTCGAGCAGGGCCACCTCGAGGGCGTCGCCCCGCAACTGGCGGTCGGGACCGGCCAGGGCAGCCACGGCCGAGCGCAGGGCGTACTCGACCGTGGGGGTGTCGTCGTCGCCGAAGGAGGTGGCCAGGCGGGCCGCCACCGTCTCGGCATCGCCGCCCAGGGCCAGGTAGCGGGTCTCGTCGACCACGGTGCCGTCGTAGAGCACGTGGTAGAGCCGGTCCGAGGTGCGCTGGGCGGCCACCTCGGCCACGAGGATCTCCACCTCCATGGGCTTGAGCTCGTGGGTGAAGACCTGGCCCAGGATCTGGGCGTAGGCGTTGGCCAGGCCCCGGGCGTCGACGTCCTCGCGGCTGTACGAGTAGCCCTTGAGGTCGGCGTGGCGGATGCCGGCGATGCGGAGCTGGTCGAACTCGTTGTACTTGCCCACCCCGGCGAAGCCGATGCGGTCGTAGATCTCGCTCACCTTGTGCAGGGTGTTCGACGGGTTCTCGGCGCAGATGAGGATGCCCTCGGCGCAGACGATGGCGGCCAGTGAACGGCCCCGGGCGATGCCCTTGCGGGCGTAGTCGGCCCGGTCCTTCATCATCTGCTCGGGAGCGACGTAGAAGGGCATGCTCATGGCTGATCGCCCTTCTGGGGTGCGGCGGTGCTCTCGGACAGGGTGGCGGCCATGGCCGCGAAGCGAGAGGCGATCTCGGCCTCGTCCACGGGCTCGAAGCCGGCGGCGGTGATGGTGGCCATGAGCGGGTAGATGCGCCGCACCAGGTCGGGACCGCCGGTGGCCGAGTCCTGGTCGGCCGCCTGGAACAGGCCAGAGAGGGCGAGGTCGAGGGTGTCTTCGCGGCTGAGGCCCTCGCGGAAGCCCAACTTGATGACGGTGCCGGCGAAGAGGGAGCCCGAGCCGGTGGCCGCGTAGGCGGCCTCCTCGTAGCGCCCGCCGGTGACGTCGTACTCGAAGAGGCGTCCCACGCCCCGGCGCAGGTCGAAGCCGGCGAACATGGGCACCACCACCAGGCCCTGCATGGCCATGGGCAGGTGGCCCCGGACCATCATGGACAGCTGGTTGGCCTTGCCCTCGAGGCTGAGGGCCTGGCCCTCGACCTTCTCGTAGTGCTCCAGCTGGAGCTGGAAGAGGCGCACCATCTCCACCGCCGGGCCCGCGGCGCCGGCGATGGCCACGCCGGAGTGGCGATCGGCGGGGAACACCTTCTCCATGTCCCGGTGCGAGATCAGGTTGCCCGAGGTGGCCCGTCGGTCGCCGGCCATCACCACGCCGTCGGCGTAGCGGATGGCCACCACGGTGGTGCCATGGGTCACCTGCAGGGGCCGGGCCGAGGGGCCCAGGTCCGGGGCACCGAGGCCGGCGCGCCGCGCCACCTCGAAGAAGTTCGGTCCGGGATCGTCCCCGGGGGGGTACATGGGCATCATCGGCGACCCAAGCTAGCTGGCCCGCACGCCGATGCCCGCCAGGAGCAGGTACGTCGTCAGCCCGCCGAGGTGGCGGGGATGCGGATGGCGCCCAGCTGGGTGGACTGGGCCACGAGCCGATCGCGGCTGTCCCACACCTCGCACACCTCGTCCACCAGCCCGTCCTCGATCACCTGCACCCGGAAGCGGATGCGCAGGGGACCGGGGGCGGGCACGGCCCGGATGTAGGCCGAGAGCGCCAGGGTGGGCACCCAACCGGTGTTCACGATGGCGAAGGTGGCCGGGGGCAGGGCGTCGACGACCAGGAGCAGGGCCAGGGGGTCGACGTCGCGACCGTCGGGGAAGCGGAACCAGGCCCGTAACTCACCACTGCCGTCGGGCTCGCCGTCGAGGCCGCCCAGAGGGGCAGGGTCGAAGCGCACGGTGATGGAGCCGCGCAGGGTGGCCGGAACCCCCTCGGTGCCCGGGGGCGGGGGCAGGGCGATGCAGTCGGCTTCGTCGGGCAGGGCGACGGGCTCGGTGGCTCCCCACCACGTCCCCGCACCATCGGCCAGGTGGCCCAGGGTGAAGCTGGCGTCGACGCTGGTGCGCCCGTCCTGGACCAGGGACGCCCGCACCTGGCTGGCCGTGCGCCCCACCCGGAAGACCTCGGTGACCACCGTGGCCGGACCGGTCGTCGGCGGGGTGGCGTACTGCACGGCGGCGGCGATGACGTGGTCCTGGGTCGCTCCCGCGGCCGCACCGGCGGCCAGGGCGGCCCGGCCCAGCACGGCCAGCAGGTAGCCGCCGTTGGGACGGCCCGAACCGATGCACCAGGCGTCGTCGAGGGTGACGGCGTAGCGCCCCTCCCCCACCACGTCCACCGGCCGCACCTCGGTCGCCCGATCGAACGCCGACAACCCGCCCATCGCCGACATCGCGGCCCCCTTCGCTCGAACTGGCGGATGGTAGCGGTTGGCGCGCCACAGGGCCCCGTAGGGCCCTGTGGCTGCTCATCAGGTCGTGCGGATCGGTAGAGGGCGAAGCCCCGTCGGGCTACTGCCCGCCCTTCTGGATGTAGGACTTCACGAAGTCCTCGGCGTTCGTCTCGAGGACCTCGTCGATCTCGTCGAGAAGGTCATCGAGCTCGGCCTTGATCTTCTCGCCCTGTTCCGAGACGCCCGGGGTGGCCATCGGCTCCTCGGTCGTGCGCTCGGGTGTGGACTGCTTCCGCTTCAGCTCCCGCTCGGGCATTGAGGCGACGCTCCTTCTCTGGTGCGGCGAGAGCCTAGGAACCGAGCCGCCGGAGCAGCTCGGCCGAGGTCTCGCACTCGTCCAACAACGTACCGACATGCGCCTTGGTGCCCCGCATGGGCTCCATCATCGGGACCCGACGCAAGGGGTCGTCTCCGATGTCGAACACCATCGAGTCCCAGTTGGCGGCCACGATGTCGTCCGCCCAACGCTCGAGACAGCGACCCCGGAAGTAGGCCCGGGTGTCGTCGGGCGGCTGGGACTTGGCCCGCTCGACCTCGTCGTCGGTGGTCAGGCGCTCGAGACCCACCCGTCGGGCCAGGCACTTGGAGGGGCGCAGGTCGTGGTACTGCAGGTCCATGGCCGCCAACCGGGCATCACCCCAGCCCAGGCCGTGGCGCTCGCGGTAGCCGTCGAGCAGGCGCTTCTTGGCCACCCAGTCGACCTGGTCGGCCACGCTCATGGGATCGGACTCGAGCCCGGTGAGCACCAGCTCCCAGCGCCGCAGCACCTCGGCGCCCGTGTCGGCGTCGATGCAGTCGAGGCCGCGGTCCTCGGCGTACTTGCGGGCCGAGTCGTACAGCTCCCACTGCCACTCGAGGGCGGTCATGCGCCGGCCGTCCTCGAGCTCGAGGGCCAGGGTCAGGTCGACGTCGTAGGACACCTGGCGCATGGCCTGCACGGGGTGGGCGAAGTTCATGGTCCGGGGCAGGTAGTCGTCCTCGACCATGCACAACAGCAGTGACGTCGTCCCCACCTTGAGGAAGGTCGCCACCTCGGACATGTTGGCGTCCCCGGCGATCACGTGGAGGCGCCGGTACTTCTTGGGGTCGGCGTGGGGCTCGTCGCGGGTGTTGACGATGGGCCGCTTCAGCGTGGTCTCCAGGCCGACCTCCTCCTCGAAGAAGTCGGCCCGCTGGGTGAGCTGGTAGGGCACCTGACCAGAGGACATGCCCACCGCCTCGGAACCCACCTTGCCCGCCCCGGTGAAGATCTGCCGGGTGATGAAGTGGGGCATGGCCTGGCTGACCACCCGGGAGAACGGGGTGGTCCGGTCCATCAGGTAGTTCTCGTGGCAGCCGTAGCTGTTGCCCTTGCGATCGCTGTTGTTCTTGAAGATGAGGATCTCCTCACCTTCACCGAGCACCCGCGAGACCGCCTCCATGGAGTCGATCAGGATCTCTTCTGCAGCCCGGTCGAACACCACGATGCTGCGGGCATCGGCGCACTCGGGGGTGGAGAGCTCGGGGTGGGCGTGGTCCACGTAGTAGCGGGCGCCGTTGGTGAGCACGGCGTTCACCAGGTGGGTCTCGACCTCGGGTCCCGAGGCCCCGAACAGGCCCGAGCCCCGGGCATCGTTGCCCGGAGACTCGTCCACGAAGTCCCAGCCCACACGGGGTGTGGCACTGGAGGTGCCCCCTCGCTTGGCGATGGAGCTGATGTACGCGTTGATCAGCAGCGAGGAGGCGGCGATGGGGTTGGCATCAGCCCTCCCCCGTAGCAGGATCCCGTACTCGGTCTCGATGCCGACGATCTTGCGCAGCGCCACGCAGGGAACCTACCCGCTCCGTCTGACGAGGCGGCGCGAGCCCACCGGCCTCACCAGCCCAGCCGGCCTCACAGGTACTGCCCCGTCGCCACCCGCTCGATGGCCCGGCCACCGGTGGGGTTGGTCTCCTTCTTGTTGTGGGAGACCAGGGTGCGCACGTAGACGATGCGCTCACCCTTCTTGCCCGAGATCTTCGCCCAATCGTCGGGGTTGGTGGTGTTGGGGAGGTCCTCGTGCTCCTTGTACTCCTGGTGGATGGCGGCGATCAGGTCCTCGACACCGACGCCCGGCGTGCCCCCGGCGATCAATCGCTTGATGGCCAGCTGCTTCGCTCGGCGCACGATGTTCTCGATCATGGCGCCGGACGAGAAGTCCTTGAAGTACATCACCTCGCGGTCACCGTTCTGGTAGGTGACCTCGAGGAACTGGTTCTGCTCGTCGGCCCGGTACATCTCGGCCACCGTGGCGTCGATCATGCGGGTGATGGCCCGGCTGCGATCGCCGGCGCCCAGGCTGCGCACGTCCTCGGCATCGAGGGGGACCTCGGTGGTGAGGTAGCGGGCGAAGATCTGCTTGGCCGACACCTCGTCGGGTCGCTCGATCTTGATCTTCACGTCGAGGCGACCGGGACGGAGGATGGCGGGGTCGATCAGGTCCTCGCGGTTGGACGCACCGATGACGATGACGTTCTTCAGCGACTCGACACCGTCGATCTCGGCCAGCAGCTGGGGCACGATCGTGGACTCGATGTCGGAGGAGATGCCGCTGCCGCGGGTGCGGAAGAGCGACTCCATCTCGTCGAAGAAGACGATGACGGGCCAGCCCTCCTCGGACTTCTCCCGGGCCCGCTGGAAGACCAGGCGGATCTGGCGCTCGGTCTCGCCCACGTACTTGTTGAGGAGCTCGGGGCCCTTGATGTTGAGGAAGTAGCTCCGGGCCTGGCTGTCGCCGCTGACCTCGGCCACCTTCTTGGCCAACGAGTTGGCCACGGCCTTGGCGATGAGCGTCTTGCCGCAACCGGGAGGGCCGTAGAGCAGGATGCCCTTGGGCGCCGGCAGCTGGTACTCGGCGAAGAGCTCGCGGTGGGTGAAGGGCAGCTCGACGGCGTCGGTGATCTGCTCGATCTGGGAGTCCAGACCACCCACGTCGGCGTAGCTGACATCGGGCACCTCCTCGAGCACGAGGTCCTCGACCTCGGGCCGGGGCAGCTTCTCGAGCAGCAGGCCCGAGCGCACGTCCATGAGCAGGGTGTCGCCCGAGCGCAGCTTGGTGCCGATGAGGGCGTCGCCCAGCTCGGCCACCCGCTCCTCGTCGGCCCGGCCCACGATCATGGCCCGGGTGCCGTCCTCGAGGACCTCCTTGAGGGTCACCACCTCGCCCTGGCGCTCGCTGGTGCGGGCCAACACGACGTTGAGCGACTCGTTGAGCACCACCTCGGCGCCCCGCTCGAGCTGCTTGACCTCGATCTCGGGGTGCAGGGCGACGCGCATCTTGCGA
The DNA here is from genome assembly GCA_038255145.1 of Acidimicrobiales bacterium. Taxonomy (GTDB): domain Bacteria; phylum Actinomycetota; class Acidimicrobiia; order Acidimicrobiales; family CAIXPF01; genus WHTX01. The sequence goes on from JBBSLP010000061.1 coordinate 34,916, forward strand.
CCGCCCGAGAACACGTCGACCGTGCCGTCCTCCTCGTTGTGGCCGAGGTAGGTGCCGTAGGCCGACGGTGGCCGGGTGAGCTTCTCGACCTCCTCACGCAGGGCCGAGATCTGCTCCCGGGCCTCACGCAGGGTGTAGCTCAGCTTCTCGTTCTGAGCGATGGCCTGGGCAAGCTGTCCCTTGGTGTCCAAGAGACGCTCTTCCAGGGTGCGGACCCGCTTCGGAGCATCCTGCAGCCGACGGCGGAGGGCAACGATCTCCTCCTCCATGGCCTTGGCCTGCTCGCGCAGCTCGGTCATCTCGGCTTCGTAACTGGAAAGCCGCCGTTCCCATTCCGACTTGTTGACGACCCGACCTCCTGCTTCGCGGCTCGGCGCTTCCGCCCAGCCACAGCGGCGTCGCCGCCGATGGGGGGTGGGCGGCAAGCCGTCCCGAGGGCGACGATACACGCGGGTGGGCCGTTGTGGGCGGCTCCGGGGTCGAGTCACACTCCGTTCACGGAGTGGATGCGCCGGGTGGCCGCCGGGGGTGCCGGCGCACTCCTGCGGTCAGCCCGACAGGGGGGTGAGGTGGCGCAGGTCGGGGCCGCCGTGGCGGGTGGCGTCGGCCCGGCGGTCGTCGGGCTCGTCCTGGGAGGCCCGTTCCGAGGCCACCCGGGCCCGGTAGGCCTCGACCTCGTCGTCGCGGTGCGCCGCCGACCACCCCAGGACCCCGGCCATGAGCTCGGCGGCGGCGGGGGCCGAGTCCACACCCCGGTGGAAGGTCTCGATGGACAGCCGGGTGCGCCGGGTGAGCACGTCGTCGAGGTGCAGGGCACCCTCGTGGGACGCGGCGTGCACGACCTCGGCCGCCAGGTAGGTGTCGGTGCCCTCGAGGGGCAGCCCCAGCTCGGGACGGTCTGCCACCAGGTCGAGCACCTCGTCGATGGCGTCCCCGTAGCGTCCCAGCAGGTGCTCGATGCCGGCCACGTCGAGGCCGGACCCCTCGGCCAGCCGGGCCCGCCCGTTCCACAACCCCGGGAACCCGGCGGCACCGACCAGGGGCACCCGATCGGTGCACGACGGGGGCACGGGACGGCCGTCGCCGCGGTCGATGTCGGCCACGGCGGCGTCGATGGCGTCGGCGGCCATGATGCGGTAGGTCGTGTACTTGCCGCCGGCCACGGTGACCAGGCCGGGCACGGTGCGGGACACGGCGTGCTCGCGCGACAGGTTGCTGGTGGCGTCGGACTCCCCTTCGAGCAGGGGGCGCAGGCCGGCGTACACGCCTTCGATGTCCTCGGGGCCCAGGGGGGTGCGCAGCACGCTGTTGAGCTGGGCCAACAGGTAGTCGATGTCGGCCCGGCTGGCCGCGGGGTGGGCCAGGTCGAGGTGCCAATCGGTGTCGGTGGTGCCCACGATCCAGTGCCCGCCCCAGGGGATGACGAACAGCACGCTCGACGGGGTGCGCAGGATCAGGCCCGAGCCCGCCCGGATGCGGTCCCGGGGCACGACCAGGTGCACGCCCTTGGAGGCCCGCACCCGGATGCGTCCCCGGCCCGCCAGGTTCTGCACCTCGTCGGTCCACGTCGCGGTGGCGTTGACCACCTGGCGGGCCCGGACCTCGAAAACCCGGCCGCTCTCCACGTCGCGGGCCCGCACCCCGGTGACCCGCTCGCCGTCGCGCCGCAGGCCGATCACCTGCATGCTGGTGGTCACGGCCGCGCCGTAGTGGGCCGCGGTGCGGGCCACGGTCAGGGTGTGGCGGGCGTCATCGACCTGGGCGTCCCAGTAGCGCACCGCGCCCACCAGGGCGTCCTCACGCAGGGCGGGCACCAGATCGAGGGTGGCCCGCCGTGACAGGTGCTGGTGGTGGGGCAGGGGGTTGGTGGCCCGCAGACCGTGGCGGTCGCGTCGCTCGCCGCGGGGCGAGACCCGCACGACCTTGCTGCCCAGGGCGGGGCGGCCGGCCAACAGGTCGTACAGCCCCACGCCGGCACCGACGTAGAGCCGCTCCCAGGCCCGGTGCTGCAACGGGTAGACGAAGCTGACCGGGCGCACCAGGTGGGGGGCCAGGGTGGAGAGCATGAGGCTGCGCTCCTGTAGGGCCTCGAAGACCAGGCCCAGGTCGCCCTGCTCCAGGTAGCGCAGGCCACCGTGGATCAGCTTGGAGGACCGGCTCGACGTGCCCGAGGCCAGGTCGCGCTGCTCGAGGAGGGCGACGTCGAGGCCCCGGGTGGCGGCATCGAGGGCACAACCACAGCCCGTGACCCCCCCGCCGATGACCACGACGTCGAAGGTGGTCCGGGCCAGCCGGTCGAGGTTGGCGACCCGGGCCGCAGGCGATAGGTGACCCCGGTCGCCGGTCAGAACTCGTCCCCCGGGCGCAGGCACTGCGTGGCGCCCTCGACGTGGGCCGGATCGCGGGACAGCACGCCCTGCACCTCGGCGAGGGCCGCGGTCAGCTCGTCGTAGCTCACGGCGAAGGCCTGGTCCGGGCCCCGCTCGGACGTGGCGAAGGCCACGCCGACGACCTCACCTGCCGCGTTCACCAGGGGTGCCCCCGAGTCGCCTTGATCGAGCTTGGAGGACAAGAAGTACACCTCACGGTCCGACTTCGTGGTGTCGTAGAAGCCGCGGATCTGGACCTCCCGGACGTGGAAGATCTCATAGGGCTGCTTCTTCAGGACACCCTCTGGATAGCCGTAGACCACGCCCCTATCTCCCTGGACGCCCGGCGCCAGTGCCATGATGGGCAGCTCGAGTGGCTCGACCGGCTGGAGGAAGGCCAGGTCACGCACTTGGTCGAAGGCAACCACGTCGGCGTCGACGACCCGACCGTCGAGCGTGTAGAGCACCGGGGTGGCCATGCCCGCCACGACGTGGGCGTTCGTGACCACCAGGTCGCTCTCGATGACGAAGCCGGTGCCCTCGTGTATCTCACCGCAGGCCTCGCCCTCGACGCGCACCGTGGCCTTCTCGGCCCGGGCGTCGATCTCGGGGGCCAGGGTCAACGTGGGCGGGGGCGGGGCGTCGGCCAACTCGCGACGGAAGTCGTCGACGATGTCGGCCCAGCGGTCCTGACCGATGAGGCTGGCCAGGCTGGCCAGGGTGTCGGGGGGATCGGGCAGCAGGTCGGTCACCGCCCCGGCCAGGCGCGAGGTCCGCACCTGCTGGGCCGGCCATTCGCGGACCTGGGCCACGACGGGCAGCAGCAACCAGGTGGCCACGACCACACCCACCACCCCGGCCGTCGCCCCCAGGGCCCGGTCCACGGTCCGTCGGGGGGCTCCGGGACCGGCCCGTCGCAGCCTGCTCCCGGCCAACAGGCCCAGGAGCTGGCCGAAGATGGCCCCCAGCACCAGCACCGTGGTGGCCGTGGCCAGCACCACGAGCGAGTCGGCCGAGCCCACCTGGTCCACGACGCGGGGCGCGACCTTGGAGGCCACGACGAGACCCACGGCCAGGCCCAGCCACGACGCGGCCCGGGCCACCAGGCCCAGCCGCCAGCCACCGATGGCCGCAGGCACGGCCACGGCCAGCAGGAGGAGGTCGAGCACGTTCACGTCGGGTCGCTCGACAGGGCACTTGTGGGCACGAGGTCCCATCATGCCCGCTCGCAGCCCGGGATCGTCGCCGCCCGCCCCCCCTCGGGCCGCGGCCTACCACCCGGTGATCAGACCCCGGTGATCAGACCCCGGTGATCAGAC
>JBBSLP010000062.1:0-38492 GCA_038255145.1 Acidimicrobiales bacterium
ACCGCCAGCTCACGCTCCACCGCCAGCTCACCCCGCTCGGCCGGGCCCGGGTGGGCGCCCCGTGCTGAAACCCATGGACCTGCCCCCGTTGTCGGAGCGCCCCCTGGTCAGCGTCCTCACCGCGGCCTGTGACTACGAGCGCTACGTGGGCGACGCCGTGCGCAGCGTGCTCGGCCAGCACTACCCCCACCTCGAGCACGTGGTGGTGGACGACGGGTCCCGCGACGGTACCGCCGACGTCGTCGCCGCCCTGGCCGCCACCGACCCCCGCCTGCGCCTGGTCCGGGGGCCCAACGGGGGCCAGACCGCAGCCCTCAACCGGGCCTGGGCCCTGGCCCGGGGTGAGGTCGTGCTCTTCCTCGACGCCGACGACCGCTTCCACCCCGACAAGATCGACCGGGTGCTGGCCGCCCTGCGGGCCCACCCCCGGGCGGGGATGCTGAGCCACAAGCTCCAGGAGGTGGACGCCGATGGCCGGCCCCTCGACGTCTACCCGCCGCTGTCCTCGCTGGCCTCGGGCTGGCAGGGCGAGCGGGCCCTGGCCGACGGCGGCGTGGTCATCGGCCTGTCTGCCACTTCGGGCCTGGCCCTGCGCCGGGCCGTGGCCGAGCAAATCTTCCCCCTGCCCGACGGCGTCCGGGCCGCCGACGAGGTCATCATGGGCCTGGCTCCCCTGGTCACCGAGCTGGTGGGCGTGGACGACGCCCTGGTCGACTACCGGTGGCACGGCGCCAACCTCACCCGGGGCGACGGCGACGGCTGGGCCGAGATCGACCGCCGCCTGGCCACCCACACCGAGGTGTGGGAGCTGCAGCGGGCCTTCCTGGGCCAGCTGGCCGATCCCGGGGCCGCCGCCGCCCTCACGCCCCTGGACCGGAGCCGCTACGTGGCCGAGCTGCGCTACGCCCGGGCCCGCCTGGCCGGCGACGACGACGCCCCCCGGCGCCACCGCGCTCTCGTCGACCTGCCCACCTTCGCGGCCCAACCCCGGGTCCGCCGCCTGTTCTGGGAGGGGGCCCCCCTGCTGCCCGACCCCGTGTTCGCCCGGCTCCACGCCGAGCTGTCCCACCCCGGGCCCGCCCGCCGCGCCGTCCGCCGGGCCACCGAGGTCGCCGGCGTCGCCGCTACGACACGATCGGCGACCCGGGCCCGCTGGCGGTCCCTGCGGGACCGCATCGCCTACCAGCTCGATCCCCGGGTCGACCGCCACGTCCTCGAGCAGGGCATCTTCCCCGCCATCCACGACGACCCCACCCTGGTCCGGGTGCTGTTCGTGGGCTGCGAGTGGTACACCAAGGACTACCCCGGGCGCTTCCCCGCGGGCACGTTCCAGACCATCGACATCGACCCCGCCAAGGCCCGGTACGGCTCCGACGACCACCTGGTGGGCTCGGTCACCGACCTGGGCGACCACGTTGACGACGGGTCCTTCGACGTGGTCGTGTGCAGCGGCGTCATCGGCTTCGGCCTCCAGGAGCAGGCCGACGCCGAACGGGCCGTGGCCGCCTGCCACCGGGCCCTGCGCCCCGGGGGGTGGCTGGTCCTGGGCTGGAACGACGTCGAGGACCTGTGCCCCTTCGCCATCGACGACCTCGAGGCGCTGCGGGCCTTCGACGCCGTGCCCCTGCCCCCGTTCCCCAGTGCCCGCTACCCGACGTTCAGCCCCGCCAGGCACACGTTCGACTTCTACCGACGGCCCGGGGTACCCGCCCCCACGGCCCCCCACGGCGAGGGATGCACGACGTGATGCTCGAACCCGACCAGCGCACGACGCCGCCCCTGGTGGCCGACCGCTTCACGGTCGACGCCCGGCGGGGCCACGTCGTCGGCACCGGCGGCACCGGCGGTCCCGCCCGGTCGCCCGAGGGGTCGGTGGCGCACGCCGGGCGGCGGGCCGGGGTCGATGCCGAAGGGGTGCTGTCCGTCGACCACGGGGCCCTGCGCATCGGGACCATGGCCACCCCGGGCTGGGGTCGCGAGGCAGTGACCTACGGACCCTTCGAGCGCCGGGCCGGCCGGGTGGTGGCCGTGCACCTGCTCAACGGGCACAACACCTCGGAGTCCTCCGCCGTCGGCCCCCTGGGGCGCCGCCTGGGCCGTTGGGCCCTGGGCAGCGGGACCGAGCCCCTGTGGCGGCGGGCCTGGCGCTACCCCACGTCACGACCCCGGGAGCACCTGGCCCGCAAGCTCACCTACTGGTGGCGCAACCGCGACGAGCTCGCCGTGCGCCAGGGCGACAACCTCATGGCCGGCTGGTTCCCCACCGCGGCGGCCGGCGGGCCCGACGCCGGCGGCAGCGGCCTGGTCGTGCGGGCCACCGGTGCCTACAACGGTGAGCTGGCCGCCACCGTCGACGGCCAGCTCCTGGGCGCCTTCCACGGGCTGCAGAACCTGCCCGTGCACTACGTGTCGGTCCTGCGCGAGCAGGGGGCCCTGCACCTGGCGGCGTCGTCCTACCGCGGCGCCGCCGGGCTGCCCCAGCACCCCCACCTGCGCCCCATCGCCATCGACGATCGCCCCCTGCCCGCCGTGCTCCACGCCGGCGTCGACCAGGCCGTGCTGGGCCAGATCGGCTTCAGCAGCGACACCCGCCTCTACGAGGTGGTGGTGGCCGACGAGGGCAGCTGGTCGGCGTGGTGCACCAGCGCGGTGGTGGCCGACCGCCTCACCGGTCCCCCCGCTCCGTTCGGCCACCGCCGGGCCGAACGGGGTGGGGTGTGGACCACCTCGGGTGACGACCTGGTGGTCGGGCCCCACGGCGTAGGCCTGGCCGAGCCGGCGGCTCCGGGACAGGGCCGGGCCCACCTGGCCGGGCCCGCGCCCGTGGGCCTGGTCCACGCGGTGGTCGAGGGCGTGACCGAGGGTGACGAGGTGGTGCTGTCGTGGCGCTCGACCGGCACCGGCGGTGACCACTGGCGGGTGACCGTGGGGGCGTCGGCGTCGCGGCTCGAGGTCGTGGTCGGCGGGCGCGTGGTCGAGGAGGCCACCATTCCCCTGTCCCTCGACGACGGACCCCACCGGGTGCAGGTCAGCGACGACGGGCGGGTGGTGCGGGTGGCCGTGGACGGCGTCGCCCTCACCGGCGCGGGGTGGACCGACCACGTGCTGGCCGAGGCGACGGGCGTGGCCGTGGGCCTGGTCGCCGGCGGTGCCGGTGCCGGTGGCGGCCCCCGGGTCCGCGACCTCGAGGCCCACCCCCGGTTCGTCGAGGTGCCGGCCGCCCTGCACGGCGCCAGCCACCGGGTGCCGCTGGGCACCGTCCCCGTGGTCGACGACGAGCTGCTCGACGCCCCCCTGGGCGACCTGGCCGGCCCGCCCGATGCCCCCTCACCCCGGTGGCAGCGGCTCATGGGGACCGGCAGCCTGGCCGTGGTGGCGCCGGGCGTGGCCCGCTTCGACGCCTCCCTGTCCCGGCCCATCCCCGACCGCACGGCGTACACCATCGACTGGAGCGATCCCACCGGGTGCGATCTCGAGGTCACGGCCCGATCGCCCCAGCGCCAGGGCGACGGCGCTGGCCAACGCTGCCGGGTGGGCCTGCTCATCTGGCAGGACCCGAGCAACTACTTCGCGGTGAACATCTACCTCGACGACCACTACCCCGCGGCGTCGGCGTCGACGTTCTTCCACCTGCGGGGGTTCGAGGACATCTACGACGCGGTGTGGTCGAACCTGGGCGACCTGGTGGCGTGGAACCGCACCTTCCGCCTGCGGCTGGCCTGCGACGGTCGGGCCTTCGTCGTGCTCGTGGACGACGAGCCCGTGCTCCACCGGGCCTTCAGCGACGTGCACCCGACCACCGACCGCCTGTGCCCCAACAAGGTCGGCATCATCGCCAACTGGGAGTGGGGCCACGACACCGGCAGCACGGTGCAGCGCTTCGTGGCCCGGGCCCTGCCCCACGACGGCCAGGTCCCACCGGGCGGCGGGGGTCCGACGTGGGCCTGAAGCGCAGCGTGGCCGCGGCGGTGGGCGACTCCTCGCTGGCCTCCCTGGCCACCTTCGCCGTCGGCCTCTACGCGGCGCGCCAGCTGTCCCTGACCGAGCTCGGCGGCTACGGCATCCTGTTCGTGGCCGCCTTCGTGCTCGGGGGCACCACCGTCACCCAGCTCTACTTCACCCCCCTCGAGGTGGCGGTGGTGGAGCGGCCGCCCACGGCCCAGCTGGCCACCATCAGCCGCACCCTGGCCACGGGCCTGGTGCTGGCGTCGGGCATCGCCGTGGTCGTCATCGCCGCGGCCCTGCTCGCCGTGCCCGACCTGGGCTGGTCGGCCCGCCTGCAGCTGGGGGCGGGGGCGGCGGCGCTGGCCGCCCTGTCCCCCACCCAGGACCACGTGCGCCGCATGCTCCACCAGTGCGGGCGCTCGCCGGCCGCCACCCAGGTCTCGGCCGTGCAGCTGGTGGTGGCCGCCACCGTGCTCGGTGCCCTGTGGGCGTCCGACGTGCCCCACCTGGTCATCCCCTTCACCGCCCTGGCCGCGGCCAACGCCGCCTCCCTGGTGGCGGGGCTGCTGCTGGCCCGGCGGGGACGGACCCACCACACCCCGGCCGAGGTGCCACCGCTGCGGGGCCTGCTCCGACTCGGGGGCTGGCTGGTGCTGTCCACCCAGGCCGACCAGGTGGCCGGTTTCGTGGGCATCGTCGTCCTCGGCGCCCTGGCCGGGGCCAGCTCGGTGGGCGAGTACGAGGCGGCCCGCCAGCTGGCCCAACCCCTCTTCGTGCTGTCGGGCGCCCTGATCTCGGTGCTGCGACCGCGGGTGATGGCTGCGGCCCAGCACGCCGACGCCCACGCCGCCCGGCGGACGACGACCACCTACGTGGCCCTGTTGGGCGCGGCCGGCATCGGCTACGCCGTGGTGGCCGGCACCCGGTGGCCGGGCAACCCCCTGGTGGGCTGGTTCCCCAACGCCTACGCCAGCAACTGGTTGCTGGCCACCCTGGTCGTGGCCACCGCCGCCGCCTTCGTGCAGCCCATCTTCGGCATCCAGGCCATCGCCGCCCGCCGGGAGAAGGACCTGGTGCGCATCAGCATGACCAACCAGTTCGTCTACGTGGGCGCGGTGGCCGCGTTGTCGGGACCGCTCGGAGCCGTGGCCATGCCCGTGGCCTCCCTGCTGAACACGGCCACCTGGTTGGCCCGGTTCCGGGGGGTGCTGCGGCGGATCTACCGACCGTCAGCGCCGGCGCCCGAGCCGGCACCGGTCCGGTCCGGCGCCGGGCCGGTGGTCCTGCACGCCGCCGTCGAGCGGTCGGACTGAACCGACGCGGGCCCGAGCGGTCGCAGGTCGACGTCGGCGTAGGCGGCGGCACCGGCCCGGCCACCGGTCCAGCCCAGGTAGTTGTAGGGACCGGGGAGGACCAGCTTGCGCCACTTGTCCCCGCCCGCGGCCAACGCAGCCACGGCCGCCAGGGCCCGGGCCCGGTCGGGGATGGTCAACTCGGCGCCCCAGGCCAGCCGGGCGTAGGCCGCGGTGGCCTCGACCACCGCGGGCACGCGGCCCGGTCGGGCCCGACCGGTGGTCCACACCGCCTGGGCCCGGGCGTCGAGCACGGTCGACTGGTCAGGGTGGCAGCGTCGCAGGAAGGCGTGGTCGACCCGGGTGAAGCGTCCGGCCAGGCTGAGCTCGGCCAGCAGCACCTTGTCGGCGCCGTAGAAGGGTCGCAGGCGGGCGGTGCGGGCCAGGGTCGCGCTGCGCACGACGCCGAAGATCGGGGTGCACCACACCTCGTGGGCCAGCACGTCGGCGAAGCGCCCGACGGCGTCGGCCGCCGTGGCCCGGGGCTCGTCCTCCAGCACCTCGGCCAGCGCGAAACCGTGCTCGTCGATCAACCGGGGGTAGCCGTAGGCCAGCACGGCCGAGGGATCACCGTCGAGGGCGTCCACCCCGGCCCCCAGCAGACCGGCCTCGCCCAGGTCGTCCACCGCCGCCCAGGCGAAGTAGGGAGATGCGCAGCCCACGAAGGCGGCGTTGAAGTTGGCGTTGGCCCCCACGTCACGGGCCTGACGTCGGTGCACGACCCGCTCATCGGCCCGGGCCGCGGCGGCGGCCAGGTCCGAGGTGCCGTCGGTCGAGGCGTTGTCGCTGATGACGACGCGCATGTCCTCGATGCCCTGGGCCCACAGGTCGGCCAGGCGCGCCTCGAGGAAGCGGGCCCCGTTGCGCACCGGGAGCCCCACGGTCAGCCGCGGTCCGCCCGACGTCATCTCGATGAACCTGCCGCGACGGGCACCGCCGCGGCCGCGCCCAGCGGGGCGGGGACGTCGGGGGTCCGGGCGGCGTCGACCACGATGGCCTCGAAGGCCCGGGTGAAGGTGGGGGCGTCGTGGTAGGCGAGGAAGCGGCGGCGTCCGGCGGCGCCCATCCGGTGGCGGAGGTCGGTGTCGGTCACCACCCGGCGCAGGGCGTCGACCAGGGAGGTCTCGTCGCCCGGCCGCACCAGCACACCGGTGACGCCGTCGACGACCAGGGCGGGGATGGCCCGCCAGGCCGTGGCCACGACCGGCAACCCGTGGGCCATGGCCTCGAGGACGACGAGGGGCATGCCCTCGGCCTCGTAGCTGGTGGGGAAGCAGAACACGTCGGCCCGCGCCAGCAGCTCGTCCTTGGCCGGCCCGTACCGGGGGCCGACCACGTCGACCAGCCCGGCGATGCCCAGCGCCTCGGCCGTCCGGGTCAGCCGGTCGACGGTGGCGCCGTCGGGATCGCCCCCGGCCAGCACCAGCTCGAAGGCGACGCCCTCGGCGTGCAGGCGGGCGGCGGCGGCCAGCAGCGCCGTGGTCCCCTTGGACTCGTAGAGGTTGCCCAGGAAGGCGATCCGCACCGGCGTCGCCGAGCCCACCCCCGGTCGCGCCGGCGGGTGCGCCGGCGGCGACGGGCAGGGGTCGACGATGCCGTAGGGCAGGAAGGCGACAGATCGAGGGGCGGGCAGGCCATCGATGGCCGTGCCCAGGGACGGGTCGAGGTAGATCACCGCGGCCCGGCGGTAGGCCAGGCGGGCCAGGACCCGCAATGGCTGGGGCAGCGCGGCCAGGTGGGTGGCGCTGGCCCCCGTGTGCACGTGGAGCACGGTGGCGCCGAACCACGGCCGGAGCAGGCCCAGGGCGATCACGTCGCGCACCACGGCCACCCGGTTGCCCAGGCCGACGGCGTAGACGAGCACGTCGCCGCGCCCCGCGGCCCGGGCCCGCAGGGCCGAGGCCACGACGCGGCCCAGCCGGGCCACCTTGGCCGGCCGGAACCGGCCCACCTCGGCCACCTCGGTGGACATGTCCATGGGCACGACGGCCAGGTCGAGCCGGGGGAAGTCGGTCGCCGCGAGCAGGGCACAGGCCGCGGCCTGGCCGTGGACCGGCGGCGGGAGCTGGGCCACGAGCACGCCCGCCACCCTGCCCCCCACCGCCCTAGCCACCGAGCTGCTTCTCGACCCAGCGGTAGGTGGGCACGATGCCGTCGACCAGCGACGTCCGGGGCTCCCACCCCAGCACGTCCCGCAGGCGGCTGTTGTCCGAGTTGCGACCCCGCACCCCCTGGGGGCCGTCGATGTGGCGGATGCGCACGCCCCGCTTCCCCGAGGCGTCGATCACGATCCGGGCCAGCTCGTTGATGGACACGAGCTCCTCGGTGCCCAGGTTCAGCGGCTGGGCGTGGTCGGAGCGCATGAGCCGGTGGATGCCCTCGACGCAGTCCTCGATGTAGCAGAACGACCGGGTCTGCTCGCCGTCGCCCCACACCTCGATCTCACCGCCGTCGTCCACTGCGGCCACCTTGCGGCAGAGGGCGGCGGGCACCTTCTCGCGGCCGCCGTCGTAGGTGCCGTAGGGACCGTAGATGTTGTGGAAGCGCACGATGCGCGTGGGTACGCCGAACTCGGCGCTGTAGTACTCACACGCGCGCTCCGTGAACAACTTCTCCCAACCGTAGGCATCCGGGGGGTTGGCCGGGTAGGCATCCTCCTCCCTGAGACCACGGACGTCGGCTGACGTCTGCAGGTGCTCGGGGTAGATGCACGCCGACGACGTGTACAGCACCCTTCCCACACCATGTACCCGAGCCGCATCCAACGTGTGCAGGTTGATCAGTGCGTTGTTGCGCAGGATGGTGGCGTGGTTGGACGAGATGTAGCCCATGCCCCCCATGTCCGCGGCCAGCGCGTACACCTCATCGGCACCACGCAGTGCCTGCAGGCACTGGTCCCAACGACGCAGATCCAGCAACTCGAACTCGTCAGCCGTCGTCGGCTCGAAGTCGGGCAGCTTGATGTCCACCCCGCGCACGCGATGGCCCGCTCCCTTGAGGTAGGTCACCAGCGCACTGCCGATGAACCCGCCTGCTCCTGTGACCACCACCGTCGTCATGTTCGCCCTTCCCGTCCCCTACGCACTTGCGACCTCATCTGCCACACGCCGACACCCGCCGGCACACACCGACACCCGCCATCACCGCCCCGAGCGCCGAGCAACGGCCCGCACCGTCCCCGCGACGATGCGCAGGTCGGCGAGCAGGGTGACGCGCTCGATGTAGGGCAGGTCCTCGTCGAGGTGCTCGTGCAGTGGCCGATCACGCCACTGCGACACCTGCCACGGTCCCGTCACCCCAGGTCGGATCAGGTGCCGAGGGTGACTCCACAGGCCGTGCTCGGCGACGATCTCCACCATCTCGGGCCGGGGGCCCACCAGGCTCATGTCACCCTTGAGCACGTTCCACAGCTGGGGTAGCTCGTCGAGGCTGAGGCTGCGCAGCAGGCGCCCCAGCGGGGTGTGGCGGGGGTCGTCGTCGCGCTTGTGGAGCACGGTCACCCCGGCCGGCCCGTCGGCTCCGGCCACCGACCGGGCCGCCGTCATCGTCCGGAACTTGTAGATGGTGAAGACGCGGCCGTCCCGTCCGACGCGGTCCTGGCGGAAGAACACGCCCGAACCCAACTGCCACTTGACCAGCGCGGTGATGACGACCAGGACCGGGAGCAACAGCAGCACCATGACGAGGGCCACGACGCGGTCGACCGTGGGCTTGACGTAACTGGCGTACACACCACAACGGATGATCAGCACCTGCGGTCGCCACAACAACGCTGACGGCGGCGGGAGGTTGACGCTCTCCCTCGCCCCCAGTGACAGGCTCATGCCCGCGCGCGCTTCGACCATCCCCCGCTCCGTCCCGCCGAGCGCACTGTCCGCCAGTCCGCCGTACCGTCCGGACGGGACCCTAAACCAAAAAGCACGGGACCATCTACCCCAGACAGCTGATCATCTTCAACTTGTGCAAGAAGCGCCCCTCCGGAGAGTGGGCAAATATGCACCATCGGCGTTAGTAGGCAGAAGTGAAGAAAGGGACCATGACGGGGTGCGGTCCGTCGCCTACCGCCAGCGGCCGACCGTCGTCCCGTCGCTCCGTTTCCGCTCGATGAAGTGCCGCTCCCGACGCGGCTCCGGCCGGGGCCACGGCCCTAGACACGCCAGGGCACCGACGCCCACCGAGGAGCAGCCGTGCCCACCACCGCCCCCGGGAAGGCGGCCATCGACGGCCGCGTGGTCCCTGTCATCGACATCGGCCGCTTCGGTCAGAGCACCCACGGCGATGCCGGGATCGACCCCGCCCTCATCGAGCAGATGTACGAGGTGACCGGCCGGCTCTTCGCCCTACCCATGGCGGACGAGGTCCGGTGGAGCTCGCCCACGGGCAACACCTACCGGGGCTGGTCGGTGCGCGAAGCGAGGACGGCCGGGTCCGGCCATCAGCCGGCCCGGGAGATGCTCGAGGTCGGCCGCTACGACGGGGCCGGGGACCTGGCGGCCGCCGGTTACGGCGACGAGTGGATCACCACCTACGACGCCAACATCTGGCCCGACGAGCCCGCCGAGCTGCGCGCCGTGTGGCGGGCGTGCTACGACGCCCTCGCACACCTGGGCGACCGACTGCTCGACATCATGGCCCTGGCCCTGGGCCTGCCCGCAGGGTGGTTCGTGGACAAGTTCGACCGCCACAGCTCGTACCTGTGCGGCAACCTGTACCCGGCCCAGCCCCAGGCCCCGGCGGAGGGGGAGCTACGCCTGGGCGCCCACACCGACATCGGCAGCCTCACCCTGCTGCACCAGGACGACAGCCCCGGTGGCCTGCAGGTGCGGGACCGGCAGGGCCGGTGGTGCGACGTCGAGGCCGTGCCCGGGTCCTTCGTGGTCAACCTGGGCGACATGCTGGCCAAGTGGACCAACGACCGCTGGGTGGCCACCGAGCACCGCGTCGTCAACCCGCCGCGCGACGCGGCGGCCACGGCCCGCATGTCCATCCCCTACTTCCAGCACCCAACCTCGATGCCCCCATCGCCTGCATCCCCACCTGCACCGGTCCCGACGAAGTACGAGACCGTGCTCGGCGGCAACTGGGTCCCGGGTGATCGTCGACGCCATCCCCGGCGCCGCCCCGCACCCAGGAGCGGGCCATGACCACCACCTCCCCGGCGCCCTCGTCGGCTGGCAGCCAGGTGCTCCTCCTCGTCAACCACATCGGGAGGAGGGACGTCTGGGTCCACGCCGTCTTCGCGGCGTTCTGGCTGGTGATGGCGGCGCTGACGCTACGAAGGTTCCTCGCCCAACGCCACCTCCCGCCGGCCCCACCACCACCGAGCGCCGGAGACCTCAGGAGGCAGCGGCGAGATGCGCGGCCAGGGCCTCGTTGACCGCCGCGCTGTGACTGATGGGCCCCATGTGGCCGGCGCCCTGGATCTCCACCCGGGTGGCGTGGGGGAAGGCGGCGGTGAGCAGGTCGACGACCCGGCGGGCGGCCACCGGGGTGAGCTCGCCGGTGATGAACAGGGCGGGGGCGGTGACCGACGCATAGGCCGAGCCCGGGGTGTGGTCCAACATCAGCGAGTTGGCGCCGCCGAACACGATGCGCCCCGTGGCCAGGAAGGCGTCGCGGCCCGCCGGGGTCAGGGCCTGCCAGGCCCCGGGCTGCTGCCACCAATCGACGAACAGCTCCAGCCAGGCCTCGGTACCCGCGGCCCCAGGGTCGGTGAACAGGGGGTTCTCGCCCAGCCCAGCGAGATCGGCCAGACCGACGACGTCCCCGGCCCCGTGCAGGACACCGAAGGCCACGGGGTCGTAGGCGGCCACGGAGCGCACGAGCTCGGGGTGCAGGCGAGCCAGGGTGACGGCGATGAGCCCCCCGTAGGAGTGGCCCACCAGGTGGGCGGGCTCGCCCAGGCCGTCGAGGATGCGGCCCACCGCGGCCACGTCGAGGGAGAAGTCGAGGGGCACGTCGGTGGGCCACGGCGGGTTGGCGCCCGAGCCCAACAGGTCGACGGCCAGCACCCGGTGATCGGCCTCCAGGAGGTCACCGAGCCGCTTCCACTGCCGTGAGGACATGCCCCCACTGTGCAGCAGGATCACCGGCGAGCCCGTGCCCCGTTCGGCGACGTTGAGAGGCAGGTCGAGGAGGCTGGCGGCGTCCAGTTGTTCGGTGGCCTCGGTGGTGGGCATGGTCAAAGTACTAACACGGCACCTCTTGATACATAAGATGTACCAACTGCTAGGGTGACGACATGCCCAAGGTGGCCGCCTACCCGACGTACTGCCCCATCGCCCGGGCCCTCGACGTGCTCGGGGACCGGTGGACGCTGCTCATCCTGCGGGAGCTGGCCAACGGGGACCACCGTTACACCGACCTGCGGACCAACCTGCCCGGCATCCCCCCCAACCTGCTGTCCCAACGGCTCAAGGACCTGGTCGACGAAGGCCTGGTCACCACCAGGAAGCTGCCGCCACCGGCCGCCCGCACCGTGTACACGGCCACCGACTACGGCCGCACCACCATCCCCGTGCTGCGGGCCCTGGCCCGCTTCGGCTTCCAACGCATCGAACCGGCCGACGAGGCCACCGAGATCCGTCCGGTCATCGCTGTGAGCTCGTCCCTCAAGCCCTTCTGGGACCGGGAGCGGGCCGGCGACCTCGACGAGTCCTACGAGGTGGTGGTGGACGGTGAGGCCTTCCTCCTCCACTCCGCCCCCGGCGGACCCGGGGACACGTCCACCAGAGCCGCCGAGGCCCGCCTCGAGCTGCCCGCCTGGGTCCTCGTCGACCTGCGCGTCGGCACCCTGTCCTTCGATGACGCCGTGGCCCGGGGGTTGCTCACCACCAGCGGGGACCCCCGCGCCTTGGCCAACTTCCGGCGCATCTTCCACCTGGGATGAGAATGTTGACCTCTCCGATCGGGAACGCCCAGCCGATCCTCGACGTTGCCCGACACGAAGACGGCACCAGGAGACGAGCCCACATGCCCCAGCGGTCCCCCCTCGCCGACGCGGCGGCCCCGGTCGCCGAGCCATCCGGCCCCGCCTCCGGACAGCCGGCGCCGCCCGCCGGACCCTTCGCCAGCCCCGTCGACACCGACCGCTTCGGCAGCTACACGATCCGACGTGATCCCGGTGACCAGCGGCCCCTCTACCGCTTCGAGGGTCGCATCAGCACCGACGGGTCCACGACCTTCGCGGCCGAGGCCGGGCGCTACCACCTCTATTCGGGCTGGTTCTGCCCCTGGGCCCAGCGGGTGACCATCGTCCACGCCCTGGCCGGCCTGGACGACGTGGTGTCCCTCTCCTACGTGGACTTCGGGCGTGACGCCCGGGGTTGGGCCTTCCGGGAGACCTACGGGGCCGACCCGGTCAACGGCTTCACCCTGCTGCGCCAGGCCTACGACGCGACGGAGGCCGACTTCGACGGTCACGTGTCGGTGCCCACCCTGTGGGACCGGGTCACGGGCACGGTGGCCAGCAACCAGTTCCGCACCATGGGCATCGACCTGGCCACGCAGTTCGGCGCCCTGGCCACCTCGCTGATCGAGACCTATCCGGCCGATCTGGCCGCCGACATCGAGGACCTCGACAGCTGGATCGGCCCTGCCGTCAACCAGGGGTGGCCCCGGCCGGTGGCACCGGGCCGGGGGCCGACGCCGCCCGTCGCACCCTGCTCGAGGCCTTCAGCGAGCTCGACCGGCGCCTGGCCGACCGGCGCTACCTGCTCGGGGACCGCGTGACAGAAGCCGACATCCGGCTGTTCGTCACGCTGGCGCGCTTCGACCACACGGCCAACGCACGCCGCACCATCTGCGCCGGCCTCGACATCTTTCCCCACCTGTGGGCCTACGCCCGGGACCTCTACGCCATCCCCGCCTTCCGGGACACGACCGACTTCACCGCCTTCGCTGCCCTGTCAGCGTGGAACGAACCTTCACATCGTGGTGACCTGGTGGCGGCGACCGTCTGATGCCCGCCCCCACCTCCCCACCGTCGACCCAACTGCACCTGGCCGTCGCCCTCGACGGGACGGGGTTCCACCCCGCCTCGTGGCGCCATGCGTCGGCCCGGCCCCAGGAACTGTTCCGGGCCAGCTACTGGGGCGGCCTGGCCCGCACGGCCGAGCTGGGCCTGCTCGACCTGTTGACCATCGAGGACGGCTTCGGCTTGCAGTCGTCGCGGAACGACGGGCCCGACGGGCGCACCGACCAGGTGCGGGGCCGGCTCGACGCCGTGCAGATCGCCTCGCTCATGGGCCCCGTCACCAGCCACATCGGCCTGGTGGCCACGGCCATCACCACCCACACCGAGCCCTTCCACCTGGCCTCGGCCTTCTCCACCCTCGACTACATCTGCCGGGGGCGGGCCGGGTGGCGGCCCCAGGTCTCGGTGCGACCGTCGGACGCCGCCCACGTGGGGCGGCGCACACTGCCGGCCATCGACCTGGCCGACCGCCGCTCCCCCGAGGTGCGGGCCCTCGTCCAGGAGCTGTTCGACGAGGCCGCCGACGTGGTCGAGGTGGTGCGCCGGCTGTGGGACAGCTGGGAGGACGACGCCATCATCCGGGACCAGGCCACGGGCCGGTTCATCGACCGTGACAAGCTCCACTACGTGGACTTCGAGGGCGACTTCTTCACCGTGAAGGGTCCGTCCATCGTGCCCCGACCCCCTCAGGGCCAGCCCCTGGTGGCCGCCCTGGCCCACAACCGGGTCCCCTTCGAGTTCGCGGCCAAGTCCGCCGACGTGGTCTTCGTGACCCCGGCCGACGTCGGCGACGTGGCCCGCTGGGTGGGCAACATACGCCGGGCCGAGGCCACCGTCGAGCGGGCCGGCACCCCCCTCAAGGTGCTGGCCGACCTGGTGGTCTTCCTCGGCGACACCACGGCCCACGCCGAGGCGGCCAAGGCGCAACTCGACGAGCTCGACGGCGCCCCGTACACGTCGGACGCCGCGCTGTTCGTGGGCACGCCCGACGACCTGGCCGACCAGCTCGTGACCTGGCAGGCCCAGGGGTTGGACGGCTTCCGGTTGCGCCCCGCCGTCGTCGATCGCGACCTCGACGCCATCGTCGACGGCCTCGTCCCCGCCCTGCAACGGGGTGGCGCCTTCCGCACCGCCTACGCACCGGGCCTGCTGCGCGAGCGCTTCGGGCTCGGCCGCCCCCCCAGCCGCTACGCCCTCGCCGCCGCCACCAGCACTGCCGCCGCCACCAGCACTGCCAGCACCAAGAGCACTGCCACCACCACGGAGGACCTCGCGTGAGCCCCAAGCAGAAGAAGCAGGTCATCCTGGCCGCCTACTTCCCCGGGGTGAACAACACCACGGTGTGGCACGACCCCCGGTCAAAGAGCCAGATCGAGTTCGACTCGTTCATCCACCTGGCCCAGACGGCCGAGCGGGGCAAGCTCGACTTCTTCTTCCTGGCCGAGGGCCTGCGCCTGCGCGAGCAGGGCGGCAAGATCCACGACCTCGACACCGTGGGTCGGCCCGACACCCTGACCGTGCTCACCGCCCTGGCCTCCGTCACCACCCACCTCGGCCTGGCCGGCACCCTCAACGCCACCTTCCACGAGCCCTACGAGATGGCCCGCCAGCTGGCCACCCTCGACCACCTGTCCGGCGGCCGCGCCGCGTGGAACGTGGTGACCTCGTCGGACGCCTTCACCGGGGAGAACTTCCGCCGGGGCGGCTTCCTCGACCACGCCGACCGCTACGAGCGCGCCGGTGAGTTCGTGCGCACGGCCCGCGAACTGTGGGACTCGTGGGCCGAGGACGAGATCGTGGCCGACAAGGAGACCGGGCAGTTCCTGCGCGACGGCGCCCCCGGTGCGTTCAGCCACACCGGGGCCCAGTTCGACATCCACGGCCACTTCAACGTGCCCCGCAGTCCCCAGGGCCACCCCGTCATCCTCCAGGCCGGCGACAGCGAGGGCGGCCGCGAGCTCGCCGCGGCCACCGCCGATGCAATCTTCAGCCGCCACTCCATCCTGGGCCCGGCCCAAGCCTTCTACCAGGACACCAAGGGCCGACTGGCCCGCTACGGGCGCCGTCGCGACGACATGAAGATCCTGCCCGGGGTGTCCTTCGTGTTGGGCGACAGCCCTGATGACGCGGCCGAGAAGGCCCATGTCGTACGGCGCCAGCAGGTCAGCCCGCAGACGGCCATCCTGTTGCTGGAGCAGCTGTGGAACCGGGACCTGTCGGCGTACGACCCCGAAGGTCCCCTGCCCGAGACCGAGCCCGACGTGTCGGCCACGTCCATCATCCAGGGCCGCACCCGCATGTACGACGACGCCTTGGCCGTGGCCGCCAGGTGGCGCCAGGTGTCCGAGGCCAAGAACCTGTCCTTGCGCGACACCGTCATCGAGATGACCAGGGGCCACACGTTCGTGGGCACCGCCGGCCAGGTGGCCGAGGCCATGGACGACTTCGTGCAGCAGGACGGCTCGGACGGCTTCGTGCTCGCCCCCCACCTCACCCCCACCGGCCTCGACGACTTCGTCGACGACGTCGTCCCCCTGCTCCAGGAACGCGGCGTGCTGCGCACCGAGTACGAGACCACCACCCTGCGCGGCCACCTGGGCCTGCCCGACGCGGCGCAGGCCCGACGCCAGCGCCAGCACGCCGCCTCGGCCTGACCCGCCCCGGGCAGTGGCCATCGGACGCCGCACCAAGTCCTTCTGTGTCGAAGTGTCAAATACGTCACAAGGAGTGCGCAATCCTCCTGTGATGCATTTTCCCTGGCGTCGCGATGCCTCTGGCGCGATGCGCGACCTCACCCCAGAACGAACGTGGGCGAGAGGGTCCAGCTTCCGGTTGGTCCGCTCCGCGCGGCATCCGTCGACGGTACGGCTCATCGGTGAGGTGAGGACCAGAGCAGGGGGATGTCATGACCGATACCGCGCAGGTCGACTTCGGCAAGGTGGAAGCGGTGGCCGGCCAGGTCGTAGGGCTGATGACCGGCGCCGCCGTGTGCGCGGGGATCGTGCTCGGAGACCAGCTCGGGCTCTACCGGGCGCTGGCCTCGGGCGGGCCTGCGACCGCCGACGAGCTGGCCGCCCGCGCCGCTACCCACCCCCGCCTCACCCGGGAGTGGCTCGACGGGCAGGCCGCCGTGGCCCTGGTGGGCTACGACGCCGGCTCCGACCGGTACTCGCTGTCCGCCGAGGCCGCCATGGTCCTGGCCGACGAGGACTCCCCCGCCTTCCTGGCCGGGGGCGCCTCCATGTTCCAGGCCATCTTCGATGCCGTGCCCAAGGTCATGGACGCGTTCAAGGGTGACGGGGGGCTGTCCTGGGCCGACCACCACCCCAGCCTGTACACGGCCACCGCCCGCTTCTTCCGCCCCGGCTACCGGACCAACCTCATCGCCGAGTGGATCCCCGCCCTCGACGGCGTGGCCGACAAGTTGGCGGCCGGTGGCACCGTCGCTGACGTGGGCTGCGGGTTCGGGCACTCGTGCACCGTGCTGGCCGAAGCGTTCCCCAACGCCCAGATCTCGGGGTTCGACTTCCACGAACCGTCGATCCAGGTGGCCCGGACCAACGCCACCGAGCTCGGCCTGGGCGGTCGGGTGCAGTACGAGGCCGTGTCGTCAGACCGTTACGGCGGCAGCTACGACCTCATCTGCTTCTTCGACTGCCTCCACGACATGGGCGATCCCGTGGGCATCGCCCGCCACGCCCGTGAGCACCTCGCCCCCGGCGGCACCGTGCTGCTGGTCGAGCCCTTCGCGCTGGGCGACCGGGCCCACAACCTCACCGACAACCCGGGCGCCGCGCTCTACTACAACGCCTCCACCTTCCTGTGCACGCCCAGCTCGCTGGCCCAGGACGTGGGGCGGGCCATGGGAGCCCAATCGGGCGAGACCGGCATGCGGGTGGTGTTCGACGAGGCCGGCTTCAGCCACTTCCGCGCCGCTCACACCTCGCCGTTCAACATCGTCTACGAAGCCCGGGCCTGATCCATCGGCACCGGCCAGGAGCCCCCGCTACCGCAGCGCCGCGGCCTCGAGGGCGGGGCGCGCAAGGTCGAGGGAGTAGGGGATGGACAGCGGGGTCGGGGGTGTTGAGGCCAACCACGGCGGCGTGGTCGAGGTGTCGGCGTCGTTGGTGAACAGCACGAGCAGGTCGGCATCGAGCAAGCCGATCTGCTCCAGGCTGATCTCGGCCCGGTCCGACACCCCATCGACGATGGCGAGGATGTCGGGGTCGATCTCCATGCCGAGCTGGGCGAAGAACACGCGGGAGCCGTCGTCGGGATCGGCGACCACGTAGATGGAATCACCGGGCACGTAGTTGGCCAGGGCGAACGTCTTGCCCTTCAGCCCGGGCAGCTCCTCGGCCACATCGGCGCTGCGCTGCTCGGCCTCGTCGATCAGGGCCTCGGCCTCCTCCGGCTCGCCCAGCAGCTCGCCGGCCACCGTGACCATCTGCTGCCACGGAGCGACCTGGTCACCATCGCCGAGCAGGGAGATGGTGGGGCTGTCGGCCCGCCAGGGGAAGGTGCCGCCCGCCACGTAGCCGTCGAGGGCGTAGCCCACCAGGGGGGCGTCGATGGCCAGGAGCACGTCGGTCCACTGGGTGTCGAGGGACACGACCAGGCCGTCGAGATCGTGCCCGCCACCGGAGGGACGCCCGGGCGGGGGTCGGCCCCTACGGCAGGACGGCGACAGCCTCGATCTCGACGAGCAGGTCGGGCTCGGCCAGGGTGGCCACGCCGATGAGGGTGATGGGCCGGATGGGCTTGACGCCCAGGCGAGCGGCGGCGCGCCCCGCGCCCTCCCCCAGGGCGGCCATCTTGTCCGGGGTCCAGTCCACGACGTACACGGTCAGCTTGGCGATGTCCTCGAAGGTGCCGCCGACGGCGGCGACGGCCGTGTGCACGTTGGCGAAGGCCTGCTCGACCTGGGCGGCCAGGTCGCCGGCACCCACCGGTTGGCCATCGGCATCACGGGCCACCTGCCCGGCCACGTAGACGGTGCGGGTCCCGGTGGCCACGGACACCTGGCGGTACATGTCGGGCTTGGGCAGGCCATCGGGGTTGAGCAGCAGGACGGGCACGGTGGCTCCTCTCCAGCGGCCCGGACCGTACCGGGCTGCGCTTCCATTTCATAGCATTGCGATGCTATGTTTGGCAAGTGGCACGTCGAGCATCTCCCACCATCCGCCTGGCCCTGGTCGAGCGGGCCGCCGAGATGCTGGCCCAGCGGGAACCGGTGACCCTGCGGGCCCTCGTCGACGGCACGGGCGCCTCGACCATGGCCGTGTACACCCACTTCGGGGGCATGCCCGGGCTGTGGCGGGCCGTCCGCCAGGAGGGCTTCACCCGCCTGGCCCGCCACCTGGCCGAGGTCGAGCTCAGCGACGACCCCGTGCGTGACCTGGTGGCCCTGGGCTCGGCGTACACGGCCAGCGCCCTGGCCAGCCCGGCCCTGTACCGGACCATGTTCGACGCCGGCTTCGACCTCGAGGACCCCCAGGCCGCGGCGGCCAGCTTCGAGCTGCTGATCTCGGCCGCGGCCCGGGCCGTCGACGCCGGCCGCTTCTCCCCCGGCACCGACCCCGGGGTGGTGGCCACCCGGTACTGGGCATCGGGGCACGGCCTGACCATGCTCGTCCTCACCGGGGTGCTGCCCGTCGACGTGCTCGACGCCCACGCCCCCGCCGTGGGCCTGGCCCTGTTCGTGGCCGCGGGGGACGACGAGCCCCGTTGTCGCCGTTCCGTGGAGGCCGGATGGCGCCCGGTCAGCTGATCCCCGACCTGGAGCCAGGTCCCTTGCCCGAAGGTGACCGGTCGGCGATGGTCGACCATGATGCCGAGACCGCGTCATGGGAATCGTCGCCGGATCGCGTGGCACCGGCGCCCCCTGACACCACAGCGAAGGGGCTCCACCATGTCGATCTCACCCCACCCCCGAAGTCTCGGGCGCCGGCAACGGGGTCGTGCCCGTGGCCTCCACGCCGTGCTGGCCGGGGCCGGCCTGCTCGCTGCGGCCTGCGGTACCGGCGTCTACGACGCCTCGGCCACGGCCCCCGACAGCTCAGCGGCGACCACCACGTCGGTGATCGCGCCTCTCCCCGACAGCATCACCGCCATCATGGGCAAGCCCCGCTACGTCGATGCCACGTGGAGCCTGCTGGTCACCGACGTCGAGACGGGGGAGTCGTTCTACGAGCTCAACCCCGACGACATGTCCTTCACGGGGTCGACCCGCAAGCTGTTCTCCGTGGGTTCCGCCCTCGACGCCCTCGGCGCCGACCATCGCCAGCGCACCCCGGTGCACCGCCTGGGCGAGGTCGACGACAACGGGGTGCTGCAGGGCGACCTGGTGCTGGTGGCCGGCGCCGACCTCGAGCTCGGCGGCCGGCGCATCGACGCCGACACGGTGGAGTACACGAACTTCGACCACGGCGACGCCAACTCGTTGGGCTCGGCCATCCTCACCCTCCAGGACCCGTTGTACGGCCTCGACTCGCTGGCCGAGCAGGTGGCGGCGTCGGGCATCACCGAGGTCAGCGGCGACGTGGTCATCGACGACCGCATGTTCGAGGCGTACCGGGTGCCCAACGGCAACCAGCTGATCACCCCCATGATGGTGAACGAGAACCTGGTCGACGTGACTGTCACCCCGACCGCACCGGGCGAACCCGCCACCACGGTCTACCGGCCCGAGACCGCGGCCCTGACCGTCGAGAGCGACGTGGTGACCGCGCCGGCGGGGACCGGGGACACGGGCGTCGAACTGTCCGACGGCTACAAGCCCGGCTGCCTGACCACCCCGGGGTGCACGGCCACGGTGTCCGGTGACATCCCTGCGGGCTACGTGGCCCCGCTGACGGGCATCGGCTCGTTCGTGGGCACCTTCGTGGTGGAGAAGCCCAACGCCTTCGCCCGCACCGCCTTCATCGAGGCCCTCGGTCGTCACGGTGTCACCGTCACCGCCCCCGCCGTCGGCCCCAACGACGCCGAGGCCCCACCCACGAACCTGCCCGCCGTCTACCCCGAGGACAGCGAGGTGGCGGCCTACGAGTCCGCCCCCTTCGACCAGACGGCCCGGCTGGTGCTGAAGGTGAGCCTTAACCAGGGGGCCAACCTCAGCCTCAGCCTGCTCGGTCTGAGCGAGGGTGAGCGCACGGTGCAGGGGTCGTTGGCCGCGGAGCGCCAGGGGCTGATCGAGAAGTACGGCGTCGACGGTTCCCAGTTCGCGTTCCCCACCAACGGCAGCGGGTCCCCCGACAGCCAGGCCGCTCCCCGGGCCCTGGTGCAGATGCTGACCGCCATGAGCAGGACCGATGTGGCCCAGCCCTACCTCGATGCCCTGCCCGTGCTCGGCGTGGACGGCTCGTTGGCCACGGTCAGCGTCGACCTGCCGGGCAAGGGCCACGTGTTCGCCAAGCCGGGCACCACGGTGTCGGCCGGCCCCGACGGCGGGCTCGAGCTCAAGGCCCAGAACCTGGCCGGATACATCAAGACCAAGAGCGGCCGCACCGTGGCCTACGCCCTCATGGTCAACAACGCCGGCCCGGTCGTCGATGTCGCCACCGACGTGACCGGTGTCTTCGAGGACGAAGGCGCCATCTCCAGCATCATCTACGAGACGCTCTGACGAAATCGCACCTTCCGCCTGTGACCGGCGACCTAACGCTCGACAACGAGGTGCGCTCGACCTCACCGGGCGCCACGTGCCGGACCGGCGAGGAACCCGGCTGCGCCACGTCCATCACCGTGATGGTGCCCGCCCTCGCCATCATCAAGGCGGTCGACGTCGACGAGGTCGTCGCCGGGGGGGCCGTGCACTACGTGATCTCGGCGACGAACACCGGCCAGTCCGACGCCGCCATCACACTCACCGACGCACTCGCCGACGTGCTCGACGACGCCAGCTACAACGGCGACGCCATCGCCAGCACCGGGAGCACCAGCTACAGCGCCGGCGTGCTCAGCTGGACCGGCACGCTGGCCCTGGCCTGGCCGTCATCGTGGGCTACTCGGTCACCACCGACCTCGTCGACGGCGGCGACGGCAACCTCGGCAACCGGGTGGTGTCGTCCTCGGCCGGCAGCACCTGCCCGCCGGACAGCACCGTTCCGGCGTGCGCCACGTCCACCAGCGTGCTCGAGGCAAGCATCACGCTGAGCGGGGTGACCTCGTCGTTCACGCTCACGGGGCCGCCCAACACGACGGTCAGCTCGGAAGGTGCGGTCACGATGACGGTGGCGACGAACAGCCCGGGCGGCTACCTCTCACGGTCCAGGCCGTGACCGGCCAACTGATCGGCACCGGTTCGGCGGGCGCGGTGGGGATCCCCATCGGACGGCTCGGCGTCTGCGCTGGCGGTTCCCGCCTGGTCCGCCGCCACGAAGGTCCTGGACCGTGATGGTGTGCGCAACTGGGGGCCGGCGTCGACGGTGGTGGCATCGGTGACCGTGACCACCGTGTGGCCCCCGCGGCGTCGAAAGGCGTCGAGGCGTCGAGGCCCTCGACCACGAACAACGCAGGTGGCGGCCGTCGCGTCAGCGCTGACGGCCGCCGCATCCTGATCACGTCAGCGAATAGACCCCCAGGGCCGACGGCCAGCGGTACCGGTCACGACCGCGGGGCAGGCCGAGCTGCGAGGTGGGACGACGCTGGCCAGCCAAGGGGGGGCCGGTTCGGCGAACGCAGGCCGGGCGAGCAGGTACCCCTGGAGGAACCCGCAGCCCATGCGGACCAGCTGGTCGCGCTGGGCCTCGGTCTCCACACCCTCGGCGATCACCGCCAGGCCCAGCTCGTCGGCCAGGGCCAGGATCGCGCGCACGATGGCGGTGTCACCCCCGTCCGGTGCCCCCAGACCGTCCACGAAGAGTCGGTCGATCTTGAGGGCATGGGCCGGGAAGCGGTGGAGCTGGGCCAGAGTGGCGAATCCGGTGCCGAAGTCGTCCAGGGCGATGCGGACGCCGAGACCGCAGAGGCGGGCCAGGGTATCCGTCGTCCTGTCCACGTCGATGGCCAACGCCGTCTCGGTGATCTCCAGCCACAACGCAGTTGCGGGCAGGCCGCTCGCGTCGAGGGCAGCGACGACCCGATCGACCAGTCCGGGATCAGCGAGCTCTCCGCCGGACACGTTGACGGTCAGCTCCAGGTCGGCCATGCCCTCGTGCCGCCACGCCGCGACCTGGGCGCACGACCGCCGGAGAACGTCCCCCGTCAGGGCGACGACCAGCTGGGAGGCCTCCGCCGCGGGGATGAACTCACCGGGCATGAGCAGACCCCGGGCCGGGTGGTCCCAACGCACGAGAGCCTCGACCTTGGCCACGTCGCCGCCCGACCCGAAGATGGGCTGGTAGGCGAGGAGGAGCTGCCCCTGTGCGATGGCGGTCTCGAGCTCGTCGACCAGGGTCGCGTCGGCCGCAGCCTCATCGAGGGCACCAATGGCGGGGACGTTGACGGACACGATGCCGATGGGGGTCGCCCGGTGATCGTGGATGACCTGGGTGACGGCGTCGACGGCGAGGCGTCGGCCGTCCCGTGCCGACTGGTAGGCCCTGCCCGTCCAGCGCCCGCGGGCCTCGAGGTCGAGGCGGGCCTCGGCGCGCTCCCGGTCGGTGCCGGCCCAGGGGACGACGTCAGCCAGGCTGCTGCCCAGCACCTCGTCTGCGGACCAGCCGTAGAGCTGCGACGCGGGATCGTTCCAGGCCACGATGCGGTAGTCGAGGTCGGTGATGATCACGGCCTGGGTGACGGAGCCGGTGAGCTCGGCACCGATGCGGACGATCTCGTTCCAGCGGTCCTCCGCCGGCCTCAGGGTGAGCTGGTCGGCGATCGCACCCGCCCACGACGTCGGCGTCGACGTCACCTCGAGGCGGGTTGTTCGCCCGGTGTCGGTGGTGACCTCGACGAAGTGGGGGTGGGTCCACCCGCCGACGTCCACCGCCGGCTCCCCGACGATCACCGCCGTTGTCAGGTCCCCCAACCCGAAGACGGCGAGGCGCCGACCGACGAGCTGGGCATCGCTGGCCGCGTCGAACATGGCCACCACCGGAGGTGAGACGGCGACCACTACACCATCGACGTGCACCACGATGGCGACGCCCGCACCGGCGACGTAGGCCCGGTAGCGGTCCTCCGCTCGGCGCTTCTCGACGGCGCCGGCCGGCTCGACGCTGACCAGGTCCTCGCGGCGGTCCTCTTTGGCCATGCCCGAGGTGTACGCGGTCCAACCGGCGCGGCCCCGGTCCTTGGTCGCGTAGAGGGCGATGTCGGCGGCCCCCATGAGGTCGAGGTCCTCTGCGACATCGGAGGCGGTAGCCACGCCCACGCTGGCGGTGACGGCCAGCACGAGATCGCCGAGGAGGAACGGCTCCTCGAACGAGGCGCACAGGCGTGCTGCGAGCTGGTTGGCCTCCGCCGCGCTCCGGACCCTGGCCAGGACGACGAACTCGTCTCCGCCCTGCCGGGCAACCGTGTCCTGGGCCCGGGAAGCCGCGGCCAGCCGCCTGGCCACGTCGACGAGCAGGAGGTCACCCACACCGTGGCCGTAGGTGTCGTTGACCTCCTTGAAGTGGTCGAGGTCGATGAAGAGCGCGGCGAGCTGCTCCTCGCCACGGGCGGCGGCCGCCTGCGCCTGCGCCATGCGGTCCTGCAGCAGGGCCCGGTTCGGCAGGCCCGTCAGCGCATCATGGGTGGCCCGATGGGCCAGATGGGCGACGGCCTCGACCCGGTCCGTGACATCGCGGGTGTTGACGACGTAGCCGCCGACGGCGGGATCATCGAGCCTGTTCGTCATCATGGCCTCGACCCATCGCCACGACGAGTCGGCGTTGGCGTAGCGGAATTCGACCCGGGTCGTGCCCCCGGGGGTGGACGCCAGCAGCAGGCCGGCCTCCGCGACGGCCGGACGGTCCTCAGGGTGGACGAACTCGGCCATGGGCTGACCGAGACGCTCGGCGGGGTCGATGCCGAG
The DNA here is from genome assembly GCA_038255145.1 of Acidimicrobiales bacterium. GTDB lineage: Bacteria > Actinomycetota > Acidimicrobiia > Acidimicrobiales > CAIXPF01 > WHTX01. Next base: position 24,233 of record JBBSLP010000062.1, read on the forward strand.
CACGTTGCGGTAGGCCGGCGAGGCGTAGATCAACCTGCCGTCGGGGTCGGCGATGGAGATGAGGTCGCTGCTGTGCTCGACGAGCGCCGTGAAGCGGGCCTTTGACTCGGCGAGCGTGGCCGCGGCAGATCGTCGCTCGGTGATGTCGACGATCTGCGCGACGTAGTGGCTGGGCCGGGCCTTGACATCGCGGGCCACGGCCACCTGGACCTCGACCCACACCTGGCGGCCTTCGCTGTGCGTGTAGCACTTGACCATCTCGTAGCTGTCGATGGACCCCTCGAGGCACCGGTCGAGCTGCGCCACGTCGTGCGCCAGGTCATCCGAGGGGGACAGGGCCTGGAACGTGGCCCCCACCAGCACCTCGGCCGGGTACCCGACGATGGCGCACAGCGCCGGGTTGACCCGCAACAGCCGTCCGTCGATGGCGACGATGGCCACGCCGATGGGGGCCGCCTCAAAGGTCAGGCGGAAGTGCTCCTCGCTGAGGCGTCGCTCCTCGTCGATGGCGGACCGCTCGACATCCCGCCACCGCCAGGACACGAAGGCGATCAGGCTGGCGGCCAGGAGGAAGGCGCCGTGGATCGACGCCCACGTCCATGGGGACTGCTGGGCGCTCGCCCCCCAGATCGCCTGGGGTGCCACCACCCCCATGACGCTGTGCTCCACGAGGACGAAGACCACGGCGGCGGCGTACGGCACCCAGTCGTCGTAGAGCGCCAGCACCCCGAGGAGGACGAAGTAGAGGAAGTGGGCCTCTGTCTTCCCGCCGGCCAGGTGGACCAACGCCGATGCCGCAGTCATCAGCCCCACGGCGCTGGCCACCGATCGCAGGCGCGGGCTGAGGCGGTGGAGCATGGCCGTGCCCGCGAGGAGCAGCACGGGCAGGACATCGACGGCGACGTGCGCCGGAGCGAACCTGCGGAACACCCCGAACAGGACCAGTAGCGGGACGTGTGCCAGCAGGATGAGCACGATCCGGTGATGGCGTCGTTCCCACGCCACTCCGGTGGGACGCACGCCGATGGCCCAGTCGGCCAGGCTCTCACCAGGCCGATGCCTCAGCCGTGTACCCGCGTCCGCCTCGTCCATGACCCATCAACGGCACCGACGGGTGGACGTGTAGAGCGCGTCCGCACCCTTTCCAGGGTGCAAACGCGTCTTTTTGCGGCATGTCGTGGGGCCCTGTCATGGAGTCGGCGGGTAGTCGATCACGCCTTCTCGCACCGCCGTCGACACGGCCTCGAGCTTCGAGTGGGCGTCGAGCTTCACCAGGACCGATTGCACGTAGTTGCGGACGGTGTTGACACTGAGGTGGAGCTCAGAGGCGATGACCTTGTTGCTCGAGCCACGGGCCAGGAACGCCAGGATCTCCCGGTCCCGGTCGGTGAGGTCGCCGCCGATGGCGCTGTGGCTGCGCCTAAGCTCGGGCAGCAAGCGGCCTGAAACGACGGGGCAGATGACCGCCTCGCCCGCGGCTGCGGCCCGCTCGGTGCCGGAGAGGGCGTCGTCGGCACCGGAGCCGGCGGCATCTTCGGCGCCCCGCAGCAGCACGGTCACCGTGGTCCCGACATCCACCGTCGACCTGATCCTGACCTCGCCACCGTTCTGGCGGACGATGCGGTACACCGTGGCCAGGCCCAGGCCGGTGCCCTGGTCCCGGGGATTGGTGGTGAAGAAGGGTTCGAAGGCCCGGGCCAGCACCTCGGGGGACATGCCCTGGCCGGTGTCGGACACCCGGAGCAGCACGTCGGGGCTCCGGCCGCCCGGCCGCGGGGTCGTCTGGGTGATCAGGGTGAGCCGGCCGCCGGCGGGCATGACGTCACTGGCGTTGAGGACGAGGTTCACGACGATCTGCTCGAGCTGGTGGCGATCGGCCAGCGCCACCAGGGGCCCGACCCCCAACTGCACATCGAGCACGATGTCCTCGCCCAGGGTGGGGCCGAGCATCGCCGCCATCCCGTTCACGACGTCGTTGACGTCCAACGCTTCGAGGCGGGCCACATCCTGGCGGGCGAAGGCCAGCAGCTGACGGGTCAGCCCTGCGGCTCGCTCCCCTGCGGCACGGATCTCGCCCAGGTCGGCGGCGGCGACGGGGTCGGTGACCTGGCGGGCGAGCAGGGTCGTGTAGTTGAGGATCACCGCGAGCAGCTCGTCGAGGTCGTGGGCGACACCGCCGGCGAGCTGGCCCAGGGTGTCCAACCGGTGCGATCGCTCGCGCTGGCTGGCCAGAGCCTGGCGCTTTCGATCAGCCTCCCGGTCCACGCGGTCGCTGACGTCACGCACCGCGGCCAGCACCAGCAGGGCACCCGCCTCGTCGCGCACCGCGCTGAGCCTGATGTCGGCCGGGAACGTCGTGCCATCCTTGCGGCGGGCCGATAGCTGCAGGCCAGCCCCCATGGCACGGGTGCTCGGGTGGGCGACGTAACCGGCGCGCAACGAGGGGTGGCTGCGGCTGAACCGCTCGGGTACCAGGCACTCCACGGGCTGACCCAACAGCTCGCCTCGTCGCCAACCGAAGGCGTGTTCCGCCTGATCGTTGACGAACACGATCGCGCCATCGCCATCGACCGCCAAGAGCGCATCTGGTGCGGCGGCGAGAAGTCCCCGCAGCACACCCTCGGAAGGCTCGATGCCCACCCCCTCCACGCAGCGCGTACCTACGTGACTCCCGTCTCACGCTATGCGGTGTCAGGTTCCCAATGCTCCCCGAGCTCTCAGCTTCGGGTGAGATCTGCGAACAGGACGACCACACCCGACCTCGGTTAAGAGCTGACAGGTAAGCAGGCGCATGGTCCGCCCCATGCCACGTCGAGGTCGTCACCGACAGGGTGGCCGTGCTCGACGCGCCGCTGGCATGGGTGCACAGCAAGGACACCACGGCGTCGTGCGCCCCCGAAGCGGTGACGGCGACGATGGGGCCGAGGGCGACGCCGCGGACGTGGGCACCGAGGTCCATGAGGGCGCCGTGTTCGCTGCGCCAGGGGGTGGCGAAATCGGGCGCCGGGGATGACCCGCCGCAGACGAAGCCGGATCGGGCCCCGAAGGGGTCGATGTCGACTACACGGTCGAGCACGTCACGGGCGGCGGCATGGGGCCGGTGAAGGCAGTGGCCCACGGGCCGGCACCGACGAGGCCGATGCGCAGCGGGGACACGGCCTCAGCGGGAACGGTGGGGCTGGCCACGGCCTGAGCCTCGCCGCGGTCAGACGGTCTCGCCGTAGGCGTCGCAGTCGGGGTTGTCGCACACGAAGTGGGTGTCGAGCACGTTGGCCAGCTCACCGGGCAGCGCCGTCACCCCACACGTGCCGCAGATGGGTGCCCGATCGCTGTCCCCGTCCCAGTCCCGAGGCTCGTCCCAGTCGCTCACCCCGAGATCCTCCCCCATCGCCGTCCGCCGGCCAACGCGCCGATGTCGGACCGGACCGCGGTTGCCCGTCATCGACCCGAGCGTTCGGCAAACCCGTCCCGTTGGTGTACACCAGGGTCAGCCCCGCCTGCGGGGAGCTCGAGGTTCCCCCGACCGAGGAGATGCACGTGGCCGACGCCATGGAGGGACCAGTGACCGCTCCGGCCAGCGAGCGCCCCTGGGCCCCGAAACGGACGGCGGCGGTGCACGCCACGGCGCACTGGGCCGAGATCGAGCGGCTCGACCTGGTCAGCCACGTGGCCGAGCTGGAGGCCAACGGGCTGACCGTCATCCCCCCGCACAAGGTGGCCGAACCGGGCTTCGCCGAACGCCTGCGCCAGGCCGTCCTCGACGTGGGTGAGCGGCGGACGGGCGAGGTGATCGACGTCGCCGGCACCACCGAGGCCGTGTACGCCGGCGGCTTCGGCTACCAGCTCTTCTACCTGCTCTTCGAGGATGAGGTGTTCCAGGAGGCGGTGATGAACCCCACCTCTCTGGCCATGGCCACCCACCTGTTGGGCGAGAGCTGCATCCTCAGCAACTGCCTGGCCGGGCTCAAGGGACCGGGCGGGGCCGACCTGGGCCTGCACAGCGACAACGTGGGGATCCCGGCCCCGTTCCCGCCCTATGCGCAGGTGTGCAACGTGACCTGGGGGTTGACCGACTACACCGCCGGCGCCGGCCCGCTGCTCTACGTGCCCGGCAGCCACCGCCTCGGTCGGCACCCGGCCAAGGGCGAAGGCCTGGACCAGCTCGTGCCCGTCGAGGCCGAGGCGGGGTCGATCATCTTCTGGCACGGCGGCACGTGGCACGGGGCGTCGGCCCGCACCGACCCCGGCCTGCGCATCAACCTGATCGTGGCCATGATGCGCGCCTACCTGCGCCCCCAGGAGATGTACAAGGAGAACGTGACGGCCGAGATCCTGGCCCGCAACCCCGAGCGCTTCGCCACCCTCGTCGGCCAGCGCGTGCTGCACGGCTGGACCGAGGAGGGGCCGGACTACCGCCGGGGCTACATCCCCGGCGTCGTCCACCCCTTCGACTGATCAGTCGGCCGAGGCGGGCTGCAGGATGGCGAAGCTGCCACCGGTGGCGTCGTGGAGCTGGGCGATGGTGCCGATGCCGGGCACGGGCATGGGGGGTGCCACCACCTGCCCGCCGGCTCCCGTCACCTTGGTGATGGTGGCCTCGATGTCGGCGACCATGAAGTACACCACCCAGTGGTTGGGCACCATGGGGGGCAACTGGGCGGGCATGGTCATCAGCCCGCCCTGGCCGCCGTTCTCGCCCCCGGCGATGACGGCGTAGCTGCCCATGGGGCCCATGTCCATCTCGTCGTAGGTCCAGCCGAAGACGGACGAGTAGAAGGTCTTGGCCGCGGCGACGTCGCGATCGAGCAGCTCGTTCCAGGCGAAGGTGTCGGGCTCGTTGCCGATGCCGGCGCCGATGTGCTCGCCGGCCTTCCACACGCCGAATGCGGCCCCGGTGGGGTCGCGGAACATCGCCATCTCGCCGGCCTCCATGACCTGCATGGGGGGCATCGTCACCGTCCCGCCCGCCGACGTGACCCGGCTGACGACGGCCTCGGCGTCGTCGGTGGCGATGTAGGTGTTCCAGATCGGGGGCAGGCCCTCCATGCCCGGAGGCTGGCCGCCGATGCCCACGACGGACCGGCCGGCCTTGGTGCACATCGTGTAGATGAGCTGGTCTTTGTAGAACTGATCCTCCACGTCCCAACCGAAGACGGCGGTGTAGAAGGCCTTCGAGGCTTCGACGTCGGGACTGCTGAGGTCGACCCAACAGGGCGTGCCTGGGGCGTGCGTGGAGAAGGTCACCATGTCGAGTGCACCTCGCTGCTCGGACCGGCGGCGGGCATCGCCGCCGGACGCGCATCTTCGTCCCCGCGCCGTGCGGACGCAACGGTGGGCGCAGGTCGGCGATGAGTTCGCCTGGCCCCATCCGTCTGACCTCCCATGGACGACAAGCGTGCTGAACAGATGACAGCGACGACGACGATCCCCGCTCCGCCCGATGCGGTGTTCGCCGTGCTGGCCGATCCGACGGCCCATGCGGCCATCGATGGCACCGGCTGGGTGCGTGCCGCTCAGGACACGGCGCCGCTGACCGCGCCGGGCCAGGTCTTCCGCATGGCCATGTACCACGAGAACCATCCCGACAAGGACTACGAGATGGCCAACCGGGTCGAGGTGTTGGAGCCTGCGCACACCATCGCCTGGCAGCCCGGCCAGGAGTCGGCCGAGACCGGGGAGCTCGGCTTCGGCGGTTGGCTGTGGCGCTACGACCTCGAGGCGTCAGGTCCCTCGCAGACGACGGTCACGCTGACCTACGACTGGTCCGGGGCCACACCCGAGGTGCGTGAGTTCATCCAGTTCCCCCCGTTCGGCCAGGACCACCTCGACCACTCGTTGCAGCACCTCGGGCAACTGCTCAGCTAGTCCCGGTGGACGCGGCAGGGCTCGCGGCGCGAGAACTTGTCACATGACCATGGTCACAACGTTGCCGGAGCCGGTGCGGGCGACCCGACGGCCCACGGCCGAGCTCGACAGCGTCTACCGGGTGCTCACCGTCGTGGCCAGCCACCCCGACAGTTGGGCGAAGGCGGCCGACACCGGCATCGCCGAGCTGGCCAAGACCATCACCGACCTGCGGGTGGCCAAGGTCACCCGGCGCGACACCGTCGTCCGCTTCAGGCGGGTGGTCGCCTACCGGGTCGAGCTGCAGGTGTCGTTCCGGGTCGACGCCCGACGGATGATCGGTGGCCAGGCGAGCACGGTGCGCCGCTACCTGGTGCTGGCCAACGAGACCACGCCCGCCCCCGCCCTGGTGACGGCCCTACGGGAGCGGATGGCGGCCGGGCCGTGCGAGTTCCACGTGCTGGCTGCGCTGCGGCTGTCCCCGCTGTCGGGGTCGACCCTGGTCATGCGGCCGTGGACCGACCGCACCGTGCGCGACGAGCGCACGGCGCAGGCGGCCCAGGAGCGGGCCCGGGCCCAGGCCGAGGCCCGGCTCGCCCCCGTGCTCGACCAGCTGCAGGCCGATGGGGCCACCACCACCTGGGAGGCGTCCTTCGCCGACCCGTGCTCGGCCGTGGCCACGGTCCTGGACCGCGCCGCCTTCGATGAGGTCGTCGTGTCCCGGCTGACCCCGTCGCTGACCCGCTGGGTCCGCCTCGACCTGCCCCGACGCCTGCGCCGGCGCTGCGAGCTCCCCGTCACCGTCGTCGACGACCACGCCTAGCCACCGGGGGGATGGGCCCGCCGGGGACGCGCTGAGGGTCCGGTTGGCGGGTTCGTGTAGGTGCGACTGACGGGTGGGCGGGACGACCGTGCATGGCTGCTCCTCCGGTGCGTACCGGTGCCACCGTCGTCCTGAGGGGTGGGGCCCCACATCAGGGGATGCACCCCTCAGATCGGCCTCCGAGGACACCCGCGGCGCCCCCCCGGCGGGCTGTTAGGTTCGTGGAGACCTGCGGGGGCAGGTCGGGGGATTCGACAACGTGCGCTCGGCATTCGCCGTTGCGATCCACCGCTCGCGCACGCCGATGAGATCGTCTCTCATGAAGCTCGCTCTCTACCTTCCGAACTTCCGCGACGAGGTGACCGCCGATCGACAAGAGCTCCAGCACTCGTTCGGCATGATGGAGGAGTTTTCCAAGGGCCTGCCCGTGTCCTCACGAGGCGGGTTCCTCCAGGGCATGCCACTTCTCCTCTGGCTCGCGGGGAAGACCACCAAGGTACGGATCGGCATGAGCGTGACGGACACGCCCTACCGCGCCGCCGGCGTGCTCGCCGCCGAGATCGCCACCATCGACCACCTCTCGAACGGGCGGGTCAACGTCGGCGTCGGCGCCGGCTGGATGCCCGAGGAGTTCGCCGCGGCCAGCGCGTCGCACATCTTCCCCAAGCGTCACAGGCACGTGCGGGAGACCATCGAGACCCCAAGCGCTCGGCCAGCCGCATCGCCAGGTACGGCCTGTCGGGCTGGATCGGGATCCAGGACTCGCCCCGCAGATCCTGGGCACCATCGGCGGCCTGCTGATGGGCTACAGCCTGGCCGGGGCCGTGCTGCTGGGTTCGCTGTTCGCGTCCTACACGCTCGTGGCCTACCCCATCGTGCGCAACATGGGCCTGTCCTCGAACCGGGCGGTGGCGGGGACGGTGGGCGCCACCGTCCTCACCGACACCCTGGCCCTGATCATCCTCGCCTTCATCTCGGGCTCGGCCACCGGTGACGCCGGCGGGCTGGAACTGATCCTGCAGGTGGTGCTGGGCCTGGTCATCCTGGTCGGCTTCACCTTCGGGCTGCTCCCCCCGATGCCACGCTGGTTCTTCCGGGGCATCGGCCAACCCCGCACCCTGCGCTACGTGTTCATGCTGGCCTCCCTGCTCTCGGCGGGCGTGGTGGCCGAGGTCGTGGGCATCGAGGGCATCGTCGGCGCCTTCTTCGCCGGCCTCGCCCTCAACCGGCTGGTGCCCAACGAGGGCGAGTTCATGGAGCGCATCGAGTTCTTCGGCTCGGCCCTGCTCATCCCCACCTTCCTCGTCTCCATCGGCACCGTGATCGACCCCGCCGTGCTCGTCGACCCGGCCACCCTGGGCCCGGCCGGTGTGTTCCTGGTGGCCTGCATCGGCGGCAAGCTGATCGCTGCGCTGGCCTGCCGTCCGCTCTACGGCTTCACCGGCCCCGAGACCGGCGTGGTGTTCGGCCTCTCAGTGGCCCAGGCCGCCGCCACCCTGGCCGCCACGTTCGTGGGCCTCCAGGTGGGCCTGTTCACCACCTCCACCGTGAACGCGGTGATGATCGTGATCGTCGTCAGCCTGATCCTTTCCTCGTTGTGCTCCACCCGCTTCGGCGCCCGCGTGCCCAAGCCGGCGGCGGACACGGCCCGCATCGGCCGCATGGTGCTGGCCCACGTGGCCGACACCGAGGAGGCCCGCTCGGTGCTCGCCGTGGCCGCCGCCGTGGCCGGGGCCGACGTCGGCGTGGTGAGGCCCACCTACATCGTGGCCGACGGCGCCGACGAACCGTCGGCCGAGCTGGCCGAGCGGGTGGAGCTGGAGATCACCCACCTCGCCCTCGACGCCGAGCTCGACGTGCGCCACGACCGATCGATCACCGACGGGCTGCTGCACACGGCCAACAACCACGGGGCGTCGCTCATCGTCGCCCCGGCCCTGTCCCAGTCGTGGCTGCCCGCCCTGCTCGGCGCGGGCCAGCATGGCCTGGTCGCCTCGTCCGACCGGCCCGTGGCCCTCGTGCGGGCGGGTACGACCCGCCCCACCCGCGTCGTGCTGTGCCTGGCCGCGGCGCAGGCCCGGCGGCCGAGCAGCGCCGGCCTGCTGGCCGCCAACCTGGCCGCACGGATCCGGGCCAACGGCATGGAGCTGGTCGTGGTGGCGGCCGAGGCACCCCGCGACGACCTGGTCACAGTGCTGGGCAAGCCCACCCGGATCCTCAGCGAGCTGCCCCAGGCCTGGCTGGCCCGCGACGGGGCCGCCAGCGACCTGGTCATCGTTCCCGGCGGGCGCAACGGCTCCCTCGGTACCGCCCGCGTGACCCGCCAGGCCGCCCTGGTCGCCGCCACCGTCGTCGTGGCCGCCGATCGCGAATCGGTCACCACCAGCGCCTTGGCCGCCGAGGGCCTGGGCGTGGTGGCCTCCCGGGGTGCGCTCGTCAGTCGCTGAGCCTCGACGCTCCGCGGGAGTGGAGAGGATGCCGGTGGCCACGTGCCCCGGCCCCAGGACCTGGTAGCGCAACCGAGGACCCCTTCCCCCGACCGCGTCCACCGGACACGACCTCGAAAACCCCGACCTACGCCAGTCCGCCAGTTGTCACCGGCCGCACATCAAGGCCGGCCACGCTGTTGAAGATGCGGTCGTCGGAAGCGAGGGGCACGCCGAGGTACAGCGCGGTGGCCGCCACCCAGCGGTCGGCCTCATGATCCTTGGCGCCGAGTCCGTGGCCGCGTTCAGCACACGCGGCCCGGAGCGCGACGTAGCTGGCGACCAGACGAGGCCCGGGCCACACCACCTCGGCTGTCTGAACGAGCCGGTCCTCGAGGGCCGCCAACCTCCGCTCGCCCCAGCCGGCTCGGCGAGCACCGAAACGCAACTCGGCGGCCGTCACGAACGAGCACAGGATCCGGGTCCCCAGGAAGCGCTGCGCCAAAGCCGCCCATGCCGCCTCCCGCCCGGGCACCAGACCCAGACCCAGGGCGTTGGTGTCGAACACGATCGCCCTGGGAAGGGTGGCCGACGCCGGATCAGAGGGCATCGAGGGCGGAGATGAACCCGGCCGCTTCGTCGGCCGTCACGCCGGGCACCGTCACGCTCCCGCTCGTCAACATCGGCGCCGACGCGATCAACGCAGCCGGTCCTCGCTCGAGCGACTCGCCGATGGGTGGTTCGGCCACGGTGGCGAGGACCCAGTCCTCCAAGGCCACCTGATCGATCCGGACGAGAGCAGCGACGGGGCGCCCGTTCCGCGTCACCACGGCCGGCCGACCCGACCGCGCCACCTCATCGATGACCCCGCTCGGGTTTCGGCCCAGATCTCTGACACTGACAACGCTCATGCCTCTGCCCTCATGTCGTACAACTGTCGTACAACTTAGCCCCACCGGCGACGCCAGCAGCGCTCTCGGCTGCGGGCCGCCGCGCCCCGCCGCACTCCGGACAGGAGCCGAGGCGCTACGTCGTCGGGTCGGCCTGGAGCCAGCCGGCCAGGGGGTGCTCGCCGGGCGCGGCAGCCCTGCTGCTGTCGTTGGCCCGTACGCCTATGCCGGACCGACTGCGCCTGGTGCCGCGGGCTCCCCGTTGTCGATGGGCAGGAGCAGCTGGAAGGTGGTGGGCATGCGCCGGACGAGGCGCAGGCGGGAGCCCTCGGCTTCGGCCAGGGTCCGGGCCAGGTGCAGGCCGATGCCGGTGCTGCCAGCGGCGGAGTGGTGGCGTTGGAAGAGCTGGTCGTCCGCCAGCACGCAACTGCCCTCGTCGACGACCGACACGGCGGCCGTCCCCCGGGTGGCATCGACGGCGATGGTGACCCGGCCGGCCCCGTGGTGGAGGGCGTTGTCGGCCAGGACATCGAGGATGGCGTCGATGGCGGCCCGGCGGGTGGGGCTGACGGCCCCCGACGGCGCTCCGGCGTCCACGGTGCGGCCGGCGCGGGCGAAGAGGGGCCGCCAGCGGCGCACGGCGGCGGCGATGGCGGCGTCGACGTCGAAGGGAGCGGCGGCCACCTGGTCGCGGGCCAGCCCGGTGAGAGAGGTGACGGTGGCCTCCAGCCGGTCGACGGCGCCCAGGGCCTCGTGGAGGACCTCGTTGGCGTCGGGCCGGGGTGCGGCCAGCTCACCCTCGAGGGCCAGGCGCAGCCCGGTGAGCGGCGTACGCACCTGGTGGGAGACATCCGCGGTGAGGCGCCGCTCGCGTTCCACCAGGATGCCGATGCGGGCCGCACTGCTGTTGAGCGCGTCGGCCAGCTCGTCGATCTCGGCCACACCGGTCGAGGACGCCGCCGTGGCGGTGAAATCGCCGCCGCCCAACCGGGCCGCCGACCGGCCCAGCTCGCGCAGGGGCCGGGTCAGGCGCCGGGCCAGCAGCCAGGCGGCCACCGAACCCCCAGCCAGGATGAGCACGGCGATCAAGCCCAGGCGGGCGACGGACGCCCGGGTGGCCCGGTCGGCCTCGGCCGCCGGTTCCGCTGCCCTCAGGGCCCGCCCACCGGTCAGGGGCACGGCCGCTACCCGCTGGCCGGCGGAACGATCGGTGGCCGAGCGCCCGCCCAGGGCGGCAACGACGGGCCGGTCGGCCGCGTTGGGACCGTCGCCCCACAGCCGTTTCCCGGCGGCGTCGTAGACGGCGTAGTGGTGCTCGTCATCGGCCGTCGACGTCTGCGGCCGGAGGCGCCCGGTGCCGGCGGCGTCGACGCCGGCGGCGGCGTCGGCCGCTTCGCCGAGCAGTTCGACGACCTGGGCGTCCCGCTCGGCGCTCGACAGGGCCAAGGCCGAGGGCACGAAGAAGGCGGCGATGGTGGCCACGGTGAGCAGCAGGGTGCCGACCAGCAGGCGGATGCGCACGGCTCAGTCGCGCTCGAGGCGGTAGCCGATGCCCCGCACGGCGGTGATGCGGCTGGGTGAGCCCGCCCCCTCCCCCAGCTTGCGACGCACGGCGTTGAGGTGCACGTCGAGCGTCTTGGTCGACCCCCACCAGTGCTCGTCCCAGACGTCGTGCATGATGTCCTCGCGCCGCACGACCTGCCCGGCGGCGGCGGCCAAGCGGGCCAGCAGGTCGAACTCCCGGGGTCGCAGGTCGACGGGGGCGCCGGCCACGGTGACGCGGCGGGCCCCGAGGTCGATCTCGAGGTCGGCAACGGTCAGGGTGCCGCTGGCCGGGGTGCGGGGGCTGGCCGCCGCGGCCTGGCGCAGCTGGGCGGCGATGCGGGCCTGCAGCTCGGCCAGGCGGAAGGGCTTGGTGACGTAGTCGACGGCGCCGCTGGTCAGTCCGGCGACCACGTCGGCCTCCTCGGCCCGTGCCGTCAGCGCGATCACCGGCACCGCCGGGTGCTCCTGGGCCATCCGGGCGATGAGGTCGAGGCCGTCACCGTCGGGCAGCCCGAGGTCGCACAGCACGAGGTCGGCCCGAGCGAGGTGGACCAGCGCCGCGGCCACGGTGCCCGCCACCGTCACCGTGTGGCCGGTGGCCCCGAGCACCCGAGCCAGGCTGGTGGCGATGAGGGTGTCGTCCTCGATGATCAGGACCGCAGCCATGGCCACGACCGTAGGGGGTGCGAGACCCCCGTCACCTTCGTACCGCCTCGTTGGAGGTGCCCATCGCCGTGCCGGTGGCGGAGAACGATGACGGGGTCGGGACCGGGGCCCGCCGACGGCTGAGGGCGGGATGGGCCAGGGTGGCCAGCAGGAGGCACAGGCTGATCTGCACCAGGATGGCTGGAGCCAGGGGTGGTGCCGGCCCGACGGCGCCGGTGGCGGCCGACCACAAGTGCGCCGTTGCGCTCATGGTCGACCACCGGGGGCCGTAACTGGCGTCGAGGGGCCCGGCGTGCAGGTTGGACGAGATGTGCTCGATCACCCCGTAGGTGGCGGCGAGGACGACGGCGGCGGCGAAGAGCTGCGCGGCGCGCACCCGGGCCGCCACCGGTCGCCAGGCCACCGCGCCGATGGCGGCGGCGATGACGGCCAGCGCCGCCCAGGGGATGAGCTGCTCGAGGGACTGCCAGTGGCGGATCATGGCCAACTCGACGCCCGTGCCCGCCACGCCGACGCCAGCGAGCACGAGCAATCCGGTCCGAAACCGGCTGACCAGGACGTCGGCGCTCGTCGGGTGGCTCACGGCGCCAGGCTGGCGATGATCTTGTCGATCGTGCCCGCCGGGGGGTTGTACTTCGTCAGCTGCTTGCGCAGGCCGGGAAATCCCGCAGCGGCATCGCTGTAGGGGCGGTACTCGACGACCTCGCCGGCCCATCGATCGGGGTTGGCCACCCCCGCCGCGGTCAACGCCGCGGTGATCTCGGCCTTGCTCGCCTTGTTGGCCGACACCGTCGGGCCCGCCGCGGCGGTGCCGGCCGCCGCCGTGGTCGAGGTGGCGGGCAGGGTGGCGACGCCGCCCTTGGCGGTGGTGGTGGACGACGTTGCGGTCGTGGCCGGCGACCTGGTCGTGGCCGTGGCCGACGAGCCGCCGCCACAGGCGGCCAGGCCGAGTGACGCCGCCACGGCGAGGGGGACGAGCATCTTGGTGAGCTGCATGGATCAGGTCCTTGGTGGGGGAAGTTCCCCGGACCCTGACCACCGCGGCCACATCGCCGGGGTCACCCCCGACTAGCGCCCGGTTAATCCGCGAGCTCGCCCCGGCCTTGCCGTCGTCTTGCCGTCCGAGAACCTTGCCGTCCTTACCTTCCGGCCATGAGCAGCGCCCCCGAGACCGTCCATCCACCTGAACCGGAGACCGTGGGCCGCCGGGTGCCGCCGTCGGCCGCGATGGCCGGCGTGGTCCTGCTGGTGGCCATCGCCGGGCTGGCCCTGGCCGGTGGGGGTGCTGGCCCCCTGACCTCCGCCAAGGCCGTCGTGCTCGGTGCCGTCGAGGGCATCACCGAGTTCCTGCCCGTGTCCTCGACGGGTCACCTGCTGGTGACCCAGCGCCTGCTGGGCCTGGGATCGGGGGCGGGCAAGACGGCGGCGGACACCTACGCCGTCGCCATCCAGGTCGGCGCCATCCTGGCCGTGGTGGCGCTGTACCGGACCCGACTGTGGTCCATGGCCCAGGGCGTCGTAGGCCGCGACGCCGACGGTTGCCGCCTGCTACTCCGCCTCGTCGTCGCCTTCGCCCCTGCCGCGGTGATCGGTGCCGGGCTGGGCAGCGCCATCAAGGACCACCTGTTCGGCCCCTGGCCCGTGGTCGCCGCCTGGGCGGTGGGCGGAGTGTTCCTGCTGGTGTGGCGGCCGCGTTCGGGCCGGATCGGTCTCAGGGCCCTGACCTATCGCCACGCGCTGATCATCGGCCTGGCCCAGACCCTGGCCCTGTGGCCCGGGGTCAGCCGCAGCCTGGTCACCCTGGTCGCCGCCCTGGCCCTGGGCCTGAGCATCAGCGCGGCCATCGAGTTCAGCTTCCTCCTTGGTCTGGCCACCCTCAGCGCCGCCACCCTGTTGGACCTGGCCAAAGACGGCCCCACCCTGCTGTCGGACTACGGCTGGGTCACTCCGCTGCTGGGCGCGCTCGTCGCCTTCGTCACCGCGGTGATCGCCGTGCGCTGGCTCGTCGCCCACCTGCGCCCCGACACCTTCCGCTGGTTCGGCTGGTACCGCCTGGCCATCGCCGC
>JBBSLP010000063.1:0-37217 GCA_038255145.1 Acidimicrobiales bacterium
ACGAGGATCCTAAGCCGTTCGTGTGGCACAAGACCGCCGAACAGATCCTCGAACGGCTCGCCGGCTACTGCACCGCCATCAACCAAGGCGCAGAATGAATGCCACAATTACGCGGTGCTTCAGCCTGCCAGGACACTAGCCGCCCTCCACGGCGCGCTTGCCGCGCCATCGCGGCAAGCAACCACTCAGCGCGCGATTGTGACCATCTGCCCGTGGTGGCAGCCATGCCTAGGCTGTCTAGACTTCGTCCAGAAGTTGTTGACGGTTGGCGGCGGGCGAAAGTTGGCGGGAATGCAGGTGTCCACGTGGCGGAAGGCGGCCGCCGCATTGACGGTGATCGCTGTCGGCGCATCGTTCCTGGGTCTCAAGAGCGCCCTGGCCGGTGATGCCACCGGCTTCGGAGCCGGGGGCATGCACGCCCTGACCAACACCGACAACCTGATCTCGGTCAGCCGCCCCAACGGCAACGTCGTCTCGGTCGGTGTCGAGGTCTTCTCCAAGATCGTCGGCGCCGAGTGGACGGCCACCGGCAGCCCCGTCGGCACGTTCGGCACCAACGGCCGCAGCACCATCCAGGCTCCAGGCACGACCTCGGGCAGCGACGCCAACCGCATCTACGAGGCCCAGGGCATCCAGCTGCTGGCCGACGGGCGTGTCGTGGTGGTCTTCAGCCACTCCAGCGGTTCGGCCCTGGCCATGCTGCGGGCCGACGGCACCCTCGACCCCGCCTTCGGCGGCGGCGACGGCTACAGCACCGACGCCCATTGCGGCAGCGTCACCGACCTGCTCGCCGATCCCACCGACGGCTCCCTCTACACGGTGGCCTACGGCAACGGCGAGTGCGAGGGCACCACACTGCGTCGCTACACCAGCGCCGGGGTGCGGGACGCGGCCTGGGGCAACCAGCAGATCTCCGGGGGCCACCGCGACGGGCGGGTGTACGCCAACGACGCCGTGCTCGACGCCTCGGGCCGCATCCTCGTCACCGGCCAGTCCAACGACAGCCGCTTCGGGGTGCTGCGGGTGACCAAGGCCGGCGTGGCCGACGCCACCTTCGGCTCGGCCGGCTTCGTCGGCCTCGAGCCCAGCCCCGGGCAGGGCAGCGAGTACTTCGGGTACGAGACCGGCTTCCCCGTCTTCTACGGCAGCAAGTTCGCCACCGGCATCGCCCTCGACAGCACCGGGCGCATCGTCGTGTCGGGCAACAGCCGGGCGGCGGCGGGCCAGGACCTCGACCTGGTGACGTTCCGCCTGGCCGCCACCGGCACCATCGACACCACCTTCGGCACCGCGGGGCGCAGTGTGGTCGACAGCGGCTCGGACCGCGACGACTACCCCCAGGCCCTGGTCATCGACAGTGCCGACCGGCCCGTGGTCACGGGCTCGACCCGCACGGGCAGCGGTCCCCGCCTGCAGTTCGTCACCCGCCTGACCACGGCCGGGGTCCGCGACACCAGCACCGACACCACGGGCACCGTCGTCAGCCCGTTCGGCACCACCCACGCCTTCGTGCCCTTCGGTGCCGTGCTGGGCGCGGCGGGCCGCGTCTACGTCTCGGGCTCCTACATCGAGGCGTCGGGGGGCATGGTCCGGGGCTACACCAGCGCCATCGACCTGGCCACGGGGACCACCACCACGACCGCCGCCCCCACGACCACGGGGGCGCCGACGACCACGACCACGGCGCCCACCACCACGACGACGACGGCGCCGACGACGACGACCACGACAGCACCGACGACGAGCACGACGACGACGAGCACGACGACGACGACCACGACGGCGCCGACCACGACGGCGCCGACCACGACGACGCCGACCACGACGACCACGGCACCCAGCACCCCGCCCCTGGCACCCTCCGGCGCCGTGCGGGTGGTGGGTGACTTCAACGGCGACGGCCGCGACGACGTGCTCTGGTACCGCTCGGGCACGGCCACCGACCTGCTGTGGATCGCCACGGCCTCGGGCTTCACCACGTCGGCCGTGACCATGACCACGACGGCCGAGCCCATGGTCGGCGACTACAACGGCGACGGCCGCGACGACGTGCTGTGGTACCGGGGCTCCCAGACCAGCCTGGTGCTGTGGTCCGGCCAGGCCAACGGCACGTTCCTGGCGGGCACGCTCACCGTCAAGCTCTGATCGCGAGGGCGGTTCACCAGTTCTGGCCCTGGAGCGGGGGCACCGGCTGTGGCCGGTGCCCCGCTCCGCGTCCACGCCCGTGGGGTCAGCGGCGGCCGAAGAAGACGTAGGCCACCGAACCGAGGGTGTTGAACGAGGCCAGGCGCCAGAGCAGCTTCGGCCCCCGCACCCGGTCCTTGGGCCGTGCCGCCAGATCGGCCTGGACGAAGGCGGCCACCACGGCCTGGACGGCCACCACACCGAGGACGCTGGCCTTCTTGCCGGTGCTGAGCTCGGACCACGACTTCTTGGCTGCCATGGGGGCGACCGTACCCAGCCCCGGCCCCCGGGCGCACCCCGGGGGGTGGCCCCGGGGGTGAATGGACGTGACGGCGGTTACGCAACGGCCGGAAATGAGTACAGATAGAGCATGACCGACCACGTGTACCGGGTCACCGAGATCGTCGGATCGTCGTCCGCCGGCCTCGAACCCGCCATCAGCAACGCCGTCGAACGGGCGAACAAGACCCTGCGCAACCTCGACTGGTTCGAGGTCACCAACATCCGGGGCCACCTCGAGGGGGGCTCGGTGGGCCACTACCAGGTGACCCTCAAGGTCGGCTTCCGCCTCGAGGAGTGAGCAGCCTCGAGGAGTGAGCAGCCTCGAGGAGTGAGCAGCAGATGATCGCCCGAGGAGGGTGAACTGCGCTCGGTGACGCCGGGGCTACGCTCCGGCCGTGTCCAGGTTGCCGGTGCTCACCTACCTCGGCCATGCCACCGTGCTGGTCGAGGCGGGTGGGATCCGCATCCTGACCGACCCCGTCCTCACCGCCCGGGTGGCGTTCCTGCGTCGGGTCCCCGACGCCCTCGAGGCCACCGCCCACCACGGGGTCGAAGTGGTGCTCGTGTCCCACCTGCACCACGACCACCTCCACCTGCCCTCACTTCGGCTGCTGGGGGCCGAAACCCGCATGGTGGTGCCCCGCGGCGCCGAGGCCATCCTGTCCCGCCGCGGGTTCCGCAACGTCGAGGGGGTGTCACCCGGAGACGTCGTCACCCACGGCGGGGCCCGCATCACCGTCACCGAAGCGGCCCATGACGACCGTCGGCGACCGTGGGGCGGCCCCCGGGCCACCCCGGTCGGCTACCTGGTCGAGGCCGACGGCACCTCGACCTACTTCGCCGGGGACACCGACCTGTTCGACGCCATGGCCGACCTGGACCCCGACGTGGCCCTGCTCCCGGTGTGGGGATGGGGACCCAACGTCGGTCAAGGCCACCTGGATCCTGAAGGAGCGGCCGAGGCGCTCGAGCGGCTGGGCGCCCGCTACGCCGTGCCCATCCACTGGGGCACCCTGTTCCCCCACCGCCTGGAGCGGATCGCCCCCCACCTGCTCGAGCGGCTCGAGCGTCCCCCCCATCGCTTCGCCGAACACGCCGCCCGGCTCGGCTGTCGGGCCACGGTGCTGGTGACGGCGCCGGGCGAACGGGTGCAGTTCGAACCTCAGGCGCCCCTTCGGCCGCCGCCGACGGAGCCCGGGATCCCGACGTGAGCGAGATGGTCCCGGCCGACCGGCCGACGCCCGCACCCCTGGGCCACAGCCACCGCATCCGCAACGGGATCGTCGAGCTCGTGGTGGGGAACGTGGCCCTGCAGCTCATCGTCTGGGTGGTGCCCGGCCTCCGCGCCACGTCGTGGCTGGGCGTGCCCAGCGTGGTGGTGGCCGCGGCCCTCGTCGGTGCCGCCGTCCGGCCCCCTCTGGTCAGCGTGGCCACCCGGGTCGGGGTGGTGGGGATCGTGGCCGTGGGCCTGTTCGGCCACGTGCTCGTGGCCGAGCTGGCCATGGAGCTGTCGCCGTGGTTCGAGAGCCGGAACTGGTGGACGACGTTCGTCGCGGCCTGGCTGTACGCCGCGGCGAGCACGGCCTTGGAGTGGATGCTGGTCAGCGACGCCGACGAGGTCTTCCTCGCCCGGGTGATCCGCAGCTCACGGGGGGTGCGGGGCCGGCCGACCGACGCCCCCGGGGTGGTGTTCGTGCAGCTCGACGGCATGCCGGCGCCGTTGTTGGACTTCGGCATACGTTCGGGGAACCTGCCCAACCTGGCCCGCTGGGTGCGCGGTGGCAGCCACACGTGGCGGCCGTGGCGGGCCCAGGTGCCGTGCACCACCCCGGTCAGCCAGGCCGGCATCCTCCACGGCAGCACCGAGGGCATGCCCGCCTTCCGGTGGTACGAGAAGGACGCCGGGCGGCTCATCGTGGCCAACCACCCCGCCGATGCCGCCACCATCGAGGCCCGCATCACCGACGGTCGTGGCCTGTTGGCCGACGACGGGGTCAGCATCGCCAACCTCTTCTCCGGCGATGCCCCCGAGACGTACCTGGTCATGAGCCGGACCCGGCTGGGGCGGGGGGCGTTGGGACCGACGCCGGCGTACAGCGCCTTCTTCTCCGAGCCCTCGGGGTTCGTGCGGGCCCTGGTCCTGTCCCTGGCCGAGATGGCCAAGGAGGTGTTCCAGGCCCGCCAGCAGCGGGTGCGGGACATCGAGCCCCGGGTGTCCCGCCACGGTTCGTACATCGTCCTGCGGGCGGTCACCAACGTGTTGATGCGGGACCTGTGCAGCGCCCTGGTCGTGCGGTCGATGATGCGGGGCAAGCCCAGCATCTACGTCGACTTCGTGGACTACGACGAGATCGCCCACCACGCCGGGGTGGCCCGGCCCGAATCCCTGGACTCCCTGGTGGGACTGGATCGCGTCCTGGGCCTGCTGGAGCGGGCCGCCACCCATGCGCCGCGGCCCTACCACTTCGTGGTGCTGTCCGATCACGGCCAGAGCCAGGGGGCCACCTTCCGCCAACGCCACGGGGGTCGGGCCCTCGAGGACGTGGTGCGGGACCTGCTCGGCCCTCGTGACGAGGTGGCGGCGTCGACCGCCCCGGTGGAGAAGTGGGGTCCGGCCAACCTGCTCCTCGGACGCAGCGAGGAGGGCGGCGGCATGCGGGCCAAGGTCGTCGAATCGGTCATCAGCCACCGCTCGCAGCGGGGCTCCGTCGCCCTGGGCCCCGCGGAAGTAGACCAGGCCCAGGCGGCCGTGGCCAAGGGCGGCGACGGGCCCGACATCGTGGTCATCGGCTCGGGCAACCTGGGCGGCATCTGGTTCGCCCGCCGCCCCGGCCGCCTCACCCTCGAGGACCTCGAGGTCAGCGATCCCGGTCTGGTCGGGGCCCTGGCCGGCACCGACGGCATCGGCTTCGTCGTCACCGCCAGCGTCGACCGGGGCCCCGTGGCCACCGGACCCCGAGGTCGACACTGGCTGGCCGAGGGCCGCATCGAGGGCGAGGACCCCCTGGCCCCCTTCGGTCCCCGGGCCGCGGCGGACATGCTGCGGGCGGCCCGGCTCGACCACGCCCCCGACCTCTACGTGAACTCCGACCTCGACCCCGTCACCGGGGAGGTGTCGGCCTTCGAGGAACTGGTCGGCTGCCACGGTGGGCTGGGCGGGTGGCAGACCGAGGCCTCGCTGCTCCACCCCGCGGCCTGGGTCGTGCCCGACCACCTCCTCGACGACGACGAGCTCGTGGGGGCGGAACGGGTCCACCGCACCCTGGTGGGGTGGTTGGAGGACTGCGGGCAACGGGTCTCGTCGGCCGCGCCCTCCCCGACGCCCTGACGGGCGCCGGGGTCAGCTCGACAGCTCAGCGGCCGGCGCCCACGGGCTGGCGGGGAGGCACCTCTTCCTCCTCGACGGCGACGTGGCCCTCGACGTCGATGCGGGGCAGGATCCGGTCGAGCCACTTGGGCAGCCACCAGTTGCGGTCACCCAGGAGCTCCATGGTGGCCGGCACCAGCAGCATGCGCACCACGGTGGCATCGAGCAGTACGGCGCTCGACAGGCCCAGGCCGAACAGCTTGATGATGCGGTCCGACTCGAGCAGGAAGCTGCCGAAGACGAACACCATGATGGCGGCCGCCGCGGTGATGACCCGGGCGGTGGCGGCCAGGCCGTCGGCCACGGCCTGGGCGTTGTCGTGGGTGCGGTCGTACTCCTCCTTGATGCGGGAGAGGAGGAAGACCTCGTAGTCCATGGACAGCCCGAAGACGATGGCGAACATCATCAGGGGCAGGAAGGGCTCGATGGGACCGCCCTTGCCCACCCCGAAGGCGCTGGCCGCCCACCCCCACTGGAAGATGGCGATGACCACGCCGTAGGCGGCGCCGATGGACAGCAGGTTCATGATGACCGCCTTGAGCGGGACCATCAACGAGCGGAACACGGCCATGAGCAGCAGGAACGAGAGCGCCAGCACCACCCCGAAGAAGATGGGGATGCGCGAGGCCAGGTAGTCGGAGAAGTCGACCTGGGCGGCGACGGAGCCCGACACCTCGACCTGCACCCCGGTACCGGCGGTGGTCTCGGGCATGACCCGCTCACGCAGGTCCTTGACCAGGGACGTCGTCGCCGCGTCCTGCGGCGACGTGGTGGGGATGACCCGCCACAGGGCCGCGGTGGGGTTGGCGGGGTCGTTGGTGATGGCCGGGGTGGCCAGGTCGACGCCCGGCGTCTCCTGCAGGGCGGCGGTGATCTTGTCCAGGGAGGCCTGGGGGGTGCCGGAGGGCAGGTTGGCCGCCAGGACCAGGGGACCGTTGAAGCCGGGTCCGAAGCCGTCGGCCAGCAGGTCGTAGGCCTTGCGGGTCGAGGTGTCGGCGGGGTAGTTGCCCTCGTCGGAGAAGCCCAGGCGCAGGGAGAAGACGGGGATGGCCAGGATGGCCAGGAAGGCCACGCCCAAGATGAACGACGGCCACGGGCGGCGCTGGATCACCCGGCTCCACCGGTAGGCCAGGGTCTGGTCCAGGGGCTTGGGCGGCCGGCGGGGGAGCTCCTTCTTGAGGGGAGCCAGGGCCAGGCCGGCCAGGAGCACGATCACGGCCAGGGGCAGGCCGATGATGAGGGGTTGCACGTGCAGGCCCAGGCCCAGCAGGGCCACGGCCACGAGCGCGGCGGCGATGAGCCCCCGCCAGCGGGTGACCTCGACCCGGGCCCCGGCCAGGCCGAGCAGGGCGGGCAGGAGGCTGGTGGCGGCGAGCATGGTGCAGAAGACGGTGACGGCGGCGCCGATGCCCAGGCCGCTGATGAAGGCCACGCCCACCACCAACATGCCCATGAGGGAGATGACCACGGTGACGCCGGCGAAGATGACGGCCCGGCCCGCGGTGTCGAGGGAGCGGCCCACGGCCTCGGGCACCGTCAGACCCTGGTGGAGGAACTCCCGGTACCGGGTGACGATGAACAGCGCGTAGTCGATGCCCACCCCCAGACCGATCATCACCCCCAGGGTGGTGGCGAAGTCGGGCATGGAGAAGACGTTGCTGAGCAGGGTCACCACGGCCACGCCGAAGCCGATGCCGGCCAGGGCGGTCCCGATGGGCAGGCCCATGGCCAGCACCGAGCCGAAGGCGAGGATGAGGATGACGATGGCGAAGGCCAGGCCCAGCAGCTCGGACTGCGGCGCGGCGAACTCGGCGAAGATGGCCCCGCCCAGCTCGACCTGCAGGCCGGCGACCTCGGGCTCGCTGTCCCTGATCTCGTTGCCGATCTCCACGGCCCGGGTCTGCTCGATGTCCTGGGGGACCTCGATCTGGGCGTAGGCGGTCTTGCCGGCCTCGGGCCCCGCGGTGACGATCTGGGCGCTGCCCTCCTCGGTGAAGGGGCTGACGACGCGCACGTCCTCGAGGGTGGCGATCTGGTCCAGGTAGCCGGTGATGGCCGACTGGACGGCCGGGTCCTCCACGCCCTGGTCGGCCCGGAACACCAGGGAGCCCGTCTGACCGCCGCCGGCGCCGCCGAAGGACTGGTCGATGATGTCGAAGCCCCGTGTGCTCTCGCTGGAGGGCAGGTCGAACTGGGAGCTGAAGCCGCTGCCGACGACGCCGGAGGAGACGCTCAGTGTCACGAGCAGGATGACCCAGGCGATGATGACGGTCCAGCGGTGCAGCGCGCACCATCGTCCGAAGCGACCGAGCATGACGAACCTTCCGGGGGGAGGGGGAGATCAGGCGGAGGGGGAGATCAGGCGCAGATCAGGAGCAGATCAGGAGCAGAGGGGAGGTACGGGGGAACCTGTTGATCGTTGTCTACACCGGTGGATTGGTCAAGATGTCTCATCCACGAACATCGGGTCTCCGACGGTGGCGATGGAGGTGAGGACATCGTCGACCACAGCGGCGGCGAAGGCCGCGTCGAGCGTCTGGCGGGCCACGAGGAGGGTGAGGAAGACCGGTCCCACCAGCTGGGCGATCACCCGGTCGAGGTCGAGCCCGCGGCGCACCCGCCCCTCTTCGGCCGCGCTGACCAGCCGGGCCCGCAGGCGGCGGGTCCCCTTGCTGTACATGCCCCCGAGCAGGGCCGCGGCCGTGGGGTCCCAGCCGGCCCGGCCCACGAGCGAGCTGAGCACGTTGCCGAAGCCGTCCTCGCACAGGTGGTCGCGCATGGCGTCGAGGTAGGTGACGAGGTCGGCCCGCAGGTCACCGGTGAAGGGGGGCTCGTCGGGCACCTCGGCGTGGGCCAGGGCGTCGAGGATGAGGTCCTCGCGCGTGGGCCAGTGGCGGTACAGGGTGGCGCGGGCCACGTCTCCCCGCTGGGCCACCCGCAGGTGGGTGACGGCGTCGAGGCCCTCTTCGTGCAGCACGCTCAGCACGGTCTCGTGGACGCGGGCCCGGGTGCGGGCCACGAGCACGGCGGCACCGGAGCGGGGCCCGGGGGCGTCGGCGTGCGGGCGCGGCGCAGGGCCGTCGGGCACCGGGCTCGGGGCACGCGGGCTGACCGTCACACAGCACGAACGTAGCGGCTGAGCGTCGGAACGGACCTTCGTGGTCGCCATCGACGGCCCTGGACATGACACCCGGAACGGTGTCGGCCGCTGTCCTGCGCCGGCGACCTGCTGTGGACCCTGCGCTCCTCGGTGTTGGACCTGCCCGTCGGCCCCGTGCCCGCCGCCGGGCTGTAGTGCCTGGCCGCACCCCGGCGCCGCCTGCTGGTGCTCACGGCCAGCTACGCCCCGGCGCCAACATCGACGTCGGCTCGGTGCCCCGGGCTGTGCCCTTCGTCCTGCCCGGTTCGGTCCGCACCGCCCTCGACGCCCGCTAGCGCGTCGGCCCCGGTCGGTCGGGGGCCAGTCGGGCGATGTCGAGGCCGTCGAGCCCCTCGGGGAGCGGGCCGTCCATGACCAGGGCCGCGGCCAGTGCGGCCAGGGCGGGGGCCATCTGGATGCCGTAGCCGCCCTGGCCGGCCAGCCACACGAAGCCCCTGACGTCGGGGTCGGGGCCGACGACGGGGTTGCCGTCGGGGGCGAAGGTGCGCAGCCCGGCCCAGGCCCGCACGACCGAGCGCAGGCCCAGCGTGGTGGCGGCGTCCACCCGCTCGAGGGCCCGGGCCACGTCGAGCTCGTCGGGCTGGGCGTCGACGGGTTCGCTGGGGGTCTCGTCGGCGGGGGAGACGAGCACGTGGTCGCCCTCGGGCTTCAGGTAGAACCCCTCGCCCACGTCCGAGGCCAGGGGCCAACGGGGGTCGACGGGGACGGCGGCCCGGGCCAAGGCCGCGGTGCGCCGCTTGGGCACCAGGCCCACGGGGCGGGCCCCGAAGCGGGCGGCGACGGCGTCGGCCCAGGCGCCGGCGGCGTTGACGACGACCTCGGCCTCCACGGTGGTCCCGTCACCCTCAGGGCCCAGCCGCACCCGCCAGGGGCCGTCGCCGGGGCGCTCGGCGTCGAGCACGGCGGCGGACGTGACCACGCGGCCGCCAGCGGCGCGCAGGAGCCGCAGGTGGTGCTGGTGCAGGGCGGCCACGTCGATGTCCGCGGCGTTGCGCTCCAGGGCGGCCGCGGCCAGGTAGCCGGGGCGGAGGACGGGCAGGATGGCCGTGGCCGCGGCGACGTCGAGCCGTTCGAGGGCGGGTTGTGCCGTGGTCAGGGCGTCGAAGTGGTCGAGCTGGTCGGCCCGGGCCAGCCACAGCAGGGGCCGGAGGGTGAGGATGGCCGGCGTCAGGGGGTCGGCCGAGGCCGCGTCCATGGCCGCCCGGCTGGCCCGGGTCAGGTGGCGGACCTCGGGCGGGCCGTAGGTCTCCAGGAAGGCCGCGGCCGAGCGGCCGGTGGCGTGCTGCGCCAGCTGGGGCTCCGCCTCCACCAGGAGCACCCGTCGGTGGGGGGCGAGGGCGGCGGCCACGGTGACGCCGGCCATGCCGCCCCCGATGACGAGCACGTCGACGTGGGCAGGGCGTTCCGAGGTGGGGGCCACGGGTGCGAGCCTGGCACCACGGTGGGCGTGCCCGGTGCCTCGGAGCCGGCCGGTGGCGGCGGTCAGCTCAGCGGGCCACGGCCCGCAGCGCCATCTCCACCGGGCCCCGCCGGAACTTCGACCGCCACAGGGTGGCCAGCAGGGTGAGCCCGGCGAAGGTGATGCCGGCGACCACCACCTGGGCCACGAGCGAGGGCTGGTCCCGTTCCTGCCAGTCCCACACCAGCTCCTGGCCGATGACCAGGTGGACCAGGTAGGCGGTCAGCGCGCACTGGCCCAGGTAGACCAGGGGTCGGAGCCCTCGGGCCATGGCTGGGGTGGAGGTCACCAACAGGCAGCCGGCGAGGATGGCCACCGCCGTCCCCGTGGCCAGCACGTACCAGGCCGTCTGGTTGCTGTGGGCGCTGCCGTCGAGGAAGGCGGAGAAGCCCTGTCCCCCCCACGACGTCGGCGCCGACGACAGGTCGGTCCGGGCCGTGGCCAACAGGGGCTGGGTCAACGAGACCAGCACCCCTCCGAACAGCAGCGCGAGCTGCACGAAGGTGTCGTCGAGGCGTTGGCGGGCCAGCCACAGCCCCACGAGCAGGAACCCGACCCACCCCACCAGGGGGTAGCCCCCCGTCCACATCAGGTTGCGGAACACCCGGCCCACGTCCCGCAGGTCGTCGTAGCTCCCGGGCTGGCTGTCGCCCCGCAGCCCGTGGGCCCCCCACACCGCGACCACGGTGCTGGGCACGAGGAACGCCGTCACCGCCAGGGGCAGGAGCCACCCCGTGGGCACCCGGCGCCACAGGGCGACGGACGCCAGCAGCAACCCGTAGTGGGGCAGGATCAGGTAGACGACGCTCTGGTAGGGCCACATGGCCAGGCCGAGGACGAACAGGGCCAGGCCCCGCAGCAGGAACGTGCGGTCCCGGGCCCCGCTGCGGGCCAGCAGGCCGGCGCCGACACCGAGGACCAGGCAGAACAACGGGGCGGCCCGCCCGTCGGCCGAGGCGTCGATGTCCTCCAGCCACGACGGTTCGGTGGGCCCGGTGGGGAAGGCGTAGTGGGCCAGGAGCATGCCCCCGAAGGCCAGTCCCCGGGCCAGGTCCACGCCGGGGAGGCGCCGAGCCCGCCGGCCAGGGGCGGGCGCGGCGGAGGGGGACCGGGGCACGCCACCGTGCTAGCACGGCCATGGCCCACGGCAGCCGTCAGCCGCCCGGCGCCGGAGACGGCCATCAGGGCTAGGGTCCCCGGCGATGCGAGATGGTGTGCCCGGCGTCGATCCGTCCGCCCTCGACAGCTGGTACGCGGCCCACGTCGACGGCGCCCGTCCGCCCCTCGACTTCGAGGTCATCACCGGCGGGCACTCCAACATCACCTACCGGGTGACCGACGCCGCCGGCCAGCGCACCATCCTGCGCCGACCTCCCATGGGCCACGTGCTGGCCAGCGCGCACGACATGGCCCGCGAGCACCGCATCATCACCGCCGTCGGCCCCACCGCCGTACCCGTGCCCGCCACCCTGGGCCTGTGCACCGACGCCGCCGTCAACGGCGCCCCCTTCTACGTGATGGAGCTGGTCGACGGGCTGGTGGTCACCAACGTGGAGGAGGCGGCCACCCTGGCCGACGGGGCCACCCGCCGCCGCCTGGGCTTCGACCACATCGACGTGCTCGCCGACCTCCACGCTGTCGACGTCGACGCCGCCGGCCTGGGGGACTTCGCCCGCAAGGAGGGCTTCCTGGCCCGCCAGCTCAAACGCTGGAAGGGGCAATGGCAGGCCACCCGCACCCGGGACCTGCCCGTCATGGACCAGGCCTACGACCTCCTCGCCGCGCTGGAGCCGCCCCAGGTCAACACGGGGATCGTGCACGGTGACTTCCGCCTGGGCAACCTCATCAGCCGGCCCGACGGCACCGTGGCCGCCGTGCTCGACTGGGAGCTGTGCACCCTGGGCGACGTGCTCTCGGATCTGGGCTACCTGCTCAACATGTGGGTCTTCCCCGAGGATGCCGACGCCGCCGACCTGACCACCCCACCCCCCACCTTCGCCCCGGGCTTCCCCTCCCGGGACGAGCTCGTCGAGCGCTACGCGGCCCGCACCGGCTTCGACGTGTCGGGCATCGCCTACTACCGGGCCTTCAACTACTGGCGCCGCGCATCGATCGCCGAAGGCGTCAAGCGGCGCTACCAGGAGGGCGTGATGGTGGACGGTGACGTGAAGTTCGACGAGTACGAGCTCAAGGTGGCCCAATTGGCCCAACAGTCCGTCGACCTGGCCCTCGTCCTCCACGGGGGCCGGTGATGGGCATCCCGGGAAGTGCCGGCACCCCCACCCTCGAGGTCGACGGCGGCCGGGCCACCATCCGCCTGCACCGCCCCGACAAGCGCAACCGCATCGAGCCCGACGACCTGGCCGCCCTGCACGACCACCTCACCGCCTGTGAGGCCGACGAGGCCGTGCGGGTCGTCGTCCTCGCCGCCGAGGGCCCGTCGTGGTGCAGCGGTTACCACCTCGATGCCCTGGCCGGTCGCCAGCGCCCCTCCACCGGGTTCGGCGACGTGTGCGACCAGCTCGAACGGCTGGCCGTACCCACCATCGCCGCCCTGCAGGGCAGCGTGCACGGCGGGGGCACCGACCTGGCCGTGGCCTGTGACCTGCGCATCGGCGTGACCGGCATGGTGCTGGGCATGCCCGCCGCCCGCATCGGCCTGCAGTACTACGCCAGCGGGCTGCGCCGCTTCGTCGAACGCCTGGGATCCGGGGCCACCAAGCGCATCTTCCTCACCGGCGAGTCCATCACCCCCGACGAGTTGCTGCGCATCGGCTACCTGACCGAGGTCGTCGAGCCCGAGCGGCTCGAGACCCGCATCGACGCGCTGTGCGCGGCGGTGGCCGGGTTGGCCCCCGGAGCCGTGCGTCGCACCAAGGCGGCCATCGACGCCCTGGCCCGGGGCGGCGCCGCCGCCGAGGCCATCGACGCCATCGAGGCCGGCCACCGGGCCAGCCTGGCCTCGGCCGAGCACCGCGACGCCCTGGCCGCCCTGTCCCGCCGCCGGAGCGACCCCCGACCGGGGTGAACGGTCACACCACGTCGGAGCGGTTGAGCACGGCGGCGGGCCGGCCCTCGGGGCTCAGGGGTGTGGTGCGACGGGCCAGGCCGAGGGCGGTGACGTCGTCGACGGGCTGGGCGAACAGGTAGCCCTGGCCGAACCGGCAACCGTCGGCCCGTAGCAGGTCGCGCTGGGTGATGGTCTCGATGCCCTCGGCCACCGTCTCCAGCTCCAGGGTGCGGCCCAGCTCGATCACCCCCCGCACCAACCGATGCAGCTCGCGGCCGCCGCTCGAGCCCAGGGCCAGGAACGAGCGGTCGAGCGCACCCGACACCTGGGGGACGAGCTCGGTCCCGGTCAGCTGGCGCCCCGACACGTTCACCGACAGCTGCAGGTCGAGGGCGCCCGGAGCACCCCGGGCCCAGCGGGTGGCCGCGGCGCACGCTTCGCGCAACACCCAGCCACCGATCTCGTCGATCTGGCCCGTCTCCTCGGCCAGGCCGATGAACGCCGAGGGGGGCAGGTGCCCCAACCGGGGGTGGTTCCAGCGGACCAGGGCCTCGAAGCCGACCAGGTCGCCCGAGTCGAGCTGCACGATGGGCTGGTAGGCCAGTTGCAGCTGGCCGAGGGCGACGGCGCTGCGCAGGTCGGCTTCGAGCCGCAGCCGCTCCCGGGTGGCCGAGCCCATGCTGGCGTCGAAGAAGGCCTAGCCGTTGCGCCCCCGGGCCTTGGCCGCGTACATGGCCAGATCGGCGTGGCGCAGCAGGGCCTCGGCCGCGCCGTCAGCGCCGCCCGGGCCATCCGCGCCACCCGGGCCGTCCGCGCCGTCGGAGCCGTCGGAGCCGTCGGCGACCCCCGAGTCGTTCGAGCGGCCCGAGCCGACGGTGACGGCGTCGGCCAGGGCCACGCCGATGCTGGCCCCCATGGGCACGGGCACCCCGCCCAGGTCGAGGGGCTCGCGCAGGCTGAGCAGGCAGCGCTGGGCCAGGACCCCCAGGGAGGTGCGGTCCACACCCTCACCCGAAACCACCAGGGCGAACTCGTCGCCACCCAGGCGAGCCACGGTGTCCGACGCCCGGGCCACCGACACCAGACGGGTGGCGGCCACCCGCAACAGCTCGTCGCCGGCGGGGTGGCCCAGGCTGTCGTTGACCACCTTGAAGCGGTCGAGGTCGAGGAAGATCACGCCCACCCCGGTGCCGTCACGGGCCCGGCGCCGCAGGGCCCCGGTCAGCCGGTCGTGGAGCAGGGTGCGGTTGGCCAGGCCGGTGAGGGGATCGTGGAAGGCCTGGTGGGCCAGACGTCGCTCGACGTCCTTGCGGGCGGTGATGTCCTGGAGGTGGGCGACGACCCCGCCGACCACGGGGTCCTCGAGCAGGTTGACCATGCTCAGGCCGACCCACTGCTCGTCGCCCGTCGACGGCCGGGTCCGCACCTCTTCGGTGAGCCGGGCGCCGGGGGTGTCGACGGCCCGTTCGAAGAGGGCGGCCGTCTGGTCCAGGTGCAGGGGGTGGACGAGGTCCTGGGCGGCCAGCCCCCGCACGTCCTCCTCGGTGCGACCGAGCACGGCGGCGGGCGAGCTGTCCGACAGGGGGTTCTCGGGCACCGACGGCGTGGTGTCGAGGATGCGCCCGTCGCGGTCGAGCACGAGCACGGCGTCGCTCGAGTTGAGGGCCAGGGCCCGGAAGTAGGCCTCACGCCGGGCCCCCAGGCGCTGGCCCGGGGCCGGCGCCTGATGCCGCCAGGCGGCATCAGGCCGGGGTCAGCTCACGCCTCGGCGGGGGGTGCGGTGCCCAGGGCCACGGCCAGCAGCACGGCGGATTCCCGCTCGGCCGCCGCTCGCAGGGCGACGGCGTAGCGGTCCGCCGGAACCAGTTCGACGAGGCGATCGGGCCAGTGCCGGGCCGCCAGCAGGCCGTCGAGGTCGGCCTTGTCGACCAGGCGGGCCAGCAGGGGCAGGGTGACCTGGGCGTGCAGGGGGCGGTCGGGGTCGGTCAGCAGTCCGCCGACCCGGTCCAGGCCGGACAGGGCGGCGATGTCACCGGGGTCGATGTCCTGCCACGCCCCGGTGGCCTCGGCCACGAGGTCGGCCCGGGCACCGGCCACGGCCTCGAGCAGTTGGGCCCGGGCACTGCCGCTGCCCGCAGGCTGGCCGGCCAGGGCGCTGAGCAGGGCCACGGCGTCGGGATCGGCCAGCTGGGCGGCGGCCAGGGCCCGCTCGGTCACGGCCTGGTCGCCCCGGGACATGATCTCGAGGGCGGCGCCGACGGCCTGGCGGGTGGCGGCCTCGGCCGAGCGGGGGGCCAGCGCCACCAGGAGGCGGGCCAGGGCGGCCAGCAGGGCCACCGACGGCGTCTGGGGCAGCACGCCGACCAGCAGCGTCAGCCGCGAACCGATGCGGGTCGGGGCCATGCCTTCGCGCAGCTGGGTGCTCCAGGCGTCGATCTCCTCGGCCGCGGCCGAGCCGATGGCTCCCGGGGCCACGCCGTCGAGCAGCACCTGGGCCCGGTCGGCCACCACGGGCTCGGTCGACGTGGCTGCGGCCAGCAGGTAGCGCCACGCCTCCTGGCGGCGGGCCAGGCGCAGGACCTCGCTGGCCACCGCCGGGGCTGCGGGCGATGGCGGTGGGGTGGTGGACCAGTTCACCGAGCTCGACGGCGACAGCCCCAGGGCCGAGGCCGCCACCCCCAGGTAGGGATCGACGCGCCCGACGAGGGCGTCACGGGCCTGCAGGCGTAGGGACTGGCGCTCCTCGGCGTCCACACCGGCGGTGGCCAGGCGCTCGAGCAGGGCCAGGGGACCCGAGGCGTCGGGGGCGGGGGCAGCCGGGGGGGCCTCGCGGGCGACGCGGGCCACCCGGGGGCGTGAGCCGGCCGAGGCCTTGGCGATGGCGGTGTCGCTCCACGCCAGGCGCTTGCCGTCCACGCGCACGTGTTCGTTGGCCAGCAGGGCCGGTCGCATCCTTCGCCACAGGTCGGGCCACGGGTCGGGCGCCCGGGTGGTGGCGCCGGGGCGCACGGGGGCGGGGACGAGGCCCAGCCCGGCCAGGCGCTGGCGCAGCTCGACGGCGTCGAGGGGGGTGCGGGCCTCGCGCAGCAGGGCCAGGCCCAGAGCAGCGGGGTCGTTCGCCAGCTGGTCGCGCACGTCGTCGGGCTCGGCCGCGTTGCGGAAGGCCAGCGAGGTGGGATCGACGAAGCGGGCGCTCTTGGGCAACGCGTCCCACGACACCTTGTCGCCGCCGAGGAACTCGATGCGGATGGCACCGGGCGACTCGTCGACGACCCTGCCCACCCTGCGGGTATCACCGAGGTTCTGCAGCACCCAACGGGCCTCGGGTGCGGTCGGGGTCTCTGTCACGATGTCGTCAGCCACTGTGCTCCGAGGGTAGAGGACCCAGGCGCCGGACCGCATGGGCAACCGCCGCGCGTGCGACGACGGTCACATGCCGTGCTCGGACGCTCGTGCAGCTCAGATGTCGAGGCGGACGCCCACGACGACGGTGCGGTCGTAGGGGAGGTCGAAGAAGTTCGCCGCCCCCGAGGCGTTGCGCAGCATGAGGGCGAACAACTTCTCCCGCCAGCGGGCCATGCCCGAGCGGTTGGAGGCCGTCACCATCTCCGATCCGAGGAAGAACGTCACCCGTTCGAGGTCGAAGCCCTCGACGGTCTGCAGGGCGGCGGGCAGTTCGGGCTTCTCCATGAAGCCGAAGTTGGCCCGGAACTGGCAGAAGCCGCTGCCGAAGTCGGTCACGTCGACCCGTTCGCGGTCCGGCGGCAGGCGGGGTACCGACAGCGTCACCACCGACAGCACGATGGTGCGTTCGTGCAGCACCCGGTTGTGGCGCACGTTGGTGGCCAGCGCCGGCGGGGTCAGGCCGGGCTCGCTGTACATGAACACCGCCGTGCCCTCGACCCGGGCCGGGGCCTGGTGCGAGGTGGTGACCCGCTCGACGAACTCGCCCAGGGGTATGAGCTCGGCCCGCAACTGCTCGCGCACGAGCGCCCGCCCGGTGCGCCAGGTGGTGAGCATGACGAACACCGCCACCCCCACCACCAGGGGGAACCAGCCGCCGTGGGGGATCTTGAACAGGTTGGCCCCCAGGAAGGCCACGTCGGCGACGAGGAAGGTGCCGCACAGCCCGGCCGAGACGGGGAGGGACCACCCCCAGCGTTCTCGGGCCACCACGAACAGCAGCAGGGTGGTGATGAACATGGTGGCGGTGACGGCCACGCCGTAGGCCGCGGCCAGGGCGCTCGACGAGCGGAACGTGACCACTAGGGCGATGCACGCCGCCATCAGCGCCCAGTTCACCGCGGGGATGTAGATCTGTCCGGCCTGGGTGGCCGAGGTGTGCTGGATGCGCAGGCGGGGGCTGTACCCCAGCTGCACGGCCTGCATGGTGATGGAGAACACCCCCGAGATGAGGGCCTGGGAGGCGATGACGGTGGCCATGGTGGCCAGCAGCGTCAGCCCCAGGCGGGCCCAGTGCGGGGCCATCAGGTAGAAGGGGTTGGCCACCGCCTCGTGGTCCTTCATGACCAGGGCGCCCTGGCCCAGGTAGTTCAGCACCAGGGCGGGCAGGGCCAGGAAGAACCAGCCCATCTGGATGGGGCGGCGCCCGAAGTGGCCCATGTCGGCGTACAACGCCTCGCCGCCGGTGACGACGAGGAAGACCGAGCCGAGCACGAGGAAGCCCCGCATCCCGTTGTCGCCGAAGAACTGCACGGCGTGGGTGGGGTTGAGGGCGGCGAGCACGCCGGGGTCGTCGCCGATGTGGATCAGGCCGAGGATGGCCAGCACCGCGAACCACACCACCATGATGGGCCCGAAGAAGGTGCCCACCGTGCCCGTGCCCCGGGACTGGACGCTGAACAGGCCGACGAGGATCAGACAGGCGATGGGGATGACGAAGCGGTCGACCGAGGGCGCGGCCAGGCTCAGGCCCTCGACGGCGCTGAGGACCGAGATGGCCGGCGTGATCATGCCGTCGCCGTAGAGCAGGGCGGTGCCGAACAGGCCCACCATGACCAGGATCCACCGGGGGGTCCGCGGTGTCCGCACCGCGGTGCGCACGGGGGTGACGAGGGCGGCCAGGGCGAGGATGCCGCCCTCACCGCCGTTGTCCGCCCGCATGACGAACAACAGGTACTTGACCGTGATGACCAGCATCATCGACCAGAAGATGAGGGACAGGACACCGAGGACGTTGGCGTCGAGCACGGCGAGGTCGTGGGCCTCGAAGGACTCCCGCATCGCGTAGAGGGGGCTGGTGCCGATGTCGCCGTAGACGATGCCCAGGGCACCCAGGGTCAGCTTGGCCAGGTCCTTGCCCACGGGCCGGTCCGGGGCGGCGTGGTGGGGTGGTCCCGCCGCCCCTGGCGGTGGAGGACCGCCGGTGGAGGCGCCGTCGACGTCGGGGCGCTCGTCGCCGGGGGCGCCGTCGGTCAGGACCCTGGCGCCGGGGTCCTGATCGGGAGGTTCGTCGGAGGTCGCGTCCCGCCCGGTTCCACGGTCGCCGGTCGGAGCGGGTTCGGCGTCGTTGGGCACAGTGCCGTCGTTCTAACCCAGCACGGGGGTCGGTGGTGCACCGAGACGCTCCCGGGCACGTGGATGGTCCTACTGGCTACCGTGCGGCCATGGCCGACCGCCGCTTCTGGATCATGCTCCCCCCGTCACGCTCCGCAGCCAAGACGGTCGAGGTGGCGCAGGGGGCCGAGGCCAGCGGTCTCGAGGGCGTCTTCTCCATCCAGCTCGGTTCCAACCCCTGGGTGCCCCTGGGCGCAGTGGCCGCCACCACGTCGTCGGTCCGCCTGGCCAGTGGCATCGCCCTGGCCCTGGCCCGGCCTCCGTTGGAGACGGCCCTGGCTGCCCTCGACGTCGACCACCTGTGCGACGGGCGCTTCACCCTGGGCCTGGGCACCGGGGTGCGGACCAGCCACGAGCGCCACTACGGCGTGCCCTACGACCGGCCCGTGGCCCGCCTGGCCGAGGCCGTGCGCATCATCAGGCTGATCACCACGGGGGCGGCCCGGCGCACGGGGCGCTTCGACGGCGAGTTCTGGCAGCTCGACCTGTCCGACCTGGCCGCCCCCCGACCCCTGCGTCCCTCCCTGCCCATCTGGGTGGCCGCCCTGCGCACGCCGCTGGTCAAGGTGGCGGGCGAGCTGGCCGACGGCCTCATCGGTCACCCGTCGTGGTCGGCCCGCTGGGCCATCGAGCAGGTCAACGGGCCCTTCGCCGAGGCCGTGGCCCGCAGCGGCCGCACCCGGGCCGACGTCGAGGTCAACCTGTGGCACGTGGCCGCCCCCAACCCCGACGCCGCCCAGTCGGTGCGCGACGCCAAGGCCCACGTGGCCATCTACGC
Organism: Acidimicrobiales bacterium; assembly: GCA_038255145.1. GTDB lineage: Bacteria > Actinomycetota > Acidimicrobiia > Acidimicrobiales > CAIXPF01 > WHTX01. Next base: position 19,818 of record JBBSLP010000063.1, read on the forward strand.
GTCGATCGCCCAGTACCACGCCTACTTCGCCGCCCACGGCTTCGGCGACGAGGCCGCCCGCCTGACCGCGGCGGTGGCCGCGGGGGAGCGGGACCTGGTGTCGATCATCCCCGACGAGATGGCCCGCACCTTCGTGCTCTGTGGCACCCCCGACCAGGTGGCCGAGCAGGTCGAGCCGCTGTGGGACATCGCCGACTCCCTGTGCCTGCAACCCCCGCCCGTCCCCGGTGACCAACGCCGGGCCTACGAAGCCCAGATCGCCGACACCTTCTACAACTGAGCGCCGCTCAGCGGAGGAAGAGGGCGTAGGCGGGGTTGGCCGACTCGTCGTGGGGGCGGTAGCCGACCAGGGACAGGTCGGCGAGGAAGGCGGCGAAGGCGTCGTCGTCGCTGGCGGGGACCTGGATGCCGCACAGCACCCGCCCGTAGTCGGCGCCGTGGTTGCGGTAGTGGAAGAGCGAGATGTTCCAGCCCACGCTCATGGCCTCGAGGAAGCGCATCAGCGCCCCCGGCCGCTCGGGGAACTCGAAGCGGTAGAGCCGTTCGTCGTGCGTGCGAGCCGACCGGCCCCCCACCAGGTGGCGGATGTGGAGCTTGGCCATCTCGTCCTCGGTCAGGTCGAGCGTGCCCATGCCGGCGGCCTCGAGGCGGCTCACCACCTCGGCCGTGTCCGCCCTGCCCTCCACCTGCAGGCCGCAGAAGACGTGGGCTTCGTCGCTGTCGGCGATGCGGTAGTTGAACTCGGTGACGTTGCGTGAGCCGATCAGCGAGCAGAAGCGGCGGAACGAGCCCGGCCGTTCGGGCACGGTCACGGCCAGCAGCGCTTCCCGCCCCTCACCGACCTCGGCCCGCTCGGCCACGAAGCGCAGCCGGTCGAAGTTCATGTTGGCCCCACAGGCCACCGCCACCAGGTCCTGACCCAGCACCGGCCTGCCCGCGGCGGCCTCGCGGGCGACGTAGGCCTTGGCCCCGGCGATGGCAAGGGCGCCCGAGGGCTCGAGGATGGACCGGGTGTCCTGGAAGACGTCCTTGATGGCCGCGCACAGGTCGTCGGTGTCCACGGTGATGACCTCGTCGACGAACTGGCGGGCCAGGCGGAACGGCTCCACCCCCACCTCGCGCACGGCCACGCCGTCGGCGAACAGGCCCACGGCGTCGAGGCGCACCCGGTGCCCCGCCGCCAGGGAGCGCTTCATGGAGTCGGCATCGGTGGGTTCGACGCCGATGACGCGCACGTCGGGCCGCAGCCGCTTCACGTAGGCCGAGATCCCCCCGATGAGCCCGCCCCCACCGATGGCCACGAAGATGGCGTGCAGGGGACCCGAGTGCTGGCGCAGGATCTCCATGCCCACGGTGCCCTGACCGGCGATGACGTCAGGATCGTCGAAGGGGTGCACGAAGGTCAGGCCCCGCTCGGCCTCGAGCACGTGGGCGTGGGCCTCGGCCTCGTCGAAGGTGTCTCCGATGACGACGATCTCCGCCCCCCGGGCGGCCACGGCCAGGGTCTTGGTGGTGGGCGTGGTGGCGGGCATGACGATGACCGCGGTGCAGCCCAGGCGCTGGGCGGCCAGGGCCACCCCTTGGGCGTGGTTGCCGGCCGACGCCGTCACCACACCCCGGGCCAGGGCCTCGGGGGACAGGTGGGCCATCTTGTTGTAGGCCCCCCGCAGCTTGAACGAGAACACCGACTGGACGTCCTCCCGCTTGAGGAGCAGGCGGTTGCCCAGCCGGGCCGACAGCAGCGGCGCCACCTCGAGGGGGGACTCCACGGCCACGTCGTAGACGCGGGCGGTGAGGATGCGGACGAGGTAGTCGGGGTCGGCCGCGATGGGGTCGACAGCATCGGGGGAGCTCACCGGTCCAGCCTCCCATGCGCCGTGTCGCCCGCCAGGTCCGGCCTCACTGCTCTTCGGGGGGGCGCACGTCACGGAACATGCCCAGCAGCACCAGGTCGTAGGTGCCCTTGAGCACGCCCCCCACCACCAGGGGCCAGCCGAAGGCGCTGTGCTCCAGCAACCAGCCGGCGAACAGGGGGGCGGCGGCCGAAGCCAGGCTGCGGGGCACGTTGGTGATCGACGCCGCCGCGGGGCGTTCGGCCGGGGTGACCACGGCCATGACGTAGCTGGTACGGGTGGGCACGTCCATCTGGCTGAGCGTGGCTCGCAGCAGCAGGCAGGCGATGGCCAGGCCCCCGTTGGGCATGAACGGGGTGGCGATGAGCAGCAGGTTGGCGGGCAGGTGGGTGAAGACCATGGTGCGCACCAGCCCGATGCGCCGGGCGATGCGCACGGCCAGGAGCGCGGATGCCCCCGCCAGCAGGCCGGTCCAGAAGAACACCGCTCCGGCCAGGGCGATGGACACGCCGTGGCGGCGGGCCAGCCACAGCACGACCATGGACTGGACCACGAAGCCCCCGCCCAGGGAGTCGAGGGAGAACACCGCGGCCAGCTTGTACACCGTGCGTCGTGACGGGCCCAGGGCGGCCCGGGGTGCCCCCTCGGGAGGCTCCACGGCGGGGGACAGGCGGCGGTACGAGAACCACACCACCACCCCGGCGGCGGCGTAGACGAAGAACACCCCCCGCAGGGCGGCCTCGGTCGACAGCCCGGTGCGGTCGGCCAGCCACCCGGGCACCCCCGCGGCCAGGGAGCCGAAGGCGGCCACGGCGAAGCCGACCAGGCTGTAGCGGGCGAACAGCGAGGTGCGCTCGCGGTCGGACACCGTGGCCGGCAGCAGGGCCTGCTCGGTGGGCAGGAACACGCTGACGTCACCGGCCGAGGGGTTCATGGTGCCGAGCACGGCCACCACCATCAGGGCCCAGAAGCCCGACAGCAGCCCGAAGCCCAACCCGGTGGCCACCATCACCGCGGCCACGGCCTGCAGCAGCCGCAGACGGGACAGGCGGTGGAACCGCAGGCCCACGGCCAGGGTGAGCACGGCCGAACCGATGAGGGTCCCGGTGATGACGCCGCCGACCTGGAGGCTGGAGAAGCCCAGGCTGACCAGGTACAGGGGCAGCACCACCGACACCAGGCCATCGACGAAGGCCCGCACGCCACGGGTCCGCACCAGCACCCCGGCATCGGGGGTGGTCTCGGGAGGCAGCAGGTGCCACCGGTGCAGGCCGCTCACCATGGGCGGCGATCCTGGCACGGCGTCAGCGCCAGCGCCCGTTCACACTTCCTACTGGATGGCGTAAGGAAGACTGATCAGCACCGGGGCCGGGGACCGCTCAGGCGGCGGCGGCGTCGTTGGCGCCGGCCCGGGCGGCGGCGTTCACCTGCTCGTGCACGAAGGACAGCTTGTCGATGACGGTGGGGGAGAGGACGAAGGGGTAGAGGTCCTCCTTGCCCATGGACCGGTTCACCGCGTTGAGGGCGTAGGTCAGGGCCAGCCAGTCGGCCACGACCTGCTCGAAGCGCTCGTCCTGCAGGTCCTCGGTGGGGGTCACGGCCAGGGAGCGGTCCTGGATGGTGGCCACCCGGGGCCCGGTCACGCTGACCCCGAAGGCGGCCGCGGTCTGCAGGGTGTCACGGATGTGCAGGTAGTGGGCGAAGGTCTCGGCCCAGTCCTCCCACGGGTGCATGGTGGCGTACGAGCTCACGAAGTGCTCCCGCCAGTCGAGGGGCGGACCCTCGGCGTAGTGGCGCTTCAGCTCGTCGTCGTAGGAGATGGTCTCGTCGCCGAACAGGGTCCGGAAGTGGCCGATGGGCCCGCCGTGCTCGATGAGCACGGTCCAGAAGTAGTGGCCGATCTCGTGGCGCAGGTGGCCCAACACGGTGCGGTAGACCTCCCCCAGCTTCTCCCGCACCTGGGTGCGGTACACGTGGTCCGACTCGGCCAGGTCCAGGGTGACCACACCGTTCTCGTGCCCGGTGTAGACCTTGTCGCCCTTGGAGGAGAGCAGGTCGAAGGCCAGGCCGGTGACGGGATCGTCCTCCCGGGACACGATGGGCAGGCCCAGCTCGAGGAGCTGGAACATCAGCCGCCGCTTGGCCTCCTCGGCGGCGGCGAAGGCCTGCATGCCGGCCTCGTCCTCATCCGCGGGACGCTTGCGGGTCAACCGACACGAGTCGCACAGGTCGTTGGGGTCGTGATCGGGCACGACCCAGTTGCACGCGGCCAGCCCGGCGTTCATGCACCGCCGGTGGCCCGAGCGGTCGTCCACGGCCACCAGGGCACCGGACCGCTCGCCGGGGTGCAAGGCGACGATGGAACGGCGGGCGGGCACGAAGCCCAGGGAGGAGTGGCAACGCAGGCACTCGCTGTTCTCGAAGAACACGAGCTGCTGGCAGTTCTGGCAGGTGAACGCACGCACGGCGCCCCCTGTACCCGGCCGGGGCCCGGGCTAGCCCCCGGTGCGGCCGGTTTCTCCCGGCCGGACCGTGCCGTCGGGCTCGAGGCCGAGCTCGGACAGGGGGATGACATCGACGCCGACATCGAGCTCGGTCGTCTTGCCCTCGGTGTAGATCACCCCTTCGAGGGGGGTGACGTCGCCGTAGTCGCGGCCCCACGCCGTGGTCACGTAGCGGTCGTTGACGAACTGGTCGTTGGTGGGGTCGATGTCGACCCAGCCCGTGTCGGGCAGGAACACCGACGCCCAGGCGTGGGACACGTCGGCCCCCTTGAGGCGGGCCTTGCCGGGAGGGGGACGGGTCTCGAGGTAGCCGCTCACGTAGCGGGCGGCCAGGTCCAACGAGCGCAGGCAGCCGATGACGAGGTGGGCGAAGTCCTGGCAGACGCCGGCCCGCAGGGCCAGCAGCTCGTCGAGCGTGGTGCGCACGTCGGTGGCCTTGGCGTCGTAGTCGAACTCGCGGTGGATCCTCTGGGACAGGTCGTTCACCGCGTCGAGCAGGGGGCGGCCCCGCCCGAAGGACGGTGCCGCGTAGTCCCGCAGGGCGGGGGAGCCCGCGGCCCGGCGGGAGTCGAAGCTGTACTGGGCGGCGTCGAGCACGGCGCCGTCGACGGCCTCGGCGGGCGTCGGCAGGGCGGCCAGCCGGTCCCTGACCTCTTCCCAGGGCCGGTCGCCGAGCATGGGCAGGGTGGCCTGACGACCCCGCACGTCGACGATGGACTCGCTGACCACCTCGAGGCGGGTGTGGGGCTCGAGGATGGAGAAGTAGGCGGCCCGGTTGCCGAAGAAGTCCCGCCGCTCGCGGTAGTCGAGGGGGGCGGGGTCGATGGTGACCTTGGACGTGCGGCAGATCTGGCCGGGCAGGTCCCGGGGCAGCAGGTGGAGCTGGCCGTAGCTGGCCGACACGTCGGACTCGTAGCGGTACACCGTGCGGTGGGTCACCTGGTAGCTCATGCCCAACCCTGCGATTGTGATTGGGACTGGCTGCTCATGCCGTCGAGGGCGGCGCCGTCGCTGCGGGCCAGGGGGCGCTGGGGCAGCAGGTGGGTGAAGTGGGAGTGGTCCACGGCCTTGGCCACCTGGCCCAACAGGTCACCCATGCGGCCCAGGAAGGCGCTCAGCTGGGGCCGGCCGCCGTACTGGTCGAGGCGGGCCAGCTCGGTGGTGTCGGCCAGGCGCAGGGCGGTGGCCGCCTCCAGCGTCAGGCGCTCGGCGCCCGACAGGCGGGGACCGTCGAGGGGACGGGGCATGACGACGAGGTCCTCACCGAGGCGGTCGACCTGGTAGAGCAGGGAGCGGGGGTTGTCACCGTCGAGGAGCAGCAGGTCGAGCAGGGTCTCGAGTTGCGCCTGGCTGCGGTACCGGCGCCGGTAGGTGATGATGCTCTCCGCCGCGGTGAGCACCGATTCGAAGAGCAGGCTGTCCGTGGCCGTGCCCCGGTCGATGGTGACCGTGGCCTGCAGCAACGAGGTCAGCTGCAGCGCGCGCTCGATGCGGCGACCGGCGTCGAGGAAGCGCCAACCCGTGTCCCGCACCATGGACTCGCCCATCAGGCCGGCCAGGGCCAACAGCGCCTGGAGCACGTGGGTCAGCGCGGCCTGGGCCTCGGCTTGGGGGTCGGTGCCCCGATCGTCGAGGCCCAACAGCACCCGGTCGAGGTTGCCCACCACCATCCACGTGTCGAGGGACAGCTGGTCGCGCACGGCCTGGGCCGACTGCAACATGCGGCGCAGGGCGTGGGCCAGGGTGCCGGGGCGGCCGCCGTCGGCCACCAGCGAGCGCAGTTCGGCCTCGGGGCTGGCCAGGCGCTCGGCGGCGCCGCGCCCGACGAAGCCGGGGTAGGCCGTGGTCACGTGGGTGAGCGCCGCGAACAGGGCCTGCAGGCAGGCCAGGCCGGCCTCGTTGCCGCTGCGGCCGAAGTCGTTGCGCCGGTCCTCGACGGTGCGCAGCAGGCGCACGACCTCCTCGGCCCGCTCGGCGTAGCGACCCAGCCAGAACAGGTTCTCGGCGGCGCGGGAGGACAGGGCGCCGGCGGGGTCGATGGCGATGACGGCGGGGCCGTCCTGCAGCCAGAACCCGGTCAGGGTCTCGGGCTCGCTGGCCAACACCCAGGTGTCCTTGCTCAGGGCACCGGCCTGGTTGGAGATGGGGGCGGCGTCGATGGAGGGGGCCACCCGGGTCAACCCGCCGGGCATGGCCTCGTAGGACGAACCGCTGGCCACGGCGAAGGCCCGCAGCACGGTGCGGCGAGGCTCGAAGCCGTGGGGGGTGAGGGTGGGAGCGCAGCCGATCTCGACGGCGTCCTGGCCCACCCAGTCGGCGGGGCGGACCATGATGCGGGCGGCCAGTTCCTCGCGGGCGGCCTCGTCGAGCTGCCAGCCGAAGATGCTGCTGCTGCCCGTGGCCCGGGCCACGGGCTTGATGACCAGGCGGGACAGGTTGGCCAGCACGTGGGAGCGGCTGGTGGGATCGCCGCACCACCACGTGGGCACCGAGGGCAGGCTCAGGGGCTGGCCCAGGAGGGCCTCGGACAGCCGGGGCAGGAAGGCCAGCAGTCCGGCGTTCTCCAGGACCCCGCTGCCCAGGGTGTTGACCACGGACACCGTGCCCAGCCGGGTGGCCTCGACCAGGCCGGGCACCCCCAGGTGGGAGTCGGCCCGTAGCTCGAGGGGGTCGCAGAACCAGCTGTCGACCCGGCGCAGCACGACGTCGACCTGTTCGAGGTGGCCCAGGCTGCGCAACCACAGCCGCCCCTCGCGCACGGTGAGATCGCCCCCCTCGACCAGGGGGTAGCCCAGGTAGGAGGCCAGGTAGGCGTGCTCGAAGGCCGTCTCGCTCCACGGGCCCGGGGTGAGCACCACGATGCGGGGATCGGTGGCCGAGGCCGGGGCCACGCCCTGCAGCGCCGTGCGCAGGGTGCGGAAGAAGGGGGCCAGGCGGTGGACGCGGGCTTCGCGGTACAGGCTGGGGAAGACCCGGGAGACCACGGTGCGGTTCTCCAGGGCGTAGCCCGCGCCCGAGGGGGCCTGGGCGTGGTCGGTCATCACCCAGCAGCGGCCGTCGCCGTCGCGGGCCAGGTCGTAGGCCGCGGTGAACAGCTGGGCGGGGCCGGGGATGCGCACCTGGTCGCACTCGCGCAGGAAGCCCGGGTGCCCGAAGACGAGCTGGGCGGGCAGCAGGCCGCGACGCAGCAGGTCACGGGGGCCGTAGAGGTCCGACAGGATGAGGTTCATCAGCTCGGAGCGCTGGATGACCCCGCTCTCGATGCGGGCCCACTCGTCGCTGCTGATGACCACGGGTACGGGGTCGAGGCCCCAGCCGTGACCGGTCCGGGGGCTGGTGGCCGTGCCCACGCCGGGGCCGCTACCTGGACCAGCACCGTCCGAGGTGCCGTCGAGGACGTTGTAGGAGACGCCGTCGTCATCGAGCAGGTGCTCGGCGTGGCGCCGCCGGCGGTCGAGCTCGTCGAGGCCGAGGCCGTCGAGCACCCGGCCCACCTGGGCCCAGTGGGGCCGGACCCGACCGTCGGGATCGACCATCTCGTCGTAGAGGCCGCGGGGCGGCCGGTACGACGCGATGAGCTCGGGCGGCACGCTGATGGTCATGGGGGGGGGTTCCGGAGCGGTCAGCGCCGGAGGGCGCGCCGCAGATCCAGGGTGGCAGGGTACTCGGCCCCGGCCACCCGGTCGATCTCCGCCAGCAGGTCAACGGGCAGGGGCCCGGGGGTGTGGCCCCGGGCCACGAAGCGGCTGGCCCGACGGGCTTCGGCCTCGTTGGCGTTGACCGGGAAGGTGTCGTAGCTGCGGCCGCCGGGGTGGCTCACGTGGTACGTGCAGCCGCCCAGGGAGCGCCCGCTCCACCGGTCGACCAGGTCGAGCACCAGGGGGGCCTGGACCTCGATGGTGGGGTGCAGGGCCGAGTGCGGTGACCAGGCCCGGTAGCGGACCCCGGCCACCATGGTGCCCGAGGTGCCCGTGGCCCGCAGGGGGACGGGCACGCCGTTGCAGGTGACCAGGTGGCGACCCTCGACCGCCCCTTCCACCAGGACCTGGACCCGCTCCACGGACGAGTCGACGTAGCGGGCGGTGGAGGTGGCCCCCACCTCTTCGCCGAGCACGTGCCAGGGCTCGATGGCCGAGCGCAGCTCGAGGCGGACGTCACCCACCTGGGACTCGCCCAGCTTGGGGAAGCGGAACTCGAGGAAGGGGGCGATCCAGCCCGCTTCGAAGGGGTGGCCGTGGGTGACGAGGTCGTCGACGACCTGGCCGATGTCGGCCGCCGCGTACCAGGGCAGCAGGAAGCGGTCGTGCAGGTCGGTGCCCCAGCGGATGAGGGGCCCGGTGTAGGGCAGGCGCCAGAAGCGGGCCACCAGGCAGCGCACGAGCAGGGCCTGGACGAGGGCCATGCGGGGGTGGGGGGGCATCTCGAAGGCCCGCAGCTCGAGCAGGCCCAGGCGGCCCCGCTCGCTGTCGGGGCTGAACATCTTGTCGATGCAGAACTCGGCCCGGTGGGTGTTGCCGGTGACGTCGGTGAGCAGGTGGCGGAACAGGCGGTCGACCAGCCACGGCGGGGGGTCGTCGCCCAGGCGCTCGAGCTCGGCCATGGCGATCTCGAGCTCGTAGAGGGTCTCCACCCGGCCCTCGTCGGCCCGGGGCGCCTGGCTGGTGGGGCCGATGAACTTGCCCGAGAACAGGTAGGACAGCGACGGGTGGTGCTGCCAGAACGTCAGCATGGACACCAGCAGGTCGGGCCGGCGTAGGAGCGGGCTGTCGGCCGGGGTGCTGCCCCCCAGGGTCAGGTGGTTGCCGCCACCGGTGCCGGCGTGGGTGCCGTCCACGGCGAAGGTCTCGGTGCCCAGCCGGGACCGGCGGGCCTCCTCGTGCAGGGAGGTGGTGATGGCTTCGAGCTCGGTCCACGACGATGCCGGGGCCACGTTGACCTCGAGCACCCCGGGGTCGGGCGCCACCACGACCTGGACCAGGCGGGGGTCACGGGCCGGCGGGTAGCCCTCGATGACCACGGGACGACCCGCCGCGGCGACGGACGCCTCGATGGCGGCCAGCAGTTCGACGGTGTGCTCCAGCTCCTCGAAGGGGGGCAGGAAGACGAACAGGTGGCCGTCGCGCACCTCGACGCCGAGGGCGGTGGGCGGGGCGTCGTCGGCGTCGACGATGGTGGCCGGGGCCACGGCGGTGCCGCCGCCTTCCGTGGGCGCCGCGGCCGGGGGCAGGGGGGAGCGCGGGTCGAAGGTCGACCGCTCGGGGTTGGCCGGCGTCGGCGTCCAGCTGATGGCGTCGAGGGGCAGACGCAGGCCCAGGGGGGAGTCGCCCGGGGTCAGGACCAGGTGGCCGCGACGGAAGTGCCAGCGGCTGGTGCCCCAGCCGCCGTCGCCGGCCAGGCGGTGCACGGGCACGACGTAGCCCACGGGCGCACCGCCGTCACCGTCGAGGGCGGCGGCTGCGGCCCTTCGGGCGGCGTCGTCGGCACCGGCCACGGCGGGGTCGACGTCGGTGGGGGGCTCGCCCTCGGGCCGGCGGGCCTCGACCCACAGCTGGTAGAGGGGATCCTCGTAGGCGGCCACGCACATCTCGGCCCCGATGCCCAGGCGGGCGGCCACGGCTTCGGCCAGGTCCTTGGCGTCGGCCGCGGTGGCGTCACCGGCGATCCAGGGGTCGGCCAGCAGGGTGCGGTCGCGCCACAGGGGCTCGCCGTCATTGCGCCACAGCAGGCCCATCTGCCAGCGGGGCAGGGGTTCACCGGGGTACCACTTGCCCTGGCCGTGCTGGACGAGGCCGCCGGGGGCCCAGCGCTCGGCCAGCCGGCCCATCAGGTCCCAGGCCCGTTCCCGCTTCTGGGGCCCGTCCGCGGCCGAGGTCCACTCGGCCGCCTCCATGTCGTCCACGGAGACGAAGGTGGGCTCACCCCCCTGGGTCAGGCGAACGTCGAGGGCGACCAGCTCGTCGTCGGTGGCCCGGCCCAGGGCGTCGATGCGGGTCCACTGCTCGTCGGTGTAGGGCCTGGTGACCCTGGGGGTCTCCTCGATGCGCCGCACGACGTTGGCGAACTCGAAGGTGACCTCGGCCGGCTCGATCAGGCCCTCGACGGGGGCGGCGCTGGCGGGATCGGCGGTGCAGGCCAGGGGGATGTGGCCCTCGCCGGCGAACAGGCCCGAGGTGGGGTCGAGGCCGATCCAGCCCGCGCCGGGGATGTACACCTCGGCCCAGGCGTGCAGGTCGGTGAAGTCCTCGGTCGGACCGACCGGGCCGTCGAGGGGGGGCTCGTCGGGGGTGAGCTGGACCAGGTAGCCGGACACGAAGCGGGCGGCCAGGCCAAGCTGGCGCAGCACCTGGACCAGCAGCCAGCCGCTGTCCCGGCACGACCCCAGCGCCTTCTCCAGGGTCTGCTCGGGGGTCTGCACACCGTGCTCGAGGCGGGTGGTGTAGGCCACGGCATCGCGCAGGGCCATGTTGAGGCCGACGAGGAAGTCGACGATGGCCATGCCGCCCTCGGGCACCGGGGGCAGTCCGGCCAGCCACTCGGTCAAGAGCGGCCCGGCGGGCTCGGTCTCGAGGTAGGGCAGCAGGTCGTGGTGCAGCCGGGGCTCGTAGGCGAAGGGGAAGCGCTCGGCGTACTCGTCGAGGAAGAAGTCGAAGGGGTTGATGACCGTGAGCTCGGCCACGATGTCCACGGTGATGGACAGTTCCCGGGTGGGCTCGGGGAAGACGAAGCGGGCCAGGTAGTTGCCGAAGGCGTCCTGCTGCCAGTTGATGAAGTGCTCGGCCGGTTCGACCTTGAGCGAGTAGGCCAGGATCGGCGTGCGGCAGTGCGGTGCAGGGCGCAGGCGCACCACGTGGGGTGACAGGCGCACGGGCCGGTCGAACTTGTACCGGGTGCTGTGCTCGATGGCGACGGTGATGCCCATGCGGCTCCGGATCTCAGCCTGTGACCAGGACGGCGTCGGTGCGTTCCAGGCCCAACTGGAAGAAGGTACCGACCAGCAGGCCGTGCAGGTCGGCGATGCCGTCCTGGAGCAGCTCGACGTACTCGTGCAGCCCGCCCTCGGCCAGGGCGTCGACGTCGGCGTCGACCAGCAGGCGCTGCACGTCGGCGCAGCCGCTCATGGGCTCGTCGCACCGGGGCACCTCGAGCAGGGCCCGGGACACCTCGATGATGCAGTGCTCGACCGAGCGGGGGAACTGGGGGTCGGTGAGCAGGAAGCGCAGGGCCTCGGGACCGGACAGCCCGCTCCGCGTCGTGCGCAGGAACATCTGCTGGCCCGACAACGAGCGCAGCACGCTCATCCAGGTCACGTCGGCGTAGGGCCGGAGCTCGTCGTCCATCTGACCCACCAGGATGCCAGCCTGGACGTCGAGGACGCGGGTCGTCATGTCGGCCCGCTCCAGGAAGCGGCCCGCTTCGAGGAAGGCGTAGGTCTCGTCGTGGCTCATGGTGCCCGACAGCAGGCCGCACAGCAGCTGGCACTGGCGGATGACCGAGTCGGTCCACGCCAGGCGGGTGCGACGGTCCACGGCCTGCTCGGCGCTGTCGATGGCCCACAGGTGGAGCTGGTTGAGCACCTCCCAGGACGCCGCCGGCAGCAGGGCCCGGGTGACGCGCAGGTTGGCCCGGGCCAGGGCGATGCTGGCCACGATGGAGCTGGGGTTGTCGGGGTCAGAGGCCATGAAGGCCACGACCTCGTCCTCGCCGGCGTGGTTGCCGCCGACCACGTCGTCGCTGGCGGCGTCGCCCCGGTCGAGGTCGTGCTGGGCCGAGAAGGGTTCGGCGCTGCCGGTGACGGCCAACAGCGGCAGCCAGCCCACGCCCGCCGAGCGGGGCAGGTCGAGGAAGAGCTCGGTGTGGACCTTGATGAGCCGGGCCGTGGCCTCGGCCCGCTCGAGGTAGCGGCCGGCCCAGTAGACCGATTCGGCGACTCGTGACAACAGCAGGGGTTGCTCCTATCGCTGGGTCTGCGTCTGGGATTGCGACTGGGATTGCGAAGAAGAGGACGACGTCTGGGACTGGCTCTGGGACTGGCCGGAGATGCGTTCCCGGCGGCCGGGGCCGATGACGGTGGGATCGACCACCCAGGTGTCCTTGCTGCCGCCGCCCTGGGAGCTGTTGACGACCAGGGAGCCCTCGGTCAGGGCCACCCGGGTGAGACCGCCCTGGGTGACGTAGGGCTGCTCGCCCGAGAGGATGAAGGGGCGCAGGTCCACGTGGCGGGGGACGACGCCGTCGGGGCTCAGGGTGGGGGCGGTGGAGAGCTGCAGGGTGGGCTGGCCCACGTGGTTGCGGGGGTCGGCCAGGATGAGGCGGCGGACGTCGTCACGCTCGGCCGCGGTGGAGTGGGGGCCGATGAAGACCCCGTAGCCGCCGGACTCGTTGGTCGGCTTGACCACCATCTCCTCGAGGTGGGTGAGCACGTGCTGGCGCTGCTTCTCGTCGGCGCACAGGAAGGTGGGGACGTTGGGGATCTTGGCCTCTTCGCCCAGGTAGTACCGGATGAGCTCGGGCACGTAGGCGTAGATGGCCTTGTCGTCGGCCACGCCGGCGCCGGGGGAGTTGGCGATGGCCACGTTGCCGGCCCGCCATGCCCGCATGAGCCCGGGCACGCCCAGGACCGAGGTGGGCCCGAAGACCTCGGGGTCGAGGAACAGGTCGTCGACCCGGCGGTAGACGACGTCGACGCGGACGAGGCCGGCGACGGTGCGCATGTGGAGGATGTCGTCGTCGTCGACGACGAGGTCGACGCCCTCGACGAGGTGGGCGCCCAGCTGTTGGGCCAGGTAGGCGTGCTCGAAGTAGGCCGAGTTGAAGATGCCGGGGGTGAGCACGGCGATGACGGGCTGGTTGCCCGGGCGGGGGGAGAGGGAGCTGAGCTGGTGGTGGAGGCGGTTGGGGTACGAGTCGACGGGGTGGATGTCGAGGTCGCGGAACAGGTCGGCGAAGACACGTTTGGTGATCTGGCGGTTCTCGAGCATGTAGGAGGCGCCGGAGGGGACCCGCAGGTTGTCCTCGAGCACGTACAGGGTGCCGTCGGCGTCGCGGACGAGGTCGCTGCCGCAGATGTGGGCCCACAGGCCCCGGGGCGGGTTCACGCCCACGCACTGGGGGCGGAAGTTGACCGAATCGGCCAGCAGCTCGACGGGGAGCACGCCGTCGGCGATGACCTTGCCGGCGCCGTAGAGGTCGTCGATGAACAGGTTCATGGCGTGGAGGCGCTGGATGAGGCCTTCGCTGGTCTTGTCCCACTCCTGGGTGGAGATGACCCGGGGGATGACGTCGAAGGGCCAGACCCGGTCGATGTTGCCGGCTTCGGTGTAGACGGTGAAGGTGATGCCCATGGCGGCCACGGTGAGCTCGGCCGCCCGCTGGCGCTCGACCAGGCCGGGCCCCAGGGTGGCCAGCAGGTCGACGACCCCTTCACAGCCCGGCCGGGCCGCTCCGTCGACCAGCATCTCGTCCCAGCAGCCGGGACTGGCGTAGTCCGTCCAGGTCACAGGCACCGCTCCCCGGTGTCGTTCTGGCCGGTCGTGGCAGCCGGCCAGGAAGCTCGCGAGTGCATCCCCCCTGGGCTACTCGGGGCATCGATCCGCACCGTGTCCCCCGTGTTTCCGGCCCGTGAACTGCTGTGCCCGGCGGCCGTTGGCCGTGCGGGCGGGGATCGCTACCCCCATGGTGCCGTCGATGGCCTCGGCGGGCGAGCGTCAGTTTCTGGCGGGTCACCGGTTGCCTGGCCTCACGCTGCTTCGGCCGCCGCACCGGGCGGTGCGTCCGCGGACAGGCTGGCGCCGCCTTGGGCACCGCATTCGCTTATGGATCCGCGACCTCCTCCGGTGGAGAGGTCGTCGGGCGTGTCGGAGCGCCAGGGGGTGATGGTGAACAGGCTGCCGTCTGGTTGATGCACCTGTGGTCGTCGACCGTGGAACTGTATGGTCCACTTCTCTTTGTGGAGGAAGGTGTGGTGACTTCGACACAGCAGGGCACCGTTGTCGATCTTGGTCTCGCCGCCGTGTTCCCATGGTCGGCAGTGGTGTATGTCGCAATGACCGGGCGGTCGATCGCAGCCGGGGAAGACGCACCCCTGGTCGCGGATGGTGACGGCACGACGGATGCCCCGGGGCCATCGTGGTGTGTCTCGGCCGACGTCGAGCACTTCGCTGTCGGCGTTGAGCACGACCCGGAACATGGTGGCGTCACACGTCGCCATGGGCGGTTCGCCGGCCACGTCGTGGGGGACGACGACGGCGACGCGGTACCTGTCCGGTGCGGAGCGTTCGGAGGGTTCGCGGCGCATGGACTGGGCCACCAGTTCGACCAGGGCCATGGCCCGTAGTGCCGAGGCGGGCTTGCCGGCCAACGCCGGGTCGCCGTCGCGGGCGGCTCGCAACAGCCGGTCGAACCCGGCCTGGATGCCGGCTTCGAGGATGGCGTTGTCGTCGGGGGCGAAGGTCCCCTCCAGCTCGCCGCAGCCGTCGGCGGTGGTGGAGTGGCAGAGCTCGGACTGGGGCTCGGGAGCGGATCCGGGCAGTTCAGCGGCCTTGTCGGCCTGTTCGATCCACCGGCGGGTGACGATGGCGTAGGCCGGCGCATCGAGCTCGAGCGCCCGATTGACCAGGGCGGCCTCGTCCTCGACGGCCAGTTCGGGGTGCTTGGCCACGCACGCCGAAGCCGAGCGCACGTGCTCGGCCGACAGGGTCCCCGCCCGGGCGGGGACGGCCAACGACGGCAGCAGGCGCAGGGCCCGCCCGTCCCGGATCCGGCCCCGATGGACTCGAGGGGCGCTGCCCGTGCGGGCGGCCAGCCACTGGGCTGCGGACGTCGCCCCGCCCGCGGCCCATTCGTGGCTGCGGTCGAGCGCGTCGTTGGTGAGGGCGGCGAAGGCGGAGGCTGCGTTCACCAGCCGGGCGGCGTCCAACGCCAGTTGCCGCACGCCGAGGCGGAGGATGTCGTCCTCGTCGACCGCGGCCAACGCCGTGATCCACGCCTCGATGTCGAGGTCTTCGCCTGCCGCCATGTGGACCATGTTAGCAGCACTATGAGCCAAACACGAACGGACGTTCGACCTTTCTCCATGAGGACGTGACCACCGCCAGTTGTACTCCTCAGAGTGAGGTTGGCCGTCCCATGTCGCGCCGATTTCCGCCGTTCCATCGCCGAGATCGACATCACCTACCCCGCCGACCTCCCCAAGCCGTGACCCGAGCCGGGTCCAAGCGGGTGGCGGTGATCGGCGGGCCGCGGCTCGCCACTGATGCTCGTCTCGGCCGGGAGGGCCGGGCATGACGGGCGTGACGGGCCAGGGCCGGGATGTGCCGGCCCTGGATCCGGTTGCGTTCGCCGAGAAGGTGCTCGCCCTGCTGGACACGGGGCGGCGGAGGGCGACCTACAGGTTCGCAACCTCACCTCGCTCGTCGACCTGGCCGTGGCGAGGGCGGCCGGGCCCGACGACGCCGTGATGGTGCCGGCTCGGAAGGTGGGCCGCCGGGTGTTCGAGCTGCTGTGGCGCCACGCGGTCCCCTACTCCGGTGCTGCCGGCGGTGAGGGGTACCTGCGCCACTCGACGCTCGACCCCCAGAGGCAGCCGGACCTGGTGGTGAAGGTGGAGCGCTTCCGTCGGGCCCACCGCCTGCCGGCAGGGGTGACGCCGGGCCGGGCGCGGGCGCTGGCCCCAGCGGGTCGATGCGGGAGGTCGCGTGGTGGAGGACCGATTCCTCCGCGACTACGGCTGGCGCGACGAGGTCGCTGCCGGCGTCGTGTAGCCGCGACCATGCGCTCGATGGCGTGGGACTCGCCCACCACGACATCGGCGGTGCCCGCTGCCGGAACGAGGTCTACCTGTACGACACGTTCGGCGGCGGGATCGGCCTCAGTCGCGTGGCCTACCAGCGCTTCGACGAGATCATCGAGCTGGGTCGACGACGGCTGTCCGTCGTGCGTGATGCTCAGCCGGCGTCCCGATGGCAACAAGGGCTTGTCCAAGTCCGGCGCCATCGCTGTCCTGGAATCCTTGCGCAAGGCCCGCTGACGCAGCCTCCTTACATGTATCCAACCGGATACTATCTGGCCATGGCATCGACACTGCTCGAACGTGCTCGGCACGCCGCCGGACTGACCCAGGAGGAGTTGGCGGGACGCGCCGGGACCTCACGGACGACGCTGTCGGCCTACGAGCGAGGGCGGAAGTCGCCGACGCTGGCGACCGTGGAACGCCTGCTCCAGGGAGCCGGCTTCGAGTTGTCCGCGGAACCTCGGGTCCGTTTCACCGAGCGCGAGATGCGCCGGGGGCGACCCGTGTTCGTGCCCGACCGCTTGTGGCGCCTGCCTCTCGGTGACGCGTTCGCCACGGTCGTCCTGCCTCTGAGGTTCAACTGGTCGACACCCGGTTCTGCCGTGGCTCTCGGGGACCGCCGCCACCGTGCGCTGTGCTACGAGGTCGTGCTGCAGGAAGGCATGCCCGCTGACATGCTCCGCTACGTGGACGGCGCCCTTCTTGTCGACCTCTGGGCCGACCTGGTGCTGCCCACCGAACTCCGGTCGGCCTGGCAACCCCTGATCGACACGGTGGTCTCATGATCGGCCTGACCGACTTCCAGCTCGAGGTCGCTCGCCTCGTCTTCTCGACGCCGGCCTCGGAAGGGTTCCTCCTCGACGGAGGCGGCGCCCTCCTCGCCTCGGGCCTCACCACTCGACCTGCCGAGGACCTCGACTTCTTCGGCGAGCCGGGTCAAGCCGACGTCGCATTGGTGCGTGACCAGTTCGAGGCGGCATCGGTGGAGCGTGGATGGAGGGTGGGGGCGGACGCCTGGTGACCTCGACGCAACCGTCAGCGCACCTCCGGGAGGCCTGTACATCTCTGTACATCGTTGTACGATTTGGGCATGGCGACCCTGACCGTGAGCGAGGCCCGAGCGGCGCTGCCCCAGATCATCGAGCGGGTGCTCGCCGGTGAAGAGGTGACGCTCACCCGTCATGGACAGGCGGTGGCGGTGGTCGTGCGGCCCGACCTCCTCCGCGTCCGTCGGGGCGGCGGGGCACTCGACGAT
>JBBSLP010000064.1:0-35407 GCA_038255145.1 Acidimicrobiales bacterium
GATGCGGCGGTCAGCATGGCAAATGTCGACGAAGTTGGTCAACTTTGTCGGAGTTCGGAGGTGTGGGACCCGGCGCTGGCCCGGTCGGCCCCTTCGTTCCGACCCTTGCCATCAGCCAGAGTGAGTGTACAGTCACTCACATGCCTCGGACGACGACCTCCCTGTCCACGGCCGAGGCAAGGCGGGCCACGGTCATCCGCAGCGCCATCGTGGTGTTCGCCACCTCGGGCTACCTGGGCACCCCCATCGCCGCCGTCGCCGAGCACGCCGGCATCTCCCCCGCCTACGTGTCCAAGCTCTTCCCCACCAAGGAGGGCCTGTTCGTCTCGGCCCTCGATCACTGCTTCACCCTGGTCGAAGAGGCCCTGGCCCGGGGGGCCGACGCCAGCACCGATCAGACACCCGAGGGACTGCTGTTCGCCATGGGCGGGGCCTACGCCGAGCTCATCGCCGACCGCTCCCTGCTCATGCTCCAGGTCCACGCCCAGTCCGCCGCCGCCGTCCCCGAGATCGGCCGGGGCCTGCGCGACGGGCTCCGCAAGGTCACCACCTTCGCCCAGACCCGCTCGGGCGCGTCGGACGAGGCCGTGCAGCGCTTCATCGCCTACGGCCAGCTCTGCCACCTCATCACCACCGTCGGCCTCGACGACGAGCCCGCCCCCTGGGCCCGCACCCTCACCGCCGGCATGCGCCACCCCTGAGCTGGCGCCCCAGCGCCTCACGGCGCGTTGGCTTCTCGGCCGCCGGTACCGGCGACCGGCAGACCACCAGGAGCAGCTCATGAGCAAGCCGACGACGACGACGACGAAGGTCCGTCAGGCCACCCTGGCCCCACCCGCCACGGGTCAGGCCCTGGTCGGGGTCGAGGCCACGGGCATCTCCTTCGCCGAGCAGGGCATGCGCCGGGGCCGCTACCCGGGCCAGCCGGCGTTCCCCTTCGTGCCCGGCTACGACCTGGTGGGCACGGTCCTGGCCGTGGGACCCGACACCAGCGCCGAGCTGGTGGGGACCAGGGTCGCCGCCGTGACCAAGACCGGAGCCTGGGCCACCCACGCCGTCGTGCCCGTGGCCGACCTGGTGCCCGTGCCCCCGGCGCTGGATCCAGCGGTGGCCGAGACCGTGCTCGTCAACGGCATCACCGCCTGGCAGAAGCTGCACCGCAAGGCCCGGGTGACCGGGGTCGTCGCCGCCCATGGAGCTGGCTGAGTCCCGCACCGTCGCCGGCAAGGTCGTGCTCCTCCCCTGAGCCGGGCACAGCGGGATCGGCAGGCGGCCGATCGCCGGCCCTCGTCCGGGTCGGCCGGCAGACTTGGCGAACCTTTGATGTTCTGCTGGGGTGGGCCTGACGGGCGGGGGCGCACGGTGCCCCCATGCGAACTCGGAACCTGATCGTCTGCCTCGTCGGAGCCCTGGGTGTGCTGGGCGGGGCCGCCGGCGCAGCGACGCTCGGCGGCACGTCCGCCGACGCCGTCGACCTGCCCATCCAGCTCAGCCGCAACGGCGCCGACGACCCCGCCGGGGACCTGTCGGGCAACTGCGACGAGGCCGAACACGCCGACGACCCCGCCTGCCTCGCACGACCGGTGCTCGCCCCCCTCCCGGTGGCGGCTGCGCCCACCACGACGTCACCGCCCACCACGACGTCACCGCCCAACACGACGTCCACAACGGTGGCCCCGCCCCTGGCCTGCGCCGTGACGCCGCCACCCGACCCGACCCCGACGACCACGGTCCCCGTCGCTCCAGCCCCAGCGGCCGGCGTCGACATCTCCGGGCCGTGTGACGAGGTCGAGCACATCGGCGACCCGCGGTGCAGCGGGACCGGCGCCGTCGCCGATGACTCGGGCCGGGGCTCCGGCGGCGGTGGTCAAGACGATCGCTCCGGCGGCGACGACCGCAGCGGCAACGACGACAACGGCGGGGACCGGTCCGGTGGTGGGCGTGGTTCGGACGACTGAGCGACGGCCGTCAATGACCCGGGGACCGGGGGGCGGGTCGCAGCTCGACCTCCACCCGGGCCCCGCCAGAGGGCGAGCGGCCGAGGACCAGGCCGCCCCCGGAGGCCTCGGCCGTGCGCCGCACGATGTCGAGGCCCAGGCCGGTGGACCCCGCCCCGCTGTGGCCCCGCTGGTCGGAACCCTCGGCCATGCCGGGGCCGTCGTCCTCGACCACCAGGCGCCACCACCCGTTCGGCCGGGCCGAGACCGCCACCCGCAGGTCGGTGCCTTCGGGGGTGTGGTCGACCACGTTGCCGATGAGGGCGTCGAGAGCAGCCTCGAGGTCATCGTCGGACGCGGCCACGGGCGCCGGTCCTCGGGGCAGTTCGGCGGCCACGCGCCGATCCTGGTCCTCGGCCAGAGGCGTCCAGAAGGCCACCCGGTCCCGGGCCACGGCGGCCAGGTCGCCCACCACGACCAGGGGACGGTCGGATCGGCGCCGGGCGGCCCGGATCACGTCGTCAACGGCGGCGCTGAGCTCGTCGGCCGCAGTGCCGAGCCGGTCGCGCTCGACCGGATCGTGCAGGGCCTCGGCGTCGAGGCGCATGGCGGTGAGCGGGGTGCGCAACCGGTGGGAGAGGTCGGCGACCGACTCCCGCTCGGCCCGGACCAGGTCCTGGATGCGACCGGCCAACAGGTTCAGCGCGTGCCCAGCCCGCTCGACCTCGGGCGGTCCGGCGGGGACGACCCGCTGGTCGAGGTGGCCGGCCTGCAACCGGGACGCCACCCGGGCCAGGTCCTCGCTGGGGCGCACCACGCCCCGGGCCATGCGGTCCCCGACCACGACGGACACGGCCAGCAGCCCGATGCCCACCCCGCCGAGGAGCAACCACGCCGTCACGACGCCTCGGCGCAGGGCGGCCGGAGCCAGGTGGAGGACGAGGACGTCGGCCGGTCCCGAACCGGTGACCACGGGTACGACCACGTCCACCCCGCCGCCGCTGTCCACGACGAAGGCGGCGCCCTGTCGGGCGGCAGCCAACCAGTCCCCGGTCACCGCCGGGCCGGCCACGCTCTCGCCCGCGGCGCCCACGTAGCTGGCCGTGCCCCCGGCCTGCTCCCCCAGGACCGTGACCTCGGCGGCCAGCGAGGGCGTGCCCCGCACGGCGGCCAGGGTGGGTACGGCGGCCTGGGCCAGGGCCTCGGCATCGCTGATGGCCCGGTCCCGGGCCACCGAGCGGACGAGTACGGCCAGGGGGATGACGAAGGCGATGACGACCATGGCCACCAGGGCAGCCATGGCCGTGACCAGCCGTCGCCTCACGCGGAGGCCACGTCAGTCGCCCATCGGGTCGCCCAGACGGATGCCCACGCCACGCACCGTGTGCAGCAGCCGGGGATCCGACGCCTGCTCGCCCAGCTTGCGCCGCAGCCACGAGAGGTGGACGTCGACGGTGCGGTCACCGCCTCCGTAGGGCTGGCGCCACACGTCGCGCAGCACGTCGCGTTTGGTCACGACCTTGCCCGGGCGGGCGGCCAGGTAGGCGAGGAGGTCGAACTCCTTGCGGGTCAGCACCAGTTCCGCACCCTCGAGGGAGGCCACCAGGGCGTCGGGATCGACCCGCAGGGGGCCGACGACGAGGACAGCCGACGACGTGGCCGGTCCGCCGGTCCGCCGCAGCACGGCGCGGATGCGGGCGTCGAGTTGTTCGGCGGTGAACGGCTTGACCAGGTAGTCGTCGGCGCCGGCGTCGAGCGTGCGCACCACCTCGGCGTCCTCGTCCCGGGCCGTGGCCACGATGACGGGCACGTCGCTGGCCGATCGCAGCATGCCCAGCAGGGTGGTGCCGTCGATGTCGGGCAGGCCGAGGTCGAGGACGACGACATCGGGCCGCTGGGCCAGGACCAGACCGAGGCCGGACAGGCCGTCCGCCGCAGCCCGCACGCCGTGGCCACGCTCGTGCAGGGCCCGTACCAGGGTCTCCCTGATGCGGGCATCGTCCTCGATCACCACGACGGAGGCCACGGTGGGCAACGGTAGGCCGTGGTGGGGGCGTCGGGCCCGGGTGCCGGTCGCGGTGGCCGGACGCCGGACTGGGCGGGTGCGCCGCCGGTTGTTCCTCGTGCTCGTCTGGTTGGCGGGCACGACCGTGGCCCTGGGCCTGTCCGGCCTGGCCCTGCGGGCCGTGGGCCAACGCCTGGAAGGCAGCGCCGACGGACCGCGGCGCGCCGTCGCCTCGGCCACCACCACGACCCCGGGCGCCGACCCGACGACCACATCCACCAGCGCCCCCCCAACTGCGACCACCGCCGGTGGCACGACCACGGCCACCTCCGCGACGGTTGCGACCTCGGTGCCCGTGCCCGCAGCGGTCCCCGACCCCGTCGCCACCACGCCCACCGCCACATCAGGTGCTCGCACCTACGTCACCGCCGGCGGCACC
Organism: Acidimicrobiales bacterium; assembly: GCA_038255145.1. Lineage (GTDB taxonomy): Bacteria > Actinomycetota > Acidimicrobiia > Acidimicrobiales > CAIXPF01 > WHTX01. The sequence goes on from JBBSLP010000064.1 coordinate 4,382, forward strand.
GTGGTGGTCGGTTGCAACGGCGCCGCCGCCAGCCTGGTGGCGGCCAGTCCGTCCGTGGGCTGGTCGGTCGACGTGCGTTCCACGGGCCCCGAGCGCGTCGAGGTCCGCTTCGAACGGGCCGGAGCTGCGGACGAGGAGACGGGCGGGGAAACGGGCGAGGGCGGCGATGAGGAAGGGCCTGACGAAGGCTCGCGGGTGCGGGCCACGTGCCGCGGTGGCGTGGCCGAGGCCGAGGTGCGCTGACGGGCTCGCCCGTGGTGCCGGATGCGCCCGGGTCGCGACCTCAGCGACCCGGGGGGCGGTGGTGGCGGATGGGGCGCTCCATGCGGGCGAACTTCGGCCACTTCGACCACGGACGGCCGGCCTCGAAACCGCCGTCGACCACGAACTCGCGACCGGTGATCCACTCCGAGTCGTCGCTGGCCAGGAACAGCGCCATGTTGGCGATGTCCCGAGGCTCGCCGACGCGGCCCAGCACCTGGGACGATGCCCCCGCCTCACGCATCTGGTCGAGCTGGCTCTCCCCGGCGTCGGGGCGCCCCGCGGCCAGGGGGGTGGCGATGAAGCCGGGGCAGATGGCGTTGACCCGCACACCGTGCTCGCCCAGCTCGAGGGCGACGGACTTGGTCAGGTGGATGACCGCCCCCTTGGCCACGCTGTAGAGGTGGGGGGCATAGCCGACGCGCAGGCCGGCCACCGAGGCGGTGTTGATGATGGACCCCGAACCCTGGGCCTCCATGACCGGGGCCGCGTGCTTCAGGCCGAGGAAGACGCTCTTGAGCAGCACGTCCATGGTCAGGTCGTAGTCGTCGACACTGGTCTTGGAGATGGGCCCGAGGGCGCCACCGAAGCCGGCGTTGTTGAAGAGCACGTCGAGGCTCCCGAAGCGGTCGACGGCCTCGCTGATCATGGCGGCGACATCGTCCTCCTTGGACACGTCGGTGTGGAGGAAGGCGGCGTCGGCGCCGAGCTCGGCCACGAGGGCGTTGCCCTTGTCGTCGTCGAGGTCGGCCACCAGCACCTTGGCCCCCTCCTCCACGAACCGGCGCGCTGTCCCCGCCCCGATGCCACTGGCCCCCCCGGTGATCACCGCGACCTTGCCATCGATCCGACCCATGTGCTGCCCCCCTGGCTGCTTCGCCCGGACCCGTGCGGGCCCGATGCCGATGCCAGATCCTGCGCCAACCGACTGCCCCATTGCACGCCCGTCGACATTGGCGCCGGGCGTGTAGGTGCCTAGGTACCGGAACAGGCACCTAGGAACCTTGTCCTGCTACCATGGGGGCTCATGGTCCTGAGCATCAAGAGCGACCGCGCCGACGAGCTGGCCCGCGAACTCGCTGCCCTCACCGGCGAGTCCATCACCGACGCTGTCGTCGCCTCCCTGGAGGCACGCCTCGCCGTCGAGCGTCGGCGGCGCCAGCGGGGTGATCTGTCCGACATCGCCTCCCGCTTCCAGCAGCTGCCCGTGCTCGACGGGCGCAACGCCGACGACGTTCTGGGCTACGACGGGCACGGCCTGCCCCGATGAGCGTGCCGTGCGTCGTCGATACGTCAGCCGTGATGGCGTTCCTGTCGGGTGAGCCCGACGGTGTCGCCATCGGCCGCCGCCTGCTGGCGACCCCCTGCACCCTGTCGGCAGCGACATGGGTGGAGCTCGGCATCGTCGTCGAGGCACGCCTGGGCGCAGGCGGCACGCAACTGCTGGCCGAGCTCCGCGACCGGGCTGGCCTGGTCATCCACCCTGTCGACGAAACGATCGCTGCCGACGCACTGAGCGCATGGCGCCGGTTCGGCAAAGGTCGCCACCCGGCCGCGCTGAACTACGGCGACACCTTCTCCTACGCATTGGCCCGTCATCTGGGACAGCCGTTGCTGTTCGTCGGCTCCGACTTCAGCCTCACCGACGTCACTGCCGCTTGATACCGACCCGGGCCGACCGACGGCGTGCAGGCCTGTCCCTGGCCGAGCGCTCAAGCCGCTTCGGCGGCCGCTTTGATGCCTTGGAGGGTGGCCTGGATGCTGGTGACGGCGTTGTTGCGCCGGTAGTCCAGTTCGGGCTGGCCCTTGGCGGCCATGTTGTCGGTCATCTGGCGGAACGTCCATGACTCGGTGAGTCGGGTGCCGGCACCCTCGGGCGCCACCACGTAGCGCCACAGCACCAGGTTGAGGTCGAGCCCGCCGGTGACGAAGGCGAAGTCGCGGCCCTCGTCGCGGCGGACGATCTCCACGAACGCCTTCCACTCGGCGCCGTCACGGCGGTTGACGCCGACGAACTGGTCGCCGACCTGACCACTGCCCGGGACACCATCGGCGCCCTTGCGCCAATAGCCGCCGGTGTTCTCGCTGCTCCACTCGCCATAGCGATCCATGGCCGTCACCAGGTCCCACACCCGTTCCGGTGGGGCGTCGATGACGATGGATTCCACGTGGGCGGCGATGGGCTCGGCCACCGCCCCGGGCAGATCGTCGATGATCTCGGCAGGGCTTCCATCCAGGCTCATGGGCTGCAGCATCGCAGACCTTCGGCCCCGCCCGCCGGGGACCGCGGCCAGACTGGGCGCCATGGGGGAAACCGTCCGTTACGAGTGCCGCGACCGCGTCGCCACCATCACCTACGACCGGCCCGAGGCCCGCAACGCCATCAACGGCGAGCTGCGCCGGGATCTCAACGCGGCCTGGGCCCGGTTCCGCGATGACGAGGACGCCTGGGTGGGCATCGTGACGGGGGCGGGCAGCGCGTTCTGCGCCGGCGCCGATCTCAAGGACCCCGGCGGCGCCGTCGGTGGCGCCGGTCAGAGCTTCTGGGAGATCCCTTCGGCCCAGTCACTCGAGTCGGGCCTCGAGGTGTGGAAGCCGGTCATCGCCGCAGTGAACGGCCCCGCCATCGGCTTCGGGCTCACCATGGTGGCGTCCTGCGACTTCGTCATCGCCTCCGACCGGGCCTCCTTCTCGTTCCCCGAGGTGCAGCTGGGCGTGCCCACCGTGCAGGGGGCAGTGCGCATGCCCCGGCTGATCGGCTGGCAGCACGCCATGGAACTGCTGCTCATCGGGGACCGCGTCGACGCCGAACGGGCCAAGGAGATGGGCCTGGTGTGGAAGGTCGTGCCCCACGACGACCTCATGACCGAGGCTGACGCGCTGGCCGCCCGACTGCTGCGGGCCGCCCCCCTGGCCGTGCGGGCCACCAAGGAGATCGCCCGCCGGGGCCTCGACACCAACCTGGTCGACGCCGTCCGCTTCGGTGAGGCCATCCGCCGTGTCGCCGCCCAGAGCGAAGACGCCAAGGCCTTCCGCCCCGAGACGGCCAAGGGCCACGGCCCCGCTTGGCGGGCCCGCTGAGGACGGGATCGGGGAGCGGGTGCCGGCCGCGCTCGGGAAGGATCCGCTTCCCGAGGAGGTTGCCAGGTTTCATACCCCCCGGGGTACCGGGTACGGTTCGGTCATGGAGCTGCCGGAGGAGACCGTCGCTGACGTGACCCGTCGTCTGCGCAGGATCGAGGGCCAGGTCCGTGGCCTGCAGCAGATGCTGGCCGAAGGCCGCGACTGTCGCGAGATCGTGACGCAGCTGTCAGCGGCGAACAAGGCGCTGGGGCAGGCCGGGTTCGTCATCGTCGCCGCCGGCTTGACGTGGTGCCTCGAAGACCGCGAGCGGTCCGCTGCCGAGGGCTACGAGTTGGCTGACGTCCAGAAGATGTTCACGAAGCTGGCCTGACCATCCGGCGTCCGCGCCGAACCACTGATTGCGTTGCGCCTCAGGCGCGACCCGCCTCACGGCCCGTTGCGTCCCGACCCGAAGCGAGTGTCATGTCTGTTCTCGATCCATCCGCGCCCCACCATCACCGCGTCCCGGGCCCGAGGCGTGAAGGGCTCCTGGCCCGAACGGGGAGAGCCGCAGCGCGCCGTCCCCGCCGCACGCTGCTGGCCTGGGCGTTGCTCATCGTGGCTGCGGCACCGCTGGCGCTGACCTTGACGGCCGCGTTGTCCGGCGCGGGCTGGGAGGCGCAGGGCTCTGACGCCCAGGAGGTGCGTGACGAGCTGCGGCGAGACTTCCCCCAGCTGGGCGCCGAAGCCGCGATCGTCGCCTATCGCCAGGACCGTCCGGTCGCCGATGATCCTTCGGGCCTACGGATGCTCCTGGGCGCGCTGGAAGGAAGCCCCGGCACGGCCACGATCGTGGACCCGTTGACGCAACCGCAGGAGGCGGGGCTCATCAGCGGGGACGGACGCGTGGCCCTGATCCCGGTGGGGCTCGACGCCGCGGAGGACGCCGAGCTGCCCGAAGCGGCCGGGAAGCTGATGTCAACGGTCGATGCTGTCGACCTGCCGGACGGCGCCGAGGCGGACGCCACCGGGGAGTGGGCTGTCTGGCACGACTTCAACAAGAGCAACGAGGAGGCACTGCACAAGGCCGAGCTCCTCTCGGGGCTCCCCACGATCATCCTGCTCTTCATCGCGTTCGGCTCGGCCATCGCCGCCGGACTGCCGTTGGTGCTCGCCGTCGCCGGCATCGCCGTGGGCTTCGCCGTGCTGAACCTGGCCACGGGCGTCACGCCGCTGTCGGTGTGGTCCATGAACTTCTCGATGATGATCGGTCTCGCCGTCGGGATCGACTACAGCCTGTTCATCGTCTCCCGCTACCGCGAGGAGCGCGCCGGGGGCAAGGACGCGCTGGACGCGGTCGCCACCACGTTGGCCACCGCCGGCAAGGCCGTCTTCCTCTCCGCCCTCACGGTCGTGCTGTCGCTGGCGGCCATCTTCCTGGTCCCGGTCATGGTGTTCCGGGCGATGGCCCTGGGCATGATCCTCTCCGTCGTCGCCACCGCAGCCGCCTCGTTGACGCTGCTGCCCGCCATCCTCGTCGCGCTCGGAGATCGCGTGCTGGTGACACGGGGGGGCACGGACCCTGGCCGTACTACCGAGGGTCGGTGGGCGCGCTGGACGGCCGCGGCCATGCGCCGGCCCGGCGCCACCCTCGCCGCCGGTCTCGGCCTGTTGCTCCTGCTCGCGGCACCGGCGCTCGGGATGCGCCTCGGCATGCCCGCCGCCGGTGTGGTGGACCGGGGGGAGCAGAGCCGGGACGGCTACGACGCCGTCGTCGACGCCTTCGGGCCGGGCGCCCCTGCTCCACTGTTCGTCACGGTCCCCGCCCCCGACGCGCCGCGGGTCGTCGAGCTCGCCGCCGCCGACCCCGGTGTCGTGGCCGCCACGGTGGTCGCCGAACCGGCGGCGTCGGGTCGAACCGTGGTGCGGGTGTCGCCGTCGACCGCGGTCGACTCCGAGGCCACATCCCAGCTGGTGCACCGGCTCCGCTCACAGCTGGACGAGGAGGTCCAAGGCGCCCGCCTGGGCGGTCCGGGCAGCCAGAACACCGACCTCACCGCCGCCCTGACGGGAACGGCGCCGGCCGCGATCGCGCTGATCATGGCGGTGGCGTTCCTGCTGCTGCTGGTGGTGTTCCGCAGCACGCTCATCGCCGTCACGTCGATCGTGTTCAACCTCATCGGCGTCGCCGCCAGCTTCGGGTTCGCCACCCTGGTGTTCCAGCACGGCTACGGGGCGTCCCTGCTCGGCATCGAGCACCAGGGGTTCGTGGACGCATGGGCGCCGTTGTTCTTCTTCGCCCTGCTGTTCGGCCTGTCCATGGACTACCAGCTGTTCCTGCTCGCCGCCATCAAGGAGCGCCACGACGCAACGGGCGACGCCCGCCTCGCCGTGCACGAGGGGATCGCCCGCACCGGCCGGCCGATCACCAACGCCGCACTCGTCATGATCGTGGTGTTCGTCGCCTTCGGGGTCACCGGCCCGATCCCGCCCACCGAGCTCGGCGTGACCCTCGCCCTCGCCGTCCTGCTCGATGCCACGGTCATCCGCATGATGCTCGTCCCGTCCCTGCTCGGGATGCTCGGCGAACGGGCCTGGCGCCTTCCGGGATGGCTGGACCGTCGTCTCCCGCACGTGTCGTTCGACCACTGACCGATCAAGGAGACAGCCATGGAGATCCTCACCATCGAGACCAAGTCGCTCGGCGATCGCAGCTACGTGATCATCGACGGCGATGTCGCCGCCGTCGTCGACCCGCAACGCGACATCGACCGCGTCCTCGCCGAGCTCGACGAGCGCGCCGTCGCCCTCGCCTTCGTCTTCGAGACGCACCTGCACAACGACTACGTCACCGGCGGCTTCGATCTTGCCCGGCGCACCGGCGCCGCCTACGTGCTCCCTGCGGGCGATCACGTCGAGTTCGACCACACGGGTGCCCACGACAGCGACGAGTTCACCCTCGGGGACACCGTCGTGCTCCGTGCCGTGCACACGCCGGGCCACACCCCCCACCACCTCTCCTACGTCGTCCTCGACGGCGGCGAGCCCGCCGCCGTGTTCACCGGCGGCTCGCTGCTCTTCGGGACCGTGGGCCGCACCGATCTCATCAGCGACGACGCCACTGAGGAGCTCACCCGGGCCCAGTACCGCTCCGCTCGTCGACTGGCCGACGAGCTCCCGGGGACGGCCAGCGTGCACCCGACCCACGGCTTCGGGAGCTTCTGCTCCTCTGCGTCCTCGAGCGGCTCCGACGCCAGCACCATCGCCCAGGAGCAGCGCACCAACATCGCGCTCACCACCGCCGACGAGGACCGCTTCGTCGAGGAGCTGATGTCGGGCCTCACCGCCTACCCCCGGTACTACGCCCACATGGCTCCCCGGAACCGCCGAGGCCCCGACCCGGTCGACCTCTCCGCACCGGAACCGGTCGACCCGGTCGAGCTGCGCCGCCGCATCCACGCCGGTGAATGGGTCGTGGACCTTCGCGACCGGAAGGCGTTCGCCCAGTCCCATCTCGCCGGCACCGTGAACGTCGAGATCGGTGACAGCTTCGTCACCTATCTCGGCTGGACCATCCGCTGGGGCACGCCGGTCACCCTCGTCGGTGACACCGCCGCGGAGGTCGCCGAAGCCCAGCGTCAGCTCGTCCGCATCGGCATCGACCGTCCTGCCGGCGCCGCCAGCGGCGGTCTCGACACCTGGGCCACGGGCGGGGACCTCAGCTCCTACCGCAGCGCCACGTTCGCCGACCTCGCCAAGGAGCTTCCCAGGGGTGAGCTCGCCATCCTCGACGTCCGCCGCGCCGACGAATGGGAGGCCGGTCACCTCGATGGCGCCATCCACATCCCCCTCGACCAGCTCGAAGACCGCATCGACGAGGTCCCCGCAGGCCAGCCGGTGTGGGTGCACTGCGCATCCGGGTTCCGCGCCTCGATCGCCGCGTCGCTCGTCGACCGGGCCGGGCGAGACGTCGTCGTCATCCACGATGAATGGGACCAGGCCGGCGAGCACGACGCCCTGCCCATCCGCAAGGACGCCTAGTCAGATGGGTGCCGCGGGTCGCAACGGTGGTGTCGCGTGACGAGCCGGGCCGTACTGGCATCGCCGCTCGGGTTCCTGATCGGTGTGTCGCTGGGCGCCCTCGGAGGCGGGGGGTCGATCCTCGCGGTTCCCGTCCTCGTCTTCGTCGCCGGTCAGACACCCGGTCAGGCGACCACGACGTCACTTCTTGTCGTTGGCGTCGCCGCCGTCGTCGGCGCCATCGGGCACTGGCGTCAAGGTCGTGTGCGGATCGGCCCCGGTCTCCTGTTCGGGCTGCTCGGCATCGTCGGCTCCCTGGCCGGTTCCGCGCTGAACCGTCGCCTCGACGGTGACGTCCTCCTCCTCGCCTTCGCCGGCCTCATCCTCGTCGCCGCGTGGCGGATCATCGTCGGCTGTCCGAGCTGCACCCGTGTCGGCGAGACGGACGCGCTACGCGACGACGCGTCCTCCGAGGGAGCAGTCATCGTCGGGGGACGTCCCGATACCCGCACGGTCCTCAAGATCGTGGCGGCCGGAACGGTGGTCGGCTTCCTCACCGGCCTGTTCGGTGTCGGTGGTGGCTTCGTGATCGTCCCCGCCCTCGCCCTCGTCCTGGGCTACCCGATGCCCCAGGCCATCGGCACGTCACTCGTCGTCATCGCCGTGAACACCGCCATGGCGTTCGGCGCCCGCCTCGGTGGCTCCATCGATTGGGGCACCACCTTGCTCTTCACCGTCGCCGCCACCGCCGGTGTCGGTGCCGGCACCCGCATCGCGGACCGCATAGAACCCAAGACGATGCAACGCGCCTTCGCCGCGCTCCTCGTCGCTGTCGCGCTCTACACCGGCGGCCGAGCGGCCGCCGGCATCTGGTAACCCACCAAGGAGGAGAACCATGGGCTTCACCCGACGCATCGACGTCGATCTCGACTACGACACCGCGGTGACCGCCACCAAGGCTGCGCTGCAGGAGCAGGGCTTCGGTGTGCTCAGCGAGATCGACGTCCGCCAGACGCTCGAGGACAAGCTGGGCATCGACACCGAGCCGCAGCTCATCATCGGGGCCTGCAACCCGCAGCTCGCCCACCGGGCGCTCGAGATCGACAGTCGGATCGCGACGCTGCTGCCCTGCAACGTCGTGGTCCGGGTCGAAGGCGATCGCACGGTCGTCGAGGCGCTCGACCCGAGGATCATGGCCGACATGTCCGGCTCCCCCGACCTGGTCGAGGTCGCAGACGACGCGGCCCGACGCATCGACGCGGCCCTCGGGGCCGTCCGCAGGGCGTAGTCCCGCCCGTGGCGGGAAGCGGGGGGGAGGTGAGCCGCGACTTCGCCGTCCGAGCACGCACCCGGGGCGGGGCGACGTTCCTGCTCCCTCCGGGTGACGTCCTGCTGGGACGGTGGCCACCGTCGGCGCCTGGTCGACGGCGGGCGGTGGTCGTCGGTCAGCGCCGTTCGACCGGCGGTGACGGGGGGTCGACCGGGTTGGGTAGCCGCTCGACGACTTCGAAGGGAGGGTTCAGCCAGCCGTCGGTCCCGGCCATGGACAGGTGCCGACGGGTGATGCGCCAGCCCTCACCAACGAGTCGGAACTCGTCGTGGTAGCGGCCCCAGACATCGACCTGGCGAACATGAGGGCCAGGTTGTCGCGACCGACCACGGCCCGGCTCGAGCCCAGTTCGAAAGCACCAGCTCCCAGATCGTCCGCCGCTCATCCATGCCGGCATCATCGCACCGCAGCGGCGCCCCGATTCGTGAACCACCCGTCGACCACCTGCGGACCGGTTCGCACCGGTGGCGCCGTCGCTCAATTGGCGTGGCACCACTAGACGTCGGCGAGATCGATGTAGCGGATGGAGGGGGTGCCGCTCGCCACCCCTTCCAGGTAGTCCAGGTCGCCGCGTTCCTCACGCCAGCCCAGGTAGGCGTTGTAATCGGCGCGCGTCTCGAACTGCTCGACGAACACGATGGTGTTCGGGTTGTCCTTGGCCCGGTAGGCGTCCAGCAGGATGCAGCCGGGATGGGAGCCGGCATCGGCCGAGTGGGTCTTCAGCCAGGTCGCCACCTCGTCGACCCTGCCATCGGCGATGGGAAGGCTCACCAGCACCATCACGCTCATCGTCCGCCACCTAGCGTCCACAGCGGGCTGGGCGCGCGCTGATGCTCGGGAGCTTATCGCTACGACCCATGGGTTGAGGTCGTTATGACGCTCCAGATGGGCGGCCCGTCCGGGGCGGACTACTCGATGTGGAAGCGGGTGCCGCAGATCGACAGCACACGGCCCTCGGCGCCCCCGAGGGCCAGACCCCGGGCCTGGAGGAGCGACACCGCCACGGCGGGATCCTCGGCGTGGAGCACGAGGGCGTAGATCCCCTGGTGCTCCTCCTTCACGAAGCGCTCGATGTCGGCGGCGAGGGGCCGGCTAACGTCCGTCGCGGATACCAACTCGATGACACCGCCCTTGGGGGGACGGACCACGGCGCACAGCACCCCGCGCTCGTCATCCTCCACGGCGGGACCGGTGTCGAGGCCCAGCCCCCCGCCGTAGGCCGCCGTGGCCACCGAGGCATCGTCCGTGGCCACGATGACCCGGATGATGCCCGACAGACCGGGGGCGTTGCTGGTCAGGCTGTCGGGGCGCTGGACAGAGCCGTCGGGGTAGACCCGGATGAGCACCCCGTGGGTGGAACGGGGGTGGATGTCCCGACCGCCGGCCCCGGCCATGAGGGGCAGGACGTCGAGGCCCCGCTCGGACAGCACGATGGCCTCGTCGTCGGGTACGGGCGCCTCGAGCATCAGGGCGTAGGGGCCCTCGCCGCGACGGTCCAGGGTCCTCTGCAACGCCTGGCTCAAGGGCTTGGTGGGGTCGGCCGGGGCCATGAGCTCGATGTTGCTGCCCCCTTCGGGCATGCACATCGCGACGCGGGCGCCCAGTTCAGGGGTTGTGCGGTCGGAGAAGTCGAGGACGGGCATCCCCAGGACGTCTCGGAAGGTGGTGATGGCGAGGTCGAAGTCGCGCGTGACGATGGCGATCCGAGGCATGGCGGTGATCATGAACTGGCCCCCCTGAGCAGTGACCTGGGTAACCCTACGCACCCTCCCCCACCGCGTCAGCCGAGCCGGCAGGCGGCGACGACGACGAGCACGGGGATGAGGTTCGTGGCGCTGGGGGCCGGTCCGACGATGAGGCTGGCGGCTCCCCGGCGGTCGGTCTACGGTGAATCGCGGTTCAGACCGCCCGCTCGGGGAAGCAGAAGCGGTCGGTAGGGCGACGGTCCGGGGGTGCTCCGGGCCGACGCCGACCTGGCAGCCGGGCGATGATCCGTGACGAGGGGGATGAGATTACAGGCCACAAGTACAGCGGGCCCATCGCCGTGGCCGTCGGGTTGGCCCTGCTCAGCCTGGTCGGCTGCGGGGGCGACGACGACAGCGAAGGGGCCTCGGACACGACCGCGGCCACGACGACGACGGTCGCCGCCACCCCGACGAGTGCCTCGGCGGCCACATCGGGCGCGGCAGCGGACCGGCCCACGTCGATGAAGGGCTGGGAGGCGCTGTGGGCCGACCAACGGGCGGCCATCGTGCAACGGGCGAAGGACGAGGGCTGGGGCACGTCGGCGGACGGCCGCACGTTGACCGGTCCCGAGGGGTTCCAGGTCGACCTGTCCGCCTGCCCTGCGGGTTGGTCGGCCACCGAGGGGCTGACCGACACCAGCATCAAGATCGGCGAGTCGATCGGGCTGTCGGGCATCTACGCCTACCCCACCATCCTCGCCGGCGAGCAGGCCGTGCTCGACCACTACGGCGCCGAGGGGGCGTTCGAGGACTCCACGGGCAAGACCCGCACGGTCGACCTGGTGGTGAGGGACGACGTCACCGATCCGGGTCGCACCCCGGCGTTGGTCGACGAGCTCATCGACTCGGAGAAGGCCTTCGCCATGGTGACCGCAGCGTCGGCCAACACCTTCAAGGTGTACGACAAGCTCAACGAGCGCTGCATCCCCCAGTCGGTCATCTCCAGCGGCCACCCGGCCTGGGGCGACCCCGTCAACCACCCGTGGACCACGGGGTTCCAGCTCAGCTACCTCACCGAGTCCACCATCTGGGGGGCGTTCATCGACGCCCACATCGACGAGTTCCCCGACGGCCCGGTCACGGTGGCCACCCTCGCCCTCGACAACGACTACGGCAAGGTGGCCACCGGGGCCCTGGCCGCCTACCTCGAGCAGTCCGACAACGCCGATCGCCTCGAGCTCGTCAGCGAGAAGATCGACCTGGCCGCCCCCATCGTCAAGGACCAGATGACCACCCTGGCGGCGAAGGAACCCGACTTCCTCTTCGTGATGGTCGGCGGCGGCCAGTGCAGCACCGTCATCAACGAGGCGGCGCAGAACGGCATGAAGGAGAGCGTGGAGTACAAGTTCCTCCCCAACGTCTGCCTGCTCAGTGGCCCCACGACCAAGGCGGCGGTCGGGGGTGACGGGAGCGCGGCCGACGGTTGGTGGGTGGTGAACGGCGGCGGCGTCGACCTGAAGGACCCGAACCGGTTCGACGACGCCTTCGTGGCCTTCGCCCGTGATCTCCTGACGTCGAGCGGTGTGGACCCCGGCGCTCCCGGTGACTACTCGGTGGGCGTGGCTGCGGGCTGGTTGATCTCCCAGGCGCTGCAGGTGGCCGGTGCCCTGCCCGGCGGCCTGACCCGCTCGAACCTCCTGCTGGCCGAGCGGGGCATGGACATGACCAGCCCCATGCTCTTCGAGGGCATGCAGCTGAACATGGACGGCAACGCCGACCCCTACCTGTTCGAGAGCGGCATCCTGCAGACATGGGACGCCGCGGGCCAGTCCTGGGTCAACGAGGGCGACCCCATCGACCTCTCCGGCCGGTCCAAGCCCTGCGCCTGGAACACCTCGTCGGGGACCTGCGCCTAGGCGCCTTCTTCCTGTCCAACCGGCTGGCCAGCACGGCCGACGCCGACGCCTACGTGGCCTTCGGCGACCCCGGTGACCTGCCCCTGGCCGGGGACTGGGACGGCGACGGACGCGACGGGGTGGCCGTGGTCAAGGGCACGAGCCGCTTCCTGCTGAACCGACTCGAGTCGTCGGCCGCGGCCGACGCCGTGGTCACGTACGGCGATCCTGGTGACGTGCCCCTGGCCGGCGACTGGGACCGCGACGGCATCGACACCGCCGGGCTGCGCCGGGGCATCTGGTTCGTGGTCGTCAACGAGCCCGCCACCACCCTGCGGGTCGACGCCCAGTTCGCCTTCGGCAACGCCACCCTGGTGCGCAGCGACCGCGAGCCCGGCCTCGACGTGACCCCGGCCCACTCGGGCCTCGACCACCCGTGGGACGTCGCCTTCGCCCCCGACGGCACCGCCGTACTCACCGAGCGCCCCGGTCGCCTGTCCGCCATCCTCCCCGACGGTACGTTCCGTCCCCTGGCCGCCGATCTGTCCGATCTGTTCGTGGCGGGCGAGACCGGCCTCCTCGGTGTCGCCGTCGACCCCGCCTTCACCTCGAACCGCCGCATCTACACGTGCCAGGGCGCGCTCGGGCCGTCGATCCAGGTCGTGGCCTGGGTGGTGGACGCCGGCTGGACGCGAGCCGATCGGGTGGCGTCGCCCGTGGTCGGGGGACTGCCCAGCATCAGCGGCCGCCACGGCGGTTGCCGCCTGCTCGTCGGCCCCGACGGCCAGCTGTGGATCGGCACCGGCGACGCCGCCGTCGGCTCCACCCCCCAGGACCTGACCTCGCTGGGTGGCAAGGTGCTGCGGGTCGATCCCGCCACCGGCGGGGGCTCGGCCGGCAACCCCTTCGCCGCTTCGCCCGACCCCGCCACCCGCCGGATCTGGAGCTACGGCCACCGCAACGTGCAGGGCCTGGCCGTGCGACCGGGTACGGGGTGAGGTGTGGTCGGCCGAGCACGGTCCCGACCGTGACGACGAGGTCAACGTCGAGGTGGCCGGAGGGAACTACGGGTGGAACCCGGTGCCCGGCTACGACGAGGCCGTCCCCATGACCGACCCCGCCCTTGGCACCGTGGTCGGGGCCCGCTGGTCGGCGAGCGGGCGCGCTCAGTGCCAGTCGCTGATGGCCACGTCGTCCGGCGAGGGCGAGCCCGTGCCCGTCTCCACCAGGGCCTTGAGGCTCAACAGGTACACGGCCCACTTGGTGCTGCAGTGGTAGAGGAACTCGACCGGTTCGGCCCAGCCCTCGTGGCTGAAGAGCACGATGGTGAACCCGTCGGTGCGGGAGAGCTGCCAGTCGATGGTGGTGCCGATCCACTCGGGAGGCCCGTCGACCACCCGCCAGCGGACGCGCTCGCCGGGCGCGAGCTCGATCACCTCCATGTCGAAACCTCCCGGAGGGAAGCGGAAGGCGATCTTGCCGCCGGGGCCGGGATCGCCGGTGGTGTCGGTGGTCCACCAGCCGGCCAGGCCGTCGATGGTGGTCAGGGCGGCGTACACGCCGTCGGTGGACGGCGACAGGACGCCGATGCGGTGGTGGATGTCGGTCATGGTGTGCTCCTCGTTCATCGCTTGGGTGGTGCTTGCCGTGGTGGTCGTCGTTGCTGCGGTCGTTCCTGCTGCCGCTGGCGTTCGATGCGCTCGGCGATGCGGGTGATGCGGCGGAGCCGGCCGTCCCAGCTCGACCCGACCGAGGCCAGCTGCTCGGCGGCCCGGGCGAGCTGGGCGTCGTCGACCTGGTAGCGGCGCTCACGGCCCGCAGCGGCACCGTGGACGAGCCCGACCCGGTCGAGCACGGCCAGGTGCTTGGCCACGGCCTGGCGGGTGACCGGCAGCTGTTCGCTCAGCGAGGTGGCGGTACCGGGGCCGTCGAGCAGCAGCAGGTCGAGCAGACGCCGTCGGGTGGGGTCCCCCACCGCTGACCACAGCTCGTCGTCGACGGCGGCGCCGGGGTCGGCGGCGGTCACGCGCCCACCGCGACCATGGCCGCGTAGTCGACCAGGCGGGGCAGGAAGAAGGCCCAGCCGTTGACGTGGTCCTGGTACTGCTCCTCGAGCACAGCGACCTCCCAGCCCATCTCGCGGAAGCCGGTCTCGGTCATGCGCAGGAGGGTCCCACCGGCACTGGGGGTGAGCTCGAAGGTGACGAGCAGGGAGTTCCCCTCCCCGGCCGCCTCGCCCTCGGGGTGGGTCCAGCGGAACGAGAACAGGCGCGGGGGCACGGCGTCGACCACGGTGAGCTGGGGCAGGTGCGCGTCGGGCGACGACGGGTCACCGAAGACGAGGTGGCCCGTGGCCCCCGGAGTCGGGTCCAGGTGGGCCTCGTCGGGCCACCACTCCTGGAGGTGCTCCGGGCTGGTGATGACCTCGAACACCGTGGCCGGCGACGCACCGATGTGGACCTCGTGCTGGATCGTCCCGTACTCCATGCCGACCTGCCCATCTCGCAACGTTTGGTTGCACATGAGCATGCCCCAGGATCACCTCGACGCGCAACCTCTATTTGCGCGTTTAGCGAGGGTGGTGGTCCGATGGCCACGGGCTGGCGCTGCTGGCCAACCGTCCGACCGGACGACGCGGTCCGGCGATGGCTCAGCTGGTGGCGATGGCGTCGAGGATGTCGAGCCCTGCGGCTCGCCGGGCGGGGAGGACGGCGGCGGCCACCCCGGCGATGGCGGCGATGACCACCACGACGCCCAGGGTGGTGACGGGGATGGTGAACACCCCCAGGCCCTGTCCGGTGAGGGCGGCGTCGTTGAGGGCCTTGACGATGGCCCGGGCGAAGCCGATGCCGATGACCAGGCCGAGCCCGGTGCCGAAGAGGGCGATGATCACCGACTCCCAGCGCACGGTCGAACGCACCTGGCGGCGGGTCATGCCCACGGCCCGCAGCAGGCCGAGCTCCCGGGTGCGCTCGAAGATGGACAGGGCCAGGGTGTTGGCGATGCCGAGCACGGCGATGAGCACGGCCAGGGCCAGCAGCACGTAGATGAGGTTGAGCAGCTGGTCGACCTGGGCGGTCTGCGCAGCCATGAACTCGGCCCGGTCCTGCACCTCGGCCACCGGGTAGTCGTCGGTGAGCGTGGTGATGGCCGCCCTGGCCACTCCGGCGTCGACACCAGGGGCGAGGTTGACGAAGACCCTGGCGTCGAACTGGTCGGCCACGTTGGCCTCGTAGGCGCCGAGGCCGAGGAGGTAGGCGGCGCCCAGGGGATCGGCCCCGTAGATGGCGCCGACGGTGAGCTCGTGCACGCCGGTCTCCGAGAAGCGCACGGGGACGACGTCACCGACGTCGAGCCCGTCGACCTCGGCCCTGGTCTCGAGCACGCCGATCTGCGTCGGACCCAGGTCGGCCAGGGATCCGCGGCGCACGTCGAAGTCGAAGACGTCGGCCATGCGGGCCAGGTCGGCCCCCAGCACCAGGGTCCCCGACCCCCCCACCTCGGCGGACGTCGTCCGCAACCCGGCGGCATCGGCCACCTCGGGCAGCTCGTTCAACCGTCGGGCCAGCTCGGGGCTGAGCCCACCGAAGCCGAGGCTGCCGGAATCGACCACCAGGTCCCCGGTGAAGGACCCCTCGAGGCTGGCGTCGATGGAGTCCTTGGTCGACGACGCCAGGATGCTGATGAAGGCGACCAGGGCCACGCCGATCATCAACGCCGCCGCGGTGGCCGACGTGCGCTTGGGGTTGCGCATGGCGTTCTCCCTGGCCAGGGTGCCGGCCATGCCCTTGAGCCGGGGCAGCGGCCAACCGAGCAGCCGGCTGACCGGGCGGGCCAGCACCGGTCCGAGCACGGCGACCCCGACGAAGATGACGGCGGCACCGAGCCCGACCAGGGCGAGCCCGGCGTCGGCGAACAGACCCGCAGCCATGACGGCCACGCCCACGGTGGTGACCCCCACACCGGCCACCAGGCGGCGGACGCTGCGACCCGAGACATCGAGGGCGACGTCGCGCAGGGCGGCGATGGGCGCCACCTTGGACGCCTTGCGGGCCGGCAACAGGGCCGAGGCCACGGTCACGACCAGCCCGACCACGATGGCGACGACGACCGTCCGCGACGTGATGGCCAGGCCTCCACCGGGCACGTCGATGTCCAGGCCGGGTAGCAGGGCCCTGAGCAGCCAGGCGACGCCGATGCCGACGAACAGGCCGGCCGTCGACGCCACCGCCCCGACGGCGACCGCCTCGACGAGCACGGCACCGAGGACCTGACGGCGGCTGGCACCGATGGCCCGCAGCAGGGCCATCTCCTTGCTGCGCTGGGCGACGAGGATGGAGAACGAGTTGTAGATGATGAAGGAGCCGACGAAGAGGGCGATGGCGGCGAAGACGAGCAGGAAGGTGGTGAAGAACCCCAGGCCCTGCTTGGCCACCCTCAGGTCCTCGGCGGTGATCTGGGCGCCGGTGAGGACCTCGACGTGCTCGGGTACCACCGACGACAGGCGGGCCACCAGGTCATCGTCGCTGACGCCGTCGGCGGCGACCACCTTGATGGCGTCGACCTTGCCCGGCGCGCTCAGGTAGCGCTGGGCGGCGTCGGCCGTGAACAGGGCGTAGGACGAGCCCGCAGGGTTGTCGGCATCGCCGAAGGTGGCGATGCCCACGATGGCCACGTCCTGCACACCCGACGTGGTCAGGATGCGGGCGGCGTCGCCCACGGCGAACCCGGCGTCCTCGGCGGTGCCCTTGTCGATCACCACCTCGCGGTCGGCCACGGGCGCCCGACCGGCCACGAGGTCGAAGGGGTTGAGCCGGTCGTCGAGCAGCCAGTTGCCACCGTAGGTGGGCGCCCCCAGGTCGGGGTTGCCGATGGCGTGGCCATCGGGGCCTACGAGCTGGGCGTAGGCGGTGATGCTGCCCTCGGCCGCGGCGACACCGTCGGTGTGGGCGACGGTGTCGACGAGGGAGGCGTCCAACCGGGCCCGTTGCTCCGACGTGGTCGAGGTCGCCAGAGCGGAATCGCTGCGCACGTAGGCGTCGGTGCCCCGGTTCACGTCGGCGAAGAGGGCGTCGTAGGTGCGGCCGATGGTGTCGGTGAGCACCAGGGTGCCGGCCATGAAGGCCACGCCGAGCAGCACGGCGATGCTGGTGGTCACGAGCCGCAGCTTGCGGGAGGCGAGTTGCTGGAGCGTCATGCGGAACATGGCCCTACTCCCCGAACTTCTTGAGCCGGTCGAGCACCCGCGCCGCCGTGGGGGCGGTCATCTCGTCGACGACGTGGCCATCAGCGAGGAAGACGATGCGTTCGGCGTACCCGGCGGCGACGGGGTCGTGGGTGACCATGACGATGCTCTGGCCCAGGTCGGTGACGGCGTGGCGCATGAACTCGAGGATCTCGGCCCCGGTGCGGGAGTCGAGGTTCCCGGTGGGCTCGTCGGCGAAGATGATCTCGGGCCGGCTGGCCAGCGCCCGGGCCACGGCCACCCGCTGCTGCTGGCCGCCGGACAGCTCGCTGGGCCGGTGCCGCAGCCGGGTACCGAGGCCGACCGCCTGGACGACCAGGTCGATCCACGCCTGGTCGGGTGGGCGGCCGGCAAGGGCCAGGGGAAGGGTGATGTTCTCGATGGCGTTCAGCGTGGGGATCAGGTTGAAGCCCTGGAAGATGAAGCCGATCTTGTCCCGACGCAGGCGGGTGAGCCGCTTGTCGCCCAACCGGCCGATGTCGGTCCCACCGATGGCGACCAGGCCCGACGTCGGCGTGTCGAGGCCGGCCAGGCAGTGCATCAGTGTGCTCTTGCCCGAACCGGACGGGCCCATGATGGCGGTGAACTCACCCCGGCCGAACTCGACGGTGACGCCGTCGAGGGCTCGGACCTGGGCCTCACCCGAGCCGTACACCTTGGTGAGGCCGACGGCCCGGGCCGCAGCCGTGGTGCCGGGCTCGTCGCCGCCCACCCGTGTCCCGTACTGGTCGGTGGATCCTTGGACCATGGTCATGTCGTTGCTCCGTCAGTGGTGGGGTGGATGGGGGCGATGGAGATGAGCTCGGCGTTGACCGAGGTGAGGTGGGCGAGGACGCCCTGCAGGTGGGAGGCATCGACGATGGGCCCGATGAGCCGGGTGACCCCCTCCGACGAACGGTCGACGGTGAAGTCGTCGAGCAACGGGCGCAGCAGCCGGGCGCTGGCCCGACCGCTGATCACGATCTCGTAGGAGGTCCCGGGGGTCATGGGTCGATCATCGGGACGAGCAGGGTGACCCCGCCTCATCCCTCCGGTGATCTCACCCGGGTGAGATCACCGGACGGAGGAGGCGGTACGGTCCGGCCATGGCCGACGGGTGGGCGATCGGGCTCGCGGCGACGAAGGTGCGCCCCCCGGTCCTCCCCGGCGTGCTCGTGCGCCGATCCCGCCTCGTCGACGTCCTCGACGCCGCCGTCGAAGGTCACGTCCGCTTCGTGCTCGTGAGCGCACCGGCAGGCTCGGGCAAGTCCACCCTGATCGCGTCGTGGCTGGCCGCCAGCACGGGGGCCCGGGCCTGGTTGCAGGTCGAGCCCAGCGACTCGGACCCGTCGCGCTTCTGGTCCTACCTCGTCGAAGCCATCGGCGGCGCGCTACCCGTCGCTGCCGGTGGCGTGACGGCCGCCGACGACGTGAAGGCCATCGTCGCCGCCTCGGGAGGCGACGATCTCGTCGTGGTGCCCGCCCTGGTCAACCTGCTCGTCGCCGCGGACCGGCCCCTGGTGATCGTGGTCGACGACTACCACCTCATCACCAGCGAGCGCGTGCACCGGGGCATGGAGCGGCTCGTCGAGCTGTGCCCCGCCGCGGTGACCATCGTGCTGGCCACCCGGGCCGATCCCCCCTTCCGACTGGGCCGGTTGCGCGTGCGCAAGCAGGTGGCCGAGGTGCGGGCCCAGGACCTGCGCTTCGACGTCGACGAGGCATCGGCGTTGCTGGGCCCGGCCGGCCGTTCACTGCTGCCGTCCCAGCTCGAGCAGCTGTGCGAGCGGGCCGAGGGCTGGGCCGCGGGGCTGGTGCTGGCCGGCCTGTCCCTCGACGGGGCCGTCGACGTCGACAGCTTCGTGGAGCGGTTCCGGGGCGACGACCAGCTCGTGGTGGAGTACCTGCGTGACGAGCTCCTCACGGCGATGGCACCGGGCGAGCGGCGACGCCTCCTGGAGACGTCCATCCTCGAGCAGTTGAGCGGTGACCTCGTCGATGCCGTGACCGGGGGGACCGACGGGGCGGTGTGGCTGCGGGAGACCGCGGCCCGCAACCAGCTGCTGATCCGGCTCGACCGGACCGGCACCTGGTACCGCTACCACCACCTGCTCCGCGACCTCCTCCTGCTGCAGGCGGCCGAGACCCTGCCCGATCAGCTCCCCGCCCTGCACGACCGGGCCGCGGCGTGGTTCAAGGCCCACGGCGAGCTGGGCAAGGCCATCGACCACCGGTTCGCGGCTGGCGACCTGGCCGGGGTGGTGCGCCTGCTGCGGACGTACGGGTCGCAGCTGCTGTACGACGGGCACATCGAGACCCTGCGGGGTCTCCTCGACCGCCTGGGGGACGTGGCCGAGCAGGTCACGTGGTGTGCATTGCTCTACGCGTGGTGCGAGTTCATGGTCGGCCACTACGACGCCGCCGACCGGTGGCTCGACGCCATGGTCGAGGCCGCCGACGACGACTTCGACCACCTCGTGGCCGTGGCCCTGCGCATCAACCTGTCGATCGCCCGGGGCGACGTCGCTGCCGCCGTGGCCAGGGCCCGGGCCGTTCCGCCGACTCAGTTGCGGTCCCGCCGACCTGATCTGTCCACCGCCAGCGGGGCGGCCTACCTGTGGGCTGGACAGGTGGACGAGGCCCAGCGATGCCTGGATTCGGCGCTGGCCCTGACCGAGGACGGACGGTTGCGCACGTCTCGCCTGCTGGCGCTGGTGTACCTGGCCGTCGTGGCCTTCGAGACGGCCACCACGGCCGCGGCCCAGCGCGCGGCGGCGACCGCGGTGGACATCGCGCACGACTTCGGCCTGGCCGACTACCACGGGGTCGCCCCCGCCTACGCGGTGAGGGCCCGCAGCGGCGATGACACGACCGGAGCCCGGGCCGACGCCGCGCACGCCATCGACCTGGCCCGGCGCAGTTCCACTCCCCTGGTGCGGGCCTACGTCCTCGCCGTCGCCGGCGACACCCTGGTCGACCTGGGCGACCGGGCCATGGGTGAGCGCGCCCTGGTCGAGGCCCGGTCCCTCGTCGACCGCTTCCCCGACGCCGGCATCGTCGCCCGGTACCTGGCCCGGGCCGAAGGTCGCCACCGGCTCGTCCCGGTGATGGCGCCCGTCGCCGCCGCCCTGGTCGAGCCGCTGACCGATCGGGAGTCGGCCGTGCTGCGCTACCTACCCACGCAGATGTCCCAACGCGAGATCGCGTCCGAGCTCTACGTGTCGCTGAACACGGTCAAGACCCACTGCCGCGCCATCTACCGCAAGCTCGGCGCCGCCGACCGTGCTGCCGCCGTCCAGCGGGCGCGTGACCTGCACATCCACTGAACGCCCGACGTCATCACCAACCCGGGTCTACGGTCTGCCGTAGAGCTCGTCGAGCATGCGCAGGCATTCGAGCGCGGTGTACACCGAGCCCTGGTTGGTGCGGACGTCGGTCACCACGCGCCGCGTCTGTCCGGCCAGGGCCGAGAGCAGGGTCCAGCCCTCGAAGATGGGCCCATCGGGGTCACCCCAGATGGGCATCAGGTGATCGAACAGCCAGGCGTGCTCGATCTCGGGGATGGTGTCGGCCTCGAGCCAGACCCGGAGGATGTCCTGGTAGTCGACCTGCATGGGGGCGGTCATGATCCCGAAGCTGGGCTGGGTCGTGTGCGGCATGGGCCGTTGTCCTTTCGCCGCCGGCGGGGCGCCCTCGACGGCGCGTGCCACCCGGGTCGGTGGCTTGGCGCGGTTGGTCATCGGGTCCCCGCTCTGACAACATCACCAAGCGGAACCTCGCTCCGGTACGATACGGAACGTGGATCCGTTTGTCAACGCGGTGGAGAGGAAGGAGCGGGGCGATGGACGACGACGACAGCGGCACGGGAACCCCGGCCCGCTCCAAGCGCGCCGACGCCCGGCGCAACGAGCAGACGCTGCTCGACGCCGCCGCCGCCCTGTTCGTCACCTCGGGCGTGGACGCACCGGTGCGTGACATCGCGGCGCGGGCCGGCGTCGGGGTGGGCACCATCTACCGCCACTTCCCCACCCGGGCCGACCTGATCATCGCCGTCTACCGCCACCAGGTCGAGGCCTGCGCCGAGGCCGGGGCCACCTGCCTGGCCAGCGCGCCCACCTCCTACACGGCGTTGGCCGCGTGGATCGATCTGTTCGTCGATCTCCTCGTCACCAAGCACGGGTTGGCCGCAGCGCTGCGTTCTGACAGCGCCCAGTTCGACACCCTGCACGCCTTCTTCCTCGATCGGCTCGTGCCCGTGTGCGCCCAGTTGCTCGACGCGGCCATGGCCTCTGGCGAGATCCGGACCGACCTCCAGCCCCTCGAGCTCATGCGCGGCGTGGGCAACCTGTGCATCGGCGCCGACAGCGATCCCCGCTACGACGCCCGCCGCATGGTCGGGCTCCTCATCGCCGGTCTGCGCCGACCGGACTGACCATCGCCCCGCTGGGCGTCACGCCCCGGTCGTTGCCGCCGTGGGCTGGAACATGGCAGCCAGGCGTCCGACCTCGGCCCAGAAGGTCTCCAGGGTCTCGTCGACGATGTCGCTGACCGTCTTGATCGAGTCGATGAGGGTGGCCGATTCGCCGGCACCGACCATGGCCACATCGAGCCGGCCGTGCTCGATGGCTTCGAGCACCGGGCCGGCGTAGGGGTTCCCGGCCGGGTCGATGTCGCCGCGGAACACGGCCTCGGCGTACTCGTTGCCCACCACCCGCATGCGGATGTTGCCCATGCCGGGGTCGATGTTCAGCGTCACGTCGCAGTCGGCGATGGCCTGTTTCCAGTTGACGTGCACCGGGCTCTCGACCGAGCTCATGAACCGGGTGCCCATCATCACGCCGTCGGCGCCGAGGGCGAAGGCGCCGGCCATGCCGTGGCCATCGGCGATGCCACCGGCGGCGATGATGGGTACGTCGACCTTGGCCCTGACCTGCTGCAGCAGGGTGAACAGGTGGGGTGAGCGCACACCGCGCAAGCCCCCGCTCTCGGCCCCTTCGACGATGAGCCCGTCGACGCCGGCGTCCAGGGCCCGCAGGGAGTCGTTGAGGCTGCCGACCTGGTGGTAGAGCTTCACGCCGGCATCGTGGGCCCGCGCCGCGATGGGGGTGGGGTCCCCGACGCACGTGACCAGCAACGGGGTGCGCCCGTCGAGGGCCCAGTCGAGCACCTCGTCGACGCGAGCCCCGCCCTGGCTCTTGAGCATGCGCAGGAACAGCTGGATCCCCAGCGGCGCATCGGTGGCGGCACGCACCAGGTCGTACTCTGCCGCGGTGGCCTGCAGATCCTGGGTGTTGGTCTCCATGAGGCCCATCCCACCCGCCGCCGAGACGGCGCCGGCCAACCGGCCCCGGGCGAAGTACCCGACCGGTGCGTTGAAGATCGGGTAGCGGCAACCGAGGTCACGCACGATCCGGTTCGTCTCGAACGATCCGACCACGTCGCCTGCCCTCCTGAGGGGCTGCATCGGCGAGGGGGTGCCGACCGATGCGCACCGGATCGTAGAGCGGCCGACCGGCCGGCTCCGCCAGCGCGCCGATCTGGCTGCTCCACCTCGTCGTCGGCCTCGTCCGGTCAACCCACACCGCCCCGCGTTTGGGGCATGTGCCCCAGATGCGGGTCTCCGGTCACGTCCGGCGGATCCTGGTCACGATGACGGAGACCCCGACGGCCAGCCACACCGCCACGAGCACGATGGCCAGGTTGGTGGCGTAGTCGTGGGGCAGGGAGGTGGGGTTGTTGGTGGCCAGGCCGAAGGCCCGCACCACGGGGTAGGCGAACAGGGCGACGGTGGCGCTGATGACCGCCCCGACCTGCACGGGAGTGCGCAGGCGGCCACCGACCAGCCGGGCCACGGCCAACCCGACGAGCAGGACGAGGGGAGCCAGGATCAGGTCGTGGATCAGGGCTCCGCCGATGACGAAGCGGGCGAGCTCGCCGGGGCGGGTGTCGATGCGGTGCTGCACGATGCCCCGCAGTCCGATGGCGATCACGATCCAACCGACCGCGGTGGCCACCCAGAAGCGAGCTCCGACCGCTTGCGAGTGGGCGGCCACGTCACCAGCACCATCGGCGACGACGCCGTGCTGCTCGGGGGCCTGCTGGTCGCTCATGTCACCACCACCCGGTTGACCCACTTGGTCTGCAGCACGCCGGGACGGTTGGGGGCGATCAGGCGGCACGGGAACCCGTGGTCGGGATCGAGGGGTTGGCCGTCGAGGTGGGTGGCCAACAGGGTGTCGCGGTCCCCGGCCTGGCCCGAGTTCAGCGTCGAGGTCCGATAGGCGCCGGCTGGTTCGAGCGACTCGATGCGCACGTCGGCCCCCGGGGGCGCACCGGCCAGGGCCAGCAGGTCACGCAGCCGCACCCCCGACCACCTGGCCGAATAGCTCCAGCCCTCGACGCAGGCGATGGGCAGGCGGGCGTCGTGGGCGTCGAAGGCCAACAGGTCGGCCAGGGTCAGGCTGACGGGCACGGCGCCACCCTCGATGACGAGCCGGTAGTCGGGCGACGCGGCCAGGTCGAGCACGCCGGCGTTGGCCGCACCCCGGTTGACCGGGTAGCCCTGCGGTCCGATGGCCGGGTCACGGGGGGCGAGCAGGGCCAGGGGCCTCAGCGGCCCCAGCGTCTGGCCCACGGTGACCACGGTGAGCACCCCCGACGCCCCCGCCACCGTGAGCAGGAAGCCCCGCCGGGACAGCCCCGACCGGGACGACGTGGCCCCGACGGGCTCGAGCGCGCCTTCCGGCTCGAGGTCGGCGGCGGGGGCATCAGCTGCGGGCCCATCAGCAGCAGGCGCATCGGCCTCGGCCGAGGCCCCGAGCACGGGGTCGGCGTCGGCGAAGACCGGGCGGCGCGACGGGCGGGTCAGGGTTCGTCGGGTGATGACCCACTTGGCGCCCACGTGGGCCACGAGCGCCCCCATGGTCACCCACGCCATCCAGAAGTGCGACGCCGTGAACGAGAAGTGCCACGGGTACCACTGGTCGATGTTGGCCACCCCGGAGAAGACCATGAAGATCCCCCCGCCCACCAGGGGCAACAGCCCGATGCGCTCCACCAGCTGCGCCGCGGTGCGGAACGGGGGGAAGGCCACGAAGCGGGGCCACACCGTCCACAGCTTGGCCAGCAACACGGGGACCGAGGCGATGCCGCTGACCACGTGGATGCCCTGGCTGACCCGGTAGAGGCCGGCGGGACGCGAGGGGATGGACAGCCAGGCCTGGGGGTGCTGCTGGAGGTGGGACCACAGCCCGGTGACGAAGCAGATCGAGAACAACAGCCCCAGGGTGGCGCCGAGCACGGCCGCCACCCGCTCGTCCCGCAGGGGGCTGCGGTAGCGACCCTGGCGCAACGGTCCGTCGGGATCCGTCGTCCAGCTCAGGGCCCAGTCCACCGGACCGGCCAGACGCTTGGGCACGTGTCCGTCCAGACGGGATCCGAGGCGGCTGGCCAGCCGGCCGGTCACCGGAGGACCGGCGGGGACGTCGGTCATGCCCGCGCCGGTTCGAGCTCGGCCAGCACCCGGCGCATGTCCTGGACCGTGCGCACCGTGCCCCGCAGCGTGCCCGTCACCTTGGAACGACCCTGGCGGTTGGCGTAGGGCACGGGGACCTCCTCGATGCGCCAGCCCTGGTGCACGGCCCGCAACACCATCTCCAGCGGCCAGCCGAAGCGCCGATCCTCCAGGCCCAGGGCCAGCAGGTCCGCCGCCCTCGCCGCCCGCATGGGGCCCAGGTCCACCAGGTGGTGACCGGTGCGCCGTCCCAACTCCCAGGCCAGGGCCCGGTTGGCCAGCCGGGCGTGCACGGGCCAGGCGCCCCGCCCCGTGGGCCGCCGCGCCCCCAGCACCAGGTCGGCCCGGCCCTCGAGCACGGGATCGGCGACCGAGGGCAGGT
This sequence comes from Acidimicrobiales bacterium, assembly GCA_038255145.1. Lineage (GTDB taxonomy): Bacteria > Actinomycetota > Acidimicrobiia > Acidimicrobiales > CAIXPF01 > WHTX01. The sequence goes on from JBBSLP010000064.1 coordinate 29,755, forward strand.
CGGCGGGGTCGAGGGAACCGTCGGCGTCCATGAAGCAGACCACGCCGTCGATCGGTCGGGCCGCCACCAGGCCGGCCCAGCACGCGGCACCGAAACCCCGGACCGGCTCGGTCACCACGTCGACGCCGAGATCCGCGGCCAGGGAACCCGAGCCGTCCGTCGACCCGTTGTCGACCACGAGGGGGAGGTAGCCCGACGGCATGGCGGCGAGGACGGTGGGCAGCGCAGCCACCTCGTTGAGCACGGGCAGTACGACGACGGGCACGCAGCGTTTCTAACCCGGCATGGCCCCGAGGTGACCGGGATGACGCTTACGATCCGCGGAACTCGGCCGCCGTGCGTGGCGGCCATGGCCGGGTCGCCGACGCCGTCGGGCCAGACTCACGTCCATGGTCCGCCCCGCTGCGCCCCGCCGCGCCCTCGTCGGCTTCGCCGCCGCCGCGACGGGCGGAGTGGTCCTGTCCCTGGTGGTGGCATCGGGCGGACCCATCCTGGCTCGGGGCTGGAGCCTGCTCCTGTGGCTCACCCTGTGGGCCGGGCTGTGGCTGGTGGCCGTGGCCCTCGCCTTCCGCCTCCCCCACCGGGTGTCGGTGGCCGCCGTGCTGGTGGCGGCCACGGCCCTGCGCCTGGCCGCCCTGGCCGGGCCCCCCAACCTGTCCGACGACCTGTACCGCTACGCCTGGGACGGGCGGGTCCAGGCCGCAGGCATCGACGCCTACCGCTACCCCCCCGACGACCCCGCCCTGTCGTCGCTACGGGAAGGCTGGCTGTGGCCCGACGCCGCCGGCTGCGAAGCCATCGAGCGGCCGCCGGGCTGCACCCGCATCAACCGCCCCCACGTGCGCACCATCTACCCCCCGGTGGCCGAGGCCTGGTTCGCCGGCGTCTACCGCGTGGCCGGCATCGGGGCCCGGGACAAGGCCTGGCAGGTGGCGGCCCTGGTGGCCGACCTGGCCCTGGTCGGCCTCCTCCCCCTGGCCCTGCGGGCGTGGGGGCGCGACCCGCGGTGGACGGCCCTGTACGCCCTGGCCCCGTTCCCGGTGGTCGAGCTGGTGGGCAACGCCCACGTCGACGGCCTGGCCGCCCTGGCCGTCGTTGCCGCCCTGGTGGTGGTCGGTCGACGGCGTGACCGGACCTGGCTGGCCGGGGTACTGGTGGGGGCCGCGACCCTGGTCAAGCTGTACCCGGCCCTGCTCGTGGCCGCGTTCCCGTCGAGTTGGAGGCCCGGCGCCCCCCCGGGCCGGGGGTTGAGGCGTTGGTGGCCCTTCGCGCCGGTGGTGGCGGCGTCGGGGGCCGTCGTCGCGCTCGGCTACCTACCCCACGTGGCCGTCGTCGGCCCCAAGGTGGTCGGCTACCTGCCCGGCTACCTGCAGGAAGAGCACTACGACGAGGGCAGCCGCTTCCTGCTCACCTCCCTGGTCAGCCCGGCCGGCACCGCCACCGCGGTGGCCGCCGCAGCCCTGGTGGTCATGATCGGCGCGGTGCTGTGGCGGCGTCCGGCACCCCCGGTGGCGGCGGCGACCCTGGTGGGCGGCCTGCTGCTGGTGACCACCCCGGTCCAGCCCTGGTACGCGGTCACGCTGCTGGCCGTGGCCACCGTGGCCGCCCGACCGGCGTGGGCGGTGGTGGCCGCGGCCACCTACCCCTACTTCTTCGCCGTCATCCTCGACCAGCCCCACGTGGTGGCCATCGGCCGCCTGGGCTACGGCACGGCCCTGGTGGCCGTGGTGGCCGACGGCTGGTGGCGGGCCCGGGGCCGCACCCCGGCTCCGATGTCCACGGCCATCGCCGACGTGACCCCCACGCCAACGGGCTGACCGAGGGCGGCGAGCACGGCCTGCGCCGCCCGCAGCTCGGGGTGGGTGACGGCCAGGGCCAGGGCGTCGTCGACGGTGTCGAGGTCACGCAGGCAGCCCAGGGTGTCCACCACCAGGTCGAGCTCGTCGAGGCGGGCCCGTTGGGCCCGGCCCGTGCCCGCGGTGCTCATGGGCACGCCCAGGAAGATGCGGTCGTCGGGGTGGTGCAGGCCGATGGCCCACCAACCCCCGTCCTCGGCCGGGCCCAGCACGGCGTCGACACCGGGGGCCAGCAGGCGGGCCAGGCACCGGTCCAGCAGGCCGGGGGTGACCTGGGGGGTGTCCATGCCGATCTGCAGGCCGGGTCCGCCCGCCGCCTGCCACGCCGCGGCCAGGCGGCGGTCGAAGCTGCCCTCCACCTGGGGCACGACGTCGAACCCGGGGGGCAGCCACGGTCCCGGGGCGCCATCGAGGGCGATGACCCGACGATCGGCCCCACAGGCGGCCACGGCCTCGAGGGTGTCACGCAACGCGGCCTCGGCCACGGCCGCGGCCTCGGTTGGGGTGAACGGGGGGCACAGTCGGGTCTTGACCCGACCGGGCACGGGCGCCTTGGCCATGACCAGCACGTGGGTCGACGTCGCGGGGTCCATGGCGGCGAACCTAGGGACGGCCCACGCCGATCGGACCCGGCCCTTCCTTACCGTTCGCTCAACAGTGGTCGCGCCGCCCTCCAGCCGGCCCCCGACCGGGTCCGGGGTGCTTACAAAGTGGGGAACTCGGGGCTTCGCGGTCGCACGCCCCGGCCCGAGGGGCGACGATGGGGTGATGTCCGTACCCGGCGCCCCGCGCCTCCTCGTCATCGAGGACGACGCCACGCTGGCCGAGGTGGTGGGCCGCTACCTCGAACGCGAGGGCTTCGAGGTGTCCTTCGCCCACGACGGCGCCTGTGGGCTGGCCATGGCCCTGGCCGACCTGCCCGACCTGGTGGTGCTGGACCTGATGCTGCCCACCATGGACGGGCTCGAGGTGTTCCGTCGTCTGCGCGAGGTGGCCCCCATCCCCGTGGTCATGCTCACGGCCCGGGGCAGCGAGGACGACCGCATCGCCGGCCTGGAGATCGGTGCCGACGACTACGTGGCCAAGCCCTTCTCCCCCCGCGAGCTCACGGCCCGGGTCAAGGCCGTCCTGCGCCGGGCCAGCGGCGGGCTGGCCACCAGTGCCCCCCGGAAGCTGATCGCCGGCTCCATCACCATCGACGTCGTCTCCCACGAGGCCCACCGGGCGGGTGGGCTCGTCCCCCTGACGGCCAAGGAGTTCGACCTGCTCGTGCACCTCATGTCCCACCCCCGACGGGCCTTCCGGCGCGACGAGCTGCTGGAGGCGGTGTGGGGGTGGACCTTCGGGGACACCTCGACGGTCACCGTGCACGTCCGGCGCCTGCGGGAGAAGATCGAGGACGACCCTGCCGTGCCCCGCCACCTGTGCACCGTCCGCGGCGTGGGCTACCGGTTCGACCCGTGACGCCGTCGTTCACCACCGGGCCGACCGCGGGGCCGGCCCCCGCCCCGCCCCCGTCCGGGCGCGGGTGGCGACGGCTGGTCGCCCCCGTCGCCGTGGTGGTGGGCGGGCTGGTGCTGGCCGTGGGCCTGGCCGGGATCATCGGGGCCAGCAGCGGGGACACCGCCGTGCTGGTGGGGTGGGCCGCCGTGGGAGCGCTGGTCGCGTCGGTCGTCGGGGCCCTGGTCCTGCGGGGCTTCCGCCGGCGCTCGGTCCGCCTCCAGGCCATCGTGGTGGCCTGCGTGTCCCTGGTGGCCGCCGTCACCGGGGTGCTGGCCGCGGCGCAGGCCATGTTCATCTCCACCCACGACCTCAAGGCCCTGGGCATCGTGCTGCTGGCGGCGTCGGCCATCTCCATCGGTGCGGCCATGCAGCTGGGCGACGGGGTGGGAGCCGGGGCCCGGAGGGTGACCGAACTGGCCCACCAGGTGGCGGCCGGTGACGAGCTGGCCGCGGTGCCCGACGACGTGCCCGGCGAGTTCGCCGCCCTGGCCGCCGAACTGCACGACCTGTCGGCCCGGTTGACCGCCTCCCGCCAGCGCCAGGAGGCCCTGGAGGCGTCGCGGCGCGAGCTGGTGGCCTGGGTGTCCCACGACATCCGCAGCCCCATCGCCACCATCCGGGCCATGGCCGAGGCCCTCGACGACGGTGTGGTCGGTGGTGGCGATGGCGGCGGCGCCGGGGGGACGGACGACGCCGCCACCGTGGCCCGCTACCACCACCGCATCCGCCTCGACGCCGAATGGCTGACGGTGCTGGTGGACGACCTGTTCGAGCTTTCCCGCATCAACAGCGGATCCCTGCGCCTCGAGCGCCAACGGGTGCCCCTGCTCGAGGTGGTGGTCGACGCCCTGGCCGCGGCGTCGACCAGCGCCACGGTCAAGGGGGTCACCCTGGTGGACGACCTCGGTGACCTGCCCGCCCTCGAGGTGGGGGCCCAGGAGCTGACCCGGGTGCTGGGCAACCTGTTGGACAACGCCATCCGCCACACACCGGCCGGCGGCCGTGTGGTGCTGGGTGCGGTGGCCGAGCCCGACGCCGTGGTGCTGTCGGTGGCCGACAGCTGCGGCGGGATCCCCGGCGCCGACCTGGACCGGGTGTTCGACGTCGCCTTCCGGGGCGATGCGTCGCGGGGCAGCGACGCCCGGGGCGGGGGCCTGGGCCTGGCCATCGCCAAGGGCCTGGTCGAGGCCCATGACGGCACCATCGGGGTGGCCAACGCGCAGGGCGGCTGCCGCTTCACCATCCGCCTGCCCCGGCCGGGCTGAGGGTTCGCCCGGCCCCGTTCGGGGCACCCCGAGCCGACCACCCGGTGTGATCGACCGGCCCGCCGTGCTGCCAACCGATTCTGGAGAGCCCATGCGCGTCCTCGTCACCGGTGGTGCCGGCTTCATCGGCAGCCACGTCGTCGACGAGCTGGTCGACGGCGGGGCCGAGGTGATCGTGCTCGACTCGCTCGACCCCGCCGCCCACGGCTGCACCCCCGACTACCTCAACCCGGGGGCTGACCTGCGGGTGGCCGCGCTCGACGACGAGGGGGCCGTGGCCGCGGCCGTGGCCGGCGTGGATGCGGTGTGCCACCAGGCCGCCCGGGTGGGTCTGGGCGTGGACCTCGACGACATCACCCGCTACGTGCACGACAACGACGCCGGTACCGCCACCCTGCTGCGGGCCCTGTGGCGGCGGGACTTCCGGGGCCGGCTGGTGGTGGCGTCGTCCATGGTCGTCTACGGCGAGGGGCGCTACGTGTGCCCGGCCCACGGTGACCAGCGCCCGGCGGCCCGCACGGTCGAGGACCTGGGGGCGGGGCGCTTCGAGCCCGGGTGCTGCCGGTGCGGTGCGCCGCTGCGCTGGGCCCCCATCGACGAGGATGCCCGCCTCGATCCCCGCAACGTCTACGCAGCCACCAAGCTGCAGACCGAGCAGCTGGCCCTGATCTACGGGCGGGAGACCGGGGCTCCGGTGTGCGCGCTGCGCTACCACAACGTGTACGGGCCCCGGATGCCCCGCGATACCCCGTACGCCGGCGTGGCCAGCATCTTCCGCTCGGCACTCGAGGCGGGGAGGGCGCCCCAGGTGCTGGAGGACGGCGGCCAGATGCGCGACTTCGTCCACGTGCACGACGTGGCCCGGGCCAACACCGCCGCCCTGGCGTCGGGGTGGACGGGCTCGCTCAACGTGGCCAGCGGCGAGCCCCACTCGGTGCTGGACCTGGCCCGAGCCGTGACCGCCGGCTTCGGGGTCGAGGCGCCGGCGCCGGTGGTGACGGGCGGGTTCCGCCTGGGTGACGTGCGCCA
>JBBSLP010000065.1:0-34119 GCA_038255145.1 Acidimicrobiales bacterium
ATCGACGTCGATTCCCAGGGCGACGGCCAGACCATCGTGGGCTCGGGCAACGAGGTCACCGGTGACGTGGACGTCGACATGGACGACGTGTCGGGCAACGCCAACCTGGCCATCGGCGATGGCAACGACCAGGCCGCCCTCCAGGACAACGACTTCAGCCTCGACCAGTCCTTCACCGACAACTCCGAGACGACCACCCTGGTGGACAACAGCGTCGAGGACTCGTTCAACACCGACTTTGAGGACAGCTTCAACACCGAGACCGAGCTCACGGCGACCGTCGAGGACAACGATGTCTTCGAGGACAACGACAGCTTCCTCGACCAGTCCTCCTTCGAGGTCACCGAGACCGACGTGGACACCGACGTCGACCTCCGCCACGTCGAAGGCACCGACCTCGACGTCGACGTCGACGGCTGACACCCGCTCTCCTGCGAATCGCCAACGATTCGCAGGAACACCCACCCGACACGCTCAGTGACAGCAGCGGCGGCCGGACCCCGACGGGTCCGGCCGTCGCCGCGTCATCAGGGCACCCCGTCGGACCACCCCGCCATCCCACCCCGTCGGCCCGCCCTCGCCCTCGACGTCGTCCATCCCTCCTGATCCGAGCTGCGCGGTGACCCCTGGCACCGGGACGGCGTAAGGTCGGGGGGTTGCGCCCGCCCTGCGGGGTGGCGCCTCGCAGGAACGGTTCGAGAGCAGAGCTGGGGGCCGGTGACCGGTGTCGCCCGCCGCCACGAGCAAGGGGGCACCGTGGTCGACCTGATCATCGAGGGCGGACTGGTCGTCGACGGGACGGGCGCACCTGCCCGTCGCGCCGACGTGGCCATCGAGGGCCAGCGCATCGTCGCCGTGGGTGACGTGAGCGAGCTGGGCAAGGCCAAGCGCACCATCGACGCCGAGGGCCTGGTCGTCACCCCGGGCTGGGTCGACATCCACACCCACTACGACGGTCAGGTCACCTGGGACCCCGACCTGGCCCCCTCGTCGATCAACGGCGTCACCTCCATCGTCATGGGCAACTGCGGGGTCGGCTTCGCCCCGGCCCGGCCCGACCGCCACGACTGGCTCATCCGCCTGCTCGAAGGCGTCGAGGACATCCCCGGCACCGCCCTCACCGAGGGCATGACCTGGGGCTGGGAGAGCTTCACCGAGTACCTCGACGTGCTCGACACCATGCAGTGGACCCTCGACGTCGGCGCCCAGGTGCCCCACGCCGCCCTGCGCACCTACGTCATGGGCGAGCGGGGTGCGGACCACATCGTGGCGGCCAGCGACGACGACATCGCCGAGATGTCCCGCCTGGCCGAAGCGGCCATCCGGGCCGGCGCCCTGGGCTTCACCACCTCGCGCACCTGGGCCCACCGCACCAGCCTGGGCGAGCAGATCGGCACCCTGTCGGCCTCGGCCGACGAGGTGCTGGGCATCGCCTCGGCCCTCACCCGGGCCGGCACCGGCGTCATCCAGCTCATCTCGGACATCTACCAGTCCGCCGACGACGAGCTCGTGGCCCGGGAGCACGAGCTGCTGGGCCGCATCGCCCGCGAGGTCGGCCGGCCCATGAGCTTCACCGTGCAGCAGAACGACCAGACGCCCAACCGCTTCCGTGAGCTGCTCGCCGGCATCGACACCTGGAACGCCGAGGGCGCCCACGCCCGGGCCCAGGTGGCCGTGCGCCCCATCGGCGTGCTCGCCGGCCTGTCGGCCAGCGCCGTGCCCCTGAACTGGTGCGCCAGCTACAAGCCCCTACGCCACCTCCCCCTCGGGGAGAAGGTGGCCGCCCTGCGCAACCCCGAGCTGCGCCGGCGCATCCTGGCCGAGCACGCGGCCAAGCAGATGCACGACTTCCCCGCCCTCATCCACGGCGGGTTCGACCGCATGTACCCGCTCACCGACCCGGTGGACTACGAGCCCACGCCCGAGCGCAGCGTGGCCGGCCTGGCCGCCAAGCTGGGTGTCGACCCCCGTGAGCTGCTCTACGACATGCTGCTCGAGGACGACGGCGCCCGTCTGCTGTACCTGCCGCTGATGAACTACGCCGAGGGCAACCTCGACGACGTGCGCGAGATGATCACCTCGCCCAACGCCATCTTCGGCCTGTCCGATGCCGGGGCCCATTGCAACGCCATCTCCGACGGCAGCTTCCCCACCAGCGCCATCACCCACTGGACCCGTGACCGCACCCGGGGTGAGCGCCTCAGCCTCGAGTTCGTCGTCCACCAGCAGACCCAGCGCACCGCCTCCCACGTCGGCTGGACCGACCGGGGCGTGCTGGCGCCGGGCTACCTGGCCGACGTCAACGTCATCGACCACGACGCCCTGCAGCTGCGACCGCCCCACCTGGTCTCCGACCTGCCCGCCGGCGGCACCCGGCTCATGCAGACGGCCGTGGGCTACGCCGCCACCATCAAGCGGGGCGTGCCCGTGGCCGAGGGCGGCAAGCTCACGGGCAAGCTGCCCGGCCGCCTGCAGCGGGGCACGCAGACCGTTTCCTGACGCCCGCTTGGTGCTCGTCGGTCGGTGCCGGGGCCGGATCGCGAGGATCTGGCCCCGGCCCTACGGCGCCTGCAGCTCCGGCGACGACGTGACGGCCCCGGCCGGGCGCAGGCCCAGGGGGCCCTCGACGGCCGACATGAGCACGACGGCTGCGCCCAGGGCGGCGCCGAAGGCGCACACCGCCCGCCATCCGGCCACGTCGAAGAGGGCCGAGGCCGCCGCCGAGCCGATCCCGCCGCCGACGAAGTAACAGGTGAAGCCCAGGGCGCCGTACAGGGCCCGCCAGCGCAGCAGGGGCTGGGTGGCGGCCAGGCGCACCGTGGACGCCAGCAGGTCGCGGTAGCGCAGGTCGACGAGGGGGGCCAGGTCGGGGAGCTCGCGCCGGAGCACGACGGCCATGGCCGCGGTGACGACGGCGGCGAAGACGTAGACGAAGCGCCAGTCGGCCAACGACGCCAGCCCTCCGGCCACGGTGCGGGCCAGCAGGATGCCCAGCAGCAGGCCGGTCATGACGGTGCCCACCACCCGGCCCCGATCGGCGGGACCGGCCAGGGTGGCCGCCAGGGGGACGAGGACCTGGGCCACGGCCGACCCCAGCCCGATGGTCGCGGCCGTGCCCAGCAGCACGGCCATGGACGGGGGCCACGGCTGCCCCCAGCAGCGCCACCGTGGCTAGACCCAGGAGCAGGGTGACCAGGCGGCGACGGGCGACCAGGTCGCCCAGGGGGACCACGGAAGGCCAACCCCACGGCGTAGCCCACCTGGGTGAGGGTGACGATGAGGCCGGCGGTGCCGCTGCCCACGCCGAAGGTGGCGGCCATGGACCGCAGCAGGGGCTGGGCGTAGTAGAGGTGCGCCGCGCTGATGGCGGCGCCCAGGGCCAGGACGAGGACCAGCCGCCGGGACGGGCCGGCGCTGCCGGTCGGGGCCACGGCCCGAGGATGGCCCGTCCGTCCCGCCCGCGCCCAACCGGGCCCGGGCGGGACGGCGGCGCCGGCTACCCGCTCAGCGGCAGACGCTGGCCGACTGGTCGTAGGCGCAGTTGGTGGACTTGCCCGAGAGCTCGACGATGGGGCCCTCCTGGATCCACTGCTGCTTCGCCGCGTCGTACTGGGAGATGTCCGATCCCTCGGTCAGGTAGGCGTCGGCGTTGCCGTTCATGTTGTAGCGGATGCCCGGCAACAGCATGGGGCTGGTCATCTCGAAGGAACGCAGGGCGAGGATGAAGTTGGTGCGGGTCAGCCCGCCGGGCAGCTGGCCGGCGATCTGCAACGACTGCACCATGGGGAAGGCGAAGTTGAAGCCGGAGCCGAACGAGCCCGACAGCTTGTAGTCGATGCCGCCCGCGGCCAGCAGTTGGCGACCCCAGCTGATGAAGGCGTCGTCGTCGTACGCGGTGGAGTTGAAGTCGACGGCGCCGCCGCCGACGATCCACCAGCCGTCCGACACCGAGCCGTCACCGCCGACCTTGTCCTTGCCCACGAAGCTCGCCGGCTTGCACACCGAGGACATGAACAGGAAGCTGGCCTTCTCCTTCAGGCCGTTCTGCGCCGCGTCCTGGATGATCTGGGGGCACTGCGCCCCCCCGGTCATGGTGATGAACACATCGGGATCCTCGGCGGCCAGGGTGGTCATGGGGTCGGTGACCGTCGGGGCGGTGATCTCGACGACCTCGCTGACGAACTCGTAGCGGTCCTTGTACTCGGACTGCGCGATGTAGGCCTTGAAGAAGCTGGAGTAGGCCTTGCCGAAGTCGCTGTTGGACACGAGCGCGGCCACCTTCACCGGCCCGTCGTCGAACTCGGCCATGTGCTTGTCGATGAAGGCGCCCCACAGCAGGGCCTCGGTGTTGTAGGCCAGCTGCTGGCCGGTGGTCCACGGGTGGTTGACGGGATCACCCCACGCAGGGTGCCCGCTCATCTCCAAGGGGTGGGGGATGCAGCGCTGGTTGAGCTTGTCGTACACCTTGAGCCCTGGCGGGGATCCGAGCGTCCACACCGCGAACACCTTCTCCGAGTCGATGAGCTCGTCGACCAGGGGGATGGTGCGGGCGGCGTCGTAACCGTCGTCGCGGAACGCGTAGGCGATGCGACGGTCGTGGCCGTCGATGTCGGTGAAGGCGCCCTCGTCCGAGTAGTGGTTGAAGATGACCTCCATGGAGCGGGCGATGTTGCCGTAGTCCGAGGCGGTGCCCGACAGCGGGATGGTCTGGCCGATCTTGATCTCGGTGTCGGTGAGGCCCTCGGTGTCGGACCACCCCTTGGGACACGCGGCCAGGTCGATGGTGAAGCCTTCGGGACCGGTGAGCGTCTTGCCGTCGGCGCTCACCCCCCACCCACCGGCCTTGATGCGCTTGACGGCGGCGGCCCGTTCGTCGGCCCACAGCGCCTCCCAGGCCTCGATGCTGTCGGCCCGCTTGGTCGGGGCGACGGTCGAGGTGGTCGAGGCGCTGCCGGACGACCCGCTCTGCACCTCGCTCGTGGGCGACTGGTTCACGGACTGGGCCGTCGAGGCCTTGTCGTCGTCTCCGCCGCCGCACGCTGCGGCCAACAATGCGAAGGCGACGGCAGCTGCGGTCACCTTGCTCCGCGTCGATGGGAATCGTTGCACGGTCGTGCCCCCCTGGCGTTCCACGCCGCGAACCCCCGCGGCGTTGGCGTGACCATAGTCATACCCACCACCTCCCGGCGTCGGTTCGTCGAGCTCGGGTCCCGTCGCCGGTGCCGGCCTGCTACACCGGCACCATGGCCTACGACACCATCCTCAGCGACCAGCGCGACGGGATCGCCGTCATCACCCTCAACCGGCCCGAGCGCCTCAACGCGTGGAACGCGCGGCTGGCGGCTGAACTGAGCCGGGCCCTGGACGCGGCTGACGACGACGACACCGTGCGGGCCGTCGTGCTGACGGGGGCAGGCCGGGCGTTCTGTGCGGGAGCCGACCTCGAGGCCGGCGGCGCGACGTTCGACGACACCGCCAACGAGACCCGCCGCAACGCCACCGACATGCCCACCCGGCTGCCGTGGCAGCTGCACAAGCCGGTCATCGCCGCCATCAACGGCCACGCCGTGGGGGTGGGCATCACCTACCCGCTGCTGGCCGACATCCGCTTCGTGGCCGAAGACGCCAAGATCTCGTTCGCCTTCGTGCGCCGGGGCATGATCCCCGAGCTGGCTTCGCACACCATCCTCACCCGGGTGCTGGGTCTGTCGGGGGCGGCGGACCTGTTGCTGACGGGGCGCACCATCACCGGGCGCGAAGCGGCTGACATGGGGCTGGCCAGCGCGGCGCTTCCCCCTGCTGGCGGACATCCGCACCACCAGCCGCCACGAGGACCAGCTGTTCTCGTGGGTGGGCCGCCAATCCGACGCCAGGGAGGGCATCGCCTCCTTCCTCGAGCGGCGCACGCCGTCGTGGACGATGAGCGCGCAGGACGACCTGCCCGTGCTCCTGGAGTGAGCCGCGGTCGCCTGGCCTCGGTCGCAGGCGGGTCATTCGTCGAGGTCGGTCAGCAGCACGGCTGCGAGGAAACCGGGACGGCTGGGGCGGGGCCGGTAGCCGGGGGCCAGCCCGTAGCGACCCCGTTCGACGCGGGTGGCGTTGCCGGCGTCAGCCTCGTGGCCGAGGGCGTCGGCCAGTGCCTTGACGGGGTGCTCGCCGGCAACGCCGAAACCGTGCAGGTGCAGGAGGGCGTGGAGCTGGCGCAGCGGGATGGCGCCGCAGCGCTCCAAGAGGCGGAGGCAGACGCTTCGCAGGCGTCGGCCCCAGAGCCAGTGCGGCTTCTCGGGAAGGGGCGGGAGGGCGTCGTCGATGGTGTTGGTGCCGGGCCGGCGGCCCTTGGACCAGCGGGTACCGCCCCAGAGGGCGTCATCCACCTCGGCGATCTCGTCCCGCACGCGGCGATGTTCGATGGCCAGGGCGGCGAGGGCGCGCTCGACGTGACGGAGCCGGTCGAGGTCGGCGTTGCGGCGGGCCTTCATCTCGGCGCGGACCTTGGGGTCGAGGCGGCGGGAACGGATGAGGTCGATGCGGTCGGTGCGGTCGGTGCGGTCGGTGCCCATGACGTAGCTCCGGGAGATCGAGCAGCGGCAACGGCGCCGGGGGACCACGGGCCGGCGCGAGCCCACGACGCATCCTCGCGTCGAGGTGTGACACGCAAGCCCGCCGAGATCGAGAAGGCCACCACGACCGCCCTCGCCACCGCCCACCCCTACCGTCGGGGAGCGTTCACTCGATTCGCTGGCGATTCGCCTGAACACCGTCCCGGTGTCGAGGGTGGGATGGCCGAGGTCCTGGTGGACGGCCGTTTTTCGCCGGGAGCCACAGCGGCCACAGCGGGGGGTTGTCAGGCTCGGTCGGCCGCGATGGCCAGGAACGCCTGCGCCGCCGGTGACGGCACGCCCGGACGACGGACCAGGCCCAGGTCCCGCCACAACGGCGGCCGCAACGAGCGGACCAGCACACCCTCCCCTGATGCCGCCATCGCCATGGGCCGAGGCACCACCGCACACCCCGCCCCCGCCAGCACCAGGGGCACGATGGCTTCACGCTGGTCGGTCTCGACCGCCACCCGCGGCTGCACGCCGGCCCGGGCGAAGGCCAGATCGAGCGCATCGCGCGTCGACGTACCGACGGGCAGCGTCACCAACGCCTCCCGGGCCAGCGCGGCCAACGCCAACGACCCTGCTCCCGCCCGACGTCCGGCCCGGCCCCCCGGCGGTAGCACGGCCACCAGCTCCTGCCGCCCCATCGTCACGGTCACCAACCGACCTTCGGCAACCGGCAGTTCGGTCACCCCCAACTCGCTGGCTCCCGAGCGCACCCGCTCGACCAGCTCACGGGTGCTGTCCGGGTGGGCCAGGCGCACCACCACCCCCGGATGGGCCTGGCGGAACGCCCCCACCAGCGGGGCCACGGGGTCGATGGCCAACGTGGGCAACGCCACCAGGTCCAGGTGGCCAGCCACCACATCGCTCACCGCCGCCACCTGGGTCCGCACCTCCTCGGCCGCCCACAACGCATCGCGGGCCGCAGGCACGAACGCCTCCCCCGCCGCCGTCAGCACCACCCTCCGCCCCGCCCGGTGGAACAGCTCGGCCCCCAGCTCGCGCTCGAGGCCCCGCACCGACTGGGACAACGAGGGCTGGGCCACGTGGCACGCCGCGGCCGCAGCCGTGAACGTCCCGTGGTCGACCACGGCCAGCACATGGCGCAGGTGGTGCAGCTCCATGCCCCCACCCTAGACAGCGGTCATAGGGCACACCTATCGATGAGAACGGATCCATGTCTTGGACGGCACTGACGATCTCGTGGTCCCCTGACCGATGTGCAGTGGCTCGCCATCATCGGGATCGGTGCCGCCGTGGGGTTCCTCGGCGGCCTGTTCGGCAAGGGTGGCTCTGCCATCGCCACCCCCTTGTTGGCCGCCATCGGCCTACCCGCCATCGTCGCCGTGGCCTCTCCCCTGCCCGCCACCGTGCCCGGGACCCTGGCCGCCTACCGCCGCTACCGCAGCCTGGGCATCGGCGACCCCCAGGTCATCCGCTGGACCATCGCCGTGGGCGTGCCCGCCACCGCCCTGGGCGCGCTGGCCACTCGCTGGGTCAGCGGCGAGGCCCTGGTGCTGGTCACCGACGTGCTCGTGGCCCTGATCGGCCTCAAGGTGCTCCTCTCCCCCAGCCCCATCGAGGTCGTCCGCAACGACCTCGGCCACCGCCGACTGCGCCTGGTGCTGGTGGCGGCCGCCGTGGGCCTCGCCGCCGGGCTGCTGGCCAACGCCGGGGGCTTCCTCCTCGTGCCCCTGTACCTGGCCGTCCTCAAGCTGCCCATCAAGACGGCCCTGTCGTGCTCCCTGGCCGCCGCGTCGGTCCTGGCCATTCCCGGCACCCTGGTGCACGCCGCCCTCGGCCACATCGACTGGGCCGTGGCCGCTGTCTTCGGCCTGGCCTCCATCCCCCTGTCCAGCCTGGGGGCCCGAGCTGCCCTTCGCCTCCACCCCCAGCGGCTCGAGCGCCTCTACGGCGCCGGCCTGCTCGTCCTCGGCGCCACGCTGCTCGTCGTTCGCTGAGGGGCATAGGGTCAGGCCATGGGCACCCTGAGCAGCGAGAAGTACGTCAGCTTCACCACTTTCCGCCGCGACGGGACGCCCGTCTCCACCCCGGTGTGGATCGTGGACCTCGGTGACGGACGAGTCAGCTTCACCACCGCCTCGTCGACCTGGAAGGTCAAGCGCCTCTCCCGCGACGACCGCGCCACCCTGCAGGCCGCAGACCGGCGGGGCAAGGTCAAGCCCGGCAGCACCCCGGTGCCGGGCACGGCCGAGGTCGTGCGGGGCGAGACCTTCGACCAGGTGCGCCGGGCGGCCAAGGCCAAGTACGGCCTCGCCTTCGCCGCGGCCACCATGGTGGGCAAGGTGGCCAAGACGCTCCAGCGGGGCAGCGGCACCGACTGCGCCGTCATCATCACCCTGGAGCAGACCTGAGCCCACCCCGGTCGCCGGCGCAGTCGATCAAGCCGTGCGTCGCTCGTCGGCCAGCAGCCGCTCGGCCACCTGGCGGGCGGCCACCGCGGCCTCGCTGCTGCGGTTGCGCTGGGCGTCCACGACCGCACCCTCGATGAGCAGCACGAGCGTGCGGGCCATGGCCCCGGGGGCGCTCACGCCGGCGGCGTCGGCCAGGCCGGCCACGTAACGCCGGAGCTGGGCCATGTGCACCTGCGCCTGCTCCAACACGCGGGGCAGTTCCCCGCCCACCTCGGCCACCGCGTTGACGGAGGCGTTGCCATGGAACTCGGCGTCGTCGAACTGCAGCGCCAGCACGTCGAAGAGGCGCAGGAGGCGGTCGCCGGGGTCTTCCGACGACCGGTCGACCTGCTGCCCAACCACGTCATCCACGTCACGTGGCGACGATCGAGGTAGGCGGCGATCAGGTCGTTCTTCGACGAGAAGTGCCGGTAGAAGGTGGCCTTGGCCACCCCGGCCCGCTCGATGAGCAGATCGACGCCCACGGCCCGGATGCCTCGGGCATAGAAGAGCTGGTAGGCCTGGGTGACGATGCGTTCGCGAGCCTGCGAGCCGCCGGTGAGGAAACCTTCCGCCAACTGGCGCATCCGCCGCTCGGGAGTCTCGGGCTCGACCATCGCCGTGGAGTATGGCGTCGCGGTGACGTCCGTCAGCGCGCCAGCCGGCAGCTGGCCCGTCCTGAACCACCTGGTGCAGGCACGAGCGCAATGCCGATGCCCCGCCCAGGATCGGCCTGTTCAGCCGGCTGCGCGCGCTCCCAGGCACGCAGCGCGCGCTTGGGCCGGGGGTACGTCGACGGAGGTCGGCGGGCGGCTACCGTCACCGCCAGATGCAGCATCTCGCACGGCGCGGGCCGTCCCGACCCGCGCTGCTCCTGCCGGATCGCTCCCGGGTCCGCCACGGCCGTCGTTTCGTCGTCGCGGCGACGGCGGCCCTGCTGGCGACCCTCATCCCCTTAGCCGCCGGGGCCCAGGACGCCGACCCGGCCGCCACCCGCCAGGAGCTGCGCCAACAGGCCGCGGCCAACGCCGCGGACGTCGATGCCACCCGGGCGTCCCAAGCCGAGGTCTCCGCCGCCCTGGCCGCAGTGGGTGCCGACGTGACCGGCCAGCAGGCCGTCCTCGAGGACGCCCAGCGGGTGGCTGCCGCCGCCAACGCCGGCCTCGGCGATGCCCGCCAGCGGGTGCTCGACGCGCAGGCGGCGTTGGACCAGGCGTCACGGCAACTGCGCGAGGCCGCCGTCGACGGCTACATCAACCCGCCCGAGGCCGAGCGCATGGACCGGCTGTTCACGTCGGAGCCCGGTGAGGGCGAGGTGCGTGACGCCCTGGCCCGCACCACGGTGCGCTCCTCCACCGACGCCGTGGACCAGATGCGGGCCGCCCGCCAGGACCTGGCCCGGGCCGAGGTCGCTGCCACCGCAGCCGCCCAGGCGGCCCGGGACCGCGAGGCCGATGCCGAGGCGCAACTGGCCGAACTGCAGGCCGCGTACGACCGTCAGGCCGGGCTCGTCGCCGACGTGCAGGACCGCCTCGACCACCTGCTCAGCGAGGCCGCTGCCATCGGCGCCAAGGACGGCGACCTCGCCGCCCAGCTCCAGGCCAGCCAGAGCGCCCTGGCCGCCCAGGTGGCCGCGCTGCCCAGCGGTGGCGGCAGCGGCAGTGCCGAACAACCCTCGGTCGTGGGCCGTCGCTCCACGGGCAGCATCGAGGTGGCGACCGTTGGGGGCATCGAGGTCAACGCCGACATCGCCGACCAGTTGGCCGACATGATGGCGGCGGCCGCAGCCGACGGGGTGTACCTGGCCGGCAGCGGCTACCGCGACCCCGACGAGCAGATCGCCCTGCGCATGCAGCACTGCGGCACCAGTGACTACGCCATCTGGGACATGCCCTCGGGCGACTGCTCGCCGCCGGTGGCCCGCCCGGGGCGGTCCATGCACGAACAGGGCCTGGCCATCGACTTCAGCCTCGGTGGCGACCTCATCAGGAGCCGCTACGGCTCGACGTACAGCTGGCTGGCCGACAACGCCGCCTCCTATGGCTTCTACAACCTGCCCAGCGAGCCCTGGCACTGGTCGACCACCGGATCCTGAACCACGCACGGCCGCTCCGCCCGGGCCACGTGGACCCGGGCGGGACGACCTCCGGTTCAGCAGCTGCTGGTGGCGGAGTTCCAGGCGCAGTTGGTCGACTTGCCGTTCAGGTCGACGACGTTGCCCTTGGTCTCCCACACCTGCTTGGCCGCGTTCCACTGGGTGAACACCCCGCCTTCGGCGGCGAAGGCGTCATCGTTGCCGTCGAGCTCGAAGACGATGCCGGGCTGGAAGTACGGGTTGGTCATCTGCATGGACCGCACGGCCAGGATCAGGTTCGATCGGGTCAGCCCGCCATCGAGCTGGCCGGCGATGGCGAGGGCCTGGCTCAGGGCCCAGGCGTAGTTGAACCCGTTGGAGTACGAGCTCGACGCCTTGGGGTCGAGGCCGGCACCGATCATCAGCTTGCGGGCCCAGTCGACGAAGGGCAGGTCGAACTGGCTCGGGTCGTTGGGGTCGATGAAACCGGGGTTGACCAGCCACCAGCCCTCGGCCGCCGAGCCGTCGCCGCCCACCTTCTCCTTGTTCACGTAGCCCGAACCCGTGCACACGGCCGGCTGCAGCAGGTACTTGACCTCGTCGTGCATGCCGTTC
Source organism: Acidimicrobiales bacterium (assembly GCA_038255145.1). GTDB lineage: Bacteria > Actinomycetota > Acidimicrobiia > Acidimicrobiales > CAIXPF01 > WHTX01. Next base: position 11,709 of record JBBSLP010000065.1, read on the forward strand.
TGGGCCGCTTCGGTCAGAGCCTGGGTGCACACCCCGGCCGCGACCATGGCGATGAACATGTCCGGCTTCTTGGCGGCCAGCGTGGTCATGGGGTCGGTCAGGGACGGGGCCTGGGGCTCGGTCGTCTCCGTCACGTACTCGACGCGGTCCTTGATGGGCGACTGGGCCAGGTAGGCCTTGAACCCGGCGTCGTAGATCTTGCCGAAGTCGTTGTTCATCACCAGGGCGGCCACCTTGACCTTGCGGTCCTTGGGGAACTCGTCCATGTGCTGCTCGAGGAACGCCCCCCACATCACCGCTTCGGTGGTGTACGAGAGCTGCGGCGCCCCCGTGGTCCACGGGTGGTTGACCGGGTCACCGAACGCCGGGTGCCCTGACTGCATGAAGGGTTGGGGCAGGCAGCGCTGGTTGAGCTTGTCGTAGATCTTGAACACCGAGGGCGTGCCCAGGGCCCACGTCATGAACACCTTCTCCGAGTCGAGGAGCTCGTCGGTGAGGGGGATGGTGCGGGCGGGGTCGTACCCGTCGTCCTTGACGATGTAGTCGATGGTGCGGGTCTTGCCGTTGACGTCCTTGAACAGGCCGTTCTTGCTGTAGTCGGCGAACACCAGGGCGATGGTCTTCGTGGCGTTGCCATAGTCGGCCACCGCCCCCGACATGGGGATGGTGTGGCCGATCTTGATGGAGGTGTCGGTCAGACCTTCGGTGTCGGACCAACCGGCGGGGCACTTGGACAGGTCGATGGTGAAGCCGGCCGGCCCGGTCAGCGTCTTGCCGTCGGCCGACTTGCCCCATCCGTTGTCCTTGATGCGCTTGACGAGTGCGGCCCGCTGCTCGGCCCACAGCGACTCCCACTGGGCCATCGACGTGGGTGCCGGACCCGCGGTCGTGGTCGTGGCCGCGGGCGCGGGCGCTGCGGTGGTCGCGGTGGTCGCCGCCGGTCCCGCCGTCGTGGTCGCCCCGCTGGACGCCTCGTCGTCGCTGCTGCCGCACGCCACGGCGAACAGCGACAGCGCGACGAGGCCCGCCGCGATGGCGGTGCGTGATGGCACCATGTCTTCCCCCCCTTGGTCGGGGCCCCACGCGCCCTTACCGCGGCGCGCCGCCACCCCTCGATGTGGATCCGCAGCCATCCCCCCGGAGGCTGCGGAGAGGGTGACGATGTGACCATCGGCACCTTCGCGGCGCATCCTGTCACACCGCCCCCACCGGCATGGCGCGGTGTCAGACTGCCCCCTGATCCGACGGGAGCGTCGATGAGACGGTCCGACGGGACCGACGACGAGCCGTCACCAAGGAGAGAGGCGCACCGATGGGGCGAGAGATGATCGAGTTGGAGCGCAAGGGGGACGTGTTCGTCCTCACCCTGGCCAACGGTGAGAACCGCTGGAACACGACGTTGGTGCACGAGCTCGAGGCCGCCCTGGACGAGGTCGAGGCCTCCGATGGCCCCGCCGCCCTGGTCACGGCATCGGCCGACGGCAAGTTCTTCTCCAACGGGCTCGACCTGGCCTGGATCAGCTCCCGAGGCGAGCACCCCGGTGGGGACCGCAAGGTGTTCGCCGAGGAGTGCATGGCCCTCTTCGGCCGGGTCATCACCCTGCCCGTCCCGACCGTGTGCGCCGTCAACGGCCACGGCTTCGGCGCCGGGTTCATGATCGCCCTGTGCCACGACGTGCGGGTCATGCGGCGCGACCGGGGCTTCCTGTGCGCCAACGAGATCGAGCTCGGCCTGGCCATCCCCGAGCCCGAACTGGCCCTCTTCCGCCACAAGCTGCCCATCAACGCCTTCTTCGAGTCCGTGCAGCTGGCCCGACGTTGGAGCGGGCCCGACGCGCTGGCCGCCGGTGTCGTGCAGCACCTGGCCGACGACGGCGAGGTGGTCGACGTGGCCATCGAGAAGGCGGCCGGGCTGGCCCGACTGGCCGCCAAGCGCGACGCGTTCGGCTGGATGAAGGAGCACATCTACGGCGAATCGGCCGCCATCAACGGCGTCCATGGGCCGGCGTACATGTTGCGCAATTCCACCCTGTACCCCCACGGGCCCGACCCCTTCCCCAAGGCGGCACCGTCGGCGTGAGCCGCGGCGGGGCCGCCCGGTGACCGGCCAGGACGTGACCTCCAACACACCCGGTTCCCACTGACGCAGGTCGGACGCACGCCCTGCGCCGACGTGGGCGGCGGCGTTCGTCGACACCACCGTCAACTGGCTACCGTCACCTCGACCGAGCAGGGCTTTCTTGATGGTGTGGGACGACGAGGTAGCCGAGCTCGAGCGCCGGCGGGAGATGGCCAGGCAGATGGGTGGGGCCGAATCGGTCGCCTTCCAGCACAGTCGGGGCAAGCTCACGGCGCGGGAGCGCCTGGACCTGTTGGTCGACAAGGGCTCCTTCGCCGAGTTCAGCGGGCTGATGGGCAGGTCCAGCTACGACGAGCAGGGCAACCTCCTCCACGTCACCCCCAAGGGCGAGGTCAACGGCGTGGGCAGGATCGACGGCCGCAAGGTCGTCATCACCGCCGGTGACTTCACCGTCAGGGGCGGCTCGGGTAGCGGGTCCACGGGCCAGCTGGGCGAGGAGCTGCGGGCCAACCACCGGGCCAAGGAGTGGCAGATCCCGCTGATCCGCCTGCTCGACGCGGCCGGCGGCAGCGTGCGGGGCTTCGAGGAGCTGGGCCGCACCTACATGCCCGACGGCAACATCTGGTCGACGGTCGACTCCCACCTGCTCAGCGAGGTGCCCGTCGTCTCCGCGGTCATGGGCTCCGTCGCCGGCCTGCCCGCGGTCAACGCGTGCATGGCCCACTGGAACGTGATGGTCGACGAGACCTCGTGCCTGTTCCCCGGCGGTCCGCCGGTGGTCAAGGCGGCCATGGGCTACGACATCACCAAGGAGGACCTGGGCGGGCCCCACATCCACACCCGCATCAGCGGCTCGGTCGACAACCTGGCCACCTCCGAGGAAGACGCCCTCGCCCAGATCCGCCGCTTCCTCTCCTACCTGCCCTCCAGCGTGTGGGACATGGCCCCCAAGGCCGAGTGCACCGACCCCGTCGACCGCATCGAGCCCGAGCTGCGCAGCCTGATCCCCCGGTCCGATCGCCGCGTGCACAACGCCCGCCGCCTGCTCGAACTGGTGCTGGACGAGGGCTCGTTCTTCGAGATCGCCCCCGACTACGGCCGCAGCCGCATCACCGGCCTGGCCCGCCTGGGCGGCTACCCCGTGGGCGTCATGACCAACAACCCGCTGCACGGCGGTGGGGCCACCGACGTGCACAGCGGGTCCAAGGTGCTGCGCCTGCTGCAGCTGTGCAACACCTTCCACCTGCCCATCGTGTCCTTGGCCGACGAGCCCGGGTTCATGGTCGGCCTCGACTCGGAGAAGCAGGGCATCGAGCGGGCCGGCGCCCGGCTCATGACCATGACCAACCTGACCCAGATGCCGTGGATCACCATCGTGTTGCGTCGCCTCTACGGCGTGGCCGGCCAGATCCACCACCGGCCCACGGGCATGTTCCGCCGCTACGCCTGGCCCTCGTCGAGCTGGGGCTCCATGCACATCGCCGGTGGCGCCTCAGCCGCCTACAAGCGTGAGATCGCCGACGCCGAGGTCACCGGCCAGGACATCATCGACCCCGCCGAGGCCCGCCCCCTGCTGTGCGACTTCGTCGAGGACGCCCAACGGGTCCTGTCCCGCCAGCTCGGCCCGTCGAACATCCCCTACCTGCCCTGACCGCAGAGCCCTGACATCGAGCCGCCGGGCGCGCTGGTGCCAACGCGCCCGGGCGGGCAGGCGGGCAGGCGGGCAGGCGGTCAGCACGTCCGGGCGGCCCGGCGGCCCCCGGCCGGGCCCCGCTGTCGAATCGACGTCGAATCGCCGCTACTCGAGCTCGGGGAGGGGGGCCGCGGGCGCCGATCCCCGGGTCGAGGGCGGGGTGGCCGAGGCCGCGTTGATGCGGGCCATGCCCCCGTCCACGGCCAGGGTCTCCCCCGTCACGTAGCGGGCGGCGTCCGAGGCGAAGAAGACGATGGTGTCGGCCACGTCCTCGGCACTCCCCCAGCGCTTGAGGGCGATCTTGTCGGCCAGGTCCTCGATGAGGCCGGGTACGGTGCGCCGGCTCTCCTCCCAGATGGCCGTGGTGATGATGCCCGGGGCGATGGAGTTCACCCGGATGCCGTGCCGTCCCCAGTCCGCGGCCAGGGCCCGGGTCATGGCGTCGACGGCCCCCTTGGTGCCGGCGTAGGCCACCCGGCCCTGGGGCCCGGCCAGCCCGGCCACCGACGAGATGTTGATCACCGAGCCGCCACCCCGCTCGATCATGGCCGGCCCCAACCCCAGGGTCAGCATGAGCAACGAGCGCACGTTGATGGAGAAGACGGCGTCGACCTCGTCCTCGGTGAGCTTGTCGGGCATGCGCCGCATGGGGATCCCCGCGTTGTTGACGAGGATGTCCACCCCGCCGACCAGGTCCAGCACCCGATCGGCGAGGGCCGTGCCCGCCCGGGGCAGGGACAGGTCGGCCGGCACCACCACCGGGTCGTGGGTCAGCTCGGACGCCACCCGCTCGAGGTCCTCCACGGTGCGACCGCTGAGCACCACCCGGGCCCCGGCCCGGTCGAGGGCCCGGGCGGTGGCTTCGCCGATGCCCCGGCTGGCTCCGGTGACGAGTGCGGTCCGGCCCGACAGATCGATCATGGGCGGGGAACCTACACAGCCGATCTGGGACCTGGGGCCGTGACCGGCGGCATGCCGACGGCCCTTCGCCCTACGATCCGCCCCCATGGAGCTGCAGGCGTTGGCCATCGACCTCGACGGCACCCTGCTGTCGTCCGACGAGAGCGTGAGCCCCCGCAACCAGGCCGCGGTGCACGCGGCCATCGAGGCCGGCTGGCAGGTCATCATCGCCACCGCCCGCTGGTACCAGCTGGCCGAGGAGGTGGCGTCGATCTTCGGCGTGCAGGGCCCCGTCATCGCCTGTTCGGGGGCCGAGGTGCGCCGCCTGTCCGACGGCGCCGACCTGCTCGACGTGCGCCTACCCCTCGAGTTCGCCCGGGCCCTCTACCCCATCTGTGACACCACCCGTTGCCTGGCCTGGGTGGCGTTGGACCACGAGGTGCTCATCAAGCTCGACGGCGACCCCGCCTCCCTCCCCCCGCCCATGCAGCGGGTCGAGCGCCTGGGCGACCACGCCACCGTGGCCCCCCGCATCGCCCTGGTCCAGGGGGGCGCCGCCATCACCGCCATCCTCGACCAACTGGCCGGCGAGTGGGCTGACCGGGTCCAGCTGTTCGAGTCGTTCTCCAGCACCGGGCGGCGCAACCTGGCCATCACCGCCAAGGGGGCCGACAAGGGCACCGCGTTGCGGGCGGCCTGCGCCGACCTGGGCCTCGACCCCGCCCAGGTCGTGGCCTTCGGTGACGCCCACAACGACGTGGAGATGTTCAAGATCGCCGGGGCCAGCTTCGCCATGGGCCAGGCCGCCGATGACGTGAAGGCCGCGGCTAGTGCGGTGACCGCCCCCAACCGCGAGGACGGCGTGGCCGTGGCCATCGAACGGCTGCTGGCCGAAGGGCCCGCCGCCGTCCGCTGAGGCATGGCGTCCGGGTGATGAGCAGCGCCGTGGCAGACGAGCAGGACCAGCCAGAGGGGGAACCGTGTCGTTGAGGCCAGTCCATGTCGCCGTCCTCGGGGGAGGGTCGTGGGGCACGACCGTGGCGTCGTTGGCCTCGGCCAACGCAGTGACCACCTTGTGGGCGCGCGACGCCGACACCGTCACGGCCATCAACGAGCGCCACCGCAACCCCCGCTACCTCGACGACCTGCCCCTGCACCCCCGGTTGAGGGCCACCACCGACCTGGCCGAGGCGGTGTGGGAGGCCGACGTCGTCGTCGCCGGGGTGCCGTCGTCGGCCATGCGCAGCACCATGGAGGCCGTGGCCCCCAGCGTGCGCCACTGGGTGCCCATCCTCAGCATCAGCAAGGGCCTCGAGCAGAGCACCCGCTTCCGCATGACCCAGGTCATCGACGACGTCGTGCCCGGCCACCCCGTCGGCGTCCTGGCCGGGCCCAACCTGGCCCGCGAGGTGCTGTCGGGCTACGCCGCCGCCGCCGTGGTGGCCATGGCCGACCCCCACGTGGCCGCCTCCCTGCAGGCCGTGTTCGCCTCCCCCCGCCTGCGGGTCTACACCAACACCGACGTGGACGGCTGCGAGCTGGGCGGGGTCCTCAAGAACGTGTTCGCCATCGCCCTGGGCATGGGCGAGGGCCTGGGGGTTGGCGACAACACCAAGGCCGCCGTGTTCACGCGGGGCCTGGCCGAGCTGACCCGGTTGGGGGCGGCCCTGGGTGGGGACCCCCGCAGCTTCGCCGGGCTGACCGGGGTGGGCGACCTCATGGCCACGTGCATGAGCCCGCTCAGCCGCAACCGCACCGTGGGCGTCGAGCTGGGCCGGGGTCGCACCATCGACGACGTGCTCGCGGGCATGAAGCAGGTGGCGGAGGGGGTCAAGAGCGCCCGCACCGTGGTCGAGCTGGGCGTGCTGCACGGCGTGGACACCCCCATCGCCAACGAGGTCGAGGCCGTGGTGGCCGGCACCCGCACGGCCAGGGAGGCCTACCGGGGCCTGGGCCAGGTGGCCCCCGGCGCCGAGTAGCGGGCCCGGGTCCGGATCGGGCCCTGATCGGGCGCTGGTCGGGCGCTGGTCGGGCGAACACCGCCTCAGGCCCGGTGCTTGGCCCGGGCCAGGGACATGCGGATGTTGGCCTCGATGTCGGTGGCCGCAGGAGCATCGGCGGGGGCGCCTTCGCCCGAGGGCAGATCGGGGCAGAGGCGCACGTAGCTGCGGTCGGGACCGACGAAACCGTCCCACTCGGCCCGGGTCAGGTTGCGCTGGGTGAGGCGGCACACGTCGTCCCGCCAGGACGCCGGGCCCGAGTAGCTCGACACCTGTCCCCCCTTGTCGGTGACGAGGATGGTGCGCTCGTCGGGGCTGAACGTGGCCTGCAGGGGCTCGAACTCGACGGGGAAGGCGGCCAGCTGGCGGCCGGAGACGGGGTCGAGCACGCGCACAACCCGCTCCTGGTCGGCCACGACCACCAGGGATGCGTCACCGTTGAAGTCGGCGCTGGCCACCGAGGTGACGCCGAGGGCGAACTCACGCTGCAGGGTCAGGTCGGGGTTCCACAGACGCAGCACACCGTCGGATCCGGCCGAGAAGATGGAGGCGCCGTCGGGGCTCCACGCCGCCGCGTTCTGTACATAGGAGTTCTCCGGCGTGGTGGCCAGCTCGGCTCCGTCGGCCACGTCCCACAGGTGCAGGCGGGCATCACCGCCGGCGGACACCACCCGGGTGCCGTCGGGGTTGAAGCTGGCCTGGTTGACGAAGGTGGGCAGGCTCCACGTGGCGGGGCCGTGGCTGCGGCGCCACCGGGCCGTGCCCGTGTCCAGGTCCCACAGCACCACACCGCCGTCGCTGTTGGCGCTGACCAGCAGGTGGCCGGTGGGGTCGAACTCCACCGCGTTCACGAACACGGCGTCGGGCTCGCCGTCACCGTCGACGTCGGCGCGGTCCTCGGCCGCCGCGGTGTCACCGGGACCGGGCCCGGGCAGGCGGGCGCCGGCGCCCAGGGTGTCCCTGTCGATGTCCCACAGCTGGATGCCACCGTCGTCGGTGGGGGTGGCGGCCCGGCGACCGTCGTCGCTGAGCCCCATGCGCTTGGCCCACGTCCAGAAGGGCACGAGGTCGCGACGGTCGGGGTCGGTGGCCGACTGCAGCCGTTCGGTGGTGGCCGCGTCCCACAGCGTGATGCGGCGATCCCACCCCGCGGTCACGAACCGGGAGCCGTCACCCCCCACGGCCACGCTGGTCAGCCAGCACCGGCCGGTCTCGGTCAGCCACCACGTATCGTCGTCCCCGCAGGCCTGCTGGTCCTGGTGCCGCCACCGCAGCCCTACCGGGGCCGCCTCGAAGACGCGGATGCGGCGCTCGCTGCTGAACACGACGATGCGGCCGTCAGCACGGAAGCCGACCGTTCGCACCACGTCGGCCGCACCGACCAGGCGTTGCACGAGCAGGCCGTCCTCCATGGACCACAGGCGGACGTCGTTGTCGCCCCCCTGGCGCTTGGCCCGCGAGCCGCCTCCGCCCACCAGCATGGTGTCGTCGGCCGAGAAGGCCAGAGCGAGCACGGGCTGGTCCTCGCTGGTGCGCAGTCGGTCGGCGTCGGGGTGGCGCGACCCCGCCGTGGCCGTGTCGAGCACGGTGACCCGACCGCTGGCGTCGCCCACGGCCAGGCTGGTGCCGTCGTGGGAGAAGGCCAGGGAGCCGACGTCGGCCCCCACCTGGGCCACCCGGGCCGTGGCCGCGTCGTCGCCCCACCGCCACCAGCGGACCGCACCCCCGACCGCCCCCGTGGCCACCCGGCCGTCGGGCCCGCTGACCAGGGCGCGCGGTTGGCCACCCAACGCGGAGGCGGGGATGGCGGGGCCGGCCGGTGCGCCCTGGGCCGTCCACGCCGACAGGCCGTCGAGGTGGGCGATGACCACGGTGTCCTCGTCCACCCACGTGGCTGCGACGTTGGGTCGGCCCGTGTCCCAGGTCGCGGTGGGTGCGGTCGCGGTGGGTGCGGCCGCAGGCGTGGGTACCCCGGCCGCGACCGCCACCGTGGCCACGGGCGGGGGCGGGGGCGGGGGCGGGTCGACCGACCACAGCCGCACCTGCGTGTCCGTGCACGCCTCGATGTCGTTGGGGTCACAGGACCCGGCGACCACCCGACTGGCGTCGGGCGAGAGGCTGACCATGGTGGCCACGGGATCGGCGCCGGTGAGCACGGCCCGGGGCTGGAGGCGGTCGGCGTCCCAGATGCGCACGGCGCGGTCCACCCCACCCGAGGCCAGGGTGGTGCCGTCGCCGCTGACGGTGCCCGATAGCAGGTCATCAGCATGGGCGGCGATGGTGTCCACCGGGCGGTCGAAGCTCGACAGCGCGTCGGCCAACCCGGCCACGGCCTCGAAGTTGGGGGCGGCGTCGAGCGCGGCCAGGCTCAACAGGGCGGCCCGGGCCCGCGAATCCCCACCGAGGACCGACTGGGCCCGTGCCGCCTGGGCGCCGGCCTGCTGGGCGTTGCGGGCGGTCTCGGCCTCGCGCTGGCGGTCGGCGGCCCGGTTCCGTTGCACCAGGGCCACGGACGCCCCCAGCAGGGCCAACACCAGGAGCACGCTGGTGGCGCCCAGCAGCCGCCGGGTGCGACGGGCGGCGGACCGCTCGGCCGAGAGCGATGCCTGTTCGGCGTGACGACTCCCGTCGAGGAAGTCCAGCTCCAGCTGGTTGAAGGCGGGGCCGCGACGTTCGGCGAGCTCGGCGAAGCGGGCCAGGCGGGCCCCCCGCTCGAGCAGGTCGTGGTCACGGTCGGCCCAGCTCCAGTCCCGGGCCCGCTGGGCCAGGGCGGCGTGGAGGCGCACGTCGTCGCGATCCTCACCCAGCCACTCGTGCAACCGGGGCCAGGCCACCACCAGGGCGTCGTGGACCAGTTCGACGTGCTCGTCGTCGGCGGTGAGCAGCCGGCGGGCCAGCAGCTCGGGCAGCAACCGGACCTGGCCGGGGGTGAGCTCGTCGAGAGGGAGGGCCCGGCGCACGTGGTGCTGCTCGTCGTCGTCGGTGAGCAGCCGGGTGAAGAGGGCCCGCAGGTCAGCCTGGGCATCGGCGTCGGCCTCGTTGACCAGGTCATCGGCCAGCCGGGCGATGGCGTGGGCCACGCCGCCGCTGGCCAGGTAGCCGGCCAGGGTCAGGGTGGTGCCGTCGCGGCGGGCCCAGGTCTCGCGCAGGGCGGTGGACAGGTGGGGTAGGGCACCGGGCTGGTCGACCACGTCGTCGAGCACGGCCTCGACCATGGCCGGCTCGAGGTGGAGCCCGGCCCGGGCCGCCGGTGCGGTCACGGCCCGGCGCAACTCGCGCGTCGTCATGGGTCCCACCAGCACGTGGCGGTTGGACAGCAGCCAGGCGAAGTCGGGGTCGATGCTGGCGTTGCCGTAGTAGTCGGCCCGCACGACGGGGACGACCCGCACCCGCTCCACGGTGCGGCACACCTCGGCCAGCGCGGCGAGCAGCGAGGCCGCATCCTCGGCCGGGGCCAACGTGAAGACCTCCTCGAACTGGTCGATGACCACGACGAAGGTCGGCGCGTGCCGGGGTCGGCCGGCCAGGAGCTCGGCCAGGCCGCCGACGCGGGAGGACACCGCGGCCACGTCGATGTCGGCCCCCGATGCGTCGGCGACGAAGGGGCGCAGCGCATCGAGGAGCGACACCCAGGGCGCATGGCCAGGGGTGCACACCACGTGCTGCCACCGGCCTGACGCGGGCAGGGCGTCGCGGGCCAGGGCGGGCAGCAGACCGGCCCGGACCAGGGAGGACTTGCCCGCGCCCGAGCGCCCCACCACCCCCACCAGGGTCTGGTCACGCAGGCGCCCCACCAGGTCGACCACCAGCCGCTCGCGACCGTGGAACCAGGGCTCGTCCTCGGCGGTGAAGAAGACCAGGCCCTTGTAGGGGCACACGGCGTCGGCAGGGTCGCCGCCCACGTCCACCGACCCGGCGTCGGCGGCCAGGTCAGCCACACCGTCGACCGCCCACAGCTCGACGTCGGCCCCGGCGCGCCGGGCGTAGTCACGCACCGCGGTGTCGTCGGCGGCGGGAAGGACCACGGTGTGGCCGGCGCCCCCGGCCAGCTTGTCGCGGTAGACGCCCGTGACCTGGCCGGCGGCGCCGAGCAGGGACACTGCGGTCCCCGTCTCGTCGACGCCGCCGGTGACCGCCCAACCGGGGTCGATACGCCAGCGACCTGGTTCGGTCAACGCCAGGATGGCCAACGCCGCCCCGAGCCCGATGGACGGCCCGGCGACCAGGTCGACCGGTTCCCCGCTGCGCTCCCAGCTGAGGGACCAACGCACCGGCGCCGCCGGCGCACCCGCCGCCCACCATGCCCGGTGCAGGGCCGCTTCGAAGGCGACGTCCCAGCGGGTGAGGGGCCCGGCGACGGTGTCGTGGAACAGGCCGTTGCCCGCCCCCGGCACCAGGCGCACCACGAGGCGGGCGGCGCCGGCGTTGGCGGCGCCCAGCAGGACCCGCACGGCGACCGGGCCCGCCACGGGGCCCGACACGCCGGTCATCAGCCTGGGTCCGGAGATGTCGGCCAGCAGGTCGGCGGCGAGGACGAGGGCCGGGTGGGCCGACCGCTCCACCAGGGCCTCGACGAGGCCGTCCACGTTCCTAGCCGCACCCACGAGGTCGAGCTCGTCCACCTCGGGACGGTGCCACGGCGCCAGGCCCGGCGGGTTCAGCCCCAGGGCGATGACCTGCAGCTCGGCCAGAGCGGCGGCCAACCCGTCGGGCGACCACGACCGGGCCGGGCCGAAGCGACGGCAGGCCAGGCGGGCCGCGGCCACCAGTGCGGCGGCCCGCTCGCCGGGCCGCACCCCGCTGGCCGCGGCCAGCTCGTCGTCGAGCACGGCGCCGACACCGGACCGGGCCAGCTCGTCGAGGAAGGCGCGGTCGTCGGCCCGGGCCGCCTCGCGACACGCCGACCACAGACCGGCGGGGCCCGAGAGCCGGGCGGCCAGGTCATCGTCTGTGGGTTGGGCCAACCACCCCCGCAGCTGGTGCCGGGCCCAGCCCCCTGCCAGGCGCGGCTCGCCTGCCGATGCCATGGCAACCCTCCCCCCGTGCCCTCGTCGCGTCGCCAGGCATCGTCGCACGCAGGCGCGACCGGTGCGGCCTCATGGGGCCGTTCGGGTGGGTCAGCCGCCGTAGGGACGCAGGAGCGCCTCGACCAGCTCGACCACGCGGGCCGGGGGCCGGTCGTCCTGCAGGTAGCGCCGCCACGCCCGCACGGCGACACCCCGGGGTCGAGCCACGAACGCGGCCCGGATCTGATCGGCCTCGACCTGATCGGCGGCCACCGGTTCGGCCATGCCCACCTCGAGATCCGCGGCCAAGCCCCCGGACACCCCACCGGGGCCGAACTCCTCGACGTCGTAGCGCACGAACGCACCCGAGGTCGCCGGGGCCAGCGGGGTGACGAGCGAGCCCGAGCCCCCACCGCGACGGTCGCGCCACGACACGACGACCAGCCCCCGGGCCTCGGGCTCGTCGGCGGTGATGGTGACCGACAGGGCCTCACGGGTGCGCCGCCACGAGGTCCGCAGCCCGGCCACACCCACCTCGAGGGCGTCGACCTCGTCCTCCGCGCCCGCCGCGGCGGCCAGTCGTGGAGGCAGCGACCCGTAGGTGGCCCCCAGGGTCGGGGTGCCACGCACCTGGAGGCCCTCCAGCCCTGCGAGCCCTTCCAGCCAGGCCAGGTCCATCAGGGCGTTGCGCCACACCCCGTCGGCGACGTGACCGGCGGCGTCCCTGACCAGGGCATCCAGCGCATCGTCGTCGAGCTTGCCCCTCGGTGCGCGCTCGTCCTGCATCAGCTCTCCCCCAACAGCTCGCGCAGCGTCTGGCGGGCCCGGGAGACGCGCGACTTGACGGTGCCGACGGACACGATCTGCAACTCGGCGATCTGGGCCATGGACAGACCGGCCTGGGTGTGCAGCAGCAACGCCTCCCGGGCGTCCCCGGGCAGGCGGCCCAACGCCCAGCGCACGGCTTCACGGGTGGCGACCGCGTTCTCGGGGCCGGGGTCGACGGACGGGGCCCGATCGGGGTCCGGGGCCGGCAGTCGGCGCAGCGAGCGCAACGACGAGCGGCGGGCCACCGTGTACATCCACGTGGACACGGCCGCCTCACCCCGGAACGACGCCAACCCCCGCCAGATGTCGCGCAACGCCTCCTGCACGGCGTCACGTCGCTCCTCAGCCGCAGGGATCACCGTGGCGCAGGCGGCGTCGATGAGGCGCTGGTGACGTCGGATCAGGGCGGCGAACGCCTGGTGGTCGCCGTGGGACGCGGCCCGGACCAACTCGTCGTCGGCGGCGCCGTCCCCCGGTGTGCGCTGTCCGCCCGCCCTCGGCGTCATCCCCGCCCCCCAGCACCGGCGCCTGTGCAGGCCCCGACGGCGCTCCCCGAGCTGGCAACGTAGCCCCGGACCATCCTCACCTCTCGGTTCCAGTGCCGCGCACCCGGCTGGGCACCGGCTCGGGACGAGCTCCATGGGACGTTGGAGACCGCCGGGGGCGCCGAGGTTGCAAGGCGTCGCGACGGGCAACCCCCGGCGTCCTGGCGCCCTCCCATGGGCAGGGCCCTGCTGGGGCTTCACGGAGGGACAGGCCATGGCGACCACGCACCGCGACGATGACGGGTCCGACGCCGGGTCGGCCGCGCCGTTCGCGGGCTCCCCCCTCGAACAGTTCGACACGGCACCGGTGGGCACGTCGGGCGCCGTCACCCTGCTCGGCCGCGAGCTGCGCTGCGAGGAAGACGGGGCCAGTCCCCGTCAGCTCCGGTTCTTCCCGCCGGCGGGCTGGTGGGAGCACGTGGCCCTCGACATCGAGGGCTACCGCACGTCGGCGTACGTGCACCAGATCGACGGGTTCGTGCTCCTCAACTGCCTGCCCCGCCTGCGCACCGGGCCCACCAAGGCCTGTGGCGTCCACCTGCTGTGGTTGGTCTCGCCCGAGCGCATCGAAGGGGTCGAACGGGCCACCCGCCGCCGCCGGGGGGGGTTGGGAGCCCGTCATGGGCGGGTCACGCTCGAGGTGCGGGCCACCACGACCCCCCGGGTGGTGCGCGTCGGCATCAAGGTGCTGGGCAGCGCGGGCGCCGCCCGCATCGCCGAGCACGCCGCCTCCATCGCCGCACGGCGCCGGGGCATCGTCCCGCCGACCTGGGTGCGCTCGGGCGGCGTCGAGCGGGCGACCTTCCCCCCGGCCTCGTCGGCCCGCATCCACCGCCGGACCGACCCCGACCGCTGATCAGCCCGCCGGGTGATCAGCCCGCCGGGTGATCGGCCCGGCGGGCCAGCTCGGCCCGCAGCTCGGGGCCGTGCTCGTCGAGCGTCGGCGGGCGCCCCTGCACCGCCGACGGGGTGGCCGTGAGCTTGATGGGGCAGCCCAACTGCGTCGTGGGCCGGTGGTGGAGGTGCTCGACCTCGACGAGCATCTCCCGGGCGGCCACGTGGGGAGAGGTGGCCCACTCCCGGGCCCCGTGGACCGGGCCCACGGGGACCTTGCCTCCCAGGGTCGCCACCACCTCGGCCGTGGTGTGGGAGGCCACCCAGTCCCCCACCGCGGCGTCGACCTCGGCCCGGCGACGGATGCGCCCGGCGTTGCTGGCCAGCTCGGGGTCGGCCGACAGGTCCTGGCGACCCATGGCCGTGCACAGCTCGTGCCAGAAGCGCCCGGTGGGGGCGGCGATGGCGCACTGGCCGTCAGCGGTGGCGTAGACGTCGAAGGGGGTGACGTCCTCGGTGGTGTTGCCGCTGGGCGGCAGGTCGCGGCCCAGGTAGTCCCAGGTGGTCTGGGCCGACTCGCAGATCGACATCAGGGCGTCGACCATGGCCACGTCGAGGAACTGGCCCTCGCCGCTGGCCTTGGCGTGCACCAGGGCCGAGACCAGGCCGAGGGAGGCCATGAGCCCGGGGATCATGTCCCCGACCAGGGGGCCCGCCCGTTGGGGATGCTCGGCGTCGGGCCCCGTCGTGGCCACGAAACCGCCCATGGCCTGGGCCACGACGTCGTAGGCCGGCCACTCGCCGTAGGGGCTGGCCCCGGTGCGGGGGTCGCCGAAGCCGCGGATGGCGGCGTAGACCAGCCGGGGGTTGCGCGCGTGGCAAACCTCCCAACCCACACCCAGGCGGTCGAGCACCCCGGCCCGCAGGTTCTCCAACAGGCCGTCGGCCGTCTCCACCAGCAGCAGGAACGTCTCGCGGTCACCGGGTTCGGCCAGGTCGAGGGCGATGGAGCGCTTGCCCCGGTTGCGGTTGGCGAAGCGGCCGCCGTAGGCCCGCACGGTGTCCTCGGCCAGGAAGGGCTCGGCGTAGCGCACCAGCTCACCGCCGGGTGGCTCGACCTTGATGACGTCGGCCCCCAGGTCGGCCAGCATCATGGTGGCGTAGGGGCCGGCAGCGGCGTGGGTGACGTCGAGGATGCGGACCCCGGCGAGCGGGCCGGCGCGGAGCGGTCCCTGGCGGTTCTCGGTCATGGCGTCCCATCGTCGTCGATGCCGTCGGCCGGCGGGTCCGAAGTCGCCGCCGACGCCGCCGTCGGCTGGATGCGGCCGCGCTCCCAGGGACGCAGCAGCCTGACGAGGGGGGCGTTGAGGAACAGCAGGAGCAGGGCCCAGGGGCCGACCCCGTCGACGGTGGCGGCCAGGACCAGGGCCAGGGCCAGGGTCAACAGGATGGGGTTCGACAGCTCGCCCGCCCGACGGTCGGCGGTCTCGTCGGGGGTCTCGGGGTTGGCGGCGATGCCGGGGCGGGCGGCGGCGCGGGACTGGGCCGACAACGTGATCGAGCTCAGCAGCAACGTGCCGATGTAGAGCGACGAGCTGCCCCGCCCGTTGCCAACGGTGCCCAGCAGCTCGTCGAGAAGATGGGTTGGCCCTCGATGAGCTCGGAGGGGATGTCCACCAGGGGCAGCACCAGCAGGGTGATGGCGATGGCCACCACGGCATCGCAGAAGTTCACCATGCGGTCGAAGCCCCGCTCGGTTTGCATGGCGGTCATGTTGGCCGATCGTCGTCGCCTCCCGACCAACCCGGCAGACGGGCGCGGCGGTCGACGGCTGTGGCAGGGTGACCGGCTTCGCGGTCACTGCCGCGACGAGCTCGAGGGGGCGATGTGACCGGACGTCTGGACGGGAAGGTGGCGGTGATCACCGGGGGCGCCAGTGGCATGGGAGCGGCCACCGTGCGCCGCTTCGTGGCCGAGGGGGCCAAGGTGGTCATCGCCGACCTGCAGGAGGACAGGGGCATGGAGCTCGTCGCCGAACTGGGCGACGACAACGTGTCCTTCGCCCGGGTCGACGTCACCCAGGAGGTCGACGTGGCCGGGGCGGTGGCCGAGGCCGTCGACCGCTTCGGCCGGTTGGACGTGATGTTCAACAACGCCGGGTTCGGCGGGGCCCGGGGACCGATCGAATCCATCTCGGTCGAGGACTACGACATCACCATGGACGTGCTGCTCAAGGGCGTGTTCCTGGGCATCAAGCACGCGGCGCCGGTGATGAAGGCGCAAGGCAGCGGGTCGATCATCAACACGTCTTCCGGCGCCGGGGTGCAGGCCGGGGAGACCCCGCACCTGTACGCCGTGGCCAAAGCCGCGGTGATCCACCTGACCAAGTCGACGGCGCTGGAGCTGGGGGCCAACGGCATCCGGGTCAACGCCATCTGCCCCGGGGTGATCGCCACGCCGCTGGCCTTCGGGGGCAAGACCCTGCGCCCCGACCAGATCGACAAGGCCGATGCCAAGCTCGGGCCCTACCAGCCCATCGGTCGCATCGGTAAGCCCGACGACATCGCCAACTACGCCCTGTTCCTGGCCTCGGACGAGTCGACGTTCATCACCGGCACGGCCCAGCTGGTGGACGGTGGGTACATGGCGGGCCGGGCCTGGAACCGCCAGCCCCGCCAGATGACGGCCCAGGGCCCCATCAACCTGTACCGGCCCCCGGGTCGCTGAGCGGCGGCGGTCGTCCCCCACGATCTGGGGCAGTGCTGCGACCAGCTCGGCCACTCGACCGCATCCGCCGACGTCCCGGTCCACCGCCTCCACCGATGCCTACTCGGCGACCAGGCCGGCGCCGATGAGCTGGCCCGCCGGCATGTGCTTCACCTGGCGTCCCGACCTGTCGATGACGCTGACATGTTGGCCCGCGAGACGATGGATCGGGAACTGGGAGACCTGCTGACGGAACACCGGCTCCTGGTCGACAACTATGCCGGAGCGCTGCTCCTGTTCGACACCGAACTGCGCTACCTCATCGTCGGCGGCACCAACCTCGAGGTCGTCGGGTGGACGCGCCAGGCATTGGAGGGACGGACGATCTGGGACGCGTTTCCCTCTGCTACCGCCACCGCCCTCGAGCCCATGTACCGAGCCGTCCTCGGAGGCGAGAGCCTGGCGTTCGACATGGCCTTCGAAGCGCGCACCTACGAGGTCGAGATCGTCCCCGTACGGCAGAGACACAGCGACGTCGTCGTCGCCGGGCTGTCCAGCACCCGGGACGTGACCATCGAACGCCAGGTGGCTGCGGCCTTGGACGAGGCTCAGGAGTGCTTCCGGACCGCCTTCGACCATGCCCCGATCGGCATGGCGATCGTCGAACTGGACGGCCGCTACCGCAGCGTGAACCCAGCGCTCTGCGGCATCACCGGCCACTCCGAGATCGAGTTGTGCCGGCAACCCTTCGAGCCCGACGGCCAGGACGCGGCTGTCAACAGCTCACAGTTGCAGGACCTCCGCGATGGCCAGGGCGGATCCAGCGAGGTCGAACGGCAGTACCCCCACGCACGCGGCCACCTCATCTGGATACGGGTGTCCGTCTCCCTCGTGCGCAACGGCGACGGCACGGCGAGGTACTTCATCGCCCAGGTCCAGGACATCAGCGAACACAAGCGGCAGGAGGCCGCGCTGCGGCGCCAGGCCGAGCGGGACGGCCTCACCGGCCTGTGGAACCGGCACCGCTTGGAGCAAGAGCTGGCGATCAGCCGCGAGCTGGCCGAACACCACGGTTCCATCAGCTCCGTCATCCTGCTCGACCTCGACGACTTGAAGGCCATCAACGACACCTTCGGCCACCAAGCCGGCGACGACGCCCTCCGACGCGTCGGCGAGACCATCAGCGCGGGGATCCGAGGGACGGACGTCGCGTGCCGGTACGGCGGTGACGAGTTCGCCGTGATCCTCCCCCACACCGACAGCAACCTCGCCCGGCAACTTGCCGAGCGCCTGATCGCCGACATCGCACGACAGCGGATCGTCTCCGGGGACCACGTCGTCGCGATATCCGTCAGCGCCGGTGTGGCCGACACCACGACCGGCCCCGACGCGGTCCCCGCCGCCGATGAGGCGCTCTACCAAGCCAAACGCAGGCGCCGCAGCTGACGATCACGATACGGGCAACTCCCGATCAAGACAGACCTGTCCTCAACCGTCGGGATCATCCCGTCGATAGCAAGGCCGAGACGCACGGTCGTCTCACAGCGCCCCGGTCCGCTGCCCCCGGCCCGGTCGCCTCGTGCGCGGACCATCCACTCGTGCGGCGTCGACCCAGTCAGGACATCGCCCATGGCTCAGCAGACCATCTCCGACCTACCCCAGGACCAGACGTTGGCGTTGCGCTCGTTCGCGTTCGATCACCTCAGCGCGATCGCCGCTGTGCTCGATGCTTCGGGCCGCATCGTCGACACCAATGCCGCGTGGCGCCTCTTCGCCCGGCTGAACGAGGCGTCGGCGGGGACGACAGGTCCGGGGTTGAACTACCTCGAGGTGTGTGACCGCGCTGCGGCGACGGGGGACAAGGACGCATCGCTCGTGGCGGCGGGGTTGCGCCAGCTCCTCACGGGTGAGCGGGACCACTTCGACCACGAGTACCTGTGCCCCTCCCCCGCCCAGGACCGGTGGTTCATGGTGCAGGCGTCGGCGGCGCCCGTCACCGACGGCGCCGGAGTGGTGCTGTTCCACGTCGACATCACCGCCCGCAAGCTCCGAGAGGACCACCTCGTCATCGAGGCGGAGCACGACCGGCTGACCGGTCTGCCCAACCGCCGTCACGCGGTCCGGTTCCTGCAAGCGAAGCTGGATGACGCCCAGGTCACCGGTGAGGCGGTCTGGGTCCTGTACTTCGACCTCGACCGCTTCAAAGGGGTCAACGACGCCTACGGCCACCGCCTCGGTGACGAACTGCTCGTCCAGGTCGCAGCCCGGGCCCAGCGGATGGTCCGCGAGGCGGACCTGCTGTGCCGGCTGGCGGGGGACGAGTTCATCCTCGTCTGCCCCGGCATCGATGGCGGGAACGCAGCGTCGATCGCGGACCGGCTGCGCGTCGTCCTGTCCCGACCGTTCCAGTTCGGACCCACCGAGGTCACCATCGGAGCATCGGTGGGCAGCGCCTGCGCCGATGCCGGCTCTACGGTCGACGCCCTGCTCCACGCCGCTGACGCCCAGATGTACCTCGACAAGGGGCGCAACCGCCACGGTGGCCAGTTGGCCAGCGCGGCGCCTCACCGCTCCCCGTCCCGGTCGAGGCGGACCCGGCGGCGAGCTACGAACCCCGGCTCCGGGTCGGGTCATGTTGCCGTGACCGGGTTGGAGCCGTCTCGGGCCATGATCGAAGCGATCGTGGCCCGCTCCAACGACCTCGTCATGTTCTTCCGGTCTGACGGCACGATCGAATGGGCCAGCCCGGCCTGCCGCACGTTGTTCGGTGTCGACCCCGAGGTCGTGGTCGGTCGCAACGGGTTCGACATGATCCATCCCGACGACCAGCAACGGGTCCTCACCGAGTTCGCCGCCATGACCGGCCGCGGTGACCACGTCCGCACCGAGTTCCGCGTCGTGGACCGCACCGGTCGGGTGCGTTGGATCGAGGAGGTCGCCACGAACCTGGTCGACGAGCCCGGTGTGGGTGTCGTCGTCGGCAACCTGCGCGACGTCACCGAACGCAAGCAAGCCGAAGAGGCCGTCCGCTTCCAGGCGCGACTGCTCGCTGCCGTGGGGCAGGCCGTAGTGGCCGTGGACACCGCAGGGACGGTGATCTACTGGAACGACGGCGCACAGGCCACCTACGGGTGGACGGCCGACGAGGCCCTCGGACAGCCCATCCAGGGCCTGATCCGTCCGGCCGACGGATGGGCGGCCCGAGCGGAGCAGATCCGCTCCCAGCTGGACGAGGGTGCGTCCTGGTCGGGAGCGTTCCAGGTCATCGCGAAGGGCGGGAGCGAGATTCCCATCATGGTCAGCGACACGCCCGTGCACGACGAGCACGGCGAGCACGTCGCCACCATCGGCGTGTCCGTCGACATGACCGCCCAGCTCCAACGCGACGAGCTGGCGACACGCCTCTCCGCCATCGTCGAATCGTCGACCGACGCCATCTTCTCCACCGACCTCGACGGCGTCGTCACCACCTGGAACGCCGCCGCAGAGACCCTCTACGGGCACACAGCGACCGACATGATCGGCCGGTCATCGAGCGAACTGGTGCCCCCCGCCCATGCGGCGGCCCTATGGGCCTTGATCGACAGGATCCGTCACGGTGAGACCGTCCAGAGCATGCGGGCCGTGGGCCGCCATGCCAACGACCGCGACCTGCACATCGCCATCTCGCTCTCCCCGATGCGCGACGCGTCGACGTCGATCGTCGGCGCATCGGCCATCGTCCGCGACATCAGCGAACGAATCGAGCTGAACCGACGCATCGACGCCGAACGACGCCGCCTTGCCGACGCCCAGGCGACCGCCCGGCTCGGCAGCTTCGAGATCGACCTCGACACCGGCCACGTCACCAGGTCCGCCGAGATGTGGCGCATCCTCGGCTGCGAACCGGGCTCCTCGTCCGACGACCTCCTCGACCACGTCGCCCCCGAGGATCGGGACCAGCTCCGCCAGGACCTCGAGGAGGCCCTCGCCGGCAGCAGGGACGTCGAACGCACCCACCGGATCCTGCGGCCCGACGGTGAGGTCCGCTGGGTCGTCACCCGCAGCACCCGATCCCTCGACCCCTCCTCAAGGGTCCTGACGGGGACCACCTTCGACATCACCGAGCGTCGTGAGGCGGAGCTCGCCCTGGCCCACCAGGCCACCCACGACCAGCTCACCGGTCTGCCCAACCGCGCCGGCCTGTTCGACATGCTCGGTGCCCACCTCTCTGGTCGTACCACCCCCCGTCGTCTGTCGGCTGTCGCCTTCGTGGACCTCGACCGCTTCAAGGTCATCAACGACACGCTGTCCCACGCCGTGGGCGACCAGACCCTCCGAGCGGTGGCCGAGCGACTCAGGACCGCACTGCCGGCCACCGACATCGTCGCCCGCCACGGCGGCGACGAGTTCGTGGTCGTCCGGCCCGACAGCAGCACCCTGGCCGACGCCGAGGAGCTCGCCCAGGACGCACAACGCCTGTTCGCGACCCCCTTCACCGTCGGCGACCACCGGATCGAGCTGACCGCCAGCATCGGCGTGACCCTCTCCAGCAGCTCCGACTCGCACAGCTCCCTGCTGCACGATGCGGGCACCGCCATGTACCAGGCGAAGGAGGGCGGAGGCAACCAGACCATCGTCTTCGACGGTCCCTCCCGGGCCCGGGCCCACCGCCGGACCGCCCTCGAGCGTGCCCTACCCCAAGCCGTCGACAGCGACGAGCTCCACCTCGAATACCAACCCGTGCTCGACCTCGCCACCAACGAGGTGGCCGGCTTCGAAGCCCTGCTCCGCTGGGACCACCCCACCATGGGCCGGATCTCCCCGGCCGAGTTCATCCCCCTCGCCGAAGCCAACGGGCTCATCACCCGCATCGGCCAACGGGTCCTCCGCCAGGCCCTGCACCAACTGGCGGACTGGCACCGCGACCCCCGGGTCCGTCCCGACCTGTGGATGGCGATCAACCTCTCCGCCATCCAGCTCGTGCAACCCACCCTCGTCGCCCAGGTCGCCGCCACCATCGCCGGGACCGGTCTCCCACCCGCCCTGGTCCACCTCGAGATCACCGAGAGCGTCCTCATGGACCGACTCGACGACGCCACCCCCACCATCGCCGCCCTGCGAGCACTCGGCGTGCGCATCAGCATCGATGACTTCGGCACCGGCTACTCGTCGCTCAGCTACCTCGACCGCCTCCCCCTCGACATCCTCAAGATCGACCGGTCCTTCGTCCACAACCTCGGCACCGGGCGCTCGGGCGCACCCATCGTCAGCGCCCTCACCCACCTGGCCACCACGCTCGGCCTCGACGTGATCGCCGAAGGCATCGAGGACCCGGGCCAGCTCGAACTGGTCCGGCAGCTCGGCTGCCACTATGGACAAGGCTTCCTGTGGAGCGCCTCACTCGCACCCGACCACGCCCTCTCGTGGATGACCGCCAGAACCTGTCGATCCGCTCCGACGAACGGCTCCCAGAGCCCGCTCCAGGGCCGCCTTCGTGGGCCCCTCAGGTGACTCGGGGACGCCGCTTCAGGGTGATGACCCGGTGCTTGACCCGCCAGCCGTCGGCCGTCTTGACCACATCGTCGTAGTACGAGGCCGTGCCCACCGTGCGCCCGTTGAGCAGGGCCACGATGCGGAAGCGCAGGGTGGCGCCGCCGGGGGCGTCGTCGGCGTAGATGTTGGTCATCATGTGGGTCAGGGGGTGCGTGGCGTCCTCGTCCATGTAGCGCTGGATCTCGGCCAGCCCCACCAGGGAGGGGGCGCCGAGGTCCGTGAGGTCGAAGACGGCGTCCTCGGTGAAGATCCGGGCCAGCCCGGGCCAGTCCCGGTCGTCGATG
>JBBSLP010000066.1:0-33516 GCA_038255145.1 Acidimicrobiales bacterium
CTGGACCTGCACGCCAGGCTGCGGCACCGGCACCCTCCCCACCGTCGGCCGCACCACCACCTACGACCTCCTCGTCCGCCAAGGCCAAGCCATCATCACCGGCCCACCGAGTTAGCACGGCACAAGGCGGCCCGTTCAGACTGGTTCGGTGACGGCGCCGTAACGCTGCTGTGCAGCCTGGGCGGACGTCCCCAGCAAACCACCGATCCGACTCCACGAGATCCCGGCTGCCCTGGCGGTGACGACTGCATCCACGATCTGCCGCTCGCTCCGAGCGCGGGCCAGAGCGGCCCGCTGCAGCAGTAGTTCCTCGACCGAGCGCTCGTCATCCGGGGACGGCTCGTAGTTCTCGAACTTCGCCGCCAACTCGTCGGCGTGATCGAGTATCTCCTGTATCGATCTCGGCATGATCATCACCTCAGGTACCTGGCACGTGCGGGCATGGCGTGGACGATGAACTCAATGCCTTCGCCGATGGCCGTTCCCACCTCGAGCATTCGACCAGAACGGTCGCTGCCAACGAGCATCAGGAGATCATCCACCTGGAAGACACGGATTGGGTTGCGGTAGGCGTGGAGCACGTCGTCGTCGGCCAGCCCGTGCTTGCGAGCGCTGGCCAGGATCACAGGCTCCACAGGCATCAAGTTAGCTTGACGCCCACCCGTCAGCCGACCTGTACGCCGATGGCCTGCCAGAAGACCGCCTCAGCCATGACCCTGGTGCCCTGTACCCGGTCATCAAGCGCCACGGCCCCGGTCGTGCCCTGGGCTTCGTCGCTGCCCGCACCCTCGAAGCGTCGATGATCTTCGTCGGCGTGCTCAGCGTGCTGGCCGTGTTCACCCTGCGTCAGGACTTCGCCGGCGCCGCCGGACACCACCGCACTCACCACCACGGCCGACGCCCTGGTGGCCCTCAAGAACTGGACGTTCCTGCTCGGCCCGGGGGTGATGCCGGCCGTCAACGCCCTGTGCCTGGCCACCCTCCTGTACAAGTCCCGGCTCGTCCCCCGCATCCTCCCGACCGTCGGCCTGATCGGCGCCCCCCTGTTGCTCCTCTCCTCTACCGCGACCCTGTTCGGCGCCTGGGACCAGGTGTCCTCGATCTCGATGCTGATGGCCCTGCCCATCGCCACCTGGGAGTTCAGCATCGGCGTCTACATGATCGTCAAGGGGTTCCGGACCCCGGCGGCCCCCGAGACCGAAGCGCCCATCATGGCGCAGGCCGCCGCCCCCACCTTCGCCCACGCCTGAAGCATCGCCCCGGCTACGGTCCGCGACCATGCCCCTCTCGGACCTGCCGCCGCCCGAGCACTTCACCCTCGAGTCCGACGGTGCCGTGGCCACCCTCACCCTCAACCGGCCCGAGCGGCGCAACGGCCTGAACGCCGCCGTCCTCCGTGAGCTCGAGCTGCTGTTGCGCCGCATCGCGGAGGACGGTGACACCCGGGCCCTGGTCATCACCGGTGCCGGCACCGTGTTCTGCGCCGGGGCCGAGCCCACCTCGGTCACCGAGCGAGCCGGGAGGGGCGACCTCTCCGGCGGTCGGGGCGGCCCCCGCGTCATCGGCCGGATCTTCGACACCCTGGCCCACCTCGACGTCATGACCGTGGCCGCGGTCAACGGCCACGCCGTCGGCGGCGGCTGGTCCCTGGCCCTGGCCGCGGACCACTGCCTCGCCGTCCCCACCGCCGAGTTCTGGGTACCCGAGGTCGACCTCGGCGTGCCCTTCCGGGGGCTGCCCAGCTTCGCCCTCACCCAACGGCTCGGCCCGTGGTTGGCCAAGGAGGCCGTCATCCTGTGCCGCCACTTCGGGGCCGAGGAGCTCCACCGCCTCGGCGTCGTCAACCGGGTCGTTCCCCCCGACCAGCTGCTGGCCGAGGCCCGCAGCGTGGCCGAGCGCTTCGCCGCCCAACCGGCCAAGGCGGCCAACGTCACCAAACGCGACGTCAACGCCGCCGTCTACGGCCCCCGCCACCACTGAACCCCGACCACCAGCCCGCCGCAGTCCTACCGCCCGACGGGCCGGTCTCGGCCGGTGAGCGGCGGCTACCGTCACCCTGGTGAGCACCGGGGACCGACCCGCCCGGGTCGAGGACGTGCACGAGGTCGCCGCAGCCATGCCTCACGTCACCGTCGAGGCGGGATCGAAGAGCAATCCCGTCTACCAGGTGGGGCGCAAGTCGTTCGTGTTCTTCCGCACCCCCCGGCCCGACGCCACCGATCCCGTCACCGGCGAGCGCTATGACGATGTCATCGTGTTCTGGGTCGACTCCGACGAGGACAAGCTCGCCCTCGTGCAGGACCCCTCCTCGCCTTTCTTCACCACCCCCCACTTCAACGGCCATCCCTCGGTCCTCGTGCGGGCCAGCCGCCTCGGTGAGATCTCCCGCCAGGAGGTCGTCGAGCTCGTCCAGGACGCCTGGCTGGCCCAGGCCTCGGCCCGCCGGGCCGCCGCCTGGTTGGCCGCCAACGGAGGCGCGTCCGACGGGACCCGCTGACTACGCTCCCGAGTTGACGGATGTCATACCGGAGGACGTAGATGAGCGCTCGGGTCGTCCACTTCGAGGTCCCGTTCGACGATGCCGACCGTGCTGTCGGCTTCTACCGCGACGTGTTCGCCTGGGACATCACCTCCATGCCCGGCATGGGGTACAACCTCGTCTCCACGGGCCCCACCGTCGAGCAGGGCATGCCCAGCGAGCCTGGCTACATCGGTGGCGGCATGATGCAGCGCCAAGCGCCAGTGACCACGCCGGTCGTCGTCATGGACGTCGACGACATCGACGCCACCCTGGCCGCCATCGAGGCCCACGGGGGCAGCACCATCGCCCCCAGGTCGCCCGTCGGCGACATGGGCTTCGCCGCCTACTTCAACGACAGCGAGGGCAACCTCCTCGGCCTGTGGCAGACCGCCTCACCGGGATGATCACCTCTGACGAGCTCGCCGCCCTGTGCGGCGACGACGGCGAGTTCCTCCTCGCCGCCCGCCACTGGACCGGCGGCCTCCGACTCGACGTCGGCGGCCACCTGCTGGCCCTCGACGTGCACGACGGCGTCGCCTCGGCCGGGGCCGGCGCACCGGGCCCCGGTGTCGTCGAGCTCAGCGGCCCGGCCGAGGTGTGGGAGCGGCTGCTGGCGGCCAACCCGGCGCGCTTCCACAACGACATCGCCCCGGCCCTGGGCCAGGGCCTGGTGCGCAGCGGCGACCGCCTGGCCTACGCCCAGTACTACCCGGCCATCGCCCGGGTGATCGAGCTGCTCCGCTCCCACCGGTCGGGGGCCACGGTGCAGCGTCCGGCGCCGACCCGGCCCGAGGCGGCGCCGCGGTTCGACAGCCCCGTGGGCCGCTACGTGCACCTCGACCTCGATGGCCACGACCACCGCGTCTACTTCGAAGCGGCGGGCACCGGCATCCCCGTGCTGCTGCAGCACACCGCCGGCGCCCACGGCTCGCAGTGGCGCCACCTGTTCGAGCTCCCCGACATCACCGACCACTTCCGCCTCATCGCCTACGACCTGCCCTTCCACGGCAAGTCGCTGCCTCCCACCACCCGGGACTGGTGGTCGCAGGGATACCGGTTGACCCGGGACTTCGCCATGTCGGTACCCCTGGCCCTGGCTGACGCCCTCGAGCTCGACCGGCCCGTGTTCATGGGTTGCTCGGTCGGCGGACTGCTGGCCCTCGACCTGGCCCGCTACCACCCCGACGCCTTCCGGGCCGTGATCGCCCTGGAACCGGCGCTGCGCATCGACGGTGACCTGCGCAAGGTCGACAGCTTCTGGCACCCCCAGGTGGGGAGCGAGACCAAGGCCCGCATGATGCATGGGCTCACCGCCCCCAGCTCACCCGAGGCGCTACGACGAGAGACGGCCTACATCTACAGCGCGGGCTGGCCGCCATCCTTCATCGGTGACCTGCACTACTACGTCGAGGACCACGACCTCACCGACGAGGTCGCCGCCATCGACACCGACCGGATCGCCGTGCACCTGCTCACCGGCGAGTACGACCACAGCGCCACCATCGAGCACGGTGCAGCCGCCCATCGCGCCATCACGGGTTCGACGTTCGACGTCATGGCCGACATCGGCCACTTCCCCATGTCCGAAGACCCCGAACGCTTCACCGCCGCCCTACTGCCCATCCTCGACCAGATCCGCCGGTTGACCGGCTGACGGTCAGGACGAGCCGCCGAGGATGCGGTCGGCCCACGCCCGCTCGGCGTTCGTCATCGGGCCCCCTGTCGCCCGCAGCGCGTCGGTCAGCAGCGCATCCCATTCGCACACGTCCTCGAGGGCGACGGCCACGGCATGTTCCACGAACTCGGCCACACTTGCCGCACCACCGGCGCTGACGAGAGTGCGGACGTGGTCGCCTTGGGCAGCGTCGAGGGTGATCGTCAGTTTGCGAGACGCCATGCCCCATCTTGCTCTGCTGTTGGCCGCTGGGCTCAGTGGTCGATGACGAGGCGGACGCCGACCGAGGTGCGGGCGTAGCGGTCCTGGTAGGAGCCTCGGGCGGCTTCGGCCAGCGGGGTCAGCTCGGCCGACGCCTTCGTCCACGCGGCGATGAGGCGGTCCTCGGCGTCGTAGTCGAAGGGGTCCTGCAGACCGCGCTCGGTGACGGAGCCCGCAGGCACGGGGTTGGCCACGAGCCAACGGGCGGTGGATGCCACGGCTTCGACGGCGGGCACGACGTCGCGGTAGCCGAGCTGGTGGCGCAGCTTCTCGCTGCTCATCAACCGGTGGTGGCCGGTGGCGGCGTCGAGGAAGGGGTAGCACGGGGTGGCCAGCGCCCAGGGCATGCTCACCACCTCGAGGGGGTGGTCGAGGGCATCGGCCATGACCTCGACCATCTGGCGAAAGGTCAGCGTGTGCTCGTCGCTCACGTTGTAGATCTGCCCGGCGGCGAGATCTCGCCGGTCCAGCGCCAGCAGCAGGGCCTGGGCGGCGTTGACCGAATAGGCCGCCCCCATGAGGGTGAGCCCGTCGTCGGCCAGGATGATCTGCCGACGCCCGTCGAGGATCCGCCGCACGATCAGCCACTCCCGGGGCAGGACCTGGCCGGGGCCGTAGATGCGGGGGTAGCGGAAGTGGGTGGCCGTGGGGTGGTGGCGGAAGATGAGCTCCTCGGTCGCCACCATGCGCACGACCTTGTCGATGTCGCCGGGCTGGGCCAGCAGCGCGTCCTCCCGGGTGGGGATCTGCATCCCCGCGGGCTGCCACACCTCGGGACCGGTGAACCCGTGGTAGGCGGGCACCCCGCCCACGGTCAGGAACGTGGCGCAGCGGCCGACGAAGTAGGGCACCAGATCGCGCAGGCGGCCGTACATGGCGAACACGACGTCGAACGTGCGCGACCCCAACGCTCCAGCTACGGCGTCGATGTCGAAGGCATCGGTGTGGATGTGTTCGACCTGGTCGGACATGGAGGCCACCTCGTGGCGGCCCGAGTGGAGGATGGCCACCTGGTAGCCCCGCTCCAGCAACCCCTCGACCACCGGCGGCCCCGTCGGCCCCGTTCCCCCCATGACCAGCGCGCGCATCGCCGGACTCTAACCAAGCGACGCCCGTCACCTCGCTGCGTTCATCAGGCGGCCAGGGCCACCTCGGTCGAGGCCGCCCCCGCCTGGCTGGCGTGCAGGTGGTCGGCCACCGTCGTCGCCACCCGGGGTGACCACAGGATGGACAGGTGCCCCTCGCCGGGGACCATGAGGTTGGTGGCCTCGAGGGCGGCGGGGCGGATGCGGGCCCGCTCGGCGGGGACCACGGCGTCGAAGCGGGCGCCGATGGCCAGCCACCGGGCCTGGCCCGGCCGGGCCGCGGCCTCGAGCTCGTGCAGCAGGGTCGACCCGGGGCGGAGCTGGGCGGCGACGGCACCCGAACCGAACACGGCGCCCGGGGAACCGCCGTGGGGTGAGGCGATGGTGACCGCGGCGCCGACCACGGCATCGAGGCCGAGGGCGGTGACGGCGTAGCGGAT
This sequence comes from Acidimicrobiales bacterium, assembly GCA_038255145.1. Lineage (GTDB taxonomy): Bacteria > Actinomycetota > Acidimicrobiia > Acidimicrobiales > CAIXPF01 > WHTX01. The sequence continues at coordinate 5,983 of JBBSLP010000066.1, forward strand.
GACCACGCCGCCGAGGCTGTGGCCGACGAGGTGGACCCGGGCCGCACCCGTCTCGGCCCGCAGCGCCTCGACCTGGTCACACAGGCGTCGGGCCACGGTGGGGATGTCGGTGCCCCGGGCCTCGTACTCGAAGGTGCGGACGCAACCGGAGCCCGCAGCCCGCAAACCCCGCTGCAGCGCGAACCACTGCGTCTTGGCGCCGCCGTAGCCGTGGACCAGCAGCACCGGGTGGGGCCCACCCGCAGCCGAGCCTGCGGTGACCGGTTCGTCGGCCAGATCGGGCAGGCCCTGCACCAGGGCGTTGAGGGCACAGGCGGCCAGCTCGCGCCCCGGGCCGATCAGCATCGGCGGCAGCGTCCAGATCGGCAGTGCCTGCCGCGATCCCCGCTGTGATCCAAGCTGCGTTCCCTGCTCTGCTGCCGATGTCGTCGTCATGATCCCCCCTCGGGCTCACGGACAGCGTCCTACCGGGGACGTCGGAGGGGATGGGGGCATGTGCCCCACTTCGCAGGCGTCCATGGGGGTTCATCCGGCCCGCGGCCCGGAGGCGTTGACGTAGGGTCCGCCCCGTGCGCATCGGACTCTTCCTGGGGGCGTTCGCGCCACCCGTCACACCGACGTTCCTGGCCGCCGCGGCCCGAGCCGCCGAGGAACGAGGCTTCCACTCCCTGTGGCTGGGCGAGCACGTCGTCCTCTTCGACGAGCACGCAAAGCGCTACCCCTACGCCGACGGCGGCGAGTTCCCCGTCAAGGGCGAGGGGGGCATGGTCGAGCCCTTCACCACCCTGGCCTTCCTGGCCGGCATCACCGAACGCATCCGCCTGGGCACGGGCGTGTGCCTCATCCCCCAGCGCAACCCCCTCTACACGGCCAAGGAGGTGGCCAACGTCGACTGGCTCTCCGACGGCCGCTTCGACTTCGGCATCGGCGTGGGCTGGCAGCGCGAGGAGTTCGAGGCCCTGCAGGTGCCCTGGGAGCACCGGGGGCGGCGGGCCGACGAGTACATCGAGCTCATGCGCCGCCTGTGGGGGGACGCCGAGTCCAGCTTCGAGGGCGAGTTCTGGTCGCTGAAGCCGTCACGCGCCTTCCCCAAGCCCATCCAGCAACCCCACCCCCCCATCCACGTCGGCGGTGAGAGCGATGTCGCCCTGCGCCGCGTCGTCCGCCTCGGGGCCGACTGGCTGCCCTTCGCCGTGACCCCCGAATCCCTGGCCAGCCAGCGCCACAAGCTCGGTGAGCTGCTGGAGGGGACGGGCCGCACGCTCGACCAGGTGTACATCACCGCCAGTCCCGAGCGGGGCTCGGCCCGTCCCGAGCTGGCCCCCGCCTTCGCCGAGGCCGGCGCCGACCAACTGCTCGTGCACCTGCGCCGCAGCGTCACCACCGAGACCGTGCCCGCCGTCCTCGACGAGCTGGCCACGGCCTACGGTCTGGCCTGAGCCGTGCCCTATTCGGCGTACCGCGTGCTCGACCTCACCGATGACCGGGGCCAGTTCGCCGGTCACCTGCTGGCCCAGCTGGGAGCCGACGTGATCCTCGTCGAGCCTCCCGGGGGGCACCGGGCCCGGCACCTGTCCCCCTTCGTCGACGATGTGGCCGACCCCGAGCGGTCGCTGTTCCACTGGTCCTACAACCGGGGCAAGCGCTCGGTGGTGGCCGACGCCGACCAGCTCGCCGTCCTCGCCCGAGGGGCCGACGTGCTCATCGAGTGCGGGGCCATGCCCGTCGACCTCACCGCCCTGCGGGCGGCCAACCCGTCGCTCATCACCGCGTCGGTCACCCCCTTCGGACAGAACGGCCCCAAGGCGGGGTGGGCGGCCACCGACCTGACCCTGGCCGCGGCCGGCGGCATCATGTCGGTCACCGGTGACGCCGACCGCCCCCCGGTGCGGATCGGTCACCCCCAGAGCTGGGTGCACGGGGCGGCCGACGCCCTCAGCGCCATCAGCATCGCCCTCCACGAGCGGGCGCGATCGGGGCTCGGCCAGCACGTCGACGTGTCGTCGCAGCAGTCCCTCATCGCCGCCACCCAGTTCTCGATGATGAACACGCTGGTGGGAGCGGTACCGGCCAAGCGCATCGCCGGCGGGCTGGAGATGGGGCCCTTCAAGCTGCGCTTCGTCTACCCGTGCGCCGACGGCGACGTCAGCGTCACCTACCTGTTCGGCAACGTGATCGGCCCCTACACCAACCGCCTGTTCCGCTGGATCGAGGACGAGGGTGGCTGCGACGCCAGCCTGGGCCAGAAGAACTGGATCACCTACGCCAGCGACGTCATGGAAGGCCGCGAGTCCATCGAGGAGCTCGACCGGGCCGTGGCCTGCATCGAGGCCTTCACCAGGACCCGCACCAAGCGCGAGCTCATCGACACCGCCGCAGCCCGGGGCGCGCTCATCGCCCCCATCCACACGACCAGGGACATCCTCGACCTCGGGCACCTCGAGGAGCGGGGCTTCTGGTCGCGCCTGGACGTGGCCGGGCATCCCGGTACCCGCGTCACCGGGTCCTTCGTCCGGCTCCACGGCTCACCGCTGCACGAGCTCGGCCACCCCCCGACCCAGGGCGAACACACCGACGAGGTCCTGGCCGAGGCCCCCCGGACGCCGACCGCGCCCACCCCCGCCACCGTGACCCGGGCCGAGGGGAGCCGACCCCTCGACGGGCTGAAGATCGTCGACCTGTTCTGGGCCCTGGCCGGACCGGGCGCCACCCGCACCCTGGCCGACTTCGGTGCCACCGTGGTGCGCGTCGAGTCGGAGAAGCGTCCCGAACTGCTCCGTGCCGCGGCGCCGTTCCGGGCCGACGGGGACTTCGAGGGCTCGCTCCAGTACCACTCCACCAACGCCGGCAAGCTCCACCTGCAGCTCAACCTGTCCGTGGCCGAGTCCCGCCAGGTGCTCCTCGACATGGTGCGCTGGGCCGACGTGGTCACCGAGTCCTTCACCCCCCGGGCCATGCGCTCCATGGGGCTCAGCTACGAGCTGTTCCGGCAGGTCAAGCCCGACATCATCATGGTGTCGAGCTGCCTGATGGGCCAGACCGGTTCGCTCCGGGACTACGCCGGCTTCGGCACCGCCGGGGCCGCCTTCGCCGGCTTCTACCCCATCACCGGCTGGCCCGACCGGCTGCCGGCGGGGCCGTACACGGCCTACACCGACTACATCAGCCCCCGGTTCACCGTGGCCGCCATCCTCGCCGCCGTCGAGCACCACCGCCGCACCGGCCAGGGCCAGTACATCGACATCTCCCAGATGGAGTGCGGGTTGCAGATGCTGGCCCCGCTGCTGCTGGACGACGAACTGCACGGCCGCACCGCCGGTCGTCACGGCAATGCCGACGCCCACCTGGCCCCCCACAACGTGGTCCCCGCCGGGCCCCCGGGTGAGGACCGGTGGCTGGCCGTGGCCTGCGAGACCGACGGTCAGTGGCAGGCGCTGGCGCCGATCATCGGCCTGGGCCACCTGGGCGGGCTGAGCGTCGACGAGCGACGGGCCCGGGCTCCCGAGCTCGAAGCCGCCCTCGCCGCCTGGGCCACAGGGCGGGACCCTGACGAGCTCCAGCGCCAGCTGCAGGACGTCGGCGTGCCCGCCCACCAGGTGCAGAACAGTGCCGAGTGCGTGGCCGACCCCCAGCTCGTGGCCCGTGACCAGTTCCGCACCGTGCCCCACGCCAGGTTCGGCACCACCTTCGTGGAGGGACCGGCGTTCACCCTGTCGCGGACGCCGGGCGGGCCCCGCTGGGGCGGCCCGCCCATGGGTCACGACACCGAGCACGTCCTGCGTGACCTCCTGGGCTACGACGACGACACCATCACCGATCTGGTCATCGCCGGCGCCCTGGAGTGAGCACCGGCGCCCCGGGGATGAGCGCCCGACCTCCCTCTTGGGAGGGAACACCTTGTATCGGTTCCGCATCACAGCGAATTGGCGGGCAGAGGAGGCACAGGATGGGCCAGTACCGGGACCTCGACTGCCGAACGGAGGGGGCCGTGCGGTGGATCGCCATCGCCAAGGAGGACCGCCTCAACGCGGTGTCGTGGAGCACCATGGCCGAGATCGAAACGGCCGTCACCGAAGCCGAGGACGACGACGACGTCCGGGCCATCGTGATCACCGGCAAGGGACGGGGCTTCTGCTCGGGCAACGACCTCAGCGAGCGCCGACCCGAGGAGGAGTGGTCACCCCGACCTGCGCAGGGGCGCGCCGCCCTGTCCCGCTCCCGTCACCTGTTCACCTCGACCGTGTACCACTGCCGCAAGCCCGTCATCGCCGCGGTGAACGGGGTGGCCGTCGGCGCCGGGCTGTCCCTGGCCTGCGACATCCGCATCGCCTCGACCGCGGCCCGCTTCAGCGCCATCTTCCTGCGGCTGGGCACCGTGGCCGACACGGGCTGCACCTGGCACCTGCCCCGGGTCATCGGTGCCGAGCAGGCCCTGCGCATGCTGTGGACGGCCCGCATGGTCCCCGCCGAGGAAGCCCTGGCCATGGGCCTGGTCAGCGAGGTCGTCGCCCCCGACGAGCTCGAAGCGCGCGTCGCCGAGGTGGCCGCCGAGATCGCGGCCGGGCCCGCCGGTGGCCATCGAGATGGACAAGCACCTCGTCCACGAGGCCCAGTTCACCACCCTGGACCAGCACATCGAGCGGGAAGAGCTGGCCTACCGCATGGTGGCTCGCACCGCGGACTTCAAGGAGGGCACCGCCGCCTTCGCCGAACGCCGCCCACCCCGCTTCATCGGGCGCTGACCCGGGGCGGCGCGGCCCGCCGTCGAGGACGGCTTCGGGCCAACGAGGTAGACAGAGGCCGGGACCGACCCATGTCGGCCGCGACGGGGGAGGGTTCGGATGCTGGACAGCGTGCACCTGGGGCGGAGCGGGCTGCGGGTCTCCCAGCTGTGCCTGGGCACCATGAACTTCGGCGAGCCCGGACGGGGCCACCAGGGCGACTGGACCATCGGCATCGACGATGCCAAGCCCATCTTCCAGGCCGCCATCGACAACGGGCTGTACTACTTCGACTGCGCCGACGTCTACGGCCTGGGCGCGTGTGAGCAGGTCGTGGGCCAGATCCTGCGGGAGATGCTGCCCCGGGACGAGTACGTGCTGGCCACCAAGATCGCCATGCCCATGGGGGCGGGTGCCAACCAGGGCGGCCTGTCCCGCAAGCACGTCATGGAAGCCGTCGACGCCTCGTTGCGCCGGTTGGGCCACGACTACATCGACCACCTGGTCATCCACCGCCACCCCCACGGCGTGCCCGGCCACGTCGAGGTGCCCATCGAGGAGACGCTCGAGGCCCTGCACGACGTGGTCAAGGCGGGCAAGGTGCTCTACCTGGGCGGTTCGTCCATGCTGGCCTGGCAGTTCGTCGAACTGCAGCTGACGGCGAAGATGCACGGGTGGACCCAGTTCGTATCCATGCAGAACCACTACAACCTCATCTACCGCGAAGAAGAGCGGGAGATGAACCCCTATTGCACCAAGAGCGGTGTGGCGCTGATGCCGTGGTCACCGCTGGCCCGAGGCATCCTCGCCGGCTCCTACCAGGGCGGTCTGGAGAAGGGGTCGACCAGCCGGTCACAGGGCCAGGACAAGGTGCGGACCGAGAGCCTGTACCGGGGCGACATGGACTTCAAGATCGCCGACCGGGTCATCGAGATCGCCACCAAGCGGGGCAACACCCCGGCGCAGATCGCCCTGGCCTGGCTGGTGAACAAGCCCAACATCACCGCCCCCGTCGTCGGGGTGTCCAAGATCAGCCAGCTCGAGCAGCTCGTCGCCGCCTGCGACATCACCCTCGACAGCGACGAGATCACCTACCTCGAAGAGCTCTACCAGCCCCTCGAGAACCTGCTCCTCATCGGCTACTCGTGACCTCGCCCCCGGGCGGCCGAGGCCTCGACCATGCCGCCGGTCGCGCCGTCGCCGCCGGCCACGTGGGGCATCACCTCGGCCGCGAAGCGCTCCAATGACTCGATCACCTTGCCGGTGGGCAGGGACCCGTAGTTGACCTCGAAGGACAGGTACGTCACCCCATAGCGCTCGGTGATCATGGCGATGCGGTCGAGGCACTCCGCGGACGTGCCGATCACCGCTCGGCTGGCCTTCATCTGCTCGAGCGTGATGGTGGCCCGGTTCTCGAAGAAACCCTGCCAGGCGGCGTAGTCCTTGGGGTCCCGGTAGGCGTCGCGCCGCTGGTCGGTAGCCGTGGTGAACGCCTGGTAGCGACGCAGGGCCGGGTCGGCGACCGCGGCCACGTCGGCCTCGTCGGCCCCGCAGTACAGGTGGTAGACGGCCAGCACCTGGCGCGACGCGGGGTCGTAGCCGGCGTCCTCGAGCTCGGCCCGGTAGACGTCGAGCAGCGCCTGCTGCTCGTGGTGGTCGGGGAAGAAGAAGGGGGCGGTCATCAGGTGGAACCCGTTGCGCCCCGCCCACCGGTACGTCTCCTCGGTGCGGATGGCCGCCACCCACACCGGTGGGCCGCCGGGCTGCGCCGGACGGGGGGTCACCGTGTGGGGATCGTCGATGGTGCACCAGCGGCCCGAGTAGGTGAACGACGGCTCCCGCCACGCCCGCAGCACCACGTCGAGGTTCTCGGCGAAGCGCTCCCGGCTCTCCGACATGGCCACCCGGGCGATGTCGAAGTCGTACTTGTACAGGCCCCGGCCGGCGCCGAAGTCCAGCCGGCCGTGGGACAGCACGTCGGCCATGGCGTAGTCCTCGGCCACCCGCACCGGGTCGTTCAGGGGCAGGAGGCACACCGAGCAGCCCAGCCGGATGGTGCTCGTCTCCCGGGCGGCGGCGGCGATGAACATGGCCGGGGACCCGAAGGCGAAGTTGGGCACCCGGTGCTCGGCGAACCAGGCGCCGGTGAACCCCAGCCGCTCGGCCACCCTGACCTCGCCCAACATGCCGTCGTACCAGGCCCCGTAGGAACCGTCGAGGTCGGCGTCGTAGGTGGGGATGTAGCAGAGCCCGTACTTCATGGCGTTCCTCCGACGGTGGCGGTGGCGGTGGCGGTGGCGGTGGCGGTGGCGGCCGCACCGAGCACGGCCTCGGTGTGCTCACCGAGCAGCGGAGCGCGGTCCCACGACCACCAGCTCGATCCCACCCGGAACGGCGCCCCCGGGCTCACCAGCTCGCCGATGGCCGGGTGGTCCTCGGAGCGCCAGAACCGGGCCGCCTCCAGGTGGGGATCGAGCCGCAGGTCGGCGATGGTGTTGACGGGTGAGCAGGGGATGCCCCGGGCCTGGCCCTCGGTGAACAGCTCCAGCTTCGTGCGCGTCGCCGTGAGCGCCTCGGTCATGGCGTCGACGTACTCGGCGGCCTCCCAGCGCACCGCGGTGTCGACGAACACCTCGTCGAGCAGGCCCTCGTCGCCCGTGGCCTCGTGGATCCATGCCGCCATGGCCCGCCAGTGCGCGGGCTGGAGCACGAGGAAGGACACGTAGCCGTCGGCGCACGGGTAGAGGCCGAAGGGGCGGGTGACGGTGCGCCGGTTGCCGGGCCGGGGCCGGGGCACCAGGTCGTCGAGGTAGAGGGGCACGCCGGTCTCGGGCGCCAGGGCGAGGCACGCCTCCTGCATGGACAGGTCCACGTGTTGGCCCCTCCCCGTGCGCCGCCGGACCCGCAGGGCGAGCTGGACGGACAACGCCGCGTACATGGCCGTCAGGTGGTGGGCGAGTTGCACGGGACCGGCCGGGGCCACCGGGGGCCGATCGGGGAAGCCGACCGAGTGCAGCACCCCCGACGAGGCCCAGGCCACCAGGTCCGAGCTCCGCCAGTCCCGCTTGGGCCCCGTGAGCCCGAAGGGGGTGATGGACACCCAGGTGGTGGTGGGCGGGGCCGCGGCTCGGAGCCCTTCCGACGTGCCGGGTGGCCCGGCCTCGATGACGGCGTCGGCCCCGGCCACCAGACCGGCCAGGGTGGCGTCGTCCTCCACGACGACGGAGCGCTTGCCCTGGCTGTGGTACGCCCACCACAGCGAGCCCTCGGGGGCGTCGACGCCGGGGGCGAAGGGCGGCAACCGGCGCAGCGGGCTGCCGTCGGGCGGCTCGGGGACGATGACCTCGGCGCCCAGGGCGGCCAGTAGCCGGGTGCCGTAGGCGCTGGCCAGGCCGGCCACGTCGACGATGCGCACCCAGGCGTAGGGCCCGGCCCCGGCGCTCCTGTCGGGGGCCACCGTCACGCCTCCCCGCCCACCAGGCCGAAGGTCTCCAGGTAGGCGTCGTAGGGCCGGCGCAGCACGACGTCGGGAGCGACGGGACCGAAGGCGGCGCCCGAGGCCAGGAGCCGCTCCACCTCGGTGTCGCCCATCCCCCCGACCCGGCCCAGCACCTCGACGGTGTGCTGACCCAGGGTGGGTGCACCCCGGGCCAGGTCGGCCGGCGCGTCGGGCAGGTGGACCGGCTGCCCGCTCGACAGGTCGCGGGCGAAGCGGCCGGCCGGCCGCACCTGGAACCAGCCCCGGTCCCGCACCTGGGCGTCGGCCAGCACGCCGGGCGGGTCGGACAGCGGGTGGGCGGCGACCCCGGTGGCCTGGAGCCACGCCGCCAGCTCGTCGGCGCCGTGCCCGGCGGTCCAACCGGCGAGGAGCTCGTCGAGCTCGTCGTGGTGGCGGGCGCGGCCGGCGGCGGTCGCGAAGCGGGGGTCGACGGCCCAGGGGGGTGACCCGGCCACCCGCCCCAGGGCCGACCAGGCGTCGTCGTCGTCGACGGTGATGGCCACGAAGCGGTCCGCACCCCGGCACGGGTAGACCCCCGAGGGGGCGGCCAGGGGATCGCGGTTGCCGGTGCGCCCCTGGTCGTGGCCGGTCAGGGCGTGATCCATGACGAAGGGGCCCAGCAGGCCGATGCTCAGCTCGAACTGGGACAGGTCGATGCAGCAGCCCTCGCCGGTGGCGTCGCGGTGCTCGAGGGCGGCCAGCACGGCCAACGTCGCGTGGATGCCGGCCATGTGGTCGGGCACGGCGATGCTGGCGATGCCGCACGGGTCCTGGTCGGGGTAACCGGTCAACAGGTCGAGCCCGACGAGGGGTCCCTGGTTGGGCCCCCAGGCCACGTACTCGTAGTACGGCAGCGCCTCGTCGGACCCGAAGCCGGGCATGGCCGCGTAGATGATGTCGGGCCGGACGGCGCGCACGTCCTCGTAGGCCAGGCCCAGGGCCCGCACGGCGGGGGTCGAGTAGTTGGTGAGGAACACGTCGGAGGCGGAGAGGAGCCGCTTCAGCGCGTCGAGGGCGGCTGGTTGCTTCAGCTCGAGGCCGACGGAGAGCTTGCCCGAGGCGAACTCGGCCAGGTAGGGGCTGGTGTCGATGAAGGTGTCGGCATGCGCCTCGGTCCGGGCCCAGCCCGATCCCAGGAGGCGAAGGATGTCGGGGTAGAGCCGGGACTCCACCTTGAGCACCTCGGCCCCGTGGAAGGCCAGGTTGCGTCCGCACGTGGGGGCGGCGATGGCGATGGACAGCTCCACGACGCGGATCCCTTCCAACGCCCTCATCCCCGGCACGACGGCAAGCCTAGGTGACGTCCGTCACCCCATGCCGCCGATGTGGGGTCAGCCGGCGGCGCGCTTGCGGTCGTCGGCCGGGAAGGCGCCGGCCGCGACGACCTGGGACGACAGGGCAACGGCTGTGGCCACGACCTGGTCCAGCTCGTCACCCAGGGCGGCGACCAGGGACGACTGGGTCTGGTCGGTGACGTCCTCCAGGGCGTCCCGGACACCGCGACCCGCAGCCGTGAGGGTGCCGTCGGCCACCCAGCCCCGTCCGGTCAGCGTGTCGACGGTCGCCTCGATGGCCTCGGCGGGGAAGGCCCGGGTGCCCGAGTACTCCCCCACCCCGTAGCCCAGCCACAGCTCGGTCAACACGTTCAGCTCGAGTGGGCTCAGCCCCGTCGCCAGGCTCACGGCCAGGTGGCCGTCACCGCGGTGCTCGCGCACCATCTCGGCCGCCCGCCACAACCGGCCGTGGGGCGACGCCGGCAGGGGCAGCGAGCGCAGGCCCGAGAACAGGGGTCGGGCCATGCCGTCCAGCGACGCCGTAGCCGCCAGCAGCTGGTCGGCCAGGGCGCCGACCTGGGGATCGTCGCCCAGCACCTGGGCCAGGCCGGCCGAAGCCACCTCGGCCCGGGCCTCGAGCACGAGCGACCGGTCGACCGTCTTGCGGGCCCGCTCGTAGGCCGTGCTCAGGAACGTGGGCTCGAACACGCCGAAGGTGGCCACGACGATGGCGGCGTCGGGCTCGCCGAGCGAGGCGGCCCGACCCCACACGTAGGCGTCGAGCCAGGCCACCCCCAGCTCGTCGAAGCGACCCCGGGCCACCGGGGACCACCACCCCTGGGTGGCCAGCGGCTCCAGCGCGTCGCGCAGGCGACGGGCCGGAGACGGTGCGTCCCCTCCCGCCGTCACGCCTCCACCTGCCAGGACCTCGTCGCTGCCATGGGCGCAGCATAGGTATGACGGGCGTCACCTGCCGGTATCGGCCCGGCGGCGCCCGGCGGCGCCTACGGGAGGCGGAGCACGACCTCCACACGGCGGTTGAAGCGCTGGCCGTCCTCGTCCACCGACCCGTCGTCCTCGGCGTCGCGGGCCAGGGGGTGGTCCTCACCCAGACCGACGGCGGTGACCCCGCTGGCCACGACCCCGTGGGCGAGCAGGTAGCCGCGCACGTTGGCCGCCCGGGTCTCGGACAGGGCCTGGTTGGCGTCGGGCGCCCCCGTCGAGTCGGTGTGGCCCCGGACCTGGATGGCGGCGCCCGGGTACAGCCGGTTGATGAGGCTGATGGTGTTGTCCATCGTGTCCGTGCTGCCGATCTCGTCGCTGCCCGTGGCGAAGAGGTTGTCGGAGTTGAACACGACGAGCCGCACCCGGCGTCCGCTCACGTCGCGGGCCAGCAACAGGCTGCCCGAGATGCCGTCGAGGTCGATGTCAGTGGAACCGGGCAGGCGGTACAACGAGCCCTCGACCAGCTCCGAACCGTCCTCCGGCTCGTTGGGGGTCGAGATCAGGCAGGGGATGCGCAGCGCGAGGCCGGCCCCGAAGTCCTGGCTGCCGCAGGTGGGGTCGGGCTGGCCGTCACCGTCGTAGTCGTCGAGCCCGGCCTCCGCCCCCGCGGGCAGCATCGTGCTGGTCGAGCCCTGGTCGGTGGTCTCCGTCGAGTCGGCACGATCGGTGGACGGCGTGGGCCGGGGGGTACCCCCGGTCGTGACGCGGCCGCCATCGACGGCCGTGGTCGATGTGGAGCCGCTCCCTGCGTCCTCGGCACCCGAGCCGCCGCAACTGACCGCGACCAAGGTGCCGGCCAAGACCAGCAGAGCCACCGGTGCGGGCCTCGACCAGCCGGTCCCCGAGCGCACCGGCCTACAGCTCCACGTCGAGGTCGTCGTAGGCGTACCACTGGCCGGGGTCGAGGACATCGGCCGGGGTCAGGGTCTCGCCGAGCAGGGCGACCATGGGATCGTGCAGGTTGTGGCCCGGGTGGCTACCACCCGGCCCGGTGCCGAGGGGCCGGTAGGTGCGGCCGCCGCGGGTCATCCACGCCTCCCAGATGCGGTCGACGTTGCAGTGGTTCAAGAAGAACACGGGGTCGTTGGGCGACGTGCCCGGTGACATGTCACCGCCGACCCACACGTGGACGGCGTTGTGGAACCCCGCAGGTGGGGTGGCCCACCCCTCCAACAGGTTCCGGAACCCGGGCTCGCCGTCCGGCCCCTGCGAGCCGGCGTCGAACGGTGGGTGGTCGTAGCTCGCCTCGAGCACGCACCGGGCCACGTCGGCCTTGGTGGGCAGACCCAGGGTGCCCCGGCCGGCGTCCCTGGCGATGGCCCGGGGTTGGTGGGCCCCGAGGTAGCTGCCCACCCGGGGGTCGATGGGCTGGCTGAGCCGGATGCGGAGCGCGCCGATGGGACCGGCGGTGACCGCGCCACGGTTCACCCCCAGCCGGTCGGCCCGCCACAGGGTGGAACCGAGGTCACGGTCCTCGGCCCAGTCCCAGTACGGCAGCCCGAACCCGGGTTGGCCCAGCACCCGTTGCAGGTCCTGCTCGAGGCGGAGGAGGAACAAGCGGTGCCAGGGCAGGAAGATCGACCCCCCGTGGGCCCGGTTGGACCGCTGGCCGCCGGTGGCCAGGCTCATGGTCACGTAGTGCCACAGGGCGTACAGGTCCCACCGGCTCACCTCGACCGAGCCGTCGCCGCGCATCTGCCACCCCGGCACCTGGGGACCGATCTGTTGGTTGATCTGGGCCGCGGTGATGCCGGTCATCTCCCGGGACAGCAGCACGCAGCCCCGGACGTAGGCGTCGCGGTCGGCCTGGGAGGTCTGGACGTCACGGCGGGTGCCCACCGTCAGCGCCCCCCGCCGTCGTCGTGAGAACTGCGGTCCTGCACCCCGTGATCGTGGCCACCGTGGCCCGGGTCGCCGGCACCGATGGGTGGGGGCAGAGGCTGGCCGGTGGCCAGGTCGATGATGACCTTGACGAGGTCGACCGCAGAGAGGGGGGCGTACTGGGGCAGGCCGTGGTAGTGGACCGTGCCGTCGTCACTGACCTGGATGGGATCGGGGAACTCCACACCGTCGATCACGATGCGGTAGTGCGTCTCGATGCTGACGTGGCGGCCCTCGTACTCGAAGGTCCGCACCGAGCCATGGTGGTGGGCCTCCGCGGGGAGGCCTTCGGTCACATCGAACCCGGGGCGCGTGAAGCGCACCTCGATCTCGTTCTGCGGAGCCACGGTCGACGGCCCTCAGTCGCCGAACCACTCGATGCCGCCCTTGCCCGCCATGCGCTGGATCTCGACCTGGGCCATGGTCAGCTTGGCCAGCTGGTTCATGTGCACCTCGTCGGGACCGTCGGCGATGCGCATCATGCGGCCCATCACGTACATCTCGGCGATGGGCGTGTCTCCGCTGACGCCCTTGCCGCCGAAGATCTGCATGGCCCGGTCGGCCACGTCGTGGGCCAGCTTGGGACCGACGATCTTGACCATGGAGATGTAGTCACGGGCCCCCTTGGCCCCCGACTTGTCCATCTCGGCTGCGGCCTTGAGCACCAGCAGGCGGGCCTGTTCGATGTTGCACCGGGCCCGGGCGATGTCCTGGCGCACCGAGGACTGCTCGCTGATCTTCTTGCCGAAGGGCGAGCGCTGATCGGCCCGGGCGCACATCAGGTCCAACATGCGCTGGGCCATGCCCACGTTGGTCATGGCGTACTGGAACCGGCCCGGCCCCAGGCGCCCCTGGGCGATGGTGAAGCCCTGGCCCTCGCCGAGGATGATGTTGTCCACGGGCACGCGCACGTTGGTGAACTTCAGCTCGCCGTGACCCACGGGCGAGTGCACGTTGCCGAACACCTCGACCACCCGGACCACCTCGAGACCGGGGGTGTGGCGGGGCACGAGGATCATGGAATGGCGCTGGTGGCGGGCACTGTCGGGGTTGGAAACCCCCATGGTGACCAGCACCTCGTTGAGCGGGTGCATGATGTTGGAGGACCACCACTTTCGCCCGTTGAGCACGTACTCGTCACCGTCGCGCTCGATGGTCAACGAGATGTTCGTGGCGTCCGACGAGGCCACCTGGGGCTCGGTCATGGCGTAGGTCGAGCGGATCTCACCAGCGAGCAGTGGGCGCAGCCACTGGTCCTGCTGCTCGGCCGAGCCGAAACGGGCCAGCACCTCCATGTTGCCCCGGTCGGGGGCTGAGCAGTTGAACACCTCGAATGACCAGGGCTGGCGGCCCATGATCTCGGCCAGCGGCGCGAACTCGAGGTTGGTCAGGCCCGGGCTCCACTCGCCGTACTCGGCGGGCAGGAACCAGTTCCAGATGCCGGCGGCCTTGGCCTTGCCCTTGAGCTCCTCGACCACGGGCGGCTGCTTCCACAGGTTGGCCGGGTCGCTGATGAAGTCGTGGTGCTCGCGCTCCCGGGGGTAGACGTTCTCTTCCATGAAGGCCTCGAGCTGTGCGGCCAGCTCGCGGACCTTCGGGCTGTAGTCGAAGTCCATGTGGTGCTCCCCCTGGGTGTCGTCCCCCGACGCGTACCGCGGCGACCCTAGGCGTCGGGCCGACGCGGCGCCTCCCGGCCCTCACCTAGGCTGGCTGTCAGCCGGTCGCACCCCCTGCCGCCGCCTTCGATGGCCCGGCGCCGCCGCCAAGTGCGCCCCGTCATGGACGATCAGGAGCTCTGCTCCCCGGCGCGTTGAGCGCCACCCGATCCCGACCCCAGGACCTGCGCCACGCCCGCCGGCCGCGGCAGCACGGCTGCTGGGACCACCTCGTCGTGGCGCCGCTGTGGGTCGCCTACCGGGCCAACCTGGGCACGCTGCTGCGCACCATGACCACGATCGACACGCCTGCCGAGGCGTTCTCTCCCGGAGAGTACCTGAGGGACGAGTTGGACGAGCGCGGATGGACCGTCACCGAGTTCGCGGAGATCATCGGGCGGCCCGTCCAGGCCGTGTCCGAGATCCTCAACGGGAAGAAGGAGATCACCACCGACACGGCCTGTGCGTTGGGCGAGGCCCTGGGCACGACGCCCGACCTCTGGCTCAACCTCCAGACCAGCTACCGGCTGTTCCAGGTCCGCAAGCGCACGCCAGCGCCGTCGCTCTCGCCGGTCGCCCGGCGTGCCCGCCTGCGGGCTCTCCTTCCCCTTGCCGAGGTCCGATCCCGCGGTTGGCTGCCGGCCACCGACGATCTCGATCGACTCGAGCACCTGGTGCGCAAGCTCCTCGGCATCGCCACCCTTGACGAGGTGCCGAGCTTCTCCCTGGCGGCGCGACGAGCGAGCTCCGACGAGCCACTCCCACTCGCGCAGATCGCCTGGTTGGCCCACGTACGATCGACGGCCTCCGCCCAGCGGACCGCTGTCTACGACCGGGATGCGTTGGCCGGGCTCGCCGCCGGGCTGCCTGCAGAGCTCCGCGGTGGACCGGCGACGCTCGATGAGATCCCCAGCCGTCTTGCCGCCTGCGGGGTCGCACTCGTCTTCGCCGAAGGGCTGCGGGGAGGCAAGCTCGACGGCGCGGTGACGTTCCTGGCCGACGGTCGCCCGGCCATCGGGCTGACGACGCGAGGTGATCGGTTCGACAGCCTCCTCTTCACCCTGCTCCACGAATGCGCGCACCTCACCCTCGGGCACATCACCGCCGAGAGCGAGGTGATCGTCGATGACGACGTCCTCGACGCCGATCAGGACCCCAAGGAGGCCGAGGCCAACGCCCAGGCGACCGCATGGCTCTTCCCCGGAGGCTTCCACGTGGGGTCGACGTCGATGCCCTCGGTGCTCGATGCTGCCGACCGATATCAGGTGCACCCCGGTGTCATCATCGGGCGGCTCCAACGGGACCAGGGCAACTGGAAGCTCCATCGGGCACAGATCCCGAAGGTGCGCCCCGTCCTCAGGGACGCCGCGCTGCTGACGTGAGCGACGCCGTCCGTGGAGGCCCACGGGCACCGTGACCGATGGCGCTCTACGGTGTCGGGCCATGAGCTCGGCGCCCTACTACGACCCCGAGGTGCGGGCGGCCTTCGAGGCCCTGCCCCCCTTCGGCACCGTCCACGCCCGCACCCTCGACAAGGTCCGCGCCGCGGGCTTGGCCGAGAACGCGTTGGTCACCCTGTCCGACAACGTCACCCGGACGGACATCACCGTGCCCGGGCCCGACGGGGACCCCGACATCCGTCTGCGGGTGCACCGGCGCAAGGGTGCCGACGGACCGCTGCCCTGCCTCTACTGGATCCACGGCGGCGGCTACGTCATCGGCTCCCCCGAGCAGGACGACCTGCGCTTCGACCGCTGGTGCCAGCGCTTCGACGTGGTCGGCGTGGCCGTGCAGTACCGCCTCGCCCCCGAGAACCCCTACCCCGCCCCCATCGAGGACTGCTACGCCGGCCTGAAGTGGGTGGCCGAGCACGGCGACGAGATCGGCGTGGACACCAGCCACATCGGCATCGGTGGGCCCAGCGGCGGTGGCGGACTGGCGGCGGCCCTGGGCCTGGTCACCCGGGACCGGGGCCAGATCGACCTCGACTACCAGCTGCTCATCTACCCCATGATCGACGACACCCGCACCAGCGTGTCCGCCGGCTGGGACGTGCCCGTGTGGAACCCGGCCTCCAACGAGTTCGGCTGGCAGTCCTACCTGGGCGAGCTCTACGGCACCGACGACATCCCCTACCACGCGGCCCCGTCACGGGCCACGGACCTGTCGGGCCTACCGCCCACCTACATCATGGTCGGCGGCCTCGACGCCTTCGCCGACGAGGACATCGAGTACGCCAAGCGCCTCAACCACGCCGGCGTCCCCGTGGAGCTCCACGTCTACCCCGGTGCCCCCCACGCCTTCGAGGGCATGGCCGCAGGCACGGCGGTGGCCAAGCAGGCCCGGCGCGACATGAACAACTGGTTGGGCGCCCGTCTGGGCTCCACCCGCTGACCAGTACCCCGGACGCGGCCTCACCCCCCGGTCCACTACGGTCGCCTCGACCATCGTCGGGACCGGGGGGAACCTGAGACATGGAACTGCACGAGTACCAGGACCGCTTCAAGTGCGTCGACGTGAAGCGCAGCGATGACGGCGTCCTCGTCGTCCAGATGCGCAACCGGGGTCAGTCGCTGATCTGGGGTGGCCTGCCCCACCGCGAGCTGCCCGAACTGTTCGCCATGATCGCCTCGGACCGGGCCAACCGGGTCATGGTGCTGACCGGCTCGGGCGATGAGTTCATCAGCATGGGCGACGCCGGGGCCGGGCCCAACCCGTTGGCCCAGGGCCGGGCCACCCCCGCCACCTGGGAACAGATCATCTACGAGGGCAATCGGCTCGTGCACCAGATGCTCGAGATCGACGTCCCCATCATCTGTGCGCTGAACGGGCCCGTCGTCGCCCACTCCGAGCTGGCCGTGCTCTGCGACATCATCATCGCCGCCGACCACGCCTACTTCCAGGACGCCCCCCACTTCCCCGGAGGGCTCGTCCCCGGCGACAGCATGCAGATCGTCTGGCCCCTGCTGTTGGGACCCAACCGCGGCCGCTACTTCCTGCTCACCGGCCAGAAGCTCCACGCCGCCGAAGCGTTGCAGCTGGGCGTGGTCGGCGAGGTGCTGCCCGCGGCCGAGGTGCTGCCCCGGGCCTTGGCGCTGGCGGCCGAACTGGCCCAGCGCAACCCCATCCTGTTGCGCCACACCCGCCACGTGCTGACCCGCCCGTGGAAGCGGGCCATGGCCGAGGACCTGCACCTCGGCCTGGCCCTCGAAGGCATCGCCTCACTGGGCGCCCGCCCCATCGAGCGGGACGCCTGAACCCCTCGCTCAGATGGCGAGGTCCCGGGTGTTGTAGTCCTTCAGCACCCGCTCGAACGTCTCGTCGTTGAAGCGGAAGTCGTCCTCCAGCCCGACGAAGGGCGCGTACACGTACGGCTCCTCGTCGGGGCGGCGCTGGTGGCGGGCGTCGATGGCCACGGCGATGACGGCCGAGCGGTCGAACACCCGCTGCTCGTCGTAGAGGTCGCCTTCCTCCTTGCGCCCGTCGACGGTGCGCAGCTTGAGCTTGCCCCGGACCCCCAGCACCGAGGATCGGCGGTGGAACCCGCACGTCACCGATAGGCGCACGTCCGGCGAGCTGTTGGCGAAGGAGCCGTGCAGCATCTGGCGGTTGACGATGGTGACGTCACCGGCGTCGCACAGCAGGGGCACGGCGTCGGGCAGTCGGTCGCGACCCCCGTTGGCCGCCACCAGGCCCTTGATGTCGATGCGTCCGAGCTTGTGGGTGCCGGGCACGACCCACAGGGCGTTGGCCGCCGTGGTCGGGTACAGCTGGATCTGGAAGTTGAAGCCGTGGATGCCCGGGTCCCAGTTGGGCGAATCCCAGTGGGTGACCCCGTCCTGGTGCCAGGCCACGGGCCCGCCCAGGCCGGCCTGCTTGACGAAGATGGCGTCGTTGTAGGGCACGAAGTCGGGGCCGTTGATGGCCTCGGCGATGGCCATCAGGTGAGGGTGGCCGTAGAGGCGCAGGGCCGAGGGCATGGTCTGGCAGATGCCGAACATGAGGTAGACGACCTCGTCGGGGGTGCCCTCGTCAGCCACGGCCTCGGTCATCTTGGACGGGTGGCGTCCGGCCAGGGCGTCGGTGCCTCCCCACGGGTCCGACAGGGGCTTGATCAGCACGTAGGGATCGATGGCGAAGTCCCGGCCCAGGGCGGGGCGGCCCTGGGCGTCGAGCTCGGCGCCCTTGCGCACCGGGGCCCGTTCCAGCAGCTCGTCGGCATCGGCCCGCAGCTCGGCGATCTCCTCGGCGCCGACGACGCCTTCGAACACGTAGAAGCCGTGCTCCTGGAAGGCGGCGAGGATGTCGGGGTGGACCTTGCCGTCGGGCCCGAAGCGCACGGGGCCCCGGTTGCCCAGCTCCTTGGCCCGGCGCTCGCCGTCGGCCACGTAGTCGGCCATGCCCGCGGCGTGCTCCGCTCGGGTGAGTACCGCTGCGCCCTGGTCGTTGGTTCCCATGGCCCGTTCCCCCCGGATCGCTGTGTGGCCGAGCGTACCCGGGCCGGTCGGTGGGAGTCAGGGCTGCCGGAACACGTCGGCGCGGTGCCCGATGCGCACCACCCGTACCACGTGGCCCTCGGCTTCGACCCGGTACACGATGCGCGACGCCCCCCGACGGGCCGATCGGTAGCCCTCGAGCTCGCCCCGCAGGGGTGTGCCCACCTGCTCGGGTGCCGCCAGCAGGGGGCCGACCACGAACGCGACCATGGCCGCGCCCACCCTGGTCGGCAGGCGTGAGAGCGGCCGCTCGGCCGAGCTGGCCAGCTGCAGGTGCCACGTGGTCACGAGCTGGATCCCGGACTCGGGTACAGGGCCGTCAGGTCGTCGGCGTCGAGGGTGTGCCCGGCCTCGATCTCGGCCTCGGCGTCTCGGATGTCCTGCATGGCCGCAGGATCTGACAACAGGTCGAGCGTCTCCTCGAGGGCCTCGAGGTCAGCAGGGCTGAGGATGACCGCGGCCGGTCGGCCGTTGCGGGTGAGCACCACCCGATCGTGGTGTCGCTCGACCCCGTCGACGATCTCGGACAGGTGCTTCTTTATTTCTGACAGCGGCAAGGTGCGGTCAGCCATGACCAGAATTCTAGTCACATCGTCAGCGGCGCCCAAAGATCGAAAAGGTCGCGCCCAGTCGGCTCGGTCAGCGGCCGATGAAGCGCGGCGGGCGGCGTTCACGGAAGGCGCGGACGCCCTCGGCGTGGTCCTCGGAGGTCAGGGTGATGGCCTCGGCCGTGGCTGCGTAGTCGAAGGCGGCGGCCATGTCGAGGTCGAGACCGCGGTAGACAGCCGACTTGGCCAGGGACAACGCCAGCGGCGGGCCCGCAGCCAGGCGGTCGGCGAAGGCCCGCACCGTGGCCATCAGCTCGTTGTGGGCCACCACCTGCTGGACGAGGCCGATGCGCTCGGCCTCCACCGCGTCGATGATGTCCCCCGTCCAGATCAGCTCCAGGGCCTTGGCGATGCCCACGGTGCGGGGCAGCAGGTAGGTGCCTCCGGTGCCCGGGAACAGACCGATGCGGGCGAAGACCTCACCGAAGCGGGCGTTGACCGAGGCGAAGCGCAGGTCACAGGCCAGAGCGATGTCGCAGCCCCCGCCCACGGCGGCACCGTTGACCGCAGCCAGGACCGGCTTCTCGCACGCCCGGATGGCCAGCACCATCAGCTGGGTGTCCTTCAGCCACTTGCGCCGGTCGTAGGGGCCGGGCGGCAGCTCGGCCTCGGCCGGCTGGGGCGCCGAGCTCCCCCGCCCCTGCACCATCTGGCGCAGGTCACCACCGGCACTGAAGGCCACGTCGCCCGACCCGGTGATGATCACCACCCGGACGGCCGGGTCGCGGTGAGCCCGGCCAAGAGCGTCGATGGTCTCGGCCTGGAGGGTCGCGGTCATGGCGTGGCGAGCTTCGGGCCGGTTGAATGTCAGGGTGGCCACGCCACCGTCAACGTCGAAGAGGATGTCGTCGTAGTGCACCTAGCTAAGCTAGGACCATGACGACCCACGTCATCAACACGCACGAGGCGAAGAGCCGCCTCTCCGACCTCATCCGCAAGGCAGAGGCAGGGGACGAGGTCATCCTGGCTCGCAACGGCCGACCGGTGGCCAAGCTCATCCCCTGGCGGCAGGCCCGTCCGGCGCGACGCTCGGGTGCCTGGGCGGGCCGTGTCGAGTACCGGTCCGACCCTGTCGCCTCCGACGATGAGGTCGTTGCCCTCTTCGACGAGTCGGCGGGGGACGTCCAGCCGTGAGGCTGCTGCTCGACAGCCATGTGGCCCTGTGGTGGCTCGACGACGATCCGGCGCTGGGATCTGGTTGTCGGGAGGACCTGGAGAACGCCGACGAGGTGTTCTTCTCGGCCGTGACCCCATGGGAGCTGGGCATCAAACGGGCACTCGGCAAGCTCGTGCTGCCCGAGGGGCTCATTGCGGAGCTCGAAGCGACCGGCTTCGAGGCCCTGCCGATCTCCATGGCCCACGCCGAGCTGGCACCGGCGCTACCGCCCCACCACCGAGACCCCTTCGACCGCATGCTCGTCGCTCAAGCCCAACTCGAACGCCTGATGCTCGTCACGGCCGACGCCGCGCTTCGCCCTTACGAGGTAGCGCTGCTCAGCGCACGTTCGTGACCAGCAGCGCTGCCTCTGCCGAGCCGGGCCATCAGAGGGGCAGGGACCATGGCCGCCAGCATACGAACATGTGTACGACTGCGCCCAGCCGTGACCCCAGGCACAAGGGAGGAGTAGCCTCGGCTGCATCTGATCTCAGGGGGAAACGTGGACGAGCTCATCATCAGGAACGCCCGCATCGTGGACGGGACCGGCCGACCGGCGTTCATGGGGGATGTGGCCATCAACGGCGGCCGCATCACCGAGGTGGGCTCCATCGACCGCCCCGCCGAGCGGGTCATCGACGCCGAAGGCCAGCTCCTCACCCCCGGCTTCGTCGACATCCACACCCACTTCGACGGCCAGGTGTGCTGGGACAAGCAGGTCACCCCGTCGAGCTGGCACGGCGTGACCACCGTGGTCATGGGCAATTGCGGTGTGGGCTTCGCCCCGGTGCGCCCCGGTACCGAAGATGCCCTCGTGCAGCTCATGGAGAGCGTCGAGGACATCCCCGGCACCGCCCTCTACGAGGGCATCCCCTGGGGCTGGGAGAGCTTCGGGGAGTACCTCGACACCATCGACACCCCCTACACCGTCGACATCGGCACCCAGCTCCCCCACGTCGCCCTGCGCCACTACGTCATGGGCGAGCGCTGCTATGACGACGCCACCGCCGACGACATGGTGCAGATGGCCGACATCACCCGCCAGGCTCTGGCCGACGGCGCCCTGGGCTTCTCGACCTCGCGCTTCTACGGCCACATGGACAAGGCCGGCAAACTGGTCCCCGGCACCAACGCCACCGCCGACGAGATGGTGGCCATCGCCGAGGCCTTCGCCGACTTCGACCACGGCACCATGGAGATCATCTCCGACCACCTCGACAAGGCCGACGAGCTCGGTTGGATCGAGCACATCGCCCGGCTGACCAAGCGGCCGCTCACCTTCCTGGTGACCCCCAACGTCAGCAACGGCATCTGGGACCTGGCCGACAAGCTCAACCCCGAGGGCCTGTCCATCCGTCCCCAGGTCGGTGCCCGCCCGGCCTCGGTGCTGATGATGCTCGAGGGCACCCTGAACCCCATGCGCCAGTTCCCGTCGTTCGACGAGATCAAGGACCTGCCCTACGACGAGCAGCGCAAGATGCTCCTCGATCCCGGGTTCCGGGCCAAGGTCATGGCCGATGACGCCAAGACCTCGCGCTATGCGGACACGAACAAGATGATCTCGACGTGGCACAAGATGTACGTGCTCCCCGAGGACCTGAGCTACGAGCCGTCCTACCCCGACTCCATCGCCGGCATCGCCGAGGCCAAGGGCATCCACGTCCGCGAGGCCCTGATGGACGTCATGGCCGAGCAGCGCCCCATCCTGTTCCTGTTCGGAAACTACCGCGGCGACCTCGGTGAGCAGGTCACGGCCATCGAGCACGAGTACTCGGTGTTCGGCCTGTCCGATGGTGGCGCCCATTGCGGCGTGCTGTGCGACGCCAGCGTGCCCACCTACATGCTGGCCTACATGACCAGGGACCGGACCAAGGGCCCGCTCATGTCCCTCGAGTACGTCGTGCACAAGATGACCCAGGACACGGCCCTGCTCTATGGGCTCGACGACCGTGGCGTCATCGCCGCCGGCTACCGGGCCGACCTGAACCTCATCGACTACGACGCCCTGCGCCTCGAGGACCCGAAGATGGTCTACGACCTTCCCGCCGGCGGCAAGCGCCTCATCCAGAAGGCCCAGGGCTACAAGATGACCATGTGCAAGGGCGAGGTCACCTACCAGGACGGGGAGCACACCGGCGCCTTCCCCGGTCGCCTCATCCGCGGCGGCGCGGCCGCCACGGCCTGACCGTCGGCCGCCCCGGGAGCGGCCTACATCGCGAAACAACGGGCTCGAGTAGGGCGTGACCAGGATCCTGGTCACGCCCTGTTCGTGCCTGGAAAAGCGAACCCACCCCCTGGTCAGGTCCTCGTCCCGACGCGCCAAAGGCCACCGACGCCTACCATCCGGCCCGTGGGGACAGCCGAGGGCACGGACATGGGCGCGTTTCTAGGGCTGGAACCGACGGACGATCCCGACCTCTGGCGCATGCCGGTGACCGACGGCCTGACCGGCGGCCGCGGTGCCCTGTACGGCGGGTGCGGTCTGGCCGCAGTGATCGAGACGGCGGAGCGGGCCACCGCACGTCCCCTCACCTGGGCCGCCTGCCAGTTCGTCGAGGGCGCCCGCACCCCCGACGTGATCGAGGTCCGCTTCGAGGCCCTGGCCTCGGGCCGGCGGGTCACCCAGGGGCGGGTGACCGGCACGGTCGACGGACGGGTGGTGCTGGCCGCCCTGGTGGCCCTGGGCACCCGGGAGTTCCCCGCCGTTGGCCAGTGGGGACCGCTGCCCCCCGACCTACTCCCGCTCGAGGCGTGCACGACCCGCCTGATGCGGGAGGAGAAGCGGGGCGGTCTGCGCAGCCGCATCGAGGAGCGGGCCGCCAACGGAGATCCCGAGGGCCTCGTCACCGCGGCCGACGGCCGCAGCCACCTGTGGATGTCCCTGCCCGACGGCGTGCCCGCCAAGGCCTCGGCCCTGGCCGTGCTGGGCGACGCCGTCTCCGCCGGCGTGGCCGCCACCTTCGAGGACGACCTGCGGGCCCGCAGCATCGACAACAGCATCCGGGTCATCCGCCCCCGGGCCTGCGACGCCGTGCTGGCCGACATCCAGGTCGACGGCGCGGCGGACGGTCTGGCCCACGGCACGGTGCGCATGTGGACCCCCGACGGCCGGCTCCTCGCCGTCACCAGCCAGTCGGGCCTCGTCGGCCCCCGCTGAGACCACCCGTCATCGGGGCTACGCTCCGCCGCAGGCGGGGCAGGCCGAGACGAGGGGACCACCATGAGGATCGCCATCACCGGCATGGGGTGCGTGTCACCGTTGGGGGTGACGGCCCAGGAGTTCGCCGAGGGGTTGCTGGCCGGCGAGGTCGGGATCCGCCGGGCCCCGTGGCTGGCCGACGACGACCCCGCCAACCAGCTCTACGGTACGGTCAGCGACCGCTTCGACCCCCGGCAGTGGATGGACGACAAGGTCATCGCCGGGTCCGACGGGTTCGCCCAGATGGCGCTCGTCGCCTGCGCCGAGGCCCTGCGCCAAGCCGGCCTGGAGGACGACCTCGACCCCCTGCGCACCGGCGTGGTCGGCGGCAGCCAGATGGGCGGCAGCCACTCGTTGGGCCTGGCCCAGAAGCTCTACGAAACCCAGGGGGCCGACGCCGTCGACCCCAAGGTCATGATCAAGATGTACCCCAACATGGCCGCGTCGCAGATCTGCATGCGCTACGGCCTACACGGGCCGTCGCTGACCATCGCCACCACCTGCGCCACCTCGCTCGACGCCCTGGGCACCGCCGCCCGCCTCATCCAGTCCGGCACCGTGGACGTGGCCATCACCGGGGGCTTCGACGGCATGTACCCCCAGGGCAGCGGCTACGTGCCCGTCAGCGCCGTGGTCGGCACCCGCTACGGCATGGAGTCGACCTCCACCGACCCCCACCGGGCCATGCTGCCCTTCGACCGCGACCGGGCCGGCATCGTCTCGGCCGAGGGCGCGGCCTGCTTCGTGCTCGAGTCCGAGGACCACGCCCGGGCCCGGGGCGCCGACGTGCTGGCCTGGCTGCGGGGTTGGGGCACCCTGGCCGACGCCTACCACCCCTCCTCTCCGGACCCCTCGGGCACCTGGGAGCGGCGGGCCATGGAGCTGGCCCAGGCCGAGGCCGGCGTGGCCCCCGGCGACGTCGACGCCCTGCTGGCCCACGCCACCGGCACCCCCAAGGGTGACGCCGCGGAGATCATCGCCATCAACGGGCTGTTCATCGACACCGGCGGGGCCGACGACCTGGTGGTGGGCGGCACCAAGGGCAACACCGGCCACACCGGGTCGGCGGCGGGGGCCATGGCCCTGGTCGGGGGCATCTGGGCCATGGGCCACGGCCGCTTCCCCCACGTGGCCGGCACCGAGAACCTCGACCCCGACATCCGCTTCGACGTCGCCCTCCACGAGCCCCGCACCGTCGACATCGACGTCCTGCAGGTCAACGCCTTCGGCTTCGGCGGCCAGAACGCCTCGGTCGTGCTCACCCGGGACTGACCGAAGCGGCTCAGCTCACGGGGCGGGCGAGGACCTGCTGGCCCTGAGGGTCGTGGCTCACCCACGTATGCACGACCTCGGCCAGGCGGGCGACCTCCTTGCCCACCTCCTCGTCGAAGCCGTCGTAGACGTCGACCACGCCGACCTGGGCCCGCACCACCACCGACCGGCCCGCCGGTGCCGCCTCCAACGCCTCGGGCAACGAGCAGGCGGCCAGGTGGGCAGCCAGCGACTCCAGGTCCCAGCCCGGGGCGGTCAGGTCGAGGTGGCCCTTGTCGGTCTTCCACCTGAGTCCTCCCGGCGTCCGGAAGTCAGCCCAGGTACTCCGCCGCATGGCGCCCCCATACAGCTCGCAGCCGGTGCCGTCGAGCAGCTGGCGCAGGCAGCTGGCGAAGTACATCGTGCGGGGATCGGCATCGACGACGATGGCGCTGCCCACCAGCTCGGCCGCCTCGGCGCACCGCTGGGCCTCGTCCCGCCAGCCGTCGACCAGGGACTCCAGGGTCACGCGACCGTCGAAGCACCCCACCCCGTGGCGGCTCTCCAGCCAGTGGGCCGGGGCCAGGATCACGGACCTGACGTCGCGGTGCTGGCCACGGGCCAGTTGCACCTCGTGCCAGTAGCTGCGGGCCTGGTCGACGCCGAAGGCGCTGCCCACCTTCGTCTCCACCAGCAGGGTGCGCTGGGTTCCGAAGCGGTCGATGCCCACGATGGTCACGTCGGTCTCCCGCCCATCGGAGCGGACCGCGCCCCGGAAGGCCGTGGCCTGGCAGGGCAGGTCCTGACCCACGCTGCGCCACAGGATGCGACTGGCGGGCCCGCCCCGCAACACGTCATCGACCACGG
Organism: Acidimicrobiales bacterium; assembly: GCA_038255145.1. GTDB lineage: Bacteria > Actinomycetota > Acidimicrobiia > Acidimicrobiales > CAIXPF01 > WHTX01. Next base: position 31,595 of record JBBSLP010000066.1, read on the forward strand.
CCTGGTCGATGTGCCGTTCGTACACCAACTCCGTGCGCGCCACTGACTCACCCACGATGTCCCCACCTCTCCCGCCGTCGTCGAACCGCCCCGACGATCTGACCCTATCGACGCAGGGCGCGAAGCCGACCGCTACCGGGGCACCGGAGACCAGGTGGTACTACCCAGGGCGGTCACCACCTCGGCCGCGGTGCCCCGTTCGCCGGGCATGGGCCGCACCGTGGGGTGGATCTCCACCCGGTCCGTGCCCAGCAGGCACCTCGACACCGCCGGCACCTTCTCCCGCCAGATGATGCCGGCGTCGGCCTCGGCGGCGAAGGCCACCAGCACGTAGACCACGGGCAGGGCCGCCTCCCGGCCCGAGCCGAAGCCCAGCCCCTGGTACCAGGCGCCGGCGTCGCCCTCGGACTGGTCGGCGGTCACGATGCCCGGGACCCCATGAGGGGCATCACGTTGCGGCCGAAGTCCTCGGTGGCCACGGGGAAGTCGTCGAAGATGCACATCACGCCCCGCACGCCAGGGATGTCGCCGATGGCGTCGAGCTTGGCCGCGCACGTCTCGTAGCTGCCCACGATGGCGCCGATGTTGAGGTTGAAGGCCGACTTGAGCTGGGTGATGGCCTCGGCCGTGCTGCCGCTGGTGTCCAGGCTGGCCTGGCCCGTCATGTAGGCGATGGCCTCGAGGTCGGCACCCTCGCGGTAGCGGTCCCAGGTCTCGGTGGAGTCGTCGCCGATGATGAACTGGAAGTCGCCGTGCTCGGCGCAGAACTTCAAGCCGGTGTCGGACTGGCCGGCACAGACCAGGGGGATCTTGCCCGCAGCCGGCACCGGCGACAGCCAGCAGTCGTCCATGGTGAAGAACGCACCCTCGAGGTCCGACACCCCCGTCGACCACAGCTCCTTCATGACGGTGACGTACTCGCGGCCGTACTCGTAGCGCCGGTCGTAGTACCAGTCCCCCGGCCACACCCCCATCTGGGCGTACTCGCTCTGGTTCCACCCCGACACGATGTTGACGCCGAAGCGGCCCCCGGAGATGTCATCCGCGGCGCCGCCGTCGACATCATCCAGCCGTTGTTGCCGATCGGGATGCATCCCCCTCGTCCTGCCTGCACCCGACGTTACACGGGGGCGCCATTGTCGCACGGCGCCCCCAGGATGGATTGCCTCGGGCGCCCGTCGACCGAGGGTGCGGACGCAACCCGGCTTTGACCAGCACGCACGCTCTCCATCGCGCGACGGCCGCGTTATCCAGAATGGTTTGAGCACCACTCGGCGTGCCCATCATACCACTACAGGACTGTTCTTAAGACTATTGCAGTTACGTGTCGGAAGCGTGTCGCTCCGATCTACGATGGGCAAATGTACACACCACCCTCGAACCGCAACGGGGCTGCCGAACCGCTACATGTCGGACGCCGAACCATACGGAAGACGCGCACTGCCATCGGCGCCGCGGTGGGCTTGGCCCTCACTGCAGGCCTGGTCATGTCCGTAGCCATCCCGGCCAAGGCCGAGTCTGGCGCATCAACTGCCCAGCTGCTCATCAATGACATGACCCTCCCCGGCGATCCACCCGATGTCGGGCAGTACGAAGAGGTCAAGTATTACGATTGGTACGCCGGCGGTCGGGCTCCCGATGAGATCATCCCCGGCGCCCAGGCCCTCACCCCCTGGGGTTACATCTATCCCGGCATCGGTGGCAACACGGCCACGAACACCCGGGTGCAGTACTGCAACATGGGTGTGGCCGTGCGTGACAACGTGGGCGCGTGGACGGTCCTGCGGGTCGACGACGACATCGACGGCGCCCAGTTCCCCGCCACCATCAACCCCGACGACGGCGCCAACGGCGAGGCCGACCTCGTTCCCGGACCTGACTGCGGCATCGCCGTCAAGGTCGACAGTGGCTCCATGTACCAC
>JBBSLP010000067.1:0-33506 GCA_038255145.1 Acidimicrobiales bacterium
AGCCACTCGTGCACGTCGAGCACCCGGGCGGCGAAGGCCTCGGCCTCGGGGGTGCCCAGCAGGTGACCGTAGTCCTTGAGCTGGGCGCCGCAGCCGGCGGAGTCGACGAGGATGGGGGCAGTGCCAGGCATGGACGTCATCGTGCGTCGGGCCAGGTCACGGGCATCGTCACCCAGCCCGGCGTGGCTGTGCAACGCCCCGCAGCACGACCCGGCGGTGTCGGGCAGGGCCACACCGGCGCCGGCGGCCTCGAGCACCCGCTTGACGGCGGCGTGCACGTCACGCTGCCAGGCGTCCATGACGCAGCCGGTGAAGAGCCACACGTCGCTGCCGGTGCGGCGCAGACGCCCCCGGCGCAGGGGCAGCTTGGCGGGCAGGCCGAAACGGGCCGAGGGGACCAGGCGCAGGCGTTGGGCCGCGGCCAACAGCGTCGAGCCGGCCAGGACCACCCGGTGGTGGCCCAGCAGCTGCAGGGGGGCGGAACGCCACTTGGGCTGGTAGGCGGTCTCGGTGGCCAGGGTTTCGCGGGTGGCCTCCATGAGCCGACCGAACTGCACGCCCGAGGGGCAGGCCGTCTCGCAACCCCGGCACTGGACGCAGGTGTCCACGATGTCGAGGAAGCTCTCGTCGGCAGGCATGCCCTCGATGTGCACCTGGCGCATGGCTTCGATGCGCCCACGGGGGGAGTAGCGCTCCTCCCCGGTCACCCGGAAGGTGGGGCAGTGGGGCAGGCACAGCCCGCAGGCCACGCAACCGGCCAGCAGGTCCTCATCCAGGCGCAGGTCCATGTGCGCGTGACGTTAGCCGCAGCCGCGCCGGCCACGGGTGGCTGTCGGCTCCGCTCAGCGCCGGGCGGGGTCCCGACCGGGGTTGAGCCGCCCGCTGGGGTCGAGCCGGGTCCGCAGGGCGTCGTGGAGGTCGGCCACCACGGGGTCGAGAGCCACGGGCGGTGGTGCCTGGGCCACGTGCACCGTGCCCACCCCGACCTCGGCCACGAACGTGCCCACGGGCTCGTCCAGGTCCCGCAGCTGGCTCGCCCGCCGGGAGAGCCGGTGGGCGGGCAGGGGTGGGGGGCCGGCGACCTCGGTGTCGACACCGTGGGTCCGGGCCACCCGGCTCTGGGCGTCCACGTCGGCGGGGTCCCCTTGGAGCAGGCACCAGGTGGTCTGCCCGTCCCACAGCAGAGCCGAGGGGGTGAAGAGGGCGGCCCGCAGGGCGAAGGGGTCACCCTCCCCCGACAGCCAGCGCGACGCCGCGGGCAGGGGCCGGGTGCGCAGGATGACCTCGCCGAACAGGCCCAGGGTGCCCAGCGAGCCCACCAGCAGCCGGCACAGGTCGAACCCGGCCACGTTCTTGACCGTGGGGCCGCCGGCGGTGATGACCACGCCGTCGGCACTGACGTAGCGCAACTGGAGCACGGCGTCACGCACGGGGCCGAGGGCCAGGCGCCGCGGGCTGGACCAGCCCAGGGCCAGGGCACCGCCCAGGGTTGCTCCCGGTTCGGTGACGTCGAGGGAGATCTCCTGACCCACCTCGGCCAGCGCGGCCCGCACGTCGACCACGGTGGTGCCGGCCAGGGCCCGCACCGTCATCTCGGCCGGCTCGACGGCCAGCACGCCGGCGGGGGCCTTGACCAGGCGCGTGCCCCGGGAGGGGACGCCGCCCACGTCCCAGTGGGTGCGGCCACCTTCGACGGCCACGGGGCCGGTGGCGCCCACCTCGTCGGCGAAGCGCAGCAGGGCCGAGGCCACGGGTGCCGGCGCTAGACCCACACGCCCTCGCCGATGAGCTGGTCGCGGGCGTGGGCCGACAGGGCGGCGATGTCGCCGCAGCGCGAGCCCTCGGGGAGCACCTTGCCCGGGTTGGAAAGGCCGTCGGGGTCGAAGGCGTCGCGCACCCGGGCCTGGGCGTCGAGGTCGGCGTCGGTGAACTGCCAGCGCATGTAGGGCCGCTTCTCCAGCCCGATGCCGTGCTCACCCGACAGCACCCCACCGGCAGCCAGCGACACCCGCACGATCTCCCCGCCGGCGTCGTGCACCCGTTCGAGCACACCGGGCTCGCGGGCGTCGAACACGATGAGGGGGTGCAGGTTGCCGTCCCCGGCGTGGAAGACGTTCATGATGATGAGGTCGTAACGCTCGGCGATCTCGTAGATCTTGGTGATGACCTCGAGCAGGCGGGTGCGGGGCACGACGGTGTCGTGCAGGTAGTAGTTGGGCTTGATGCGGGCGATGGCCCCGAACGCCGTCTTGCGGCCCTTCCACAGCAGCAGGCGCTCGACCTCGTCAGCCGCCACCCGCACCGAGCGGGCGCTGTGCTCCAGGCACACCCGGGATACGACGTCGGCTTGGGCCGCGACCCCGTCGGGCAGCCCGTCGACCTCGACGAGCAGCACGGCACCGGCGTCGGTGGGGTACCCGGCGTGCACGTACTCCTCGACGGCCTGGGTGATGCGTTGGTCCATCATCTCGATGGCGGCAGGCACCACACCGGCGGCGATGATGGCGGACACGGCGGCGGCGGCGTCGCCCGGGGACACGAAGTCGGCCAGCAGGGTGCGCACGTCGGGGGGGTTGGCGGTGATGCGCACCGCGGCCTTGGTGACGATGCCCAGGGTGCCTTCGCTACCCACGAAGATGCCCCGCAGGTCGAGTCCGGCGGGGTCGGCGTCCACGCCACCGAGCACGGTGACCTCGCCCGAGGGCAGCACGACCTCGAGGGCGAGCACGTGGGCCGACGTGACCCCCGACGCCAGGCAGTGGGGTCCGCCCGAGTTGTTGGCCACGTTGCCGCCCACCGAGCACGACTGCTGGGAGGAGGGGTCGGGGGCGAAGTGGAAGCCCATGGGTCGCAGCCGGCGCGACAGGTCGAGGTTGATGATGCCGGGCTCGACCCAGGCGATGCGGTCCTCGACGTCCACCTCGAGGAGGCGGTCCATGCGGGTGGTGACGATCATGACCGGCCGACCCTGGGGCACGGCCCCACCGGCCAGGCCGGTGCCCGAGCCCCGGGGCACGAAGGCGCGCCCGTGGGACCGGGCGATGCGCACGCACGCCTGGACCCCGGCGGTGTCGGTGGGGAAGCAGACGGCCGCGACCTCGCCCCTGATCAGGGACGCGTCGCGGCCGTACAGCGCAAGCTCCAGGCGATCGGTGTGCACGAGTGCGTCACCGAGGGCCGAACGGAGATCAGCTACCAGGCTGGAGTCCGACGGAGGCACGGTCATGGTTCGGGAAGATGGGTCATGGCGCCGCCAGTCGGTGCGGACTCAGTGGCGCCGGACTCAACGACCGGGTAGGTCCTCGTCGTCTTCGGCGAGGTCATCGTCGTCGTAGTCGTCTTCGGAGTCAGCTGCGACCTCGCTCACCGCGTTGCCGTTCTCATCGGTCTTCAGATCGTCGAGGAGACGATCGAAGTCGATGTCCGGTGAACGCTTGAGCGCACGAGCTTCCTCGAAGCGGCGATGTCGACCCTTTTTCACGGGCCAGCTCCCCATTGGCTGTGCTCTTGACCCCGCCAGCGTAGCACTCGCATGCCTGGGTCATGATCCGACGGATGGTGCCCTGGCCCCGCGACAGCACGCCCCCGGGGGGCGGCGTACCCGGACCTCGGGGAGACGGCACCGTGAAGGCCCCAGAATAGGCCGTGAGACGGCTCAAAGCGAAGATTCGTCCAGGCTGCGGTACGACCTGGCCTCGAGCACCAGGCCACCGTCACGGTCGAAGGCCAGAGCGGCTCGACCACCCACCAGGTCGTGCACCTGGGCGCCGACCAGGTCCGCCCGCCAGCCCGTGGCCAGACGAGCGCCCTCGACACCTCGCAGCAGATCCTCGAGGTCGGCCCTGGTGGCCAGCAGCGACGCCTCGATGGCCAGGTCACGGGCCCTCTGAGCCACCCATGCCGTGAGCAGGCCCACGGCGGCGCGCAGCTCGCGGGGCACCTCGGCGCGAGCCGCGGGACGGGCCGGGGGCGGCGCCGCCCCCACCCCTTTGCGCACGGCCTCGAGCAACTGGTCGACCACACCGCCCCGCAGGAAGCGCTCCTCGACGCCGCGGATCTTGCGCAGCTCGGCCTCCGTCGATGGCGCCCGCTGGGAGATGCCGGCCACGGCCAGGTCGGGTAGCACATGGCGGGTGGGCTGGTCGACCTTGGCCGCCCGCCGCTCCCGCCACGCCGCCACCTCGACGCCCACGGCCAGGGCCCGACCCCGCAACTGGCGCACCTCGCGTACGCGGCTCCACGCCTCGTCGGGGTCGCGCAGGCCCCGGGTACGCACCCTCAGCTGCTCGCACTCGTCCATGGCCCAGGTCAACCGACCCCGCTCGACGAGCTTGGCGGTGAGCTGGTCGCACAACAGGGGGAGGTCGGACACGTCGGCCGCGGCGTAGGCCAGCTGTTCAGGGGTCAGCGGTCGGGCCAGCCAGTCGGTGAGCCTGTCCCCCTTGGGCATGGCCGAACCCAGCTCACGCTCGTGGAGCTCGGACAGCGACGGCAGCCCCAGGCCGGTGAACCCGGCGGCGATCTGGGTGTCGAAGATGCGCGACGGCACCCCGCCGCAGGCCACCTCGAGCACCTCGAGGTCCTGGGCCGCGGCGTGGATGATGACCATGCCCGGCCCCGAGAGGATGGGACCCAGGGGGCGCACGTCGACCTTGAGGGGGTCGACGAGCACGACGCGGTCCTCCCAGGCCAGCTGGATGAGGGCCAGCTTGGGGAAGTAGGTGCGCTCGCGGTGGAACTCGGTGTCGAGGGCGTAGGTGGGCTGGTCCCGCAGGGCGGTGATGACCTCGTCGAGCTGGTCGGGCTGCTCGACCAGCTCCCAGGTCACAGGCTTCGTCGATGCCACGCCCTCAGAGCCCACGCCCGACGGGCAGCTCGGCGTCGACCCAGGCCAGGGTCCCACCGGCCACGTTGACGGCGTCGATGCCGCTGGCGACCAGGTACTCGACGGCCCGGCCGCTGCGGGCCCCGGAGCGGCAGATCACGTAGACGGTGCCGTCCGTGGGCACCTCGTCGAGGCGGTCTGCCAGCTCGCCCAGCGGGATGAGCACGGCGCCGGTGGCGTGCACCTCGGCGAACTCGTCGGGCTGGCGGACGTCGATGAGCGGGGCACCCCCCGACACGAGGGCCGCGGCGGTTGCCACGTCGACCTCTCCCCCTGGCTGCTGGGTGGGCTGCACGCGCTCCCCTTCCTGCGTACCGGGAGGTGACCCGGCCGGAACGCCGAGATGCTACCCGGCGGCTGCGACGGCCCCGGTCGGTGCCCCGTCGACGTCGATCACCGCCTGACCACCCGGTCAGATCACCGTCCAGCCAGATGGCGGGCGAGGTCGTCGGGGGTGTCCACGTCAGCCAGCCGGTGCGGATCGAGTCCGACCACGGCCACCAGCTCCAAGGGGGCGGCCGCCCGGCGTACGGCCCGCTCGCCGGCGTCGAAGGCGGCGCCGAGGACGGTCGCGGCCCGTCCCCGGTAGGCGGCGGTGAGGAACTGGGGCCGATCATCGACCACCGGTGCGGCCACGTCGGCTCCCGGCGCTCCGACCAGGGCGGCCACCAGGGCGGCCACTTCGGCTGCGGTCACCGCGGGCAGGTCACACGTGAGTACGACCACGATGTCGTCTCCATGGGGGTCGATGGCATCGACGGCACCGAGGGCGGTGAGCACGCCACCCAAGGGCCCCTCGTCGGGGTAGCGGTCGGCGACCACGGTCAGGCCCACCATGGTCGGTCCTGCTCCCCCGCCGACGATGAGCACGGGATCCGCCCCGGCGTCGCGCAGGGCGGTGGCGGCGATCGTGGCCAGCGGCCGTCCGTCACCCAGCTCGATCAGCGCCTTGTCCCGGCCCATGCGCCGGCTGCGCCCTCCGGCCAGCACCGCCCCGGTGAACTGCGGCGCCGCAGACGTCCCCACGTCGGAGCCCGGGACCACGGCCATGGGCGGTCAGCCGCCGTAGTCCATGCGGGTGTCCTCCATGCGCAACAGCTCGGTGGCCTCGTCGCGCTGGAAGCCGGCGTCGACGACCTCGCCGATGAAGAGCACATGGCCGCCACAGTCCACGGCCTGGCGGACCTCGCAGTCGACGTAGGCGACGGCCATGTCCAGCACCGGGGCCCCGGTGACCCCGTCGTGGAAGCCGAAGCCGTTCAGCGTCTGGGCGGCGAGGTCGACATCGACGGGCTTGGTGAACTTGCGGACCACGGCCCGATCCTCCCGGGCCAGTGTGCTGAGGGCGAACACGCCACTGGCGGCGATGAGCTCGTGGGTGAAGGCGGTGCGCTCCACGCCCACGCCCACCAGCTTGGGCTCGAAGGCGAGCTGGGTGACCCAGTTGATGGCCATGCCGTTGCGCCGCTCGCCATCGCGGCTGCCCACCACGTAGAGCCCGTAGGGCAGCGAGCGCAGCACCCGACGACGCAGGCGGTCGTACTCGTCGCGGGCCTCGTCACCCTCACCCACGTGGGCGGGGAAGGGACCTATCGCACCATGTCCTCCGGGGGCGGCCATGGTCCGAGACCCTACCGGCCCGCTCCGCCCCCGATGATCGGGCGTGACACCACCGCGGGATCAGCGCAGGATCTCGACGAGCAGCACCCAGCCGTTGAGCACGCCGACGGCGAGGGCGATGGCGATGCCTCCGGCCATCCAGTACAGGCCCCCGCCACCCTGGGCGGCCAGGGAGAGGCCGGCCACGGCGAAGGGCAGGGTGGCCAGCTGGGTCAGCGTGGGCCGCTGCCCACGGGGCACGCCGGGCTGGCGGGGGGACGGCGACCGCAGCTGGATGACGGCCGTGCCGATCGAACCGGCCAGACCCAGCCCGACGAGCTGGGCGGCCAGCAACCCCCGGGGCTGGGTCGGCACGAGGCAGGCCAGGGCCACGACCATGGCGTTGGCCAGCACGATGATGGTCTCGCCCGCGCTCACGGTCCGACAGCATGGCAGTGCCGGTGGGCGCTGACCGTGCCGACCCGTCGGTCGGCCCCGCGAGACGAGCCTGGCCGCCCCGGTCGACATCTCGTCGCGGATCGTCCCGCCGGTGGGACGATCTGGGACGAGAAGGCCACGGGTCATCCCGCCGGCGGCAACACTTCGGTCGACCTCACCCGCCGTCAGCTCACCAGATGCCGGCGGGCGGCCACGTGGGGTCGCACTGGTGCAGGAACACCCGGCAGCGCTCGGCCTCGTCGTCCTCGCCGATGGCGGCGGCCGCCGCCCGCAGGCCCTCGAGCGAGCGCAGGAAACCCCGGTTGGGCTCGTGGTCCCAGCGCACGTAGCCACTCCCCCGCCACCCGCTCTGGCGCAGGGTGTCGAGGCCCCGGTGGTAGCCGACGCGGGAGGCGGCATAGGCCTCGACGTCGTCGCGGGCCAGGTGGCCCAGCCAACCCCAGGCGTCGAGGTAGCGGGGCCAGCGGGCCACGACGGTGGACACCGCGGCCCGGCGCTCACCCTCGGGCGACGCCAGGGCCTGGGCCAGGGCGGCCCGGGCCTCGGGAGGCTCCGGAGCCAGGCGCGTCTCGGGCAGGCCGCCCGACAGGTTCACGGGAGACGTCATGGGATGATCCTGTCAGGTCCGGCCGGCCACACCCGACTAGACGACGGTGACGACGCGCAGGGTGTCGGTGGCCCGGGAGCGCAGGTCGGCGCCGGCCAGGACGACGACGACGTCGCCCAGGCGGATGTGGCCCTGGGAGCGGGCCACCTGGATGGCCTCGTGCACCATCTCGTCGTTCACCGCGAAGCCCGACAGGGGCAGGGGGGTCGCCCCCCAGCTGATGGTGAGCTGGTGCTGGGTGTGCTCGTCGGGGGTGAAGCCCAGGATCTTGGCCGTGGGCCGGAACCGGGCGATGGCCCGCACGGTGAAGCCCGACCGGGTGATGCACACGATGGCCGAGGCGTTGAGGTCCGTGGCCGCCCGCCACGCCGCCGCGGTCATGGTGTCGGTCACGGCCCGGTCGGCCGCGGCCACGTCCTCGTGGCCGGTGACCCGCAGCTTGGTGAGGTTCCGGGCCCAGTTCTCGTAGTCGAAGCTGTTGTCGGCCCGGGCCGCGATGCGGGCCATGGTCCGCACCACGTTCACCGGGTCCACGCCCACCGCGGTCTCACCCGAGAGCATCACCGCCGAGGAGCCGTCGAACACGGCGTTGGCCACGTCGGACGCCTCGGCCCGGGTGGGGGTGGGCGAGTGGACCATGGACTCGAGCATCTGGGTGGCGGTGATGACGGGCCGCCCGTGGGCGATGCACTCACGGATGATGTGCTTCTGCAGGTGGGGCAGCTCTTCGATGGAGCACTCGTTGCCCAGGTCGCCACGGGCCACCATCACCGCGCCCGACGCGTCGATGATGCCCGTCAGGTTCTCCACCGCGGCCCGGGTCTCGATCTTGGCCACGATGAGGGGGCCCCGGGGGTGGGGCTCGGTGCCGACCCGGCGGATGTCGTGGGCCGAGCGCACGAAGGAGATGGCCACCATGTCCACGCCGGCTTCGACGAAGGCGTCGAGGATGCGCAGGTCCTCGGGGGTGGGGGTGCTCATGCGCAGGCGGTCCGAGGGGATGTGCACCCCGGGACGGCCCGACAGGTGCCCGCCGTGCAGGACGACGGCCCGCAGGCCGGTGCCGTCCTTGTCCACGATCTCCACGTCGATGGCGCCGTCGCCGAACGTGAGCTTGTCGCCGACCTCGATGTCGCGCAGCAGGTCGTCGTAGCTGACCTCGACGACCTGCTCGTTGGAGGACGTGTTGCCGGGCACGAGGCGGAGGGCCTGGGCGTCGGACAGGTCGACCCCGTCACGGCCGAAGCTGCCGGCCCGCACCTTGGGGCCGGGCAGGTCCACCAGGGTGCCCACGGGGCGGCCGGCTTCGGCGGAGAGCTTGCGCACCCGCTCGTAGAGGGTGAGGGCGTCCTCGAGGGACCCGTGGGACAGGTTGAGGCGCACGGCGTCCATGCCTGCGGCGATGAGATCGCGCAGCACCGCCTCGGACTCGGATGCCGGGCCGATGGTGGCGATGATCTTCGTCCTGCGCTGCACGTCCGTGAACGCTACCGGCATGGCCCACCAGCAACCGTGCGGTAACGCGAACGGGGGCGATCCGACGGCCCGTCGGCCCTCGGATCGCCCCTGTCGGTCCTCACCGTGGGATGCGTGCTGTCCGCATCCGTGGGCCGGGCGTCAGTTGCGGGGCACCTCGGTCCACGCCTTGTCCTTGTCGACGCGCACGTCGCCGGGCAGGCCCAGGCTGCGCTCGCCGAGGATGTTCTTCATGATCTCCGACGTGCCCCCCTCGATGGAGTTGGCCCGGGCCCGCAGGAACTGCTTCTGCGGCGTCGTGTAGCCCATGGCCGTCTCGGGGCGCTTGCGCTCGTAGTCGTCGATGAGCATGCCGTCCGAGCCCAGGAGGCCCACGGTGAACTCGGTGACCTTCTTGTTGAGCTCGGCGAAGTGGAGCTTGCCGATCGAGCCCTCGGGCCCGGGCGTGCCCATCTTGCGGGCCTGGCCGGCCCGCCAGTTGGTGAGGCGCATGACTTCGGCCTCGACGTAGAGCTTCATCAGGTCGTCGCGGCGGGCGGGGTCGTCGTGGCCGTACTTCTTCCACGCCTTGACGGCCTCCCCGATGGGGCCCGAGCCCCGGGGGGGGACGGTGCCGCCGATGGAGACCCGCTCGTTCATGAGGGTGGTGATGGCCACCCGCCAGCCTTCGCCGACCTCGCCCAGACGCTCGCTGTCGGGGATGCGGGCGTCGGTGAAGTAGACCTCGTTGAACTCGGCCTCGCCGGTGATCTGGTACAGCGGCCGGACCTCGACGCCCGGGGCCTTCATGTCGACCACGAAGTGGGTCAGGCCCTTGTGCTTGGGCTGGTCGGGGTCGGTGCGCACCACCAGGGTGCCGAAGCTCGACAGGTGGGCCAGGGTGGTCCACACCTTCTGGCCGTTGACGATCCACTCGTCCCCGTCACGCACGGCCTTGGACGACAGGCCGGCCACGTCGGAGCCCGCGCCGGGCTCGGAGAAGAGCTGGCACCAGATCTCCTCACCGGTGAAGAGCGGGCGCAGGTAGCGGGACCTCTGCTCCTCGCTGCCGTGCACCACGATGGTGGGGGCGGACATGCCGTGGCCGATGGGGTTGCGGTTGGCGGCGTTGGGACCACCGGCCGAGAAGAGCCGCTCGTTGATCGTCTTCTGCAGGCGGGGGCTGGCGTCCAGGCCGCCGTGGCCGACCGGGTAGTGGACCCAGGCCAGGCCCAGGTCGAACTGGCGGCCCAGGAACTCCTTGGCCGGCACCTTCCTGGGGTCGAGCTCGGCGAGGAGCTGGTCACACAGCTCGATCACCTGGCTCTCCCCGACGACGGTTGGGTCGGTGATGGTCATGTCGCCCTCGTTGGCTCGACGGAACTGTCAAGCAAGGGTACTTACGATGTAGGGCCTCACTCCAGCCCACCGCACTCCAGCCCACCGCGGCGCCGGGGTGCTAGCAACGGCGCCGTGATCTTCCACCTGCTGGCCGGCTCGGACTGGCTCGAGGCCCGGGGTCTGGGCGAGGTCCGTCCCCCCTCCCTGGCCACCGAGGGCTTCGTGCACCTGTCGACCGCGGCCCAGGTGCCCGGCGTCGTGGCCCGCTTCTACGCCGGGGCCACCGACCTCGTGGTGCTGGCCGTGGACCCCGACCGCCTGGCCGACGACCTGCGCTGGGAGGCGCCGGCCCACGCCCACCCCGACGCGGAGGAGCGCTTCCCCCACCTCTACGGCCCTGTGCCCGTCAGTGCCGTGGTGGCTGCGGAGCCGTTGGCCACCTGGGTGCCGCCCGAGGGCTGAGGCGCCGCTCTCCGGCCCTCTCAGTTCAGGCGGGCGCGGATCTGGTCGGCCTGCTGGCGGATGGCGGCACCGGGGCGGGCGCCGGCGTCGTCGGCCAGGGCGGCCAGCTCGTCGGCCGCCTCGCCGAAGCGACCCACGTCGGCCAGGGCCAGGGCCAGGGCCCGCCGCTCGGCCAGGGCGGCGCCGGGCAGCGCCACCCTCAGGCGCTGCACCCACACCAGGTCCTGGCGGGCGCCGCGCTCACGGTAGATGCCCCGCAGGTTGGCCAGCATGCGGGCGAGGATGGCCCGTGGACCCACGGGTTCGAGGGTGTCGACGGCGAAGGGGGCGCCGGGTCCCTGGGTGGAGCGGAACAGCTCGGCGCACGCGTCGAGGTCGAGCCGGCGCCCACCGCCGAAGGCGTCCACGAAGGTGGGGGGATCGTCTGTGGTGCGCAGCAGGAAGTGCCCGGGCATGCCCGCCCCCCGCAGCTCGACCCCCACTCGCCGGGCCACCTCCATGGCCAGCACGGACAGGCTGATGGGGATGCCGACGCGACGCTCGAGGACCTGGTCGAGGAAGGAGTTGTCGGGGTCGTAGTAGTCGTCCCGGTTGCCGGAGAACCCCAGCCGCCGGAACAGCAGGTCGATCACGCCGTCCACGCCCGGCGCGGTGACCTCGGCGGCCAGCGCGTCGAGGGCGGCCAGGCCGGCGTCGACATCGAGCCCGGGACGGGCGTGGGCGGCCAGCAGCAGGGCCGCCTCGTCGAGGGCGAGCTCGCGCTCGGGGCCCGTCACCAGGCGCCGGAACCGTTCGGTCGCCTCCATGGCCGCACACCATACCGGGCCTCCCGAACCGGTTTCCGGCCGAACCGCGCCCCCCGACGCCGGGGCGCGAGACTCCCCGGCCATGAGCGACGTCGCGTTCCTGGGGTTGGGGGTCATGGGTGCGCCGATGGCCGGGCACCTGGCTGCGGCCGGCCACCAGGTCACCGTGTACAACCGCACGGCGGCCAAGGCCCGGGCCTGGGTCGCCACCCACGGGGGCCGCTCGGCGCCCAGACCGGCCGAGGCCGCCCGGGGGGCCGAGCTGGTGTTCACCTGCGTGGGCCGCGACGCCGACGTGCGCGAGGTGGTCCTCGGCGAGGCCGGGGCCCTGGCGGCCATGGCACCAGGCGCCACCCTCGTCGACCACACCACGGCCTCGGCCGACCTGGCCCGCGAGCTCGAGGCTGCGGCCACGGCGGTGGGCGTGGGCTTCCTCGACGCTCCGGTGTCGGGCGGCCAGGCCGGCGCCGAGGGGGGTCGGTTGACGGTCATGGTCGGCGGCCAGCAGGCCACCTTCGACCGGGTCGCCCCCGTGCTCGGTGCCTACGGCCGGGTCGTGACCCTGATGGGGCCGGCGGGCAGTGGCCAGCTGACCAAGATGGTCAACCAGATCTGCATCGCCGGCATCCTGGCCGGGCTGGCCGAAGGGCTCGACCTGGGACGGCGGTCCGGGCTCGACCTCGACACCGTGGCCCAGGTCCTGGCCGGCGGCGCCGCCCAGTCCTGGCAACTGGAGAACCGGGCGGCGACCATGGCCCGGGGCGAGTTCGAGTTCGGCTTCGCCGTCGAGTGGATGCGCAAGGACCTGGGCATCTGCCTCGACGAAGCCCGTCGCGCCGGGGCTCGCCTGCCCATCACCGCCCTGGTCGACCAGTTCTACGCCCAGGTCGAGGCCCGGGGCGGTCAGCGGTGGGACACCTCGAGCCTGGTGCAGCTGCTCCAGGAGCCCTGACCGCCCCCGCCCGTCCCGGGGGCGACGCGGTAGATCGCCGATCACCCGCCAGGATGGAGCCATGAGCACCCGGCGGAGGAGACCCCTGGCGGTGGTCGTGCTCGCGGGCCTGGCCGCGGTGGCGGCGGTGGGGCCCCTGGCGACGCCCAGCGATGCCCAGACCCCGACCCCGACCCCCAGCCCGACCACCAGCCCGACCACCAGCGCCGCGGCCGACGCCGAGGGGCTGCCCACGGCCGAGCAGCGCCGGGCCGACGTGTCGGCGCGACTGGCCCAGATCCAGGTGTCGCTGGCCGAGACGGAGGGCCGGGCCCTACGGGGCCAGGACGAGCTGACGGCCATCGACGAGGAGCGCCTGCCGGCCAACGCCGCCGCCCAGGCCAAGGCCATCGCCGACCGGGTCGCCCCCGAACGGGCCCGACGCGAGCTGGTCCTCGACACCTTCATCAACGGCGACCCCCGCAGCACCCACCTGCTCGACACCCTGCGCGACGGGGTGCTGAGCCTCGACGCCTTCGTGCAGGACGTGCTCGGTCGGGCGGCCGAGGACTGGGCCCGGGGGCGCCTGGCCGAGCTCGACGAGCTGTCGGCCCGGCTCGGGGACGAGGCCGTGGCCCTGCGGGCCGAGCGCGACGACACCGCGGCCGCGGCGGGCAGCGCCGTGGCCGCAGCCGACGCCCTGCGCATCGAACAGGCCACGTTGACCGAGGAACTGGCCAGCGTGGATCGCCAGATCGAGCGCCTCAAGGCCAACACCACCGGCGCCCCCCTGACCGGACTGGCCAACCTGGTGTCGCGGCCCGCCCTGGCCGTCAAGATCGACAACCTGTCCCCCGCCCGACCCCAGTCGGGGCTCAACCAGGCCGACCTCGTGTACGAGGAACTGGTCGAGGGGGGCATCACCCGCTACATCGCCGTCTTCCAGTCCACCGACGCCGCTGCCGTCGGCCCCATCCGCTCGGGGCGGACGAGCGACCTGCTCATCCTGGCCAACCTGAACCGGGCCCTGTACGGCGCGTCGGGCGGCAACAGCTACGTGCTCGACGCCCTGCGGGGGGCCAACCTGGTCAGCATCCTCGAGGACGCTCCCGGCGTCTTCTACCGCCTCGGGACCAGGGGCGCTCCCCACAACCTGTACTCGTCGACGAAGGCCCTGTACGACGCCAACCCCGGCGGAACCAGCGAACCGCCCCGGCTGTTCAGCTATCTCGCTCCCGGTGAGGTCGTGGCCAACGGCCGCCCCACCACGGGGGTCGAGGTCGAGGTGGGCAACGACTCGGTCACCTACACGTGGAACGGCAAGGGCTGGCAGCGAAGCGTCGGGGGTCGTCCCGAGGTGGATGCCGACGGGGTGGCCATCGCCCCCGAGAACGTCATCCTGCAGTTCACCGACTACGGCTCGAGCGCCGCGGACAGCAACAGCCCCGAGGCCCAGCCCACAGGTCAGGGCGAGGCCTGGGTCCTCACCGCGGGCCAGGTCGTGCAGGGCACGTGGAGCCGCCCCTTCCCCGAGGAGGTCACCCACTACGCCGGTCCCGATGGCCAGGAGATCCGCCTGACCCCGGGGCGCACGTGGATCCCCCTCCCCCGGCCGGGCAGCGCTTCGCTCCTGGGTTGATCTCCAGGGTTGATCTCCAGGGTTGACCTCCAGGGTTGATCTCGGCGGTTGATATCGTCACCGGCATACGCCCACAGCTGACAGGCGGAGGTCCGGGGAATGCCGCTCCGGCGACGTGATGACGCACAGTCGGCGTTCACCATCTGGACCCCGGTCCTGCCCGACCACAACGATCAGTTGACGCGTCTGCTCGATGAGCTCGGTGACCACATCGGCACCAGCGCCCGCCTGCCGTTCGTCCAGATGGACACCGTGCACTACGCCAGCTTCGCCATCATGGCCGACGGGGCGGGTACCCCTCACCTGTTGTTCGAAGGCAACGTCGACGGCCCCGCTCGCGCCTTCCTCGAACGCCTCGTCGACGTCGCCGGACCCACGATCGACGAGATCTACGAGCACTGCCGGGGCTATCCCCGGACGAGCGGGCGAACGCCCGCTGACGTCGTCGCCCACCTGTGCGCCCACGACATCGGCGCCGACGTGTTCTACGTGGCCTGGTCCGGCCGCACGGTGGCCGAGATGCGCCGCGAACAGGACCTGCGCCTCCACCTGCAGGCCCTGCTCGACGCCCCGGGGAACCAGCACCTGCGGCGACGCTCACCCCAGGCCATCCACCGCTGGCTGGTGAGGCAGGTGGAGCAGGACCCCGAGCTGACCTGGGCGTTCGTGCCCTCTCCTCGGCCCTTTCGGGTCCGCCACGGCCGCAAGTTGGTGCTGGCCGGCGCCGCGGTGCCCGGCCTGGGCGTGCTGGGCCTGGTCGCCGCCGCCGTCCTCCCCGGTCACCGGTGCAGGACATGGACGGCCCGGGCCGCGCTGGTGGCCCTCGGCGGCACCCTCGGTGCTCTGGTGTGGCGACTGCGCAGCCACGAACGGGCCGACGACAGGCGCGACACGGCGCGGGCCGTGGACTGGCGGGAGAGCTACGCCGCCTGGTCGGCCAACCTCGGCGACGTGCGGTCCCGTGAAGACGTCAAGGGCCAGAACCACATCGCCAGCGTGCAGGCCATCAAGGCGGGGACGTTCCGAAGCGGCCTGCTGCGGCTCGTGCTCGGCGCCGTCCACATCGTGGCCGGGTTCATCTTCAACCGGGGCGACCTGGGCGGGATCGCCTCCATCCACTTCGCCCGTTGGGTCATCACGCCTGATGGTCGGGGTCTGGTGTTCCTCAGCAACTTCGACGGCAGCTGGGAGAGCTACCTCGGCGACTTCATCGATCTCTCCGCCATCGGGCTGACCGGCGTCTGGAGCAACACCGACAACGTCGTCGGCTTTCCCCAGACCAGGTACCTGCTGTTCGGCGGGGCCAGGGACGAGGCCCGCTTCAAGGCCTTCGGCCGGGCGGGCATGGTGGCCACGAACGTCTGGTACAGCGCCTACCCCGACCTCAGCGTGGCCAACATCGCCAACAACATGGCCGTGCGCGTCGGTCTGGGCGCCGACCTCGACCCCGCCGCCGCCCAGGCCTGGCTGCGGCGGCTGTGACGACGACGCCGGTGACGACGACGGAGCGGGGGGACATGGGCAAGCTGGAACGAAGCGACGTGCAGGGCCTTGTCGTCAGTGGGTACGCGGCCATGCACCACGCCCGCTACCTGCTGCTACGGGTCGTGGATCCCGTCATGGCCCGGCGTTGGCTGGGTCGCCTGGCCGACCGGATCACCAACAGCGAGGCCCCCGGCCGACGTCGGTGCACCAACGTCGCCCTGACCGCGGCGGGGCTGGCCGCGTTGGGGTTGGACGAGCACGAGCTCGGCACGTTCGCCGTGCCCTTCCAGGAGGGGATGACCGCACCCCACCGCCAACGGGCCCTGGGCGACGTGGGCGCCAGCGACCCCGCCACCTGGGCCTGGGGCGGCAGCCACGGCGGTGACGGCCGCTGCTCCGCCGCCGACCTGCACGTGCTGTTGCTGCTCTTCGCCCCCGACGAGAGGACCATGGCCGACGTCGAGGCCGACGAGCGGGCGGCCCTCGAGGCCGACGGTGGGCTGGAGGTGGTCCTGTCCCTGGTCCCCGAACCTCTCCCCGGGCGGCTCAGCGTGGGCAAGTTCGGGGTCGAGCACTTCGGCTTCGCCGACGGTCTCTCCCAGCCGACGATCGCCGAGGGCGACGACGGGTCCGACCCAGGTCGCGGGCGCGGCCAGCCGGCACCCATCGCCGCGGGCGAGTTCGTCCTCGGCTACCGAAACGGCTACGGCAGGCTGACGCCCTGGCCCGAGCTGAGGGGACCGGCGGGTCCCCGCCCCGACTTCGGCCGCAACGGGACCTACCTGGTCTTCCGTCAGTTGGCCCAGGACGTGGCCGGCTTCTGGTCCTTCCTCGACCAGGCCACCAGGGAGGATGACGACGAGCCCAGTTGGGCGCGCATGGACGCCCTGGCCGCCAAGGTGGTGGGTCGCTGGCGCAGCGGTGCCCCTGTCGTGCGCAGCCCCCACGCCGACGATCCCTCCCTGGCCACCGCCAACGACTTCGGCTACGCCGGGCCCGATCCCCACGGGGAACGCTGCCCCTTCGGTGCCCACATCCGCCGGACCAACCCCCGTGACGTGCTCGGGTCCGCAGGTCCGGCCAAGGCCCGAGAACTGTCCGACCTGCACCGCCTGATCCGCCGGGGACGGGTGTACGGGCCCGCTCTCGACGACGTGTTGGGCGGAGACGACGGCCGTGACCGGGGCCTCATGTTCATGGCCCTCAACGCCAACATCGAGCGTCAGTTCGAGTTCGTGCAGAACACGTGGTGCAACAACCCCAAGTTCGCCGGCCTCTACCACGAGCAGGACCCCCTGCTGGGCAACCCCGCCCCCGGCCAGGGCACCTTCACCGTCCAGGACCGCCCCTACGCCCGCAGGGTGCGGGGGCTGTCCGGCTTCGTCACCGTGCGGGGCGGGGCCTACCTGTTCCTGCCCGCCATCAGCGCCCTGCGCCACCTCGCGTCCCGAGGGTGAGCAAGGGAGCGGGCACGGGCGGGCGCGGCACCCCTCCGATACGCGAGGCTGGCGCCATGACCGTGGTGTGGCGACAGGAACCTCCGAAGCTGCGTCACCCCATCCTCGTGGTGGGCTTCGAGGGGTGGTTCGACGTGGCCAAGGGGGCGACGGGGGCCCTCGACTGGCTGGCCGACCACCTCGATGCCGACGACGTGGCCGGCATCGACCCCGAGCCCTACTTCGACTTCACCGCCCGTCGCCCCACCGTGCGCCTCGACGGCGGCGAGCGGGTCATCGACTGGCCCCGCAACGAGATCCGCGCCATCCGGCTCGAGGACCAGGGTCACGACCTGCTGCTGCTGGCCGGCACCGAGCCCCACCTGCGCTGGCGCACGTTCAGCGAGGACCTGGTCGAGGTGGCCAAGGCTACCCGGGCCGAGCTGGTGATCACGTTGGGATCCATGGCCGAGGCCGTGCCCCACACCCGCCCGCCCGAGGTGAAGGGCAGCTCTACCCAGGCCGCGCTGGCCACCCGCCTGGGCCTGGGCAGCCCCACGTACCAGGGGCCCACCGGCATCATCGGGGTGCTGCACGACACCCTGGACCGCGAGCGCATCCCCGTCATCTCCCTGCGGGTCGGGGTCCCCCACTACGTCAGCGGGCCACCCAACCCCCGGGCCATGCGCTCCATCCTCGAACACCTCCAGCACGTGACCGGGGTGACCACCAACGCCTCGGGCCTCGACGGGCTGGTGGCCGAGTGGCAGGAACAGGTCAACTCGGCCGTGGCCGAGGACAGCGAGGCGTCGTCCTACGTGCGTCAGCTCGAACGCCAGGTCGACGAGCGGTTGAGCGAGGACCTGCCCAGCGGCGACGACCTGGCCGCCGAGTTCGAGCGGTTCCTCGAGGAACGCCGCGACGAGGACTAGCGGTCGATGGTCACGCCGCTCCGCGGTGACCCGCTCGACCTGACCGACTGGATCCTCGACGCGCTCGCCCCCGCCCCCGAGGGCCCCGCCCTGGTGGTGGGTGACGACCATCGCCGCCTGGTCAGCCGGCTGCGGCGTCGCTGCCCGGCCGCCTGCGTCACCCAGGTGGTGAGCCGGCGGGCCTTCGCCCTGCCCGGCCAGCTGGTAGTGAGCCGCCACGACGCCCTGGCCGTGCGCCCCTGCCTGGCCGCCGCCGTTTTGGCCACCCCCGATGTGGTGCTGGCCTTGGCCGCCCCCGAACTGGCCCGGGTGCTGCGGGCGGACGGCCGGGTCGCGGTCGTGGTCGAGGGACCCCGCCACCTGCACGAGCTGGCCGAGCTCATCGTGCAGGCCACCGGCACCCGCCTCCCCGAACCCCCCTCCCACGACGTGGCCGCGGCGGCCGCGGCCCTGGCCCCGTGGCTGGTGGTCGACGACGTGGTCGAGCGGCGCGAGGTGCTGCACCTGACCGACCCCCGCCCCGTGCTCGGCGCCGTGCAGGCGTTGCGGCCCCAGCTCCTGGGCCGGTTGTCGAGCTTCACCAACTGGACCACGGCCATGGCCCGCCTGGGAGCCCAGGGTCGGCGGATGGTGGACACCTCGGGTGGGTTGTCCATGACCCTCGACGTTGCCGTGCTGCGCTGTCGGGCCGCGGTGCCCATGGCCTCGTGACCGACCCCGACGCGGTGGGCGACCCCTACGCCGCCTTCCCGCCCGGCTTCTTCGACCGGGCCGACGACAGCGACGACGGCGGCTTCTACGGGGTGCCCCGCCTGGTCACGCACATCGACGACGGGGCCATCGCCGCCGTGGGTGCCACCTACGAGGAGCTGATCTCCACCGACGCCGAGGTCCTCGACCTGATGTCGTCGTGGGTGTCCCACTTCACCCGCCCGCCGTCCCGCCTGGTGGTGCTGGGCATGAGCGCCCCCGAACTGGACGCCAACGCCGCCGCCGACGAACGGGTGGTGCGGGACCTGAACCGCGACCCCACCCTGCCCTTCGACGACGGCACCTTCGACGCCGTCGTCTGCTGCGTCTCGGTCGACTACCTGGTGCGTCCGCTGGAGGTGTTCGACGAGGTGGCCCGGGTCCTGCGACCGGGTGGACCGTTCATCTGCACGTTCTCCAACCGGTGCTTCCCCACCAAGGCCATCCGCGGCTGGTTGGCCAGCGACGACGAGGCCCACGTGGCCATCGTCGGCGCCTACTTCCACGCCACGGACGGCTTCGGGCCGCCCCAGGCCCAGCGCCGCCCCACCCCCCGGGGTGGTGACCCGCTCTACGCGGTGTGGTCCCGACGCAGCTGAGCCCCACGCTGGGCCCCCACCCCGGCACTGGTCAGGCCCCGGTGGCGGGAGCAGGCGGTGCCGTGGCCGAGGGGCGTAGGCCGGTCTCGGTGACCAGGAGGTCCACGGGCCGGTCGTGGACATCGACGGGCAGCCGCCCTGCGGGAACCACCAGGGCCTCGGCGGTGACTCCGATGCTGGTGGCCCCGGTCAGGCGGGCCAGCAGCCGGTCGTAGTAACCCCCGCCGTGTCCCAGCCGACGGCCTTCGACATCGAAGGCCAGACCGGGCGCCAACACCACGCCGATGGCACCATCCGCCACCACGGCCGCGTCGGCCACGGCCTGGGCGAACCCCAGGCGGTGCACCTCCCGGGGGGCGTCGACCGGGTGCAGGGTCAACCGGCCCCCGGGTTCCGCCCGGGTCACGGCGAAGCGGTGCCCGACGAGACGGGCCTCTCCCACCAGGGGTTCGACGTCGATCTCGACGGCGGTGGCCAGGTAGAGCAGCACCGTGGTCGGGGGACGGTGGGCCAACCACGTGGCCAGGTGGGCCCGCACCGCCGAGCCGATGACCGCCACATCGAGGGCGAGCCGCGCCTGGCGGGCCGCGGCGCGCCACCCGGCCTTGGGCGTGCCTTCAGCAGGCCACATCGAAGGGGTCGAACCTCGAGAAGGGGTCGGTGGCGAACGCGTCGAGGCTGCAGGCGTCGAGGTCGAGGACGAAGGGCCGATGTTCGGCCAGGCCGGCCCCGTCCGCCGACGTGACCCGCACCCTGCCCCCCAACGTCGGGCTGGCGAAGGCCCGATCCCCACGCGACGACGGTCCTTCCGCCGACCACGGTCCCCGCACCACCCGGGACAGGTCGTGCCAACCGTCGAGCCGTTCGCCACCGGCGGCGACGCCGGGCGCCCCACCCGGGAACGCCTCGGGGAAGCTGCCACAGAGCAGCGCCGGCCGGTCGCGCCAGTCGGCCACGGCCCCGGCCAACCAGTCCCACCAGGCCCGACGG
Organism: Acidimicrobiales bacterium; assembly: GCA_038255145.1. Taxonomy (GTDB): domain Bacteria; phylum Actinomycetota; class Acidimicrobiia; order Acidimicrobiales; family CAIXPF01; genus WHTX01. The sequence goes on from JBBSLP010000067.1 coordinate 20,377, forward strand.
GCCCCGACGCTGGCCGGGTCGCCCTGGCCGATGGGTCCGTGCACGGCGCCGAGCTCGAAGGGCAGGCCCTCGACGTGCAGCCAGCTGGCAGGAACGGGAGAGCCCTCGACGAGCCCCACGGTGACGGGCCCGGTCGAGGCGACCAGCAGCCCGGTGCCCCGGGACGGGGGGTCGACGGCCACCTGGTGACCGTAGCCCGCCTCGTCGAGGTGACCCCGCAGCTTGGCCGCATCCCCCTCCGAGCGGACCCCGCTCACCACCGCCACCTCGGCGCGCAGCGCCACCAGTCGCTCGACGATGCCAGCGGAGCGAGGTGCTCCGCCGGCGCGGATGTTCCACGCCACCACTCGCATGGGGGCCAGTCGAACACCGCAGCTCCGGGGGCGCCATGAGGTAGTTGACCTGTAGCGAGTGGGGGACGGTAAGGTAGGCGGCGTATGACCAGCGCCGTCGCGATCCTGGGCCTCCTCCTCGAATAGGCGAACACCACATAGGTGTTCGCCGGAACCTCCTGCGCCTCGTGGCGGGGAGGTTCCTCTGGTTTTCGGGCTGGGTTTCCAGACGCAACAGCACGGGCCGCCACCAGGTGGTCGATGACGACGAGAGCACGCACGACGCGAGGGAAGGAACCAGCCAGATGGCAGCCGAAGTGGTGACGCCGAACAAGATGCCCTTCGAGAAGTACCGGCCGTTCCCGCCCCTCCTCCTCACCGACCGGACCTGGCCCGACCGCACCATCACCACCGCGCCCACCTGGTGCTCGGTCGACCTGCGCGACGGCAACCAGGCCCTGATCAACCCCATGGATGCCGAACGCAAGCGCCGGCTGTGGGATCTGCTGGTCAAGGTGGGCTTCAAGGAGATCGAGGTCGGCTTCCCGGCCGCTTCCCAGACCGACTTCGACTTCGTGCGCCAGCTCATCGAGGGTGACCTGATCCCCGCCGACGTCACCATCCAGGTGCTCACCCAGGCCCGACCCGAGCTGATCGAGCGCACGTTCGAGTCCATCCAGGGGGCACGGCGGGCCATCGTGCACCTGTACAACTCCACGTCCACCCTGCAGCGCCGGGTCGTCTTCGGCCTCGACGAGGCGGGGATCATCGACATCGCCGTGCAGGGCGCCCAGCTGTGCCGCAAGTTCGCCGCTCAGCTGCCCGACACCGAGATCGTGTGGGAGTACTCGCCCGAGTCCTTCACCGGGACCGAGATGCCCTTCGCCAAGGAGATCTGCGAAGCGGTGATGGACGTCTACGAGCCCGACGACGATCACCCCATCATCCTCAACCTGCCAGCCACGGTGGAGTCCTCGACGGCCAACATCTACGGCGACCAGATCGAGTGGTTCCTGCGCCACGTGCGCAACCGCTCGGCCATCATCCTGTCGCTGCACCCCCACAACGACCGGGGGACGGCCGTGGCCGCCACCGAGTTCGGGCTGATGGCGGGGGCCGACCGGGTCGAGGGCACCATGTTCGGCAACGGTGAGCGCACCGGCAACGTCGACGTGTGCACCCTGGCCCTGAACCTGTTCACCCAGGGCGTCGATCCCAAGCTGGACCTGTCCGACATCGACGGGTCCAAGCGCATCGTCGAGTACTGCAACCAGCTGCCCGTCCACCCCCGCCACCCGTGGGCCGGCGAGCTCGTCTACACCGCCTTCAGCGGCTCGCACCAGGACGCCATCAAGAAGGGCTTCAACGCCCTACCCCCCGACTACGACATGTGGGAGGTGCCCTACCTGCCCGTGGACCCCGCCCACCTGGGCCGCAGCTACGAGGCCGTGATCAGGGTCAACAGCCAGTCGGGCAAGGGCGGGGTGAGCTTCGTGCTGCTGCACGAGTACAACCTCGACCTGCCCCGGGGCATGCAGGTCGAGTTCAGCAACCGCATCCAGGGCATCACCGACGAGACGTCGGAGGAGATCACCTCCCTGGAGATCCACCGCGAGTTCCAGCAGCGGTACCTCGAGCTGCGCTCTCCCCTCGAACTGCTGTCACACCGTTACAGCACCGACACAGCCGAGACAGAGAAGACGGAGCTCGTGGCCCGGGTGCGGTGGTGGGGTGAAGAGCGTCACATCACGGGCGTGGGCAATGGCCCCATCGACGCCTTCGTCCACTCCCTCGACGAGCTGGGCATGCACCTGCGCCTCACCGGTTATGCCGAGCACGCCATCGAGCGGGGCTCCGATGCCCAAGCGGCGGCCTACATCGAGCTGGAGACCGTCGATGAGCTGCGCTTCTGGGGCTGTGGCATCAACCAGAGCATCGTCACCGCCTCGCTTGCGGCCGTCGTGAGCGCGGCCAACAACGGCGCCGCCAGCGCCGGCGTCGGCGCCTAGCACCGCTACTCCTGGACGACCTGTCCACCGTCTCCCGGGGTGGCCCGGCCCCCGTGGCCGGGCCACCCCGCGCTCTGGTCCGTTCGAACATGACGATACGATTGCGACGATGCATCGCCGCCTGGCCCTGGCCACCGCCACGACCGTGCTGGCGCTGATGGGGCTGGCGATCTACGAGCACGGCCCCGACGACCAGGTCGTCGAGGTCGCCGGCGAGACCCCGGGCCAGCCCAGCGTCCTCGCCGCCGCGGCCCCGCTGGACCGTGCCGTGCTGACGCCGCCGCCGTCGGCCGCGGCCCCCACCACCACCGCCCCCACCACCGCAGCCGGCCCCACGGACACGAGTGCGGTCGCCACCGAGACCACGGCCGCCGAGGTCGTGGACGAGGTGATCGAGGAGCCCGAGGTCGAGGCGGACGCCGCCACCGAGGCCGAGGCCGAAGCGGTGGAGGAGGAGGCTGAGGAGATGGAGGACGAGGCCATCGAGCCCGTCCTGCCCCCGCCGGCCACCGTGGCCACCACCGTCGCCCGCGCCGGCTCGGGCACGCTCTGCGTAGGTGACTCGATCATGCTCGGGGCCAGCCCGGGCTACTACGGCAGCCTGCAGGTGTGCGACGTCCTCGACGCTGCCGTCAGCCGCCAACTCCGTGAGGGTGTGGCCATCGTCTCCGCCCGGCTGGAGGCGGGGCGCCCTTCGGCTGCCGTCATCGCCCTGGGCACCAACGGGACCGTCACCGCCGCCGACATCGACGCCATCCTGTCCCAGCTTGTCGACGTGCCCCGGGTGGTCCTTGTGACCGTGCAGCTCAACGGCACCCGCAGCTGGGGGGCATCGGTCAACGCCCAGCTGGTCGCAGCTCCGGGGCGGTGGCCCAACGTGTCCATCGCCGACTGGAAGTCGGCCTCCGAGGGCCACAGCGATTGGTTCTCCGCCGACGGCATCCACCCCAACGCCACCGGCTCGGGCGTGTTCGCCGGCGTGATCACCTCGGTCCTCGGACAGTGATGGCCACGGCCCCGGGCCGTGCTCGATCCCCGGTGATGCCTGGGCCATCATTCCCGTGATGACGGAGCCGATGACGAACCCCTCGACGACGGTCGGCCACGCCTCCGACCGGCGGCGCCCACCGTGGACGGCCCTCCTCGCCGTCGCCGCGGCGGTGGCCCTGGCCGCGTGCGGGGCCGGATCGGGAGACGAAGCCAGGGAGGCGGCCGGGCCTGCGGCCACCCTGTCGACATCGGCGCCGTCGAGCACCACCCCGGGCGCGGCGACGGCTGCCAGCGTCGCCCCGACGGCGGTTTCGACCACAGCCGCTCCCCCGACCACCGCCGCGCCGACCACCGCTGCGCCCGTCGCCACGACGGCACCCACGACCACGGCGGTCGCGGGACGGGCCGGCGGCTCGGGGGCCGGCGGCGCCCTGTGCATCGGTGACTCGATCATGCTGAGCGCCAGCCCGGTGTACTACGACACCCTGGCCAGTTGTGGCCAGGTCGACGCCACGGTCAGCCGGCAGATGTACGAGGCGGCTGAGGTGATCGCCGGCCACGCCGCCGCGGGACTGCCCAGCCGGGTGGTGCTGCACCTGGGCACCAACGGCACCATCGACCCCGCTGACCTCGACGCCGCGCTGGCTCAGCTGGCCGGCGCGGCCCGGGTCGTGCTCGTCACCGACCAGCTCAACGGCAGCCGGGGCTGGGAAGCCGGCAACAACGCCGCCCTACGGGCTGCCGCGGCGCGCTGGCCCAACGTGGCCATCGCCGACTGGAAGGGGGCGTCGGACGGCACCCCCGACTACTTCCGCGAGGACGGCCTGCACCCGTCCCAGGTCGGGGCCCTGGCCTACGCCGCCGTCATCGACGCCGCCCTCTGACCCGGACCGCGGCCGGCCGCCTCACCAGCAGGTGGGCCAGGTGGCCAGGGGGCGCTCGATGCCGGGCTGGAACGGGCGGCCGGCGAAGCGACCCAGGTAGCGGGCCAGGGTTCCCCGGGTGTCGGCGGGATCGATGATCTCGTCGATCTTCATGATCCCCGCCCCACCGTAGGGGTCGGTCTCGTCGCGCATGGCGTCGGCTCGGCGCTTGAGCTCGGCCAGGCGTTCGGTCCGCTCCAGGTGCTGGAGCTGGGTGCCGTAGAGCACCGAGGCGCCCACGTCAGGGTCCATGAAGCCGATCTCCGCCCCCGGCCAGGCCAGCACCAGGTCGGTGCCCTGGTCGCTGCCGGCCAGGGAGAAGTAGGCCAGGCCGAAGGCCTTGCGCAGGACCACGGTGAGCTTGGGCACCTCGGCCAGGTGCAGGGCCTGCTGGAACATGATGGCCTTGTGCAACAGGCGGGAGTGCTCGACCTGCTTGCCCACCAGGAACCCGGGTACGTCCTGGAGGAACACCAGGGGCAGGCCGAAGGCGTCGCACAGCATGATCAGCTTGGCGGCCTTGTCGCAGGCGTCAGGGCCGAGGACGCCGGCCTGCTGCAGGGGCTGGGAGGCGACGACGCCCACGGCGTGGCCGTCGATGCGGGCGAAGGCGCAGATCAGCGAGCGGCCCATCAGCGGGCGCAGCTCGAGGAAGTGGCCGCCGTCGACCAGGCGGGCCAACACCTTGCGCATGTCGTAGCCCCGGCGCCGGGCCTCGGGCACGATGCGGTAGAGCTCGTCGTCGAGGCCGATGGGCTCACCGCCACCCACCCGCTCAGGCGGCGTCCACCCGTTGGGCGGCAGGTAGGACAGGAACTGGCGCACCAGCTCGTAGGCACCGTCGTCGTCGTCGGAGAACTGGTCGATCTGGCCGGTGAGGCGGGCGTGGACCTCGACCCCACCCAGCTCCTCGAAGCTGACCTGCTCGCTGGTGGCCACCTCGATGACCCGGGGCGAGGTGACGGCCAGGCACGTGCCCCGCACCTGGACGACGAAGTCCGAGTGCGCGGACATGAACGAGGAGCCACCGAAGGAGTCCCCGGCGATGATGGTGGCCAGGGGCACCCGGTGCTGGCGCAGGGACCCGTCGCGGGACGGCGTGACCGACATGAAGCCCTCGGTGCCCAGGGTGTCGGGGATGCGGGCCCCGCCGGTCTGGCCGAAGTGGACGATGGGGTTGCCGGCGGTCAGGGCCTGCTCGGTGAGCCGGGCGATCTTGCGCGACCCGATCTGGGACGACGAGCCCCGGCGCACGGTGATGTCGTCGCCGAAGACGGTGACCGGCCGGCCCGCGCTGGTGCCGTGGCCGCCGATCTTGCCGTCGCCGGGGGTGACGTCCTTGTCGACCGGGTTCGACGAGCGCGAGAACGTGCCCAGCTCGTCGAAGGAGCCCGGATCGAGGAAGGCCTCGATGTGCTCGCGGATGGTGCGCCGCCCCTGCGCGTGCACCTTGGCCACCTTGTCGAGCCCACCGAGCTCGGTGCGGATCTTGTCGCGCCGGGCCCGGAAGGCGTCGACGGCCTCGGGGGTCGTCGGCGCTGCTTCCGTGCCGCCTTCGGCCTTGGACGCCGTGCTGGTCGTCGAACTACCTGTGGTGCTGTCTGTCATCCCTGCTGGAGGAACTCGACCCAGTTGCCGTCGGGGTCCTCGACCATGCCGACCTTGACCCCGGGACGGATCTCGCGTTCCTTCCAGACGACCTTGTACCCGCCCGCGTCGCAGGCGGCGAGCACGTCGGCGAGGTTGCCGACGGAGAGCGTGAAGTAGCGGATGCCGCTGGCCGTGCCGATGCCGCCCGCCGGGTTGGAGCCTTCGGGCACCGTGCCCGGGCTGACCAACTTGAGCACGGTCGAGCCGATGGCCAGCCGGTGCATGGTCGTGCCCCGGCCCATGTCCATGTCGGCGACGTGCTCGAGGCCCAGCGTGTCGCGGTAGAACTTCAGCGCGGCCTCGCTGTCACGCACGACGACGCCGAGATCGATCGAGTCCTTGGTCAGTTGCACGCCCATGGTGCACCCCTTCCCCCGTAGCGGCCGCCGATCTTTCCACAAGCGACCCGCAGCCCGGTAGGTGGGCTGGTGGGACCGGTCGAGGGCCAGGTAGGGGGCCACCGACCTGCCCACCGTCTCAGGCGGGTGGCAGCATGGGCCCATGGCCAGCTCGCAGTTCGTCGACACGCCCGGCCTCCGCATCCACCACCGCCAGGCGGGGTCCGGCGGCGAGCCGGTCCTGTTCCTGCACGGCTTCCCCCAGACGTCGTACCAGTGGCGCCACCAGATGGTGGTCCTGTCCGCCGCGGGCTACAGCTGCTTCGCTCCCGACAACCGGGGGTTCGGCGGCACCGACAAGCCCGACGTGCGCATCAGCCGGGGGCTGCTGGCCCGTGACGTGGTGCGGTACCTCGACGCCATGGGCATCGAGTCGGCCCACGTCGTGGCCCACGACTGGGGAGGCATCATCGCCGCCAAGGTCGTGGCCGACCACCCCGAGCGGGTGCGGTCGATGGCCCTGCTCGACACCCTGTTGACCACGTGGCCGCCCCGGGCCGTGCACGGCTGGTGGTTCAAGGCCGAGGGCCTGCCCGAGGAGTTCTTCGCCCACCACCACCGGGCCTTCATCGAGGTCATGTTCGGCGGTCGTCCCCCCACCGACCTGCCGGCGGCACCGGCCTCGCCGTGGGGGGCAGCGGGGTCCTCGCCGGGCATCCCCGCCGAGTCCAGGGGCCGGCCGGCGTGGATCGACGACGAGGCCCTCGACCACTACCGCGACGCCTTCGCCGATCCTGCAGCCTGGGCCGCGGCCATCCAGTACTACCGCTACGGCCTGCCCTTCCACCTGGTGTCCGAGGCGGCCGACGGCACCGAGTCGTTCCGGCTGCTGACCGAGCGCCAGGTGGGTGAGATGTGGCTCAACCCCGGCGGCCTGTCGGCCCATCCCGACCACGCCCTCGAGCACGACGTCGGCCCCGAGGACCGCACGGCCAGCTTCGACGGCCCCGCCCTGTGGCTCTACGGCACGCCACCACCCCGACCTCCCCGGGTCGACGCGCCGGTGCGGGCCGAGCGGGCCCCGGCGCCGCCCACGCCCTTCGTGGCCCAGTTCGCCCGCATCTTCCCCCAGGTGCGCAGCCAGGGCCTGGTGGCGGGGCACTTCCTGGCCGAAGAGGTGCCCGACCAGGTCAACGAGGCCCTGCTGGCCCATCTGGCCGCGGCCACCAAGGCGGGAGCCCGGGGCGGGGGACGTTCGTGAGCGACCCCGCCGGCTCCGGCTACCTGGTCAACCCTCCCGGCGGTGTGCGTGGTCCGGGGGTGCTCGTGCTCCACTCGTGGTGGGGGCTGACGCCCTTCTTCCGCCAGCTGTGCGACCGGTTGGCCGACGCCGGCTACACCGTGCTCGCTCCCGACCTGCTCGACGGCCAGCAGCCCCTGACCCCCGACGAGGCCGAAGCCGCCCTGGCCGCGGCCGACATCAACAGCACGGCGGGCCTGGTCATCGCCTCGGCCAAGGCCCTGCGCAGCGCGGCGGCCGAGCCCGCCGCCCCCATCGGGGTGATCGGGTTCTCCATGGGGGCATCGTGGGCCCTGTGGCTGTCGGCCCGAGCGGCCGAGGACGTGGGGGCGACGGTCGCCTTCTACGGGACCCAGTCCATCGACTTCGGCTCGGCCAACTCGGCCTACCTGGGCCACTTCGCCGAGTACGACGAGCTCGTCACCGAGGACGAGGTGGTCGAGCTCGAGGCCCACCTCAAGCTCCTGGGCCTCGACGCCACCTTCCACCGCTACCCCGGCACCACCCACTGGTTCTTCGAGGAGGACCGGGAGGTGGCCAACTCCCCCGAGGCGTCCACGGCGGCATGGGAGCGCACCATCGAGTTCCTGCGGGCCAAGCTGGCCCACCCCGGCGAGGACTGAGCCCCCGGCCGGCGGCGATGAGCCATGACCAGGTGGGCCGCGCTCAGCCCGGGTTCACGGACCAGCGCAGCTCACGTAGGGGGGCCGCGGCCAGGGCGGAGCGGTACTCCTCGTGGCCGGCGAAGTGGTGGCGGCTGAGGACCCTGCCGTGCACGGAGACCTCGAAGGAGGGAACGGCATAGGGCCAGGGGTCGACGGTGACCCAGCCCTCACCGTGGCACAGGCGCAGGTCGGTGAACCCACCGACGGGATCGGTGGGCACGGGGCCCAGCATCGAGTCGGCGGCCCAGGGCATGGTCAGCACCAGCGACGCCATGTCGCCGTACTGCAGGAGGCGGGTGTTGGCCTCGATGGCCTCGTCCTCGAGGGGGCCGGCCCAGTCGTGCTGGTCGCGCAGCAACCGCCGGGCCTTGGCCGCCCACTGGGCCTGCTCGGCCACGAACGCCGCCGTGGCCGTGTGCTCGGCCCCCACCAGGCCGGGCAGGGCCTTGCCGTAGAGGATGGCGGCGTGGCGCATGACCAGCAGCCCGGCGTAGGGGTGCTGGGCGAAGGCCCGCCACACCCCCCGACGCCACAGCTCGAGCTTCTCCTCCCATGCCGGGCCGTGCACGAAGTCCATGGGGTAGCCGTCGGGGCGCACCTCGGGGGCCTGCTCCCACTCGAACCAGCCGTTGTCGTGGAGGAAGATCCCCGCCATGACGGCCTCGAAGGGGGCGGGGGCCATGAAGCCGGGACCACCCCAGTGGCGGCAGAAGCCCACCGCCTGCATGGCGTGGGTGGTCTGGTTGATGCACAACAGCTGCCCGTCGCCCAGATCCCGCACGATCATGGCCAGACGCTATCCGCGCCGTAGCGCCGGCTACTGGCGGTCAGCGGTTCACGAGGCGGCGGACCAGCACGACCAGGGCCCGCAGGTCCTCGTCAGCCCGGAACACCCAGAGGAAGGCCGGGTAGGACGCGGCGGCGACGGACACGCCCACGGCCGACACCACCGGGGCGGGCAGTGACCGTCCCCCCCAGCCCAGGACGGCGACCACCGCGGCGGTGACCGCGGCCATGGCCAGGGCGGCCGCCACCATTCTGGGCACCACCGCCACCGCGCTGATGGGGAACCGGCCCACCCTCCGGGCGAAGCGGGAGAAGGACACCACCGCGGACACCACGAAGCCGATGGCGAAGGAGGCGGCCAGGCCCCGCAAGCCGAACCGGGGGGCCAACACCAGGCCCGTGCCGATGATGACGCCGTTCTGCACCAGAGCCAGGCGGAAGGGGGTGGCGGTGTCGGACAGGGAGTAGTAACCCCGCACCACGAACTGGTAGACGGAGAACGCCCCCAGGCCCACCCCATACCAGGCCAGGATGCCGGCGGTGAGGTCGGCACCCTCCTGGTTGAAGGGCAGGGCGGCCATCAGGGGGCCGGCCATGACGGCCAGACCGAAGGAGGCGGGGGCCATGAGCAGGATGATGAGGCGCAGGCCCCGTAGCCATTCGCGACGCAAGCGGGGAAGGTCACCGGCCTGGGCGGCGCCGGCCAGCTCGGGGGCCAGCGCGGTGGTGATGGACACGGCCAGCAACCCGTAGGCCACGTAGAAGAACAGGTTGGCGTAGGTGTACGCCGCGTAACCGCCGGTCACGCTGTAGCGGTTGGCCAGCAGGCTGGTCACGATGACCGAGATCTGGCTGACGGCCACGAAGCCCAGCGCACCCTTGGAGGCGGTGGCCATGCGGCGCAGGGCGGGGTGGCCGCGGATGTAGCGGGGGCGCAGGCCCAGGTGCTCGGACCGCAGCGAGGGCAGCAGCAGCAGGGCGTTGACCACCACGCCCAACGTCGTGCCCAGGCCGAGCACGGTGAAGGCCCAGCGATCGGCCAGGGCGGCACCGACCGAGGCCGTGTCCAGGTCCACCCCGGACAGCGTGGGGGCGAGCAGGAAGGCGGCGATGGCGACCAGGTTGTTGGCCGCAGGGGCGAACGCCGCCGCCCCGAAGCGGCGCCGGGCCTGCAGCAGGGAGATGGACACGGTCATGACGCCGTAGAAGAAGACCTGGGGCAGGAACCAGCGCAGCAGGATGGTGAGGGCCCGCTGCTGGTCGGCCTGCTCGGCCCCGCCCCGCACGGCAGCGATGGCCCAGGCCAGGCCCGGGGCCGCCAGCAGCCCGACCACGGTGATGACGCCCAGGCCGGCCACCGACACGGTGGCCACCACCGAGGTGCCGTCGCGGTCGTCCCGGCGCAACAGGTCGACGAAGAGGGGCAGCAGCACGGCCGACAGCACCCCGCCGGCCAGCAGCTCATAGAGCAGGTTGGGGACGTTGTTGGCGAAGTTGTAGGCGTCGGCCAGCGACGTGGTGCCGAGGATGGCCACCAGCACCACGGTGCGGGCGAAGCCGGTGATCCGGGACACCAGCACGCCGGCGCTGATCAGGGCGCTGGATCGGAACAGCCCCGGACGAGCGGCCCCCGACGACGCAGGGCTGGGCGGGGCGTCGGCCATGTCCCCGGCATCCTGCCCTCCCCCACCCCCTGATGCCAGCACCCTCGGCCCGCGGCCCAGCCGCACGCTGGTTCGATGCCTCCGCTGTCGACGCGCCGGGTGGGCGGCATGTCCGGCGGTCGGGGCGGGCTCCGACGGCGCGTTTGAGCACCGTGCCCGACGAGCCGGGCCCGACCCTCACGGAGGTGTGAAGCGGCTAGTAAGGGCGTAGCGTCATATCGGTCAACTCTCCGATCGGTGGTTCGGGATCTGAGCCGTCGCTGATCACAAACTCATGGGCAACCTGAACGGCGGAAACACACGTGAGATTGCCGAAGTACCGAGATGATTGGCCCGAATCTTGGAAGATGAGCTTCGAGTACGACTTCCAGGAGAGCGGGCCGCGCCCTACGAAGCTGGCGTACCGCTATGCCTACCGCTCGCGCTTCGACAGGACGATCGAGTTGGTGCGCGCCGCGGCCGACCCGCCAGCGACCGTCCTCGACGTAGGCGCTGGACAAGGGACGACCACCCTGTCGTTGGCTGAGCTTGGGTACGAGGTGACGTGGAACGACTTCCGTGCCGACCTCGAAGGTTACGTGCGCGAGAAGCACACCGACGGACAGGTCAGGTACGTGCCTGGGAACGTATTCGAGGCCGACCCGGGAATGCGATACGACGTCGTGGTCGCAACCGAGGTGATCGAGCATGTCGCCCATCCGGACGACTTCCTGCGCCGCCTCGCCGGGTTGTTGAAGCCGGGAGGGTCGATCGTGCTGACCACCCCGAACGGTCAGAACTTCCGGAACTGTCTCCCTCGGTTCAGCGATCAGTCTGACCTTCTCGCCTTCGAAGCCGGTCAGTTCAAACCAGATTCAGATGGGCACATCTTCCTCTTGCACGAGGATGAGTTACGTGTGATGGCCCGTCAAGCGGGGCTCACGATCCGCTCGTTCGCGTTCTTCCAGACGCACCTCGCGTATGGCGTCGCTCCTCTTGCGCCGTCGCTCCTGCGCAGTGCTCGGGGCACGAGCATCGTGAGGCTGGCCGACAGTGCTGCTGTCCGCCTCCCTCGAGTTGGTCAGAAGCTCGCCGTACAGATGGCGGCACGACTGACGTTGCCGTCCTAGTGTCCTGGCAGGCTGAAGCACCGCGCAATTGTGCCATTCATTCTGCGCCTTGGTTGATGGCGGTCCAGTAGCCGGCGAGTCGTTCGAGGATCTGTTCGGAGGTCTTGTGCCAGACGAAGGGCTTGGGGTCCTCGTTCCAGGCCGCGGCCCAGGCCTCGATGTCCTGGGCGAGGTCTTTGACGGAGCGGTGGGCGGAGCGTTGAAGTTTCTTGGTGGTGAGCGCGGAGAACCATCGTTCGACGAGGTTCATCCAGGACCCGTAGGTCGGCGTAAAATGCAGGTGGAAACGCTTGTGGCGCAACAGCCACCTGTGCACGGTGGGGGTCTTGTGCGCGGAGAGGTTGTCCAAGATGACATGCACATCGAGGTCTTTGGGGACGTTGCGGTCGACCTTGTTCACGAACGCGACAAAGTCTGCGCTGGTGTGCCGGGCGCGGATGTCGGTGATGACCTGGCCTGTCGCGACCTCGAGGGCGGCGAACAGGTCACACGTGCCGTTCCGCACATAGTCATGGGTGGCCCGCTGGGGGGTGGTGGGCAGCATCGGCAGGGTCGGCGCCGTGCGGTCAAGCGCCTGGATCTGGGGTTTCTCGTCGATGGCGAACACCGCGGCGGCGACGGGGGGGTTCATGTAGAGCCCGACGAGGTCGCGGATCTTTTCGACCAGGTCGGGGTCGGGGGACACCTTGAAGAAGTCCTGGCGCCATGGCTTGAGCCCGAACGCCCGCCAGATCTCCCCGACCGTGGTGTGAGAGATCCCGTGTTTAGCGGCCAGGCCCCGCGTCGACCAGTGCGTCGCATCTTTCGGCGCGGTCTCCAAGGTTTCGACCAGGACCTTCTCGATGACGTCGTCGCTGATCGTGCGGGCCGCGCCCGGTCTCGGCGCGTTGACGAGTCCGTCGAGGCGGTCACGGGCGAACCGGTGCCGCCATTTCGACACCGTCGTGGGGTGCACGCCGAGCTCGGCGGCGACGCTGTTGTTCGTGCCGCCTGCTGCGCAGGCGAGCACGATCCGGCAGCGTAACGCCAACGACTGGGACGACGAATGCCGCCGCCCATCTGTCCAACGTCTTGCGCTCATCACCGCTCAAGACGATGTCTACGGTCGGCCGACCACGACGCGTCATGCCAGGCTCCTCCCGTCAAGGGTTGTACCAGGCACAACGCGGCGCCACCGCAAAATTCCCGATCACCCCAAATTATTCGACGGAACAACCTGCCAGGACACTAGCAACGTAGCGCAATTGTTGGGGTGGGGGTGTCGATTGTCGTATGGGGCGGTGCCGGTTGGGCTATTTTATGTGTATGGCTGGTCGATGGTGGCGTTGTGACCCTAGGTATGTGACGGATGGGGACCTGGCTCA
>JBBSLP010000068.1:0-32752 GCA_038255145.1 Acidimicrobiales bacterium
CTCCTCGACCTCGGGCGGTGTGCGCTCGGTGGCGACGTGCGTGCTCGTCGGCAGTTCGAAGGAAACCATGGGGTTCGCCCGGGTGAGTCCCCGGTGGGACGCCCAGCGGAAGAACGGGGCGTAGAGGCTCTTGGCTTGGTTGAGGCGGGACCGGCTGAGCCCGGCGGCGCGCATCTGGCCGAAGGCCCGGTCGAGCGAGGCCCGGTCGACCTCGCGGACGAGACGCCGCCCGATCACCGGGGAGAACCACTTGCGATGCAGCGCCCGGTAGTCCCGGATCGTCTTGTCCTCGCGGCCCTTCTCGCCGCCCAGGTGTTCCGTCAGGAACCGCTCGACGGCGTCGTCCATGGACACCCGGGTGTCTCGCTTGGGGGCGACCACGGGCATGGAGGCCACCTCGGCGACGAACCGGGCGAGCTCTGCGGTGGCCTCCCTCTCGTTGCGGGCTCCGACAGTCCGGTGGACGCGCTGGGTCTCACCGTTCTCGTCAGCCGGTGTCCGCGTTGTCAGCTTCCACACCCCGGGCCGCACCTGCTGGAGCGAGCCGCCACCCCGGCGGCCACGACCGCGGCCCGAAGATGCGGGCGTCGTCGGAAGGCCGCGCTCGGGGGGATCGCGGCGAAGGTGCTCGACTCGGACACAGGCCGGCTCATCAGGACAGGCGAGCACCTTGACGGACGGAGGGAGCGGGCCGCGGGTGAGCTCCCAAGCGACTCGGTGCGCGGTGACAGCGCGGCCGTGGACCTTGAGGAGTCCCGTCCCGCGGCTGGCGTTGGTGGCACCCGTCCACAGGTGGTGCGCACCGGAGCGGTCGACCAGCCGTTCGAACCGCAGAGCGACGACATCGTCGATCATCGTCGTCCTTCCCTCGGCAGGGCTCGGCCACGGGGGCAGAGCCGCTGGAGAAGGACGGCACAAACGAAGCGCGGCGCCGTCGACCGCACCAGCTACGGTACTCGGGCAGCAGCGCACGGGAAGACCCGCGAAGGGGTATCGCGGTATATCGCCCGGGTATATCGGCACCTGCAGGTGCTTACGGCGAGGCGATACCCCCGGGCCGATCGGACCCGGTAGAAGACAGAAACCCTGGATAACCAGGGTTTCTGTTCAGTGCGCCCCCCGGGATTTGAACCCGGAACCTGCGGATTAAGAGTCCGTTGCTCTGCCGTTGAGCTAGAGGCGCATGTACTGAGCTTATCACTGTGGGTGAGGATGATACCACTTCGAGTGGGGTGGCCGAGGGGACTCGAACCCCCGACCTCCAGGATCACAACCTGGCGCTCTAACCGAGCTGAGCTACGACCACCGTGTCGACGGACGTAGCATAGTGACTGCTGTCCGCCGGGGGCGAAACGGATGCGCCCCCGCCTGGCTCCAGCCCCTGCCCTCGTAGCTCAGATGGATAGAGCAGCGGACTTCTAATCCGCCGGTCGCAGGTTCGAGTCCTGCCGAGGGCGCTAAGCTGACCAGCACAAATGGCAAACTGTTCCTCCGAAGTAGGGCCTCCTCCAGAGCGAAAATCCAACATTCATCCAACATATCGGCGTACAATCAGCCGGTATGGCGCAGCAGCTGCGGACAGCACCCGGCATGCGGGAGCGGTCGGTGGGTGTCTGGGAACTCGTCGTCGAAGGCGGTCGAGACCCGGTGAGCGGCAAGCGCCACCAGGTGAGCCGGGTGTTCCGCGGCAGCCTGCGCGATGCGAAAAAGGCACGGGCCGAGCTGCTCGTGGAGGTCGGCAAGGGCCGCCACACGGGGTCGGCTGCCACGGTCGAGGACCTCTTCGCCGACTGGATCGTTGAGCTGCGACGCAAGGGCCGGTCGCCGAACACGATCAGGGGCTACGAATCCGTGTACCGGTACAACATCCGGGGCCGCCTCGGCGCCAAGCCGGTGCGGAAGGTGACGACAAAGATGCTCACCGATCTCTACGGCGCCCACCAGGATCGCGGCCTCTCGGCCCGCAGCGTTTACCAGATCCATGCCTGCCTCTCGTCGATGTTCACTCAGGCCTGCAAATGGGGCTGGCGGGACACCAATCCCGCGCAGTGGGCCGACCCGCCCTCCATCCCCAACACGACGCCGGTGGTCCCGAGCCCCGAGCAGGTGATGACGCTGATCGACGCCGCGAGGCGCTCCCGCCGGCCCGAATACGCGAGAGCCATCTTCATCACCGCGACCACGGGCGTTCGGCGCGCCGAGCTGTGCGCCCTCCGTCGCCGCCGGGACATCGACTGGGACCACGGCGTGATGACCGTGACGTGGAGCGTCTTTCAAGCTGTCGGCGAGCCGCCGCGGGAGATTCCGACGAAGAACCGCCGGGCCCGTCCCGTCGCTCTCGACGAGGCGACGCTGGCGAGCCTGCGCGCGCAGGTCGACTTCATGGAGCGCCGAGCGAGCCAGCAGGGTGTCGAGCTCGCCGACGACGCGTACCTCTTCTCCGACGAGCTCGACGGCTCATGGCCCTGGAAACCGGGCGCGATCACCCGCTACTTCGATCGCCTGCGCAAGAGGGTCGGCCTCGACGACGTCGACTTCCACCACCTCCGCAAGTTCATGGAGACCTACGGCCAGGACCTCGGTTTTTCGGCGGTCCAGGTGGCACTCCGGGCCGGCCACGACCCATCGGTCGCCGCAAAGCACTACACGGGCAGCGTGGCCGACACCGATCGAGCGCTCGCACGTGCCGTGGCGGGCCTCCTGGCCGAGCGACCTGCGAAGGAGGGGTAGCCGCGCAGGCTTAGTATCCGCTGTGAACGGACGAGGTCCACGAGGCCGAGGACGGTACCGTCCCCTACGAGCGGATCACCGGCGAGAGATCGCCGACGCTGTGGCAGCGAAGCTCTTGGCGCGGGCTAGGCACTTGCAGGCTCCGCCGCCGCCGCTGAGGTCCAAGTCCTGGTCGTGTAGCTGCGCACGGGCGGCCTCCTTGGATGCTCAGCGTGTGTCGCGCGTCTGCTTGCGCAGCGCGGTCGCGCCCGATCCGGCTGGTGCCGTCTTGTCCGCTGACCGTTGGCCGGGTGGTTTGGCGAAGTCGTCGTCGTTGGTGTGTTCGGCGAGGAAGCCGCGGATGCCGACCTGGCGGAGGTGGTCGACCCAGCTGCCGAGTTCGTCGACGGCGGCGTCGAGGCTGTCGGCGTGCTGGTCCACGAGGGCGAGGAGCAGTTCTTTGCGGCGTTCTTTGTAGCTCCATCGCCGGGCGGTGGAGGGGATGCCGGTGACCTTCTCGGCGGCCTCGTCGGCGGCGTCGGGGTCGGCGAGGCCGTACTCACGCAGCCGGTCGTAGAGCGGCGGGAGCATATCTGGGGCGCCGAGGAGCCATTTGTAGAGCTCGTCGGCCTGGCGGGTGGTGCCCCGCAGGACTCGGCGGTCTCCTGGCGGGGGGAGCAGGAAATAGATGATGGGCAGGTCGAAGACCATGGCGAACACGAGGAGTTCGTGGGCGTCGAACTCGCGGCGCCGGTCGCCGTCCCAGGCTCGCTCGATCGAGGAGACCCCGGCTTGGGTCATGCGTTGGCCGTGGTAGGGCTCGAGCTGGGTGGCGAGCTCGTCCTGGGTCCAGCCGCGTAGCTCTCGCGCAGCCCGCACGTTGTAGGCGACGACCTGGTTGAGGTCAACGTCCTCAGGCGGCGGCGGGGCGGGGGTGGGGCGGCGGGGCACGACCAGAAGGTACTCGGAGTGCTGCTTGTGTCGCCACTGTTCAACGGTTCTGGACCTGCTAGTGTCCACGCGCCGTATCGACAGCGATCTGAGGTTGTGCGATGTCGAGAGATGCTGCGCCTGCGCTGTACACCGTGGAGGAGGCGGCCAGGGTGTTGCGGATCGGCCGGACGAAGGCCTACGCCATGACCCAGGAGTGGCGGGCGACGGGCGGGCAGTCGGGACTGCCGGTCGTCGCCTTCGGGAGCGTGCTGCGGGTCCCCCGTGCCGCGCTCGAGCGGTTGCTCGGCGTCGACCTCGCCGGGGCGGGCCCGCCGGCGGCGGACGCGCCGGTGAAGGCTGCGCCCGGACGTGCGGCGGACCAGGCGGCAGCGGCACAAGCCAACCCGCAGGCCCCGGCGTCGCCAGATTCGACAAGCCGCCCGCACACCGCACAACCGGACCCGTGCGCCCAGCTCGATCTCTTCGACGCGGCCGGCTGAGGCGCCACGATGGCCCCCCGCCTCCGCCGTGTGCTTCGAATCGGGCGACAGGACAGACAAGTGCCCGCGGGCGGCAGGCGGCGGCCGTGTTGAGGGTGACGACCATCCACGCCAGCTCGGCGGGCGACTCGGCCCGCTACTACACCCGCTACCTGGCCGAGGACGGCCCAGCCGCCGAAGGCCAGTGGCACGGCCGCCAGGCCGCCGGGCTCGGCCTCGCGGGCGGGGTGACGACCGGGGACCTCGAAGCGGTCCTGTCGGGCCGTGACCCGACCAGCGGCCACCGGTTGGGCACGCCGCTGCTGGACCGGGTCGACACCAAGGGCCGGCTCATCCGCGGTGTCGCCGGTTTCGACGCCACGTTCTCGGCGCCGAAGTCGGTGTCGGTCCTGTGGGCGCTCACCGGTGACGACGGCTGGGCCTTGGCGCACGACGGTGCAGTGCGCGCAGTGCTGGACCATCTCGAGAACTACGGGTCCACGACCCGGGTGCGGACCAAGGCGGGACGCCAGTTCCCCGACAGCGACGGGCTGACCATGGCGGCGTTCCGGCAGGGCACCTCCCGTGAGGAGGACCCGCAGTTGCACACCCACGTCGTGCTCTCCACCAAAGTCCGCACCGGTGGCAGCTGGTACGCGCTGGACGCCCGCTACCTCAAGCGCAAGCAGCGCGCCCTCGGCGGGCTGTACCAGTCAGTGCTGCGCGCTGAGCTGTCCCACCGCTACGGGATCACGTGGGGCCCGATCGAACACGGCCAAGCCGAGATCGCAGGCATGCCTGCCGAGCTGCTCGAGGCGTTCTCCAAGCGCACCGCCCAGCTCGACACGCTCCTCACCGCCAGGACCGACGAGTTCCGTGAGCGGCAGGGCCGCGACCCGACCCGCTGGGAACGGGCCGCGCTCACCCGCGAAGCCGCGGCCGGCAGCCGGGCGACCAAGACCGCCACCAGCCCGAAACAGCTGACAGTTCGCTGGCAGGAAGAAGCCGCCGCGCTGGGCTGGACGCCCGCCCGGCTGTCCGCCGCCGTCCACAACACCCGCAATGTGAACGCGCCGATGCCGACCGTCGCCGACGTGGTCGAGCAGCTCTCCGCCGCAGGGTCGTCCTGGAACCGCGCCGACATCCTGCAAGCGGTCTGCGACCTCACCCCGCCCGTACCCGGGTTCTGCGGCCGTGACTGGGCCGTTGCTGTCGAACAGGCGTGCGACCGGGTCATGGCCAGTTGCACCAGCCTCGACCCGCCCGAGCCCGACAACATTCTTCGCCGCTTGGACGGACGATCGGTGTGGATCGCGCCGACCGAACCCGGGCTCACCAGTGACACGGTCCTCGCCCAGGAAGAACGCATCATCGCCTTCGCGCTCGACGCGCACCGGGGACCCGAAGCGCCCTCGGCCACCGTGAACCCCGCCGGTCTCGACGTCCTGCAGGCCGACGCCGCTCGCGCTGTCGCCGGCGACGACGAGCTCGTGCTCGTCGTGGGACCGGCCGGTACCGGCAAGACGACCATGCTGCGCCGCGCCGGGCACGACCTCGCCGCCCGGAGCCGCCCGGTCTTCGCGGTGGCCCCGACCGCGAAAGCGGCCAAGGTCCTGCGCGACGAGACCGGGATCCCCGCCGATACGGTCGCCAAGCTCCTCCACGAATGGGCCGGACACCGCCCGCCGCGAGACCGGTACCGCTTGCCGCCCGATACCACCGTCGTCGTGGACGAGGCCGGCATGCTCGGCACCGGCGCCCTCGACCAGCTCACCGGTCTCGCCGCCCGGCAGCGGTGGCGGCTCGTGCTCGTCGGCGACCCTCGCCAACTCCAAGCCGTCGGCCGGGGCGGCATGTTCGCCGAACTCTGCCGCACCAGCCGCGTCCACGAGCTCGCCACCATCCACCGCTTCCACCACCAGTGGGAGCAACAAGCCACCCTCGACCTACGCGCCGGCCGGGTCGAAGCCCTCGACGCCTACACCATCCACGACAGAATCAGAAGCGGGACCTTCGACGACCTCGCCGCCGACGTGGCCCGCCGCTGGATCACCCACACCGCCCAAGGCCGCACGGTCGCCGTGGTCGCCGAGACGAACCAGCACGTCGACGCCCTCAACGCTGTCATCCAGGCCGAACGCCGCCGCCTCGGCCAAACCGCAGAGCCCGCCGTGCCGGTCACCGGGGGCGAGACGGCAGCCGTGGGCGACATCGTGACCACCCGCCGCAACGACCGCGCCCTCACCACCAACCAAGGCGAACCCGTCCGCAACCGGGAACGCTGGACCGTCACCGCCACCCACCCTAACGGGGCCATCACCGTGACCCACGCCCAAGGACACGGCACCCTCAACCTGCCCGCCGGATACGCCCGCCAGCACCTCCGGCTCGGCTACGCCGGCACCGCCCACAGCCACCAAGGCGACACCGTCGACATCGGCATCGCCATCATCACCGCCGCCACCACCCACCGCAGCCTCTACGTCGGCGCCACCCGCGGCCGCCACGAGAACCACCTCCTCGCCGTGAGCGAAAGCCACGACCCGGTAGAAGCACGGGAGGTGCTCGACCAAGCCCTCCGCAACGACCGCGCCGACATCCCCGCAGTGACACAGCGGCGTCGCCTCAGCCAACAGGTTCCCGGCCTCCGTCCAGCGCACCAACAGAGGCGGCACGCCGAAGCCCCCGTGGCCGCCGCCCACCGAGACCTTGTCGACGCCCGACAGCGGGCAGCTCCCTTCACCGAACCCCTACGCGAAGCCACCGGGCGACTGGCCGCAGCCGAGGGCGAACACCAGCGACGCCTCAGCGAACTCGAAAGGTCCCCGCTATGGCGTCGCCGGACCGCACGCCACGCTGCACGACAGGCGGACGCTGCGGTCACCGAACGACGCCAGCTCGTCGCGGCGCTGCAGGCAAGCGCCCAGCCCCACCTCTTGGAGCTGCGATCAGCAGAGGACCGTCACAATGAAGCCCAGCGGACGGCGACGACCACGCAACTCACCGAGAGACTCGACCGCCTCGAGCAGCGACACCCGACCCGGACGGTCCAGCACGACGTCTCCATCGACCTTCCTGGCATGTGACTCGCGACGGGACCGCCGGTAGGGAGGCCACGAAATGGGTCAACAAAAAGCAGCCCTCCGCAGGGAGCGGCTCCAACCGGGGACAGTGCGAACCGTCGAGCCACCTGCGTCCTACTGCGCCCGTCGCAGGTGCAACATGACGCTCGAAGCGATGACGCGCCCCACAAATCGTCACCGAGAGCCCGAGCGGGCTCGGCCCCTCAACTTCGTGCTCTTCCAGTTATCGGAAGCATCCCCGTGACCGTCACACCCCCGTCCTAGGGTCACGCTTCGTGATCGTCTTCGACCCAACCTCGAGCCGGGGGCCCCACCACCACCCGCCGCCCCGCACGTGGTAAAGGAGCGGTCGCTTGTCCTCGGGCCGCCGGCCGCGGACGTGAAAGCGGCCGCCGCCCTCATGGGCGCGTCGATGGCCGCCTCGACGGTCACCGCCTACGCCCGGGACTGGAAGGCGTGGGTGGCCTACGCCGACGCGCACGGGCTCGACGCCCTGCCGGCGGACCCGGCGCACGTGTGCGCCTTCCTCGCCGCCTACGCCGTGGACCGTAGGGCGACCACGACGCAGCGGGCGGCCATGGCCATCGGCAAGGCCCACCGCCTCGCCGGCCTGCCCAGCCCCGTGGACCACGAGCACGTCCGACGCACGCTCGCCGGGCCCCGCCGCACCAAGGGCATGGCCGTCCGCCAGGCCCTGCCCCTGTGCACGGACGACGTCGCCCGCCTCGTCGCCTCCACCCCGACGACCTGCGCGGCGTCCGGGACCGGGCCTTCGTGCTTGTCGGCTTCGTCGGCGCCTCCGCGTCGGGGAGCTCGTCGCCCTCGACGCCGAAGAACTCGACGCCCGCACCGAAGGCATCGTCGCTCACGTCCGCCGGGCCAAGACCGACCAGGAAGGCCGCGGCCGCTAGGGTAGCGGCGTAGGGGACGTTCACACCGTTGCGGCTCAGCTTGTCGGCTCCGCTGCCAGCTCCTGCCCGATCCCCCATTTCGTCAGGTACCGGCCGATGCCGGCAGGGTCGTCGACTGGGTGCACATCGATCCCATTCTCAGCCGACAGGCGGCCCGTGAACCCCGCGGCAGCCAGCTCCCGGCGGAACGCCATGATCAGCCAGGCTTCGGCCCGCTGGGCGCCCATCGCGTCCCACCAGCGCTCGTGAGCAGGACCAGGCGGAGGCCGACGTGCGGGGCGGACGGACCGACGTTGTGCTCGACGCGCCAGGCGAGGTGCACAGGCTGAACCGGCGGCGGGACGACTTCCACGGCCCGCTGTCCGACCGCGTCACCGCAGCCCGGCGGTGATGCGGTCGGTCGGGCGATTGCTGACAGGGATCTTGATCTCACTGTGCATGAACCGAGGGGTGGTCGGCGTGAGTTGCCGAACTGCTCCTGCGGCGTCGGAACGATTGCGAGGCCTCGGACCAGGGCTTGTGAACATCCTGTGTCATCAGTAACGTGCGCGTCAGCTAGGGAGAGGACGGCACCGTGTTCAGTGGGGATGCGGCGCTCAGTTCAAGGAGGAGCACGCCCGTGGCCACTGGCAGACTAATACGCTCGATCGTTTCCGGTTGCTTCGCGCTGGCCTTGATGGCCATCGGTTCGGCAACGGCGCACGCGCAATCCTCCGACCAGTCCCAGACGTCTCCGCCGGGACAGAGCGGTGCCGAGTGCATGGGGGACGGTGACGTTGAGTTCATCTGCGGGCCGGTAAACCCGGAGGACCTGGCCAAGGTGCCCGGGGCACCGTGGGTGATCGTCGCCACCTACAAGAACGACGGCTACCTCTCCGCCGCCCACACGGGCGACGGCACGACCGTCGAGATCTACCCGGGCGAGGAGCCTCAGGTCCGTCAGGACACGGAGCTGTACGGCGACTGCCCGGGTGCGATGCCCGAGGACTTCTGGGCCCACGGCATCAGCCTGCGTCCCGGCGACGACCAGGTGCACACACTGTTCGTCGTGCGGCACGGAGGACGCGAGGCGATCGAGGTCTTCGAGGTCGACGCCAGTGGTGAGACGCCGAGCCTCACCTGGATCGGCTGTGTCCTCCAGCCGCCAGGGGGACCCCCGGCGCCGGCCAATGACCTCAACTCGGTGATCTGGCTCCCGGACGGCGGGCTGGCGGTGACAAGGTTCGCCGTGGTGGACGAGGTGTGGGAGTGGCACCGGGGCGACGGCTGGTCGGCGGTGCCCGGCACTAAGGGCATCGGCGCGAACGGCATCGAGGTATCCCCTGACGGCCGGTACTACTACGTCGGCGGATGGGCCACCGAGGCGCTCTACCGTGTGTCTCGCGAGGCCCCATACCAGCTGGACGAGCTGTGGGTCGGGTTCCACATCGACAACGTCCACTTCGATGACAGTGGCCGCCTCCTCGTTGCCGGCCACGACGCCACCCCAAAGGCAGTCTTGGAGTGCGCCCTCAACCCCGACGGCAGCGCCGCCACCGACAACAGCCTGTGCACGAACATCCTCTCGAAGGTCCTCCGTGTCGATCAGGATCTCCAAAACGATGAGGAGATCTTCAGGTACCGAACGAATGAGTACCTCGCACTCGCCACGGCAGCGATCCAGGTTGGAGATGAGATTTGGATCGGCGGGCTCGCCGGTGAGCGCATCGCCGTCATCGACGCACCCTGTTGAGAGCGGCTGACGTGTACAGCCGAGGGAGGGCGGAGGGCCCGAACGATTGACTGACTGCGCCGGCGGCCCGTCTGAACGCTGGGGGGCGCTCTGCCGCCCTCGGGACGTACGGGCGTCGGCGAGTTTCCCGCCGGGGGTGTTGCGTCGGCGACGACCCCGGCCGACGAGGGTGCCCACGGTGCGTCACGCCACCCGCTTCGTGGCCTTACAAGGCGCACCTACACCGCCACTGCGTCGGCGTCCTCGTCGAAATTAACCGCTTCCACCACCACCACCACCAGTTCCAACAGCGCAGCCTCATAACCTTGCTGATCGCACCCCGTTCCTCCTGTGTTCCGAGCCCTCGAGAAGCCCGGAAGCGTAGGCAAGGAACGGGGTGCACCCCGCGAATCGGCTACTCAACCACCCACGGGTCGGTCAGGAGAGCCATGAATAGCCGACGACCTACCCGCAGGCGCCATCATCAGCTTCGCCCGGCACCGGCTGCGCGTCGGGCGACTCCCCCCTCTGACCTCGCTCACATCGGCGGGGGAGACGATGGGCCACCGCCTTCATGAAATGGACCGGGACCGGCTCGTCAACGGGCGTGGTCGAGGATTGCGTCATCAGCGGCTGTCTGTAGGCCGATTTCTCGGTCGGCTACGGCGTCGTGCTGGCTGCTCGGAGCAGTTCTGACGCGCGGCGACAGGTTGGCGTCGACGAGAAACCTCATGCCGGTCGGGTGAGGGGCAGTTCCCGTTCCTGGACGGCGGCGTACTCGAGTGCGGCGGCGACATCGGCCGGTTCCAGGTCGGGGAAGTCGGCGAGGATCTCCTCCCGAGAGCGGCCCGCCGCGAGCTGACTCATGACCGTGGCCACGGGGATCCACAGACCGCGGATGCAGGGGACGCCTCGCATCTTGGCCGGGTCGACGGTGATCCGCTCGAAGTCCACGCCGCCATGCTACCCGTCGGCCATTCGCCGGTTGCCGCCAGATTGCTGCCGAGCGGGACCGAGCAAGCAACGGCCTTGTCTGCGACCGAGATGTCGCGAATCGACTCGATCGGTGACAAGTGCCGGGCAAGCCGGCCCGGCGCTTGTCCTCTTACAGCCCGCATACGTCGCGTTATCTCGCGTTAACCGGTGTCACAAGCTGGCACGGAGGATCGGGCTCCGGGCACCTCAGTGACATTGCATGACACGTATCATCAAGGGCGGGAAGTGCCTGGGGGTCAACAGGCCGATCGAGCTCGAACGGGCATGACCTCAACGAGGTTGTGCAATCAACCGCTCTGGTCGCGTACGAGGCGATGGAGCTGCTGGGCGACACCGGCCATAGGATCAACGTCTACACGGCCGAGCCCGGCTCACCGTCACAGGACGCCCTCAACCTGCTGGCCAGCTGGACCTCGACACCGACCCGTCGCTCACACCCGAAGCCCGGCAGATTCCCTGAGTTCCCGATTTCGCCGAGCCGACCGCACCTGACGGACCACCGGCTCTCCGCCGGTGGATGCGGGCCGTGCGGAAGTGCAGCCACCCTGCCCGAAGGGATCGACGCCCTCGTAGCTCACCTCGACGAGCAGCAGCGTGGTGCGCGGGTCGACGCTGGTGGAGCAGGCGTGAGCGACCCTCTGTTCTACAGACTGGCGGGGTGAAGGATTTCGTGGTGGCCCGCAACCCCGAAGAAGGCTCGACGCTGCCGTTCCTGGTGCGGTTGCCGCTCGGGCCGCGAGGGGTGGTGCTGAAGGTGCGGGACACGTGGCCTCGCACGGCGAAGGTGTACTGCCACGCCACGCTCGAATGGCCGGCAGCGCCCGAGGTGATCGAACAGGTGCCGGTGCGGTCCTGCGTGCGCCGGGGCGCGGCCATCGACCTCGTGCTCGACCGGGGCCGCGAGAACCGGTCCCAGTTCGTGTTCACGAAGGCCCGGGGACGCGAGACGATCTTCCGGCAGTCCGCCCGCACCGCTAAACAGGCCCGGCCGAACGTGGCCGTTCCCACCCAGCGCGCCTCGGGCCTCGTCCCCGAGATCCTCGTCGACACCCATGAGCGCTACCCGTGGCGGTTCAGCGCTCAGCAGGCCACCACCGTGCGCCGGGCCCTGCCCGCGGGGGACTACGCCGTCGAGGTCGACGGGATGATCGTGGCCGCGGTCGAGCGTAAGACCCTCGCCGATCTCGTCTCCACGCTCACCGGAGGCAAGCTCCGCTACCTCCTCGCCGCTCTCTCTGACGTGCCCCGGGCGGCGTTGGTCGTGGAGGACCGGTACTCCGCTGTGTTCAAGCTCAACCGTGTACGGCCCGCGGTGGTCGCTGAGGGCCTGGCCGAAGCCCAGGTCCGGTTCCCCAGCGTTCCCATCGTGTTCTGCGAGACCCGGCCCCTGGCTCAGGAGTGGGCTTACCGGTTCCTCGGCGCCGCTCTCGACCACCACCACACCGAACGGCCCGCAATCGAACGCGTCGGCGTCCTGCCTCACGCAGGCCCGCTCACAGCGCCCGAGCCCACCACCGCCGAGATCCGCGCCTGGGCGCGCCGCCAAGGACGCGACGTTCCCGCCAGAGGGCGGCTCCGCCCCTAGATCCGCGCCGCCTACGACGCCGCTCACCCATGACCCTGAGCTTCACCCGCAAGCCCGGCCCGACACGATGGCCGCTTCGGAACGTCGCTCCAGCGACGTTGCCGTCGGCACGCGCGGGGCGGCGCCGCGAGTATCGGGCTTCCGTGGAATGACCGTCGGATTCCGTCGACGATCCAACATTTCATCCAACATTTTGGGTGGTATCCCACATCACGGGCCGGTACGAGGCGGACCGTCTATCGGTCAAAGCCGCAGCTGAGAGGCACAAAACGGTACGAGCCGGAACGGCTTCGCCACGACTTCTAATCCGCCGGTCGCACGTTCGAGTCGTGCCGAGGGCGCCACCAGAGCTCGCGTGACCCTGGAGCGCCACCCCGACCCATCTCAGCTGGCCTGCAGGGCGGCGAGGGCCAACTCGAACTCACGGATCTCCTTGGCCTGGTTGGTCGCTGTGGCCTGGGCGAACAGGCGCACCTTGGCCGTCTCCGCGTGCTCGGCAGCCTCTTCGGCCATGTGCACGGCGCCCTGGTGGTGGCTGATCATCAGCCGCAACCACAGCTCGGAGCGGGCTTCCACCGGCCCATCGGCCAAGCGGTCCACGTCGGCCTGGGACTGCATGCCCGCCATCGACGCGACCGACACCGGGTGGCCCATCCAGGCCATCGCATCGGTGCGCTCGGGGTCGCCGGCCGGGTAGCCCCAGTCCTGGAGCCACCCGTACATGCGCCCCAACTCCCACCGCTGGCTCTTGATCACCTCGAGGACGAAGGGCTCCACCGATGGGTCCACCCCCAGGCCAATGGCGATGGAGGACATCTCCACGGCTTGGTCGTGGTGATCGGTCATGTCCTGCACGAAGCCGACGTCGACCGAGTCGGCGGCGGGGACCCGGTCCCGGCGGATCCACATGCCCCCGAGCACGCCCAGCAGCAGCACGATGATGGTCCCCAGGGCCAGCCAGCGGTTGGCCGCGCCGTGGTCGGGCGGGGTCGAGCTCGTCCCCGAGCGTCGGTCATCGAGCGTGGTGGTCATACCGCATCCCGTGTTCAAGGCCCAGGTGCTGGTGGCCGACAGGCAGGACGTCGAGCCTACCGACGGGGTCGCCGTTGGCCCGCCGGCCGCCTGTCGGGCCAGGTGGCAGACTGCGACCATGAAGGTCGACGGCAAGATCTGTGTGGTGACGGGTGGGGCGTCGGGCATCGGTGCCGCCCTGGTGAAGCGCTTCGCCGCCGACGGTGCCGCGGGCATCGTGGTCGTGGACCGCAACGCCGAGGGCGCCGCCGAGGTGGCCCGGTCGGTCGGTGGCCTGGCCCACGCCTGCGACCTGGGAGTCGAGGCCGAGGTCAACGCCATGGTGGCCGCGGCCTTCGAGCGCTACGGCCGCGTCGACGTGCTGTGCAACAACGCCGGCATCGCCAACGACCAGGACTTCCTCGAGGGCACCATCGAGCCCTGGGGCCAGCAGTGGGCCGTCAACGTCATGTCCCACGTCTACGCGGTGCGGGCCGTGCTGCCGTCCATGCTCGAGCGGGGCGAGGGCTACCTGCAGCACACCGCGTCCATGGCCGGCATCCTCACCACCCACGGCGCCGCCGCCTACGCCTCGACCAAGCACGCCGTGGTCGGCCTGGCCGAGTGGCTGTCCATCACCTACGGGCACCGGGGCATCGGCGTCCACCTGCTGGCGCCCCTGGGTGTGGACACCCCCATGCTCGACACCACCTCGGACTTCGCCAAGACGGCGGCGGGGCCCATCCGCACCGCTGACGAGGTGGCCGGCCAGGTCGTGGATGCCTTCGACGAGGGCCGCTTCCTCGTCCTCACCGACCCCATCGCCGCGGAGTGGATGCGCCGCAAGTCCGACGACCTCGAGCGATGGCTGGAAGGCATGCGCCGCCTGCAGGACCGCCTGGGCGGCCGCACCGGCTGGGAGGGCGGCCCCACCACCGCCTGAACGGGCAGGGCCCCGGCCCCCGGGATCGCTCCGGTGACCAGGGCCCCATCCGGGTGTCCTGTACGTCAGTCGTCGTGCTCGGTCACGGTGACGGACTCGATGACCACGGGGGTCTTGGGCTTGTCCTGGGCACCCGTGGGCACCTTCTGCATGGCGTCCACGACCTCGAGGCCCTTCACGACCTGCCCGAACAGCGAGTACGCCGGGGGCAGGCCGACGCCGGAGGCACCGGAGACGATGAAGAACTGGCTGCCGTTGGTGTTCGGTCCGGCGTTGGCCATGGCCAACGAGCCGATCTGGTACTTGCCCGGCTTGGGCAGCTCGTCGGCGAACTTGTACCCGGGCCCGCCGGTGCCGACGCCCTTGGGGTCCCCGCCCTGGCACATGAAGCCGTTGATGATGCGGTGGAAGATGATGCCGTCGTAGTAGTGGTACCGGGCCAGGAAGACGAAGTTGTTCACCGTCTTGGGCGCAGCCGCGGCATCGAGGGCGATGACGAGGGTCCCCAGCGAGGTCACCACCTCGGCCGAGTAGCGCTTGGCGGGGTCGATGCACATCGGCGGCGCTTCGGGGAACTCGGTCCGGCGTGGGCTCGAGCCGTCGGCGGCGGGGCAGTCGATGGCCATGTGGTGGCCTTTCTGCTCGGTATCGGGTCGATCTCGGCCTGCTCGCTTCGCAGGGCCCGAGCGAAGCTACCGCTCCCGGCCCCCCGTACGCCGGGGAAGGCCCTCGAGGGACCGGGGGCGGCCCCCGGGGTCCTCGCGTCTACCGCCTTCGGCGGAACTAGGGCCGAAGATCCTGGCTCATCTGCATGAAGTTGGGTCAATTCGGGCAGGAAAAGCACCGAGAACGTGTTGACCACTGCGAAACGGGTCAACTGTCCACCATCCGTACGTGGGACAATCACCCATTCAACTCGCAGCCCGCGGGCTGCACCCGAGGATCCCAGCCTCCCTCCCCCCCCAGCCGGCACCGCCCCCCGGCACCGTCCGACCCCTCACGGTGAGCGACCTTCGGTCGTCTTTAGGGAACATCGTGTAGGAGAACGACGTTGTCTCGGTGTCCGCACGTAACGACAGGTAGTGCATGTGAGCAGGAAGCGAACGTCAGACGCCCCCACGGAAGACCTCGTCCGGGTCTACCTGGATGAGATCGGACGGTACGAGTTGCTCGACCGCGCCGGTGAAGCGCGACTCGCGCAGCGCATCGAAGCGGGTCGGGCCGCCATGGCCGAGCTCGACGCCGAGGGTGATGACCTCCAGCCGGCCCCTCGCAAGGAGCTGCGCCGCATCATCCGCGATGGTGAGCAGGCCCAGCAGACCTTCGTCACCTCGAACCTCCGGCTCGTGGTGTCCATCGCCAAGAGCTACCAGGCCACGGGGCTCCCCCTCCTCGACCTGGTCCAGGAGGGCAACCTGGGGCTCATCCACGCCGTCGAGAAGTTCGACTGGCGCAAGGGCTTCAAGTTCTCCACCTACGCCACGTGGTGGATACGCCAGGCCATCCAGCGTGGCGTCGCCAACTCGAGTCGGGTGATCCGCCTGCCCGGCCAGGCCGGCGACACCGTGTTCCGGCTGAACCGGGCCCGCACCGAGCTCGAAGGTCGGCTGGGCCGCGAGCCCACCCTGCCCGAGCTGGCCAGCGAGACCCAGGTGCCCCTGGCCCAGGTGGTCTTCTTCCACCGCTACCAGGCCGACCCCACCTCGCTGAACGAGCCGTTGGGTGACGGCGACATCAACCGTGGCGACCTGGTGGCCGACAGCAATGCGGCTTCTCCGGCCGATTCAGCGGTGCGCACGCTCCTCCCCCGGGAGATCGACCGCCTCCTCGAGGTGCTCGACGACCGCGAGAAGGTCGTGCTCAAGCAGCGCTACGGCTTCGAGGGTCCCCCCCACACCCTGGCCGACATCGGTTCCAAGCTGGGTGTGTCCGCCGATCGGGTGCGCCAGATCGAGCGTGGCGCCCTGGCCAAGCTCCGGGCTGACCCCCACTTCGACGAGGCCCGCCTCCTCCTCGAAGCGGTCTGACCGACACGCAGGCCCGATAGTCCAGAGAACGCGACGAGGCCCCGGATCGGGATCGATCCGGGGCCTCGTGCTGTTCCCGCGTCTGTCAGGCCGGTGAGGTCGTGCCGTTCGCCGGGGACGCCGCGGCCGGGGCCGCAGCAGCCGTGGTGGCGGCCGGCGAGGGCGCGCTCACGGTGGCCAGGTCGGGCTCGGTGCCGGTCAGGTAGCTGCGCAACACGCCGAGCAGGGCCTGCTTCTGGGCCACGCTCAGGCGGGGGTCGGCCTTGATGGCACCTTCGGTGGTGGCGGGGCCGGCGGGCTCGGGCTGGCCGCCGATGCCAGCGGCGAAGGTGATCAGTTGCTCGGCCGACAGGTTCAACCCGTCGGCGATGGCCCGCAGGACCCGGATCGAGGGCTCGTGCATGCCCCGTTCGAGTTGGCTCATGTAGGTGTCGGACAGGTTCACCGATCGGGCGAACTCCCGTTGGGACAGCTCGGCCAGCCGACGCTGTTCCTTGATGAAGGCCCCCACCTGCTTGAGGTGCTGCTGCCACCAGTCTTCGTGCACGTGGTGCTCCCCCCGGGAAGCGCGGTCCCTGGGACCGTTGGTTCGAGGTCGTCCGGATGCGCGCTCAGGTGGAAGCGCGAGATGTGTGCGAACGCGGGCAACGCCGCAACCCCGAGCCGAAGAGGGGTTGCGGCGTCATCCGGTGACGGGGACGAAGAGCTCGTCCCCGTCAGATCTGTGAGATCAGGGCTTGGCCGTCTTGGGGGCGGCGGGAGCGGGGGTCTCGGGCACGGACTCGGGCTTGATGGTCCAGGCGTCGACCAGGCCCTTGACGAAGGCGGTGTTGGCCTCGAGCGCCTTGCTGGTCAGCTTGAACGAGGCCTCGATCCAGTCCGAGGCGATGTTCTGGCCGGCGATGGCCTCGGCGCCGGGCATGGCGGCCAGGCGGGGGACGGTGGTCTCCGCCATCTGGCGGTTCCACTCGAGCACCCGGCCCTGGGCCTCGACGACCTGGTCGAGGGTGGTGGTACCGAGCTCGGTGAAGGACTCGACGATGCTGTTCACGGTATTCTCCGTCCAGTAGCAGCGGTGCGGGGAGCTTCCGTCCGTCGGACCACCCGGTGCATCGCTGTGCGTTGGATCGCACTATAGTGCGCAACCGGGCCAGGCGTCAACCACTTTGGTGCGCAAACCCGTCATGGGCCCCACGGAGCGCCTGCCCACCAGGGCGGTGAGGGTCAGGCTCCGTGGTGGTCCCGCAGCTCCCGCTTGAGGATCTTGCCGGTGGCGTTGTGGGGCAGTTCGTCGATGAACACGACGCTCTTGGGCACCTTGAAGCGGGCCAGCTGGGCCACGCAGTGACGGAGCACGGCGGCCTCGTCGAGCTCGGATCCCGGTGCCCGCACGATGACGGCCCGCCCCACCTCGACCCAGCGCTCGTCGGGGACACCGATCACCGCGCACTCGGCCACGCCTGGGACCTGGTAGATGACGTTCTCGACCTCGGCGGGGTACACGTTCTCGCCGCCCGAGATGTACATGTCCTTCCACCGGTCCACGATGGAGTAGTTGCCGGCCTCGTCCTGGCGGGCGGCGTCGCCGGTGTGCAGCCAGCCGTCGGTGATGGCGTCGGCCGTGGCCTGGGGGTGGTTCCAGTAGCCGGGCGTGATGTTGGGCCCCTTCACCCACAGCTCGCCGATCTCGCCCCGGGCCACGTCCCCCCCCGTCTCGTCGACGATCCGGCACGTGTTGTGCAGGGCCGCCATCCCTGCGGCGCCGATGGTGGACACCGCATCCTCCCGGGTCTGGGACATGACGATGGGGCTGGTCTCGGTCATGCCGAAGGCCTGCTGGAGCACCACCCCCTTGGTCAGCCACGTGCGGATGAGCTCGACGGGGGTGGGGGAGCCTCCCACCCCCATGCCCACGGCGGTGGACAGGGTGGCCTGGGCGAAGCCGGGGGACTGGCTCATGAACAGCCAGTGGGCGGGCACGCCCAGGAAGTGGGTGATGCCGACCTCGGCGTCGTCGAGCAGGGCCAGCGCCGCGGCGGGGTCGAAGGTGTGCACGACGACGTTGCGCCCACCCCAGTGGAAGGCGGGGTTGGCGAACACGTTCAGCCCGCCGGTGTGGAACAGGGGCAGGATGGCCAGGTTCACCATGTCGGGCCCGGTGCGGAAGAACTCGAGCTGGTTGACGGCGGTCCAGAACGTCATGCCGTGGGTGATGATCGCCCCCTTGGGCCGGCCCGTCGTGCCCGAGGTGTACATGACGGTCAGGGGGGTGTCGTGGGTGGCGTCGGCCCTCACGAAGTCGGCCCGGCTGACCGAAGCCAGGGCCTCCTCGTAGGGCGCGGCGCTGTCGGGCTCGGCGCCGGTCCCGCCACCCTGGGACCCGTCCACGGCGCCGTCCCACACCAGGCGACGATCGATGCCCGCCGCCGCGGCCAGGGCCCGGGCCGCTTCGGTGAACCCCGACTCGTGGATCAGCACCTTGGGGGTGCAGTCCTGGGCGATGTACTCGAGCTCGGGGCCGGCCAAGCGCCAGTTCAGGGGCACGAAGATGGCTCCCAGCTTCCAGCAGGCGAACTGGACCTCGAAGATCTCCGCCGTGTTCTGGGCGTAGACGGCGACACGGTCGGCGACGTTCACGCCGAAGTCGCGCTGGAGCACGGTGGCCACCTGCTCGACCCTGGCGTCGAACTGGGCGTAGGTCCACCGGCGGTCGGTGCGCACGTCCCACACCGCCTCCTTGTCGGGGCGGACGAGGGCGTGGTGGGCGGTCCAGTCGTACGAGGTGGTGGCCATCCGAGGGCGCTCCAATGGTGTTCGAGGGGGCGGTCCGGGCGCTGCGATCCCCGGGGCGACGCTGTGTCGTCCGTCATTGTGGCTTGGTTCGACCTCGTCCGTCTCCAATTGCGCCAACTGGGCCCTTGATCCCGTTGAGCGCAACATGCATCACCGATAGCGTCCGGCTTTCACCACTGCACGGAGGGTCACATGGACGCAGCCCGACTCGGGAGCGCAACCGTCCTGCGGGGGGCCGACGTCGATGCCGTCGCCGCCCGGGAGCGGGCGCGACAACGGCGGTTGCTGTGGGTGCTCGTCGTGCTCGCCCCCATGGCCGTGTGGCTGTGGGTGCGGGGCCTGGGCGGCAACCCGGTGGGGTTCGGCCTGCCCGACATCACCGCCAACCCCGACTTCCTCGTCGCCGGGCTCCTCATCGTCATGCTGGTCCTGGTGGTCGGCCTGCCCCTCGTCGCGGCCGGCCAGTCGCCCCACGTGGTCCTGCGCCCCCACGACACGGGGACCCGCCTGGGCGACGTCGTCGGCGCCGAGTCGACCCGCCGTGAGGCCATCGACACCCTCAACCTGTTCCTGGCCCATCGCACCTTCGCCACCGAGCTGGGTGGCCAGCCCCGACGGGGCGTGCTCTTCGAGGGCCCTCCGGGCACGGGCAAGACCCACCTGGCCAAGGCCATGGCCGGTGAGGCCGGGGTGCCCTTCCTGTTCGTGTCGGCCAGCGCCTTCCAATCGATGTACTACGGCCAGACCAACCGCAAGGTGCGCTCCTTCTTCAAGGCCCTGCGCAAGGCGGCCCGGGCCGAGGGTGGGGCCATCGGCTTCATCGAGGAGTTCGACGCCATCGGCGGGGCCCGGGCCAACATGACTTCGGGGGCATCCCGTGAGGGCGTCACCGGGGTGGTCAACGAGCTGCTGGTGCAGATGCAGAGCTTCGACGTGCCCACCGGCCGCAACGCCTTCCTGGGCAAGCTGGCCGACGCCGTCAACCTCTTTCTGCCCGTGCACCGCCACCTGCACCGACCGGTGACCCCGCCGGCCAACGTGCTGCTGGTGGCGGCCACCAACCGGGCGGCCGACCTCGACCCCGCCCTGCTGCGCCCGGGCCGCTTCGATCGTCAGATCCACTTCGGCCTGCCTCCCCGCTCGGACCGCGAGGCCATCGCCGCCTACTACCTGGAGCGCAAGGTCCACGCGCCCGACGTGACCGCCGACCTGGTGGCCGACGTGACCAGCGGCTACACCCCGGTGCGCATCGAGCGGCTCCTGGACGAGGCCCTGATCTGCGCCCTGCGCCGGGGCGGGCGCTCCATGCGCTGGATGGACGTGCTCGAAGCCAAGATGGTCACCGAGCTGGGCATGTCCCAGGTGGCCGGTTACGAGGCGGGGGAGCGGCGCCGCATCGCCGTGCACGAGGCATCACACGCCCTGGTGGCCACGCTCGTGGGCCGACGGGTGACGGTGGCCTCCATCCTGCGCCGGGCCGACGCCCTGGGCCTCGTGGCCCACGACGACGCCCTCGAGCGTCTGCTGTTCACCCCCTCCGAGGGGCGGGCCCTGATGCAGATCGCCCTGGCCGGCATGGTGGCCGAGGAGCTGCAGTGGGGTGAGGCGTCGAGCGGCATCACCGCCGACCTGGCCGCGGCCACCACCATGGCGTCCCTGCTGGTGGGGGCCATGGGCGCCGGGGGCAGCCGCTTGAGCCTGGAGGCCGCCGGCGGGCCCGGGGGCGCCAACCTGGTGGCCAAGGTGCTCAGCGACGAGGCGTCGCGGGGCGCGGCCGAGAGCCTCATGGCCGACGCCGAGGCCGAGGCCCGCCGCCTGGTCCGGGCCCACGAAGGGGCTCTCCTGGCCCTGGCCGATGCCCTCCTCGAGCGCGACGAGCTGAGCGGGGCCGACGTGCGTGACCTGCTGGCCCTCAACGGCGCCGTGGGCCCTGGTGCCACCCCGTGGCAGGAGATCGTCACCGGCTGATGGTCGTCCTGGCCCTCAGCAGAGACCAGCGCCATCAGTCGAAGAGGATGCTGATGCTCTCGCGCTGGGCGATGCGGCGGATGGCCTCGCCGAACACGGGGGCCACGGACACCACCTCGATCTTCTTGGAGAACTCGACGGGCTGGGTCTCGACCGAGTCGGTGATGAAGAGCGCCTCGATGGGACTGTCGTCGAGGCGCTCGATGGCGGGGCCGGCCAAGAGCCCGTGGGTCACCGCGGCGTAGACGGCCTTGGCCCCCCGCTCGGTGAGTACCCGGGCGGCGTCGACCAGGGTGCCGCCCGAGATGGTGAAGTCGTCGACGATCAGCGCGGTGCGGCCGTCGACATCGCCGATCAGCTCGGTGATCTCGGCCTTCTCGGTGTGGTCGGGGCGGCGCTTGTCGGCGATGGCCAGGGGGACGCGCAACCGGTCGGCCCACTGGCGGGCCTTCTTGGCGAACCCGGCATCGGGGGACACCACGACGAGGTCGTCGAGGCCCTTGGCCCGGATGGCGTCGCACAGCACGGGTAGGGCGTGCAGGTCGTCGACGGGGATCTTGAAGAAGCCCTGGACCTGGGTGGCGTGCAGGTCCATGGTCACCACCCGGTCGGCCCCCGCCGCCTCGATGGCGTCGGCGCACACCCGGGCCCGGATCGACACCCGGGGCTCGTCCTTCTTGTCACCCTTGGCGTAGCTGAAGTACGGGATCACCGCGGTGACCGACGCTGCGCTGGCCCGCTTCAGGGCGTCGATCCAGAACAGCAGCTCCATGAAGTTGTCGTTGGCCGGGAACGCCGTGCCCTGGACCATGAACACGTCCCGGCCGCGCACGTTCTCGAGCACCCGCACGAACAGGTTGCCCTCGGAGAACCGCAGCGTCTCGCTCTGGCCCAGCGGGTGGTCGAGGTAGTCGGCGATGTGACGGCCGAGCTGCCGGCTGGCCGAGCCCGCGAACAGGACGAAGTCGTCGTCGGTCACATCGCCGGACGCTACTCGTGCCCTACCTCCCAGGTAGTCGCCCTGGTGCTGTCCGGCGTCCCATGGTGGTCCCAGCGGCGGGAACGACCCGCCGCCACCGACCACCGGAGCACGCCATGACCGCAGATGTGAGCACCCCCAGCACCCCCAGCACCCCCGGCGACACCGACACCCTGACCGTCACCATCGACACCTACCTCGATGCCTACGGCGAGCCCGACGCCACCCGGCGCCAGCAGCTGATCGAGGCGGTGTGGGCCGCCGACGGCCACCTGATCGACCCGCCCGTGGACGCCCGGGGCCACGACGGCATCGACGCCATGATCGCCGCTGTGCAGGGCCAGTTCGCCGGGCACCGCTTCCGTCGCTCGACGGGGATCGACGCCCACCACGGCATCGCCCGCTACGGCTGGGAGCTGGTGGCCCCCGACGGCAGCGTCACCCTGGGGGGCATGGACGTGGCCGAGGTGGACGCCGACGGCAAGCTGGTCCGCGTGGCCGGCTTCTTCGGCGACCTGCCCGCCCTCGCCTGACCGTCAGCGCAGGCGTACGGCGGTGCGGAAGGTGGCGGCGCGGTAGCTGCGGTACGCGGTCTGGCGGGCCACCTGGGCCACGCTGCGGCGCCCGCCGCCGGCCAGGGTGACCAGGTCCCGCACGCCAGCCAGCTCGCCGTGGTGGATGCGGGCCAGGCCCCGGTGGACCCGGGCCATGGTGCGGCGGTGGCGCAGCACCCCGGCCCATGCCCGGGTGCTGAGCCACTCGGGGTGCTCCCGACGGAACTGCTCGATGATGCGCACCCGTTCGAGGTCGAAGGGGCCCACGTCGCCGGTCAGGTTGCCGGGGTGGCGGCGGTAGAGCACGGTGGGCTCTTCGGCCACGGTGAACCGGGTGCCGGCTGCGGCCATGCGCACCCACAGGTCCCAGTCGTCGCCGTGGCGCACCGGGCGGATGCCCCCGACCTGGCGGTAGGCATCCCGGGGGAACAGGGCGCCGTAGAACACGAAGTTGTCGGCCAACAGCCGGGCCAGCTGGGCCCGGCGGGGGATGTGCAGGCCGACGACGCGGTGGTAGTCGACGAGGATCTCGCCCGGGCGCCACACCAGGGCCCGGGGGCTGACGGCGCCGCCGTGGGCCCGCCACGTGGCCGTCAGGTGCTCGAGGTGGGTGGGCAGCAGCACGTCGTCGGCATCGAGGAAGCACACCAGGTCCCCGCCGGCCAGGTGCATGGCGTGGGCCCGGGCCATGCCGCAGCCCACGTTGCGGTCGAGCGAGACCAGGTGGATGGGCAGGTCGTCGCACCAGGCCCGCACCCGGGCCACGGTGTCGTCGCAGGAGTGGTCGTCGACGACGACGACCTGGTCGGGCGGCCGGGTCTGGCCGGCCAGGCTGCGCAGGGCCTCGTCCACGTAGGGCGCGCACTCGTACGCCGTCATCACCACCGTGACCGTCTCACCGCCGCTGCCGCCGTCCACGGGCTCAGCATGCCGTCACGGAACCGCAACGTGGTGCCTGATGGGCGATGCTGCTCCCGTGACCGAACCCGACCTGCCCACGGAACCGCCCGTCGAGCTGTCGGCCGAGTCGTCCGCTGAGTCGTCCGCTGAGTCGTCCGCTGATCTGACGGGTGAGGAGCGCGCCGCCATCCGGGCCTTCATGCAGCGCTGCGAGGTGCGGCTGTCGACCATCCACCGGGTGGCGTCGGCGCTGCTGTCAGGGGCGGGGTTGCTGGTGCTGCTGCCCTACGTCGAGCGCGATGCGGTGACCACCGTGCTGCGGGCCCTGCTCCACGGCCCCCTGAGCGTGACCCGGGGCCTCCTCGTCGCCGCGGTGGTGCTGTCGATCGTCCTCGTGTTGGTGCTGTTCTGGCTGGTGATCCTGCAGCTGACCCGGTTCTACTTCCACGCGAACCACATCCGCCGCGGTGACGTCGAGACGTTCACCCCCCGTTTCACCCTGACCGGCATCCGCCTGCCCCTCGACGAGCTCGGCCCCGGGGCCACCGCCGTCTACGACGAGCTGCGGGGCACCCAGTTCAACCTGGACCTGCTCGTGCCCACCAACCGCCGGGGTCGTGAGCGCATCGACCGCCAGCTCGACGCCTATCCCGGCCTGATCGCCGAGGGGCCCCGCGGCGACATCGACCGGGTCGACGCCCTGATGGAGCTGGCCGCGTCCCGGCGCCGCAACCTGCTCGACGAGGTGGTGAAGCTGGAGTACGGGCTGGCCCGGCACATGCTGCGACTGCAGGTGGTCGTGCTGCGCTACGTGAAGTCGTTGCTGGTGGTGGCCATCTCCGTGCCCGCCAGCTTCGTGGCCGCCGCCGCCGTCAGCGATCCCACGGGCCTGACGGTGACCGACCAACGCTGGGTGGCGGCGACCATGGCCATCTGGGCGCCGGTGATCATCATCGTCGTCACCACCCCGGTGCGCTGGGTGGAGAACCTGCTGCGGGCCGAGGGTGCGACACGGTCCACGGTGCAGGCCGACCCTGAGCTCACCCACGTCGAGGACGTGGCCTCGTACCTGGCCCTGGTGGCGTGGCTGGTGGCCTTCGCCGCCCTGGTCATGCTGGCGTTCGACCACCCGTTGTCCCGCCTGGGCGCGGTGGCCACCTACACCGCACTGGTGGCGTCACCCGTGCTGCTGGTCGCGGCCCTGTGGCGCTGGCGGGGACAGGCGGCCCACGCCCGCCGGCCCCGGGGCTGATCTAGCTCACGACGCCCCGGGCCAACAGGTCGTCGATGGTGGCGGCGTCCAGCCCGGTCTCGTCGAGCAGGGCGCGGGTGTGCTCGCCCAGTCGGGGTGCCGGGCCACGGACCCCGACCTCGGCCGTGGACAGCTCGAAGGGGGCGGAGACGGTGCGGAACGGGGTGCCGTCGTGGTCCTCGAGTCCGCTCCACACCCCCAGCGCCTCGGCCTGGGGGTCGGCCACCACTTCGGGCAGGGTGTGCACGGGGGCCCAAACCAGCCCAGCGGCGTCGAAGCGCTGGGCCCAGGTGTCGCGGTCGGCCGCGGCCAGGGCCTCGTCACAGGCGGCCATCAGCTCCTCGGCGTGCTGACCCCGGGCAGCGGGGGTGGAGAAGCGGGGGTCATCGAGCCAGTGAGCCCTGTCCACGGCGACGCAGAAGGCGGGCCAGAAGTCGCGGGGCCCGGGCATGCACAGGGCCAGCCAGCGGTCATCGGCGCAGCGGAACCGGCACGTCAGGGGGTTGGGCCAGCGCTGGCGGGTGAAGCGGGGTGGCTGGGCGCCATCGAGCAGGGACACCGACAGGTCACTGGCGATGGTCCACGCCGCCACCCGGTACAGGGACACGTCGACGACCTGGCCGGTCCCGGTGCGGTCGCGCTCGCGCAAGGCAGCGAGGATGCCGGCCAGCAGGGCCAGGGCCGTGGTGTGGTCGCCCTGGCCCGGTCGGAACATGGGGGGAGGGGCGCCGGGCTCGCCGATGAGCGAGGACAGGCCACCCCGGGCGAAGAAGGCGGTCATGTCGTAGGCCGGGCGACCGGCTTCGGGGCCCACGGCGCCGTACCCGGTGACCACGGCGTACACCGCGGCGGGGTTGACGCTGTGCACGTCGGCCGCGGTGAGGCGGTAGCGGGCCCGGCGGTCGTCGGTCAGGTTGGTCAGCACCACGTCGCAACCGGCGGCCAGCCGGTGCACGACCCCGACGCCGTCGTCGATGGTCAGGTCGACGGCGATGCCGCGCTTGCCCCGGTTGTCGAGGTGCCACCAGGCGTCGGGCGGTTCCCCACCGGCGCCGTCGGTCGACCCGGCGTCGCCCTCGAGGGGGCGGTGGGCGCCCCGCAGGATGTCGCCGGTGGGGGGCTCGACCTTGATCACGTCGGCCCCCAGGTCGGCCAGCAGCGCCCCGGCCGATGGCCCGGCGATCATGTTGGCCACCTCGAGCACCCTGGTGCCCTCGAGCGGTCCTCCCACGGGCCCTCCCCCTCGTCGCGGACACGGCCAGCCGCGTCGCGCCGCACCGTACAGGGCGCCCGGGGAGCTGGCCGTGGTCCCGGGGTCAGTCCTGGTCGCGCCGGTGCCAGCGGGCGGCCAGCAGGGCGGCGTCGTCGCGCTGGCGAGCCCCACCCATCCCGGCGATGGTGTCCAACATGAGGTGGTGGACGAGGTCGGCCGGGGTGGCGCGCTCGGGTCGGGTGTGGTGGAGCAGACGTTGGGCCAGCCAGGCCTGGGCTCCGTCCTGGTCCCGCCACACCCGCTCGTCGAGCACGCCGTCGGTGTAGAGCAGCAGCCACTCCCCGGCACCGAGCGAGAGCTCCTGGACCTGGGGTCGGCCGATGTCGAGTCCGAAGGGGCGACACACCGGGCCGGCCAGGGGCTCGACGCCGGCCCCCCTGGTGATCAGGGGGGTGGGGTGGGCCACGTCGAGCCAGCGCGTCGTGCCCGTGTGGCAGTCGATCTGGGCGAGGACGCCGGTGACGAAGTTGCCGTCGCCCACGTGGGCGCTCACCGCGGCGTCGATGGCGACCGCGGTGGCGGCCAGGTCCCGCCCGTCACGGCGGGCGTGGCGGTAGGTGCTGAGGGCGACGTGGCTGATCATGGCCGCCTGCACGTCATGGCCCACGGCATCGAAGACGGCCAGGTGGAGGACGCCGTCGTTGAGGGCGTGGTCGAAGGCGTCGCCGCCGACCTCGTAGGCAGGTTCCAGCACCCCGGCCACCCCGACCCCACCGAGCTCGGACACGAGCGGGGGCAGCATCATCCATTGCATCTCGGCGGCCAGGGTCATGTCGGCCTGGCGCCGGGCCCGGTAGAAGGCGTCAGAGTGGAGGCTCTTGGACAGCACCAGCTGGGCCACGACCAGAGCCAGGCCGGCCAGTCCGTCGGGGGGTGGCACCATCCCCTCGACGGGGCGGACCTCGAGCACGCCCAGTCGCTCGGTGCTGGCCGTCAACGCCAACCACAGGGTGCCGTCGCCGCTGGGCTCGGTGGGCTGGTCGCGACCGGTGCGGTAGGCCCGTCCGGCCGGCCCAACGGCCACGGGCACGGTCAGCGAGGGCTGGTCTTCGGTGGGTAGGGAGACCAGGTGGCGTTGTCCCTGGTCAGCGAGCCAGATGGTGATGCGCGCCGCGCCCAGCGGTCGGGCGTGCTCGTCGACGAGGCCGGCCAGGCGCTCGGCCGGGCAGGACTGGGCTGCTCGCAACAGGTCGACGAGGGCCTCGGCGGCGGGTGGAGGGCCCGGAGGCGGTTCGGGCAAGGGCGCTCTCCTCCTGGTCAGGCCGCCAGCGCGGAGACCCCGGGCGGCGCCAGACCCTACCGAGTGACCGGCAGGTATCGGAGGTCGGCGGTGATGGGGGCGCTGGGCACCGGTGTGCCGACGGTCCGTGGTCGGGTGACAGGCGATCGGCCCGGCGGCGGCCAGAATGGGGGAGTGGCGATGACCAGGCGGCAGCGGCGGGCAGAGGCGAGGCGCGAGGTCACCGTGCCACCGCACGCCCCGGGGAGCGACGCCCTGGCCTGGCCGCCGGGGGTCAGCTCACCGGACGAGCGGGTGCGTGACCTGGTCGCCGCGGGCGTGCGCGCCGTCTTCGGGCCCGCCGCCGACGACGCCGACCTCGAGGACGCCGTGGCCGCCCTGGTCGATCTCGACGGCGTCGACGGCCCCGGGGTGCACCGCCCCGAACGGTTGGTGTCCACCATGCTGGTCCGCCTGGTGGCCCGGTTGTGGGAGCAGGGTTGGCAACCGCTCGACCTGGTCCACGCCGTGCGGCGCCACGGCAAGGCCCGTCCCGTGCGCCTCGTCACCGCGGTCATCGCCTTCGAGGCCGAAGCGGCCGACGCCCACACCTCGGCCCCGGCCGAGTGGAACGCCCAGCTCGGCCTGCTCGGGGTGACGCGTTCGGGCTCCGGCGATCCGGGCCGCGTCGTGGTGCGGTGGCGGGTCGACGAGGGCGTCGGGGTGGCCGACGCCGTGCACGACGCCCTGGTGCTGGTGGCCCGGCTAGGCCACCTGCCCGCTCTGGCCGTGCTGGCACCGCCTCCGTCTCGTTGGGGCCAGGCTCCGACGTTCGCCGATCGTCCCCGGGCGCCGCGCTCGGCGGCCGATGCCAAGGTGCTGGCCACCATCCGGGCCCTGTTGGCCAAGGCCGAGAGCACCACGTTCCCGGCCGAGGCCGAGGCCTTCTCGGGCAAGGCCCAGGACCTGATGACCCGTCACGCCATCGACGCCGCGGTGATCGAGGCCGAGCAGCACCGAGACGACGCCGGGCTGGGCTTCGGCCTGTCCGGTGACGTCGTGGCCCGGCGGGTCCACATCGACAACCCCTACGCCACCGAGAAGGCCCACCTGTTCGGGGCCGTGGCCGCGGCCAACGACGTGCGGGTGGTGTGGGACGACACCGTGGGCATCGCCACCGCCTTCGGCTTCCCCCTCGACCTCGACCTGGCCGAGATGCTGTTCACCTCACTGCTCATCCAGGCCACCCGGGCCGTGAGCGAGGCGGCCCGTGACGCAGGCCAGGCCCTGCCCCCGTACTACCGGCGGGCCTTCCTGCTGTCCTACGCCACCCGCATCGGGGAACGGTTGCACGACGCGCACGACAACGCCGGCCACGAGGCCGAGGCCACCTACGGCGCCGCCCTGGTGCCCCTGTTGGCCGAGCGTGTCGAGGCCGTGGCCGAGCGGGTGGAACAGGTCTTCCCCCGCACCGTCCCCCTGCGGGCCCGCAGCGTCGATGCCGCCGGCTGGGACGCCGGCCAGGCCGCAGCCGACGCCGCCACCCTGGGCGAGGACCGCGGTCGGCGATAGGACACCCGAGCCGGGTCGCCTCAGCTCAGACGAGGTCGTCGGCGGCTGCGCCGTGTTCGGCGGTGGGCAGGTAGGCGACGATGCGGATGGAGGGCTCCGACGCCAGCTGAAGGCGTTGGTGCTCGAGGGAGAAGCGGCCCCGGGCGGGGTGGTCGAAGTGGCGGGTGCGGGGCTGGAACGTGGCCACGTGGTGGTCGTCCCACCAGCGCCGGAAGTCGTCGTTGGCTTCGATCAGGCGGGCCACCCGGGCCTGGTGGGCGGGGCTGTCACGGTGGGGGGTGAGGTCGATGCGGTACTCGCCGACCAGGACCCGGGCCTCGGTGTCCCAGTCGGCCATGAGCGTGCGGACCTGGGGGTTGGTGAACACCAGCACCAGCAGGTTGCGGTCGGGCGGCGCCACCGCCCCCAGGTCGACGAGCTGGTCACCGTGGGCCGCGTTCCAGGCCACGATGTCCCACTGGTGGTCCATGGCGAACGCCGGAGCCGGTTCGAGGGCGGCCAGCAGGCGGTCGATGGGCGGCGGCGTGGCCGGGGTGGGGCTGGGCGGGGCCGGGTGCCCGGCCAGGCCGGCCAGGTGGGTGCGCTCGGCCGGGGTGAGCTGCAGCACCCGGGCCAGGGCGTCGAGCACGTCGACGGACACGTTGTCGGCCCGCCCCTGTTCGAGGCGGGTGTACCAGGTGGCGCCCACACCCGACAGGGCCGACACCTCCTCGCGGCGCAGCCCGGTCGTGCGCCGGGTGCCGCGGGCGGTGATGCCGGCGGCTTCCGGCGTCAGGCGGGAACGGCGGTGGCGGAGGAACTCGCCCAGCTCTCGGGCCCGGTCCATGAGGGCCATACTCGCACGGGGCCCGGCGGCCCCGGCTGACCCTTTCAGCCGTGTAGTGGTCCAGGGTCGTCCTTGAGGACGACTTGCCGAACCCGGACCTGCTGGTCCGGCCCTACGTCGTCCGTGAGGCCGTGGCCTCGACCCGCATCGAAGGGACCAGAGCGTCCATCGCCGAGGTGTACGACGCCGAAGCCTCCGACCTCGAACTGTCGCCCGACCTCGAGGAGGTCGTCAACTACGTGCGCGCCACGGAGCATGCGGCGGATGCGGTCGGCCGGGCCCGACGCCTGGCCGATCTCGGCCTGCTCACCGAACGACGACCAGGTCCGCGGGGCCAACGTCGCTGGGAGGCCAGCGCCGTGGTCGAGGCCATCACCTCACCGGAGGCGACGAGTTGGGCCCGGTGCGAGCCGCCACCACGCGGTCCGATACACGTCTGTGTCGTTCCTGGTCCCGACCTCAAGGTCGAGGAGAGCAGGCCGATCCTCTCCTCGTGGAACCCCAGACGCCCGTAGACGCTCCGACCGACCTGCACGCCGCCCGGCGGGCCGAGGTCCGCGCCGACGCCCTGAGCCTCATCGACGAGATGACGGCCAATGGCGCCACCGCTCAGGAGACGGCGAACCGGTTGAACCGGCTGGGCTTCACCGAGGCCGGTCGGCCGGTGTGGTCTGCCACCTGCATCGACGCCGTGGCCGCCCCGCCCCCGCGTGCCGTGCTCTCGGCCTGGTAGCTCGCGACCCGTACGCAGGCCCGCGCTCGGGCCCGAGCGGCGTCCCCGGACGAGGTCAGTCGGCCTCGTCGCCCAGCAACTCCTGCGCGTAGCGGGCGGCTGAGCGGTTGTAACGGGGGAGGTAGGTGGCCAGGGCGCTGACGGCTACGGCCACGGCCCCGTCGAGGTCATCGGAGGCGGCATCGACCTCGGCGGTCACAGGGCCAGGGCGACGGCCATGGCGGTGATGCGGGCCACGAACTCGGTCACCGTCGAGCACGTCCAGCTCGCGCCACAGCGCAGCCAGCCGTGCCTCCCAGCGCTCGGGGCCCTCAGCGCCGGTCGTCATGCGCTGCGCCGACGTACCGCCTCGCCCATCTGGCTGACCATGCGGACGAGGATGTCGCTGGTGGTGGCGAAGTTGAGTCGGACGAAGCCGGCGCCCTGCGCACCACAGCGGGCGCCATCGACCAGGTCGACCCCGGCGTGCTCGGCGAAGAACTCGGCCGTGTCCTCGGGCAGCCCCAGGGCACGGCAGTCCAGCCAGGCCAGGTAGGTGCCCTCGGGCGGCGTGTAGAGGACGCCGGGCAGGTGGTCGGCCACCAGGTCGGCCAGCAGCTTGCGGTTGCCGTCCAGGTAGGCGAGCACGTCGGCCAACCACGGGCCGCCTTCGCGATAGGCGACGGCGTTGGCCACCACCCCCAGGGTCGAGGCGCCATGGGCGGCGAACATGCCCATGTCCTCCCACGTCTGGCGGTCGGTGGGGTTGCTGATGATCATCTGGGCGCACTTGAGCCCGGGCAGGTTCCACGCCTTGGACGCCGACGCTGCCGTCACCGTGTGGCCGGCGGCGGCGTCGGACACCGAGGCGTAGGGCACGTGGTGGTGACCGGCGAACACCAGGGGGGCGTGGATCTCGTCGGAGAAGACACGACCGCCGTGGCGGTCCACCACCTCGCTGATGGCCACGAGCTCGTCACGCTCCATGACCCGACCCAACGGGTTGTAGGGATTGCACAGGATGAGCAGGTCACCCCCGGCGGCGTAGGCAGCGTCGAGGGCGTCGAGGTCGTAGACGTAGCGACCGTCGGACAGCACCATGTCGATGGCGATCGTCTCCCGACCCAAC
This sequence comes from Acidimicrobiales bacterium, assembly GCA_038255145.1. GTDB lineage: Bacteria > Actinomycetota > Acidimicrobiia > Acidimicrobiales > CAIXPF01 > WHTX01. The sequence continues at coordinate 31,566 of JBBSLP010000068.1, forward strand.
AGCCCCGGGACCATGAGGAAGGGCATGTAGGCGGGCATGGGCAGGATGACGGGCGAGCCCGGGCGGGAGAAGTGCTCGATGGCCACCTCGAGGCCCTTGAGCACGTCGGGCAGGGGGTGCACGTCGGGCGCGGGCACGGCCCAGCCGTAGACGTCCTCTTGCCACGCGGCACATGCCTCGGCCAGCTCGTCGGCCAGGCCCTGGGGCAGGTAGCCGAAGATGGCGCGGTCGACCGCCGCGTGCAGGGCGGCGGTGATGGGGGGTGCGGTCCCGAAGTCCATCTCGGCCACGAAGGCACCGATGCGGTCGGGCCCGAACTTGGTCCACTTGAGGTGGCCCGCCTCGTACAACGACTCGACGGTGATGCCGTCGAAGTGGGTGGCGGTCATGGCGGCCCACCGTAGTTGTGGCCGTCCGACGACGTGTTTCGTGGGCGTCAACGCTGTGTTGAGCCTGATGGGGACCCTTGACGGCGTCCTCGGCCCCGGACGAGGTTATCCGTAGGCGGCTCCCCCCGGACTCGCGCCGGTCGCCGCGTCAGGAGCTTGCTGTGCACTGCTACCTCGCCGCCAACGTGCTGGTGGCCACCGTCCCCTCGAACCCGACCGTCATCGATCACGGTGCCGTGGTCGTCGACGGCGCCACCATCACCTGGGTGGGGCGCCGGGCCGACCTCCCCCTGGCACTGGCCGCGACCGCCGAGCCCCACGAGCTGGGCGACGTCACCCTCATGGCCGGCCTCATCGACGCCCACGTCCACCTGGGCTTCGACGGGGGCCCCGATCCCGTGGGCCGCATGAAGGCCGAGACCGACGCCCAACAGCTGGTGCTCATGCTGCGCAGCGCCCGTCAGCTGCTCAGTGTTGGTGTGACCACAGCTCGGGATCTGGGCGCCCGGTCGTTCCTCGATGTGACCGTGCGCGACGCCATCGCCACGGGGATGGCCCGAGGCCCCCGCATCATCAGTGCGGGACGGCCCATCACCGTGACCGGGGGCCACTGCTGGTTCATGGGGGCCGAGTGCGACACCGCCGATGACGTGCGCACCATGGTCCGCCTGCACCACAAGATGGGTGTGGACGCCATCAAGGTCATGTCCACCGGGGGGTTCATGACCACAGGGTCGGCCCCGTGGTTCGCCCAGTTCACCCTCGAGCAGCTGCAGGCCGCGGTGGAGGAGTCCCACC
>JBBSLP010000069.1:0-32561 GCA_038255145.1 Acidimicrobiales bacterium
CTAAGGGCCCGCCGCGGGATTGTTTATGCATCATGCTGTTGATGTTGTTCTGGAGAGGGTGTAGTTCCATTCGCCGTGCCAGCTGTGGTAGGTGATGGGCAACGCGGCAAGCTCGGTATCTGTGATCTTCTCGCCTTTGGGGTACCAGTTCGGGTCGTAGGAGGCTTGCACGGTGAGCCCGGCTCGGGTAGTGGTCGCTGAGATGAGCTCAACGATCGTACGCATATCGGTCAGTGACTTGCCACGCCAGTTGATCGAGATGAACGAGAACAGTCGATGCTCGATCTTGTTCCACTTCGACGTGCCGGGCGGGTAGTGCAAGACAGTTATCGTCAAACCCGTCTCGGCGGCGAGCTTTGCAAGATGGGCTTTCCAGGCCCGAACCCGATACCCGTTCGATCCGCCGGCATCGGTGGTGATCACAAGTCGAGTAGCGGAGGGGAACCGAACCTTGCCGAGGGTGTTCCACCAGCGGCGGATCGACTCGACCGCGAACTCGGCAGTGTCAGCGACATCACCCACACTGACCCAGCCTTCGTCGTTGGCCAAGTCGTACACACCGTAAGGGATGGCTTTGGCGTAGTCGCCGAGGTGGCGATCTGGGAAGTCGTGCGTATTCGCTTTGGTGGGTTGACCTGCGGGTTCCCACTCTCTACCTCCATTCGCATAGTCCCCGATCAGTTCCTTTTTCTTCGTGTCGACCGAGATCACTGGCTCACCGGCACCGAGCGCGTCGGCGACGACTCGGTTGAGGTAATCGAATTGGGCGTTCCGGTCCGGATGCGACGCTCCCTCCAACGTCTTGGACGGCGCCTGCAGCGAGTACCCACATTGATGCAACAGTCGACGCACCAACTCGGCCGAAGCCGAGAACCCCCTGTCGGACAGCTCGCCCGCCAACTGATAGGTCGACTTCAAGGTCCATCTCAACGGCGACATCGGCGTCCCCCGCGTCTCGGGATGGACCAACTCATCGAGAGCGGTCAACAACCCGGGCTGCTTATCGATCGCCGGTTTGTCACCCGCCCCGGGAGCCCGCAAACGCACCGATGGCTCGATTCCAGCTTCGATCTCACCCACGGCCTTGGCCACCGTGTTCCGACCCATCCCCGCCGCCTCGGCCACACGAGACTTGCCTCCATCGCCAATAGCGCGCGCTATCGCTCCCGCCACGACACGCCGCTGCACCTCGTTCAAGTGCGGCAACACTGTCGAGAAGAACTCCCTAAGCTCATCCCCAGACGCGTCCATTCACCAATACTATACCGCGTCAGTAATCCTGTGGTGGACCCTAACGCGACAGCCTCTCAGACGCTCGTCAGCCCACTTGGCGGAGGAGGGCGCCGTACAGGGTCAGGCCCGGCCCGAAGGACAGCGCCACGACGTGGTCGCCGGCAGCCGGGGGCCGGGTGCGTCGCAGCTCGTTGAGCACCAGCAGGACCGTGGCCGACGAGCAGTTGCCGTGGGCGGCCAGGGTGGCCCGGGACGCGGCCACGTCGTCCTCGCGCAGGCCCAGGCGGTCGGCGCACACGTCGAGGATGCGGGGACCACCGGGGTGGATGGCCCAGCCGGCCACGTCGTCCACCGCCAGCCCGTGCCGTCCCAGCAACTCGTCGACCAGGGGACGGACGTGACGGGCCAGCACCACCGGCACCCGGGGTGACAACCCCATGCGGAAGCCGTGGTCGGTGACGTCCCAGGTCATGTCGCCGCGGTGGGCCACATCGGTGCGGGCGGCGATGTCGAGCACCTCGAGGCCCGCACCTCGGGGCGCCACGACCACGGCGGCGGCGGCGTCGCTGAACAGGGCGTGGGCCACCACCTGCTGCACGTCGTCGGTGGGGGCCTGGACGTGGAGGCTGGGCAGCTCGACGCAGGCCAGCACCCCCACCAGCCCCCGGGCCGTGGCCGCGTCGGCCACCGCCGCCAGGCCGGGCACGGCCGCGTAGCAGCCCATGTGTCCCACCAGCAGGCGCTGCAGGCCGTCGGACATGCCCAGCTCACGAGCCACGAGGATGTCCAGGCCCGGGGTCACGTACCCGGTGCACGAAGCCACGGTGAGCAGGTCCACGTCGCCGGCGCACACACCCGCCGCCGCCAGGGCCGCGGCCACGGCCCGGGTGGCCAGGGGCAGGGCTTCGTCCCGGTAGCGGGCCATGCGGGCCCCGGTGCCCCAGCCGCTCACGTCCTCGACCCGGGGATCGACCACGGCGTGGCGGGTGGTGATGCCCGCGGCCGCCCACAGCCGTTCGTCCCGGGCGGGGCGGCCCGAGCGGGCGGCGAACACCTGCCGCCACATGTCCATCTGGTCCACTGCCGGGGGCAGGGCCGAACCCACGGCCAGGACGCGGCCCCGGCCCGGGGACCGGCCTGCGGGCATGCTCACCATCGGGGCACCGGGGTGTCGTTGTCGGGATCGAGGCCCAGGGCCGCGGCCCCCAACCAGTCGGCACACACGTCACTGGTGGCCGGCTGCAACGAGCCGCAGCGGGCGTCGCGGAACAACCGTTCCAGGGGGTGGCCCCGGCGGGTGGCCGACGTCCCGCAGGCCTCGACCATGGACGCGGCCACGTCCATGGCCACCTGGCCGGCACTGAGCTTGGCCCGGTGCACCCAGCGGTTGGTCTCCCGCTCCCCGGGCTCGGCGTCGACCCGCCGGGCCGCCTCCACCGTGGTCAACCACGCCCCGGCCACCGCGGCGTCGGCCCGTCCCACCCGGGCCCGCACCGCAGCCAGGTGCGTGAGGCCCCGGGCCTGCAGGTGGGCCACGGCGGCGTCGATGGCGGCTTCGGCCACCCCCACGTACACGGCGGCGTACGAGGCCACCAGCCACTGGGGCATGGCCGCGGCCAGGAGCGGGGCCAGGCCCTCGACCCCACCCAGTAGGGCATCGACGGGCACGTGGGCGTCGATGACCAGGTCGTCGCTGGCCGTGGCCCGCATGCCCAGGGGGTCCCAGGTGCGCTCCACCACCAGCCCGTCACCGGCGGGGACGAGGAACTGGCTGGCCCGTTGGCCGTCCGTCGACCGGGCCACCACCAGGTAGGCGTCGGCGTGCCCAGCCCCGGTGCAGAACGTCTTGCGCCCCGCCAGCCGCCAGCCGTCACCCTCGGGCCCGTAGGTGGTGGCCATGGCCGACAGCCGCGATCCGGCGCCGGCCTCGCTCATGGCCACCTGGTAGAGGGCGCCCTCGGCGGCGGCGGCCAACACCCGGTCACGCTGGGCGAAGAAGGCATCGGTGGCCCCCAGGGCCCGGGCCAGGTCTTCGGGGACGGTGGCCAGGGCACCCGTGACCGAGGCGTGCATGTTGAAGACCAGGGCCGTGGCCCCACTGCCCCGGGCCAGCTCCCGGGCCACCTCGGCGTAGGTGGCGAAGCCTGCGCCCATGCCGCCCAGGGCGGTGGGCACCATCAGGCCCAGCAGCCCGGCGGCTCGCAGGTCGGCCACGTCGTCGGTGGGGAACGAGGCGTCGCGGTCGTGGCCCTCGGCCCGGGCGGCGAAGGCGGGGACCAGGCGCCGCACGGTCTTCAGCAGGTCGTCCACGTCGCCGCCTTCACGCCCACGCCCTGGTAGACGATGCTCGTCGAGCGGCAGGGCACCAGGTCGACGTCGTCGCGCCGCCGGGCCGCCCAGGCCAGGGCGTGGCCGACGCGTGGTCGCAGCCCCGTGGTGGCCAGGGTGATGCCGTGGGCCGCGCACGACCGGCGCAGGCGGCCGGGGTCCACGAACAGGGCGGGGTCGTGGATGCCGGCGGGGGCCACGCCCATGCGCTCGGCCACGGTGACCATGAGGAAGCGGCACCGCCGGGTGGCGGCCAGGGTGTCGCACACCAGGGTCGCCCCCGGGCGCATGACCCGGGCCACCTCGGCCACGACGGCCTCGAGGTCGACGACGTGCTCGAAGATCTCTCCGGCCACGACCACGTCGGCGCTGGCGTCGGCCACGGGCAGCGCGGCGGCGTCACCGACCACGGCGTCCACCCCGTGGCCCCGGGCCGTGGCCGCGGCGACGGCGCCCACGTCGATGCCGATGTGGTGGTAGCCCCGCCCGGCCAGGTGGGGGGCCAGCAGGCCGCCGCCGCAGCCCACGTCGAGCAGGACGGCACCGGGCCGGACCGGGGGCGGCACCAGCCGGGCCCGGGCCTCGGCCAGCCAGTGCAGGGCGCAGAACGCCCCCCGGGGGGCCCACCACTCCGCGGCCAGGTCGTCGTACTGGCCGGGGTCGTTGCGGGCTCGGGACAGCGACGACACCCGCCCTGGCTAGCCCATCGCGTCGCACCCGTGCGGGCTCGACGGGGGTGCCGTTCCCGTGGCCGTCGGCGGCCGAGGTCCAGCCGGCGCCGTGATCGGGCTCGTCGAGGGTCGCGGTCGCGGCAAGAGTGGGGGTGATGTTGCCGTTGCTGCGGGCCGCCCACGCCCAACCCACCGCAGCGGTGACGGCCATGGCCACGGCCCTGGCGGTCAGCGCGGGGCGGGGGGCAGCCGGTTCGGCCCTGGTGGGTGCCGCCGTGCTCACCGGCCAGTTGTCGGTGGGGTGGAGCAACGACGTCGCCGACCGCGACCGGGACCGCCGGGCCGGGCGCACCGACAAGCCCATCGTCGCCGGCCAGGTGGCGGTGGCCACCGTGGCCTGGGCCGCGTGCGTCGCCGCGGTGGCCTGCATCGGTCTGTCCCTGGCCTCGGGCTGGCGGGCCGGCCTGGTCCACATCGGCGAGGTGGCCGTTGCCTGGGCCTACAACCTGGGCCTCAAGGCCACGGTGCTGAGCCCGGTGCCCTACGCGGTGTCCTTCGGCGCCCTGCCCGCCTTCGTCACCCTGGGTCTGCCCGGTCATCCCCTGCCCCCGGGTTGGGCCATGACCGCCGCCGCCCTCCTGGGGGCGGGGGCCCACTTCGTCAACACCCTGCCCGACCTCGACGCCGACCGGGCCGCAGGGGTGTGGGGTCTGCCCCAGCGCCTGGGCCGACGGCCGTCGCTGCTCATCGGCGCCGCGTTGCTGGCGGCATCGGCGCTGGCGGTGGCCGTGTTGCCGGCGGGTGGGTCGAGCCCGCTGGCCGTGGTCCTGCTGGTTGCCGCCCTGGCCTCGACGGCCGCCGTGGTCGCCCTGGCCCTGACCGGCCGGGACCGGGCCTCGTGGACCCTGACCCTGGCCACCGCGGGGCTGACCGTGGCCCTGTTCCTGGCCCACGGCGCCCAACTGGCCCCCTGACCCCGGTTGCCGGGCCCATCAGGTGGGTCTGGGTGCGCTGGCCCCCACCCGGGCCGCCCCGGCGGCGGCGGCCAGGGCGGTGGCGGCGGTGCGGGCCCGATGGGCGGCGACGTTGCGGACGATGTCGCCGGCCACGGCGCCGAGCATGGAGCCGGCCACCACGTCACCGGGGTAGTGCACGCCGGCGTGCACCCGGGAGTAGGCCACCGCGGTGGCCAGGGCCCGGATGGGCAGGGCGAGGACGGGCAGGTCGGTGCCGATGGCGTTGGCGAAGGCCAGGCCCGACGCGGCGTGACCGGACGGGAACGAGGTCGATCCGGGCATGTGCACGAAGCGGGGGGAGGGGTCCGTGGCCCGGACCGGGCGGGCCCGGGCGAAGATGGGCTTGAGGCCCAGGTTGACCACGGCCGAGGACAGGGCCAGCGCGGCGATGCCCCGCTTGGCCGCCCGTCGGCCCGGTTCCCCGCCGAGGAGGGCCATGGCCCCGGCGATGCCGATCCACAACATGCCGTGGTCGGCCGAGCGCGACAGGCGCCGCAGGGTGGCGTCGAGCGTGGGCGTGGGGGTCGAGGCCACCGCCACGTAGGCGGCCTGGTCGAGGGCGTCGAGCTCGTGGGCCGCCCGCAACAGCACGGCCGGCGGCTTGCCCGTGCTCTGCAGGGAGTCGGCCATGGTCGCGCCGATGGTCGGGTGGGTGGCGGGGGCGGCCGGCTCGGGTCGCTCGTCGTCGCTCATGGGCCCAGGGTTACCGCATGTCGGGGCCCACCACCCAAGGGCAACCCCAGAACGCCCTCCACATCGGGCAATCGTGGCGGGGGTCAGCGTGGCAGCTCCGTCGGGTCGAGGGGATCAGACGGATCAGGCGCCCATGGGGGGCCTGCAGCGCTGGGGTCGTTTCGTGGCCCGCAACCGCTGGGTGGTGCTGGCCGTGTGGCTGGTGGCCCTGGTGGCCGTGGTCGGCGTGGGCCGCACCCGCCACCACGACACCAGCGAGAGCTTCTCCATCCCCGGTTCCGACGCCCAGCGGGCCGTCGAACTGCTCAAGGACCAGTTCTCCTCCCAGGAGGACGCCAGCGCCAAGGTCGTGTTCCACGGCCCCGCCGGGTCGCTCACCGGCACGGGCACGGGCACCGGCACGGGCACCGAGAGCAAGGCAGCCCCCGCTGTCGACGAGGTCGTGACCGCCATCAGGGCCCTGCCCGAGGTGGCCGACGTCGGCACGGTCTACAAGTCGTCGGACGGGTCGACGGGGTACGTCACGGTGACCATGAAGGAGCGCTCGGACGAGTACTCCAAGAAGGACACCGCCCCCTACGAGGCCCTGGTCGCCGCGACCAGGCCGGCCGAGGGTGCCGGCCTCGAGGTGGCCTTCGGGGGCAGCTTCGTCAACATCTACTCCAGCGGTTCGAACTTCGTGGCCGAGCACGCCGACGACATCGGCATCGGCATCGCCGTGATCGTCCTGCTGCTGTCGTTGGGCTCGGTGGTGGGCATGTTGCTGCCCATCGGCACGGCCCTGCTCGGCGCAGCCATGTGCAGCAACGCCGTGCTCCCTGCTCACCTTCGTCACCCCCATCAGCTCCCTGGCCCCGGTCCTGGCGGTGATGTTGGGCCTGGGGGTGGGCGTGCTCGTGCGCGCCATCATGGAGGTCCTGGCCACCGGGCGTGGTGGTTCCCCCGCTGGCTGGAGTGGCTGCCCCACCTCGACGTCGAGGGCACGGGCAAGGGCGGCCCCGTGGCGCCCCCCTCGGGCCCCTCGGCCGGCGACGGCGGCACCCCCGCCCACCCGGGGTGCCGGGTCAGGTGAGGTCGAGGTCGGCCAGGATCGATGCGGCCAGCTGGCGCAGGGCGTCCTCGTCGAGGTCCTGCACGGCGTCGACCGCAGCGGCGGTGGCGAAGGCCGACAGCGCGGGCACCCCGGTCAGGGCGGACACGTCGATCCACACCGGCAGGGGCACGGGGGGGTCGGCCACCACGGCGAAGGCGGCGTGGTCGCCCCAGAAGGCGGTCCCGAAGGTGGCCACCACCTTGGCCACCCGCCCCGGCCCCAGGTGGTGCAGGGCCTCGGTGACCGCCGGGGGCAGCGGTGGCGTGAAGGTCACCCGCCCCGCCTGCAGGGCACCGAGGGGCACGGTGACGATGACGTCGTGGGCCCCGATGGTGCCGTCGATGGTGTCGCCACCGTCGACGTCCACGGCCAGGCGGTCCACGCCCGTCGGGTCGGACCTGATGGCCGTGACCCGGTGGCCGGTGCGCACGTCGAGCCCTCGGGCCAGCTCGTCCATGACCAGGTCGAGGCTGTCGAGCACGGCGACGTTGTCCCCGGCCAGCAGGAAGGGCTCGGAGCGGTAGCGGAGCGACAGGTCGTCGATGGGGGCCGAGTAGATGCTCTCGTAGTCGCTGCGCACCCACGACCACAGGACCAGGCGGTCGGTGGGGTCGGCCACGTTGGCGTCCAGCAGTTCGCGCACCACCGGTCCCAGGGCCCGGTCCTCGGGTTCGGTGGCCGCCGCGGCCTCGATGGCGGCCTCGAGCCCGTCCCACGCCGCTTCGAGCCGGTCACGTTCGAGCCCCTCGATGGGACCGTGGCCCTCGAGGAAGGCCCGGCGCCGGCCCGGTCGGCTGGGGGTGGTGCGCACGCCGACGCGGTGGGCCAGCTCGGCGATGGGGTTGCCCAGGTCACCGTGGATCCACGAGGCCCCCAGGTGCACGGTCACCCCCAGCGATGCGTCGGCCTGGGCCCGGCCGCCGATGCGGTCGCTGACCTCGAGCACGACCGCGGGGACGCCGGCGTCGTGCAGTCGCCGGACCGCAGCCAGCCCGGCCAACCCGGCGCCGACCACGACCACGGTGCCGGTGGTCCCGCTCCCGGCCCGCTCGGCGAACACGGCGTCCGCGGCCCGGGTCCCGCTCCAGTAGGCACCGTGCATGGTGCCGGGATGGGCGGCCCAGGTGGCCTCGCCGGCCAGGTGCAGACCGGGGGCGAGGGGCTGGGCCAGCAGCTCGCGGTCGGCCGGGGTGCCGCCGGGACGGAGGTAGGAGTAGGCCGAGGCGATCTCGGGATCGGCGCACCAGCGGGAGACGACGGCCCGCAGGGGGACCCGCTCACTGGGCTCGGCCACGAGTGGATGCTACGCCCCCCTCACAGCGGGCGGTCGAGCAGGACGTCGAGGCCGGGGTGGTCGGTGTCCTCGTCGAGGGTGGCGCCGAAGAGCTGGAGGCGGGCCGCGTCGCGTCCACCGTCGCCGAACGTGAGCAGGGCCACGTTGTTGTCGAACCAGGGCCCGTCGGTCACCGACCAGGCGAAGTCGGTGCGGGTGCGGGGGGCCAGCCGGGCCAGGGCCCGGGGGATCACCGACAGGGGTGGGCGTTGGCCCAGGCGCAGCAGCTGCTGCTCGAAGGGGGGCACGCCCTGGCGCAGGGGGGAGCTCACCACCTGGCGCACCCGGCTGGTGGCGCCGCGCCATCGGGGCTCGGCCACGTAGCCGAAGTGCACGTCACCCGACAGGACCAGGATGGTGGCCGGTGGCCGTCCCCGCTCGCCGCGGGACACCGCGGTCAGGGACTGCGCCAGGGTCCGGAACGAGCGCCCGAAGGCGGCCCAGTGCTCGAGGTCGACGCCCTGGCGGATGCGTTCACCCAGGGGGCGGAACCAACGGCCCCAGGCGCCGGCGGTGACCTCCTCGTCCCAGGCTTCGAGGGCGTGCAGGGCGGGGGGCAGCAACCAGGGCAGGGACGAGCCGATGACCAGGTGGTCCACGTCCCCCGTCAGCTGGGCGTCGATCCACGTCCACTCGTCCTCGTCGACCATGGCCCGGGACCCCTCCTCGAGGACCCGGCCGTTGCGGGTGTCGATGACCACCACCCGGCACGGTCCCAGGTCCAGGCGGTAGCTCCAGCGGTGGCCCTGGGTCCCCGCCGTCCCCGTGTCGGCCCGGTGGGCGAAGGCCTCCAGCACCGCACCCTCGTCGTCGGCCCCCTGCACCTCCTCGAGCAGCTCGCGGTCGAGCTCCTCCTCGCCGGACACGTTGCCCAGGTGCTGGTAGAGCCAGTACGACATGAGCCCACCGTGGATGCGTCCCTCCCACCACGGCTCACGCTGGATCTGGTCCCGCCAGGCGGCCGAGGTGTTCCAGTCGTCGATGATGTCGTGGTCGTCGAAGATCATGGCCACGGGCACGGTGGAGAAGAGCCAGCGGATGGTGCGGGGCGACCAGGACTGCTGGTAGAGCCAGGTGTACTCCTCGAAGCTGGCCACCTGGGGCCATCCGGGTTCGGGCGGTCGACCCCGGCGCCGTTCCAGGGCCGCTTCCACCTCGGGGTGGGTCTCATCGGCGTAGACCTGGTCGCCAACCAGCAGCAGGGCGTCGGGTCGCACCCCGCTGCCGTCGATGATGGCCAGGGCGTAGGCCACCAGGGCATCGGGGCCCAGACCGCGCTTGTCGTCCGTGCGGGGCAGGTCGTAGGGCTCGCGCTCGGGCGCGGCCTGGTGGCACGAGCCGAACAGCAGGCGGAAGGGCCTCCCCGGCGTCCACGTGCAGATGAGGGGGTCGGGCAGGGCGCTGTCCCCGGGTGGCCAGCAGCGCTCGCCGTCCAGCGAGACCTCGTAGGGATGGGCCGTCGCCGGGGTCAGGCCGTCGACGTGGACCACGGCGTAGTGGTGGCCCTCGACGTGGAAGGTGTCGACCCCCCGCTCCGTCACCGCTCCCTGTACCCGTACCGCTCCCTGTACCCGTACCGTGACCCGGCACGGACCATCGGTCTCCACCCACAGCACGGCGTCGTCGGTGCCGACCCGTCGCAGGACCGGTCCCAACAGCAGCTCGGCCATGGCACGATCATGGTCGCGCCGGGTGGCGTGGAGCACAGCGGTCGGCCAAGAGGTCGGGGCTACAGAGGGGGAGCACACGTGCGCATCGGGGCGACGTTGGGGTTCGACGGGGGTCGGGGACGGGGCATGGACGCGGTGGCCGAGGTCGCCCGCCACGCCGAGGAGGTGGGGGTCGACTCGTTGTGGTTCCCCGAGCACGTCGTGTTCGTGGACGGGGCCATCTCGCCCTACCCCTACAGCGTCGACGGGTCGATGAACTTCGGCCGTCGTCCCGGGGTGTTCGACCCCCTCATGGCCATGACGGTGGCGGCCACGGTCACCGAGCGCATCCGCCTGGGCACCGGCGTGTTGATCCTGCCTGAGCACGAGCCCCTGGCCCTGGCCCAGCGGGTGGTGGCGCTCGACCACGCCGCCGCCGGCCGCATCGATCTGGGCATCGGCACGGGCTGGCTGCGCGAGGAGTTCGAGGCCATCGGGGTGCCCTGGGAGGGTCGGGGCCCCCGCACCGACGAGTACATCGCCGCCATGCGGGTGCTGTGGAGCGACGACGTGGCCAGCTACAGCGGCAAGACCGTGTCCTTCAGCGGCGTCCTGGCCTGGCCCAAGCCCGTGCAGCAACCGGGGGTGCCCATCTGGGTGGGGGGCAACACCCCGCCCGCCCTACGCCGGGCCGCCACCACCGGCGACGGCTGGTTCGGCTGGGCCCTGGGCCTGGGCGAGGTGGCCGCGTGCATCGACACCCTGCGGGCCGGGGCCCAGGCCGCGGGTCGGCCCGCCGATGCCGTGGGCCTCAAGGTGGGCCTGGCCTGGCCCGGTGACCTGTCCGAGCTCGCCTCCTACGCTGCGGCCCTGGCTGACCTGGGCGTAGAGGAACTGGTGGTGGCGGTGGCCGCCCCCAAGGCCGACACCCGCCAACGTCTCGACGAGCTGGCCCGGTTGGGGGCCACGGTGACGTCCTGACGCCGGTCGAGCCGCGTCCGGTCACCCAGCGCGGTCCCTAGGGTTGGGAGGAGGACCGTCGATGGTCGGCGGTCGTCCCGAGGGGGACCGGCTCGTGCCCATCTGCGGAGCGGAGAACCAGAGCGGCGGGTCGTGCCACCGGCTGGTGGTCAGTGGGCGTTGCTGGCAGCACGCCCGGGTGCCCGCCGACGCGCTCTCGGCGGCGTCGGCCCTGGTCGCCGCAGGCGGAGCGGGCGCCCCACCGGCCCCCTCCGTCCGGGACCCGGCACCGGTTCCCGAGGCTGCCGGACCCGCCGAGCCGCCGGTCGGGGTCATGCGCCAGCGCTTCGCCGCCGAGCTGGCCCACGCCTTCGAGCGCAACCCGGCGTGGCGGCCGATCCTCGGTGACGGGGTCGGTGCCGACTTGTCGGTGTGCGTGGCCGGTTTCGCCACCCGCCACGCCTGGCGCACGTTCTCGTACCGGCGCCGGGGTGGCTGTGAGGACATGGACGGCCTGGCCCGGGCGGTGGCCGTGGTCCACGACCACCACGGCAACCCCCTCGGCGACGACGAGCACCCGACCGCGGCGAGCGACCACCACCGGACCGTGCGCGACGTGCGCCAGTCCTTGCGGGCCGGTGCCGTGGAGCAGGGGGCCTCGCCCACCCTGACCACCCTGCTGGCGGACATGGCCTCTCACCTGCTCCACGCCACCCCCGGGCTGACCACGGCCGAGGCTTCGCTCCGCCTGGCCCAGGGGCTGCGCCTGGTCGGTGTGGCCTGGTGCGCGGCGCTGGGGCGTGACCCGTTGCGTTGCGCCTGCCTCGACGCCGTCGAGCAGGGGAGCGCCGGGCTGGATGGCACCGGGGCCGCCGCTGCGGGCCCGTCCCTGGCCGAGGTGGTGGCCGGGGTGGCCGCCGACCTCCACCTGGCCGGCATGGTCCACGGTGTCGGCGACGCCCGGCCCGGGGCCGACGGAGCGATGCACTTCGGTCCTCGATAGCCCGAACCTGGCCCTCGGGGCTCAAGACCGGCCCCAACCCTGCCGAGATCGCAGGGGTGTCGACGAACGAGCTCGTGACGGGGACGGTCGGGCGGGGGGCGGACAGCCCGCGCCGCACAGACCGGGTCACCTCGGCGAGCACCCACCCCGAGGAGCCGACGGTGACCACCACCGCACCCACCACCGCGCCCACCACCGCGCCCACGACCACCTCCCACCCGACGACCGGGCCGGGCCCCGATCTGGTCGAGACGACCAGCCCGGGTGTCAACGTCACCACCGTGCGCCTGCCCCGTGAGCTCGACGAGGCCGCAGCCCTGCTCGAGCACCAGCTGCGCTGGCAGTCCGAGGTCCGCCCCGGCTCCATCGACGTGGACGACGAGCTGGCCCTGCTGCGCCATCCCGGGCCCTGGGCCCGCCTGCTCCTGGCCCATCGCGACGAGCGCACCGTCGGCGTGGCCCGCATCCATTGGGGTCCCGCCCGCCGGGCCGGCGAGGTTCGCCGGGCCCAGCTGACCCACGTCTTCGTCGTGCCCGACGAGCGCAGGGCCGGGGTCGGCGAAGCCCTGGTCCGACGGGCCGCCATCCTCGCGTGGTGGAACGGCTGCCACGACCTGCACGTCACCAGCTGGTCCCGCGAGGCCACGGGGATGCTGCACCGGGTCGGCTTCCGTGAGGAGCCCGGCAGCGAAGGCCTGCTGCTCAGCGTCCGCCCCGCCGTGTGATCAGGGCGGGGATCACCGACCCGCCTCAGAGGTAGGTGGCGATGGCTGTCGTGGCCGCGCCCCGGTAGCCGCCGCCGAACTTGATGGCGTGGACGACCAAGGGAGCGATCTGGTGGAGGGACACCCGCTCCCGCCAGTCCGTGGCCAGAGGCCATCGCTCCTGGTAGGCGGCGTGGCACGCCTCGCTGAAGCCGCCGAAGAGCCTCATCATGGCCAGGTCGAACTCACGGTGCCCGCCGTGGGCCGCGGGGTCGATCAACCAGCTGACCCCGTCGGCGTCCACCAGCCGGTTGCCCGCCCACAGGTCACCGTGGAGCCGGGCCGGGGGCTCGGGCGGGCCGCCGATGGCCTCCAGCCTCCCGGCCACGGTCTCGAGGTCGGCCACCGTTGCCGGTGTCAGTGCGCCGCTGTCCGCGGCCAGGCGGGCCAGGGGTAGCAGCCGCTGGGTGGCGTAGGACTCGGCCCAGGTGGTGCAGGGCTCGTTGGGCAGGCCCCGACTGCCCGTGGTGCGCCGGTCCTCCCGCCCGAAGCTCGGCGCGCCGGCCGCGTGCAGGTCGGCCAGGGCCCGACCGAGCTCGGCCTCGGTGCCGTTGCCGGGGCGGCCCTCGTCGATCCACTCCAGCACGAGGTGGGCGGGCACGCCGGTGGCGGGGTCACCGTCGGAGACGGCCAGCACCCGGGGCACGGGCAGCACGGCCGGTCCGGCCAGCCAGGTCAGACCGGCGGCTTCGGTGGTGAAGAAGCCGGGCGGGGGCCGGCGATGGGTCTTGGCGAACACCCGGCGCCCGTCGTCGAGGTCGACGCGGTGGGACTCGGCCACGTCACCGCCGCCCACGGGCCGGCTGGTGCGCACGGCGCTGCCCAGGGCACCGCCGATGGCCCGGCGCAGCTCGTCATCCACGTCCCGCGGCCCGTTCAGCCGGCGTTGGGCTTCACGTCGAGCGAGCCCACGGGCTCGCCCTTGAGCACCCGGATGGCCAGCTGGCCGTTGACCAGGGAGGCCTCGACCCCGGCGCCGTAGCCGGCGGGCAGCTCGATCTCTCGCTCGTAGCCGCCGTAGGCCCACTCCTCGACCAGGTACGTGCGGGGCCCGGCGCTGCGCAGGTGGGCCCAGAAGCGCAGGCGGCCGGGGCGCAGCTCGACGGTGACGTCGTCGGCCGTGACCGCAGGCAGGGGAGCCACGATGACCAGGGCGGCGGTGGTCTCGTAGATGTTCACGGGCACGCTCTGGGGTCGCATCGTCGCCTCGGTGGCGGCGGTGGCGTCGGCGACCTGTTGCGCGGTGGGTTGTTCGCTCGACATGCGCCAACGTACCTCCGGTCCCTGGCCGTCTGCGTGGTCTCCGTGGCCAACGGGATCGACCTCGACGTGGTGGGCAGCCAGTCGGGTCCGCCCGCCAGGTGAACGCGTCCTCCTACGCCTGCGGTATGCGCATGCATCCGGTTGGTCCCGGTCCCGTCCCGTAGCCCGTGCCCCGGCCGCGGCCCTGGCCAACCTGGGCGTGGTCGAGGACGTCGAGGTGCGGGCCAAGCTCACCCCCAGCGACCCCTTCGGCACCAAGCGCCCGCTGATCTCGGCGAAGTACTACCCGATGTACAACCTGCCCCAGGTCGAGCTGGTCACCGAGGCCATCGACAAGGTCGCCGACGACGCCATCACCACGGTGGACGGGGTGACCCGTCAGCTCGACACCATCATCGTGGCCACCGGGTTCGCCACCACGAAGTACCTGTCGGCCATCGAGGTGACGGGGCGGGGCGGCACGTCGCTGACCGAGGCGTGGTCCGACGGCCCCCAGGCCTACCTGGGCCTGACCACGTCGGGCTTCCCCAACCTGTTCATGCTCTACGGGCCCAACACCAACAACGGCTCGATCATCTTCATGATCGAGTGCCAGGTCGGTTACCTGGTGCGCCAGCTCGAGCGCATGCGTGACGAGCACATCGTGTGGATGGACCTACGGCCCGAGGTCCAGGAGCGCTACAACGACGACCTGCAGCACGACCTCGACAAGGTGCCGGTGTGGAGCTCGGAGTTCCACAACTACTACCGGGCCACCCCCTCGGGACGCATCGTCACCCAATGGCCCCACACCATGGCCGAGTACCGCACGCGCACGTCCACCCCCGACCCCGACGCCTACGAGGTCCACCGCGGCGGCCGCCCCACCTTCGCCTGAACCGCCGGCCGGCGTCAGACCTGCTGGGGCAGGGGCGGCGGGGCGTCGACCGCGCAGTGGAACGGGGGCGCAGCCGTCTCCGCGGGCGGGGGACCTGGGGGCCGGCGGATGGTGGCCCAGGCGATCACCGCCGAGGTGGCCACCAGGGTGGCGATGATGGCGACGGCCCGGTGGAAGCCGCCCAGCAGCGCCGGGGGATCGTCGTACACCGCCCCGCTCAGCCCCGCAGCCAGGGGCAGGGTGGCCACGGACAACAGGCCCGCCACCCGGGCCACGGCGTTGTTCACCCCCGAGGCCACCCCGGCCCGTGAGGCGTCGGCCGCCCCCAGCGCCGCCGCGGTCAACGGGGCCACGGTCAGGGCCAGCCCGCAGGCGAACACGACCACCGCCGGCAGCACCACACCCACGTAGGTGGCCCCCTCGTCGATGCGACGGAACAGGAGGATGCCGACGGCGGCGACGGCGGGGCCCACGGTCATGGGCACCCGGGGCCCGATCTTCTGGGCCAGCTGCCCGGCCAGCGGCGAGCCCACCAGCATGAGGGCCGTCACCGGCAGCAACGACGCCCCGGCCTCGAGCGGGGAGTAGCCCAGGGCCGACTGCAGCACCACGGCCAACAGGAAGAACACCCCCGACAGACCGGCATAGAGGGCGAAGGTGACCAGGTTGGCCCCGCTGAACTGGCGGGAGCGGAACAGGTCGAGGGGCAGCATGGGGTGCTCGATGCGGGCCTCCCACACCAGGAACCCGACCAGGGCCAGCACCCCGAGCACCCCGGCCACCCAGGGCAGGGGTCCACCTCGCGACGGACCTTCGATCAGGGCCGCGGTCACCCCGGCCAGGCCCAGCGCCCCGAGCACGGCCCCGCCCACGTCGACGCGATGGGAGGCGTGGCTGTCGTGGCTCTCGGGCACATGGCGGCGGGCGATGAGGACCACGGCTGCGGCCAGGGGCAGGTTGAGCAGGAAGATGGCCCGCCACGACACCGCGCCGATGAGGTACCCCCCGGCGAAGGGCCCGATGGCCGTGGCCAGGCCCCCCAGGCCCGACCACGCGCCGATGGCCCGGCCCCGGTCATCGGGGTGGAACGTGGACTGCACGATGGCCAGGCTGCCTGGGGTCAGCAGGGCCCCGCCCACCCCCTGCAGGGCCCGGGCCAGGACCAACACGGTGATGTTGGGGGCCAGGCCACACAGCAGCGAGGCCAGGGCGAACCACGTCACCCCGATGGTGAACACCCGCCGACGGCCGAACTGGTCACCCAACGAACCGCCGATGAGGATCAGGGCGGCCAGGGTGAGCAGGTAGCCGTCGAGCGTCCACTGCAGCCCGGCCACCCCCACCCCCAGGTCCTCGCCGATGGCGGGCAGGGCCACGTTGACCACGGTGGCGTCGAGGGCGGCCACCCCCGAGCCGGCCACCACCGCGGCCAGCACCCAACGCCCCTGGGCCGAGGACAACCGCACGGTGCCGTCGGTCGCGCTGGTGGGCTCGGCCCTCTCGATCTCGGGGTCGGGGGTGGGAGATCTGGCGTCAGACAGCGGGCGCCGCCGCGTCGAGCACGGAGTACAGGACGTCCTCGCGGTCGCGCCGGCCCCACACGCCGGGACCGACGCGCTGGCCCTTGCCCGGGGGCAGGGGGTCGACGCGGCGCCACTCCTGGGCCACGACACGGTGGGCCAGGCGCCACTCGTCGACGTACTGGCCGTGGTGGTCGGACCCACTGCGCCGCTCGAAGCGGTCGACGTAGCGGATGCCCCAGATGTCGTCCCTGCTGCCGCCCTCGGCACCGCCATCGGGGCCCTCGATGCGGTGGTAGGCCACGGCGTAGGTCTCGGCCCGGGCCGTGTGGCCCTCCACCTCGATGAGCATGTTGCCCAGGAAGTGCATGGTCACCGAGAAGCGGGGCAGGAAGGCCTCGGCGTTGGCGATGAAGTCGTCCACGCTGCCGGCCATGGTGCCGTGGTCGTCGTAGGCGTCGGGGTGGTAGCACGACCGCACCAGGTCGAAGTCCATGCGGTCGATGCCCCGGGCGTAGCGGGCCAGCACGTCGGCGATCTCGGCCTTGGCCACGAGCGTCTCTGTCGTCACCGTCATGGGGCCGTTGTAGCCGCCCCGGCCGGTCCTTGTCAGCCGGGCGGGCCGGGATCGACGCGGGTGAGGGTCAGCTCCATCCACCTCCGCCAGGTGCCTCCGTCCTGCCGCTCCCAGACGACGGCCATCGAGTCGCCGTCGGGGCGCAGGTCGAAGCGGGTGGTGGCTGCGGAGCCCGCGGTCGAGCCGTCGGCATCGAGGGTCGTGCCCGAGGTGGCCCAGCGGCCGACGAGGGGGGCGAGGGGGGCGAGGAGGGCGAGGGGGGCGAGGGGCTCGGCCAGGGACCCGGTGGCGGACATCGAGGCCGGGTACCCCGTCACACGGTGGGCGCACACACGACGCTGGCGCTGAGGGCGTGATCTCCCACCAGGTCACCGGGACCGATGCCCGGTGTGGTGGGGTCGGCGCCTGATCAGCTGATGGGGCGTTCCTGGAGGACGTCGTCGGCCACCAGGGCGTCGTAGCGGGCCTCGTCCCAGCCCAACAACCCGCACACCAGGTCGCGGTTGTGGGTGCCCAGGGCGGCGGCCCGGAGGTCGAGCTCGTCGGGGAAGGCCGAGAAGCGCAGGGGCATGCCCGGGATGTCGATGGGGCCCATGAGGTCGTCGGGAACGGTGCGCACCGTGCGCTGGTCCCTGACGTGGGGGTGCTGCGCCGCCTCGACCACGGTGAGCACGGGGGCACAGGGCACCCGCTCCGCTTCCAGCGCAGCCAGGGCGGCGTCGCGGCCGGCCTGGGTGGCGAACCACGCCCTGATGATGTCGTTGACCTCGTCACGGTGGGTGACCCGCCCGGGGATCTCAGCCAGGCGGGGGTCCTCGGCCAGCTCGGGTCGGCCCATGGCCCGGCACAGCTGGGCCCACTGGCGGTCGTTGGACGCCCCCACCATGACCGCGCCGTCGGTCGCCGCGTAGATGCCGTAGCCGCCGAGGAAGGGGTGGGTGGAGCCCGAGCGCTCGGGCTCGAGCTGGCCGCCCGAGGCCGACCAGGCCTCGATGTTGACCTCGTGGCAGGTCATGTAGCAGTCGAGCAGGGACACCTCGACCTTCTGGCCCACCCCGGTGCGCTCGCGGTGGTAGAGGGCGGCCGACACCCCGGCCAGGCCGTGCACCCCGGTGAGCACGTCGCCGGGGGACAGGCCCATCAGCGCCGGGGCCCGGTCGGGCTCTCCGTTCATGTGCAGGATGCCGCCGTAGGCCTGGGCGATGGCGTCGTAACCGGGCTGGTCGGACAGAGGTCCGTCCTGGCCGAAGGCGGAGATGGAGCACATGATCAACCGGGGGTTGAGGGCCGAGACCGTCTCCCAGTCCAGGCCCAGGCGGCCGATGACCCCGGGGCTGAAGTTCTCCACCAGCACGTCGACCTCGGCCACCAGCGCCCGGGTCAACTCCCGTCCCGCGGGGTGCTTGGCGTCGAGGAACAGCGACCGCTTGCCCCGGTTCTGCTGCACGTAGTAGCCCGAGCGCCCGTTGCGCATGCCGGGCAGGGTGCGGGACATGTCCCCGTGCGGTGGCAGCTCGACCTTGATGACGTCGGCCCCCATCTCGGCCATGAGCCGGGTGAGCGACGGTCCCGACAGGGCGTTGGTGAAGTCGAGGACCCGCAGCCCGTCGAAGATGCCCGTGGCCATGGATGCCCCTCCCGGACGCACCCCCCTGGCGCGACGCGGCCCCCTTACCTAGCGGATCTACCCGCCGGGCGCCCGTCCGGAGGCGGGGTCGGACGAGGAGCCGGAGCGGGGGGCCTTGGCCTGACCCAGGCGCTGGCTGCTGTAGATGCCGTGGTGGGACGAACACAGGTAGGAGGTCACGCAGGCCACGGCCATGGGGACCATGGGGGCGGCCCCGAAGAGCTCGACCCCCATGACGATGCAGGCCAACGGCGTGTTGGCCGCCCCGGCGAACACGGCCACGAAGCCGATGGCGGCCATGAGGGGCACGGGCACGCCCAGGAGCCGGCCCAGGCTCGCCCCCAGGGTGGCCCCGATGACGAACAGGGGGGTCACCTCACCACCCTGGAAGCCCGACCCCAGGGTGACGGCGGTGAACAGGATCTTGAGGGCGAAGGCGAAGAGCACGACCCCGGCTCCCCCGGCCAGGGCCTGGGTGATGAGAGGGATGGACAGGCCCAGGTAGTCGCGGCTGCCGACCAGGTAGGTGAGGGCGATGACGGCCAGCCCGCCGACCACGGGGCGCAGCGGCGGCCACAGCGCGGTGCGGGCGAACAGGGCCTTGAGGCGGTGGGTCAGCTGGGTGAAGGCCGTGCTGGCCAGGCCGAAGACCACCCCGGCCAGTGCCACCTGGGCCAGCAGCAGGGGTTGCAGATCGACGGGGCCGATGGTGGGCAGGGCGGTGTGGTGCACGCCCAGGGCCCGCACCACCAGGTCGCCGACCACCGAGGCGGCCAGGGTGGGGACGAGGGCGTCGTAGCGCAGGGTGCCGATGGCCTGGACCTCGAGAGCGAAGACCATGCCGGCCACGGGCACCCCGAAGACGGCCCCGAAGCCCCCACCGATGGCGGCGATGAGCAGCAGGCGGCGGTCGTCGTCGTCCAGCCGGGCGATGCGGTGGGCGACGCGGTTGAAGGCGTCGGTCAGGCTGCCCGACATCTGGATGGCCGTGCCCTCCCGGCCGGCCGAGCCCCCGCACAGGTGGGTGAGCACGGTGCCCACGAACACCAGGGGGGCCATGCGCCGGGGGATCCACGCCCGCCGTTCGTGGATCTCGTCGAGGATCAGGTTGTTGCCCCCGGCCGAGGTCGAGCCCAGCCGGTGGTAGGCCAGTCCGACCACGAAGCCGGCCACGGGCAACAGGAACAGCAGCCAGCCGTGCTCCTCCCGGGTCTCCGTGGCCCAGTCCAGGGTGACCAGGAAGCCCGCGGCCGAGGCGCCGGCCAGGACGCCGACGACCGAACCCAGGGCCGTCCACCGCACCAGGTGACCGAGCAGGCGCACGGGTTCGGGCCGACGTCGGGGCACGACGTGCCGTCAGCCGTGGTCGCGGGCGATGCGGCGCAGGCGGTCGTGGAGTTGGCGCGAGGCCTCGGTGCCGTCGCGGTGGACGATGACGCCGTCCTGGCTGACCAGCTTCCCCCCCACCCACACCTGCTTGAGGTTGCGCAGCCCGCAGCCCAGCACGTAGGTGCCGATGGGGTCCCACACCGGGCCTGTGTCGGGGTGGCGGGGGTCGACGACGAGGAAGTCGGCGTACTTGCCCACCTCGAGGCTGCCCACGTGGTCCTCGACGCCGAGCACGGTGGCCGAGCCCAGGGTGTGCAGCTCGAGCATCTGGCGAACGGCCATGGCCGCAGGGTCCTTGTGCACGGCCCGCTGCAGGTAGATGCCCATGCGCAGGTTCTGGAAGGGGTCCGACAGGTCGGTGCAGGACTGGTCGTCGAGGCCGACCCCCACCCGCATGCCCACCTCCAGGCAGCGGGGCACGTTGGCCACCCCCGAGGCCAGGCGCCCGTTGGACGTGGGCTGCCACACCATGGCGCAACCGGCGGTGGCCGCCTCGACGATCTGGCTGTCGGTGGCCTGGACGAAGTGGCCGAAGAGGAGGTCGGGCCCGAAGGCGCCGGCGTCGCGGTACCAGGCGAACTTGGAGCGCTGCAGGTCGAGCTGCTCGGCCGTCTCCAGGAAGTGGGGTTGGTTCTTGAGGCCGTGGCGGGCCATGGCCTCGACCTCGAGCTCGGCCGTGGACCGGTCGAGGGCCCACTGCACGGCTCCGCTGATGGCCGTGCCCAGGTAGGTGGGGTCCTCGGCGAAGCTCTGGCCGTAGGCCACGATGTGGTCGAGGCGGTCGAGCACATCGGCGTGGCTGCCGACCTCGTCGCTGAGCATGACGCTGTTGACGAAGCGCAGGCCGGCGTCGACCTTGGCCCGCACCTGGGCCTCGGCGAACTCGGGGCCGGGGAGCTCGCCGCCGAAGCCGCCCTTGCCGGCGTTGGCGGGGTCGAAGCGCAGGCCCGACGAGGTGAAGTCATAGGCCGTGGTGATGCCGCTGTTGAGGAAGTCCAGGGACCCGTGGTGGGTCAGCCAGTACATGTCCGCGGCGTCGGCGTGGCGGGTCCAGTGGGTCATGGCCGCGATCCACCCGTAGAGGGTGGCGTCGGCGCCCAGGCCGCGCGAGCCGCTGGTGAACAGGTGGCTGTGGGCGGAGACGAAGCCGGGGGCCACGAAGCAGCCCTCGGCGTCGACCACGGTGGTGGTGTCGTCGACGGGGCCGGGGTGTCGGCCGGCGCCGAGGGCGGAGATGCGTCCGTCGGCGCCGACCTCCATCCACCTCGCGTAGGGCTCGGGCCGGTCCGGGCCCAGGGTCAGCAGCAGCCCGTCCCGGACCAGGAGGCGGGGCGGGACTGGTGATCGATCAGCGGCTTCCACGGAGGGTGATGCTGGCACGTCGGGGTGCCGACGGCCGGCGTCGGGGTTCAGGTGACGATGATGGTGGGAGGGGCGGGCATGGGCGCCGGCGGGGGCACGGGGCCGGGGGCCGCCACCCGGATGGGCGCAGGTCCCGCCGGTGCCGGCACGGGCGCGAGATTGGCCTGGCGGTGGGTGAGACGGTCAGGCACCAGGCGCTTGGCCGCAGCGGTGGCCACGGCGAGCTCGGGCAGGTGCAGGTCGGGCAGGCGGTCGGTGAGGTCCCGCACGTCGGGGAGATGGTCGGCGAGGTCGTGCAGGTCGGACCGGTGGAGGGCGGGCAGGGTGACGTCGGGCAGCAGGTGGGACAGGTCGAGGCGGTCGTGGCCGCCGAGGTGGTCAGCGATGCGATCGGGGAGGAGACGCTGGGCCACGCCGGTGAGGACCTGCAGGGGCCGCTGCTGCTCGCCCTGGATGGCATCGAGCACGATCAGGGTGCCGGTGAGGCCGGGGACGGCCCACTGCAGGATGCGGGTGCGATGCTCGAGGGAGGCGGCCCGCTCGGCATCACCGTCCTGGTGGGCCTGGCTGGCGGCTCTGCCCGAGCGGGCGGCGAGGAAGGTGGTGCCCAGGGCGGCGGCGAGGACGCCGGCCCGGACCAGGGACACCTTGGCCACGCCCCGCTGGGCGAAGACACGCTTGCGGTTGGCCACGGTGATGGCGATGCCGCTGGCCACCTGGGCGGCCATGGCCGAGTACTGGACCGGCTGCCACGCCGACCAGCCCGCGTCCTCGCCGGCCCACGGGGTGGGAGAACCCGTGGCCGCAGCCCGGCGCAAGGCAGTGGCTCCCATCAGGGAACCTCCGAACCAGGCGGCCAGGCTCAGCTCGTTGACAGCGCGGCTGGTGACGTTCGTTCGGGCCATGGGCGGTCCTCCGGGGGTTCGACTCGCCGAGGCCTGTACCCCTTCGTCGTCCCGCCGACCCGTGCACGCCCCACCGCCGCCCCGGTCAGCGGCGCTTGTGGGCCCGGATCTCGTTGACGACGGCGTCGCGGGCGCCGCCCAGCAGGGTGGGGCGGTCGGCCCGGGCCCAGGCCATGGACTGCTCGGGACCCCGGCTCGAACCCTGGAAGCGGGGGAACACCTCGCGGGCCATGAGCTCGTAGCTGCGCCTGGTGGCGTCGCGGTCGGCCCACTCGTTGTGCATGGTCAGGAAGGCGCCGAAGCCCCCGGTCTGCTTCTCCAGCCGCTCGATCTGGGCCACGGCGTCGTCGGGGTCCCCGATCACGGCGAAGCCCGAGTCGACCAGCACCCGGGCCCACTCCTCGGGGTCCTCCGAGTCGGTCACCGGGCCGATGGGCAGCACCACCACGTTGCGGAAGTAGTCCACCCACGCCGGCAGCCCGTACTGCACGTCCTTGAAGGCCTGTTCGCGGGTCTCGGCGATGTGCATGGGCCCGACCAGGCGCCAGTCGGCCCGGTCGACGGTGCCGCCGGCGGCGTCGGCCGCCTCCTGCCACACCTGCAGCTGCTGGCCCAACACGTCGAAGCCGCCCATGCTGGTGGCGCCCAGCGACAGCAGCCCGCCGCCGAACTTGCCCGCGGTGCGGGGACCGGCCGGGGACACCTGGGCGGCCACGGCGATCTCGAAGCGGGGCCACGTGTAGGGGCGCAGGTGGAGGCGACCCTCACGCAGGGTGAACCAGTCGGTCTCCCGGGTCACGGGCTCGTCGCCCCGCAGCAGGGCGGTGATGGCCTCGAGGCTCTCCTCCATGCGCCGGCGTTGGGTGTCGGGGTCGATGCCCATCATGTAGGCGTCCGACGGCAGGGCGCCGGGGCCGACTCCGAACATCACCCGCCCCCGGGTCATGTGGTCCAGCTGCACCAGGCGGTTGGCCACCATCAGGGGGTGGTGGTAGGGCAGGGACACCACCCCGGTGCCCAGGCGGATGTGGCGGGTGCGCTCGGCGGCGGCGGCGATGAACACCTCGGGACAGGAGATGATCTCCATGCCCGCCGAGTGGTGCTCGCCCACCCAGGCCTCGTCGAAGCCGAGCTGGTCCAGCCACTGGATCAGCTCGAGGTCACGCTCGAGGGCCAACGTCGGGTTCTGCGACGGCGGGTGGAAGGGGGCGATGAAGGTGCCGAAGCGCAGCGGTCGACCGATGGCAGAGGGCATGGTCAGAACCTAGCCCTGGCTCATGTCACCCGTCACCCGCCGGCGGCGCCGCCGGCCGGGCCCGCGCCGCCGTTCACAACTCCTGGTGGGGGCCCGTCGCCCGACCGTGCAGGAAGGCCAGCACGGTGGCCCGGCCCGCAGGGGTCAGGGAGCTGCGCCCGGGCTCGCCCTCGGCGTCGAGCAGGCCCAGCACCCACCACCAGCGCAGCACCTCGGTCAGGGCCCAGGAGATGTCTTCCCTGGTCAGAGGCCCTTCGCTGGTGCGCCAGCCCTGCCCCGCCACCTCGGCCACCCCCACCTCGACACCCCCGGGGCCCAGGGCACCGTCCGGGGTGCCCAGCAGCCGGGCTGCGGCCAGCTCGGCCACGGTGGCCTCGAACTCGTTGCCGGCCAGGGTGGACGCCATCAGCCGCCACAACCTCACGGGGTCCTCGATGAGGGCGGCACCGGCCCGGGTGGTGCGCAGTTCACGGCCCCGGCGGCGCACCAGGCGCAGCCGGGCCGCCACCTCGCGCAGGGAGCCCAGCTCGGCCACGTCCGCCTCGCTGCGGGGGGGCCGGGCCTCGGCACCGTCAGCAGGGGCGTAGGGCCACCACCACGGGAAGCGGGACACGGCGTCGCGGACCAGAGCAGGTGACAGGTAGCCCGTGGCCGTCAGCGCAGCACCGTCCCGGCACGCCGTCAGCAGCCACAGCATGGGCCCGGTGGCGACGGAGGGGTCGGCGGGAGGATCGGGCGGGGACAGCACCTGGTTGGCGATGCGCTCCCGCCACGAACGCTGGCGGTGGGTGGCGCTGGTGGCGATCCAGTGCTCGACGCGCTCCGTGGTCACCGCTGTGGCCCACGTCTGGGTCAGCCGCCCGGGCATGGGCTCGGCCAGGGCCTCGGCCTGGACCTGGGCCGCCACCACCCGCCAACGGCCGCAACCCGGTTCCAGCCGGCCGGCGTCGATGGCCGCCTCCAACGCCCGTTCGATGTGGGCGGCGGCGGCGTCCTCGTCGGGACCGCGGACGTCGGCCCAGCTCAGCTCGTCGGTGT
Organism: Acidimicrobiales bacterium; assembly: GCA_038255145.1. GTDB lineage: Bacteria > Actinomycetota > Acidimicrobiia > Acidimicrobiales > CAIXPF01 > WHTX01. The sequence goes on from JBBSLP010000069.1 coordinate 24,557, forward strand.
CCACGGGCTCGACGCCGGAGTCGGCCGCCGCGGCCGCGGCCAGGTCCAGGCCCTCGTCGGGGTCCTCCAGCCAGGCGTCGAGCACCGCGCTGGTGGTCTCGGACGAGGCGATGGCCGCGTAGCGGTGCAGGCCCAGCTCCTCGAAGAGGGCGGTGGTCGCCTCGACCAGGGGGTCCCACGCCGTGGCCGGCCACGTCCGGGGCAGCTCGAGCCACAGGAAGCGCTGGACCGAGGACTGGGAGAGCAGTTCGAGGCCCTCGCCCGACGTCAGGGCGTCCGCCGCGTGGTCCACCCAACCGGCCAGGTGGGGGGTTCGGGTGGCGATGGCGGCGACGGCGGCATCGACCTGTCGGGCGCTCAGGGTGGGCTCCAGTTCACGGGGCCGACGACGCTAACGCGACGGCGCCGGTCAGCTGGCCAGCACGGCCAGGGCGTGGCGCTCGACGACATCGGCGGGGGCGGGGCCGTCGACCAGCTCGACGACCAGGCCCAGCCCCAGGCCCTCGGCCGCCTGCCAGCCGATGGACGATCCCGGTCGGGGAGCATCGAGGAGGGGCAGTCCCACCCGGGCCGCGTACCCGCCGCAGCCGGCCGCCGCGGTGTCCCCGCACACCACCGCCCCCCAGGGCTGGTGGTACCACAGGGTCAGCTGGGGCCCGATGGCCCGTACCAGGGCCATCACCGCCTGGGTCTCCGGTTCCGACGCCGGTCCCGGACCGCTGTCGTAGCCCCCGCTGGTCAGGGGATCGGTGCCCGGTGCCAGCCAGCCCGTGGGGAAGTTGCGGTTGAGGTCCACCCCGTGGCTGTTGGTGCGCCGGCCCACGGCCTCACCATCGGGGTTGAGGGTGGGCACGATCCACAGCTCGAGGTCGGTGGGCAGGGGCAGGGTCATGAGCAGGTCGGTGATGGCCCGCCCTGCCGGCTCCTCACCGTGGATGACGCCGACGGCCAGCACCCGCCGGGTGGGGGTCGGTCCCCCCTGACGCCGCCACGCCACCAGGGGACGACCATCGACGGAGGTGCCGAAGGTGGTGGCCACGGGCCCGGTGTCGACACAGGTGGTCCCCCGGGCGGCCATGGCCGCTCGCAACGAGGTGGCCTGGTCGGGGTCGATCACGGCCCGATCGGCGTGCCAGCTGACATCGGTGCACGTCAACGTGCCCCCGGCGGCCATGGCCAGCATGACCACGTACCGGGTGTTGGGGCAGTCCAGGCCCAGTGCGGCCAGCTCGACCACCTCGCCGGGTCCGATGAGGCCCTGGGCCGCCGCCCACACGACGTCGGCGCACCCCACCGCCGCTCCCTGGCGGTGCAGCTGGGCCAGCAGGTCCCCCTGGGGGGTCGCCGCGACCCCCATCACCGTCGCCGGCGGCGTGGTGGTCGTCGCCGTCGTGTCCGTCGCCACCGCGGCGTCCGTCGCCGCCGTCATCGCCGCTGCGTCCACCGCCGGCGCCGCCACGGCCGCCGGTGCCCCCACGAACAGCAGGGCCACGGTGGTCACCAGCCTCAGCCACACCGCCGTCCCACCCATGGTCGCGATGCTGCCACGGCGGGCCTCGTCCCGGAGGACGATCAGTAGTAGGTCGGCGTGCAGCCGGCCCAGGCGTTGGCCCGGGCACCCACGGGTTCGCTGTCATCGGCGCAGGGCAGCACCGTGGCCACGATGGTGTTGGCCGAGATGACGTTGGTGGCGGGGACGGCCCACTGGTTGGCCTCGTCGTTGCCGATGAGGAGCACGCCGTACCACGACGAGAGGAGGTTGCGGTTGACCTGGTTCGCCGCGGTGACGGCACCGCCGTAGATGGTGTCGCGGCACAGCAGGATGGCGGCCGAGTGGGCTCCGGCCGGGCCGGTGGCGCACGACGGGATCCAGGGCTGGCCGTGGTCGAGGAGGGGGTGGGTGATGGTGTTGCCCGTGACGGTCCAGTACGCCCCCAACAGGGAGAAGCCGGCCCAGCCCGAGTTGTCGTGGACGTGGTTGTACTGGAAGTCGCCGCCCCACACGTTGTAGATGTCCACGCCCGGTCCCACGTTGCCGCCGATGTCGTTGCCGTGGATGAAGGGGGCGTAGTTCCCCACCGCCGCGTGGTTGGCGGCCACGTAGATGCCGGCGCCGGGCGGGCTGGGGCAGGTGCGGTCGTGGCCGTTGAAGCGGATGGCGCTGCCGGTGACCTCCATGTCGGAGCCCACGATGGCCACCCCCCAGCAGCGGGCCCCCCGCACCACCATGTCGTCGACGACGAGGTTGGCGGCGCCGACGCCGCCGGTGGAGGTGTAGTTGGCGTCGATGGTGAAGTGGCGCACCGTGGCCTGGGCCCGGTGCGGGGGCTGGGCCCCGTTGACCACGCCTTCGTTGCCGTTGCCGTTCCAGCCCTTGCCCGCCCGCAGCACGATGTCCTCGCTGGCGGCCGCCGGGTTGCCCCGCAGGGTGTGGCCGTCGGGGATGACCAGGTAGCGGGTGAGCACCCAGGTGCCGGGCTGCAGCTCGACGCAGGTCTCCATCCGCACCAGGTCCTGGAGGCTGCCCTGGCCCGACCACGACGCGCACGACCCGCTGGCCGCCTGGGCCGCAGGGGCCAGCGCGTCGGTGGGCAGGTCATCGGTGGGCAGGGTGATGCCGTCACCGGGCATGGGCATGGGCATGGGCATGGGCCGGGGTGCGGCCTCGGCGGCTGTGGCGTCCGCCGGCTCCTGCGCTGGCGCCACACCGGGCAGGAGGAACAGCGTCGTGACCGCGGCGAGCGCCGCTGCTGCCACCGCGCGCTTCCATCGACCCTTGATCACGTCGCGCCCGCTGTTCGTGCCGCCTCGACCTTGCTGCGCACCCACGCTAGCCAGGGAGGCTGCCGGCCGGACCACGTGGGTACCCCTCGGTGATGGCCAAGGACCTGGAACCCGGCGACCGCGTCACCTGGAAGAGCCACGGGGGTGAGGCCCACGGCGAGGTCGAGCGCAAGATCACCAGGACGACCAAGATCAAGGGCCACACCGCCGAGCCCACCAAGGACGACCCCCAGTACGTGGTCGAGAGCGACAACGGCGGCGAAGCGGCCCACAAGCCGGCCGCGCTGAAGCGCGAGCGCTAGCCGACGGTCGGCCGACCGTCGGCTCCGCCGGCACCGGATCAGTCGGTCCGCACCCAGACCAGGGCCAGCTCGTCGACCTCGATGTCGGCCCTCTCCAGGGGTACGTCGATGGTGTCGATGCGACCGGCGCGGGCGTCGGCCTCGTCGTTGATGGCCTGGAGCCTGGCGGCCAGGTCGGCCTCGAGCTCGGCCACCGCGTCGCGCCGCTCGTCCAGGCGGTTCTCGGCCGTGGCCATGCGTTCGGCGGCCTGGGAGCTCACCCCACCCCTGGACACGACCCGGCTGAGTGAGGAGAGGATGCTGCGGCTGTTGCGGCGCCCGCCCAGCAGGCCGCCGAGGATGCCGGCGCCGGCGTCCATGGCCGCGTCACGGCGCTTGCGGTCGCGGTCGGCCGCGCCTTCGCGCACCTTGTCCTCGGCCTTGGCCACCGCGTCCCGGGCCCGTTGCAGCCGGGTCAGCATGGTGGCCCGCAGCTTGTCGGTCTCGACGTCAGCGGCGTCGTCGGCGGCGGCGGCGCACCGGGTGCGGAAGTCGGCCTCGGACTCGCCCGGTCGGGAGTAGAGCTTCAGCTCGGCGTTGCGGAACAGCTGCAGGGACAGGTTGCGCAGCAGCCAGCCGGTGAGGTCGCTGCGGGCCGCCGTCCACCACGGCTTGGAGCCCACCGGGGCGTCGGGCAGCACGTACACGACGGCTCCCGGGCCACCAGGGCCGTCAGGGGCGGCGTCGCGCAGGTCGCGGTCGTCGTAGTCCACCTGACGGGCCGACGCGGCGTCGAACGTCGCCGCCAGGGGGAAGACCACGGCCTCCCACTCCTGCTGTTGGCGCAGGTCGGCCTTGGTGTCGTCGAACAGCAGCTGGCACCGGGCCACCACCGCGGCCTGGAGGCGTCGGCCGGTGGGGGAGGCACCCACCCCCGCCGCCCATGCCGCCGCCGGGTCCAGGTGGGCGACGCGGATGCCAGCGGCGACGGTCGGCGGCACCGAGCTCTCGTCGTCGGCCAGCGACAGAGCCGCCGGAGCCGCCACGGACGGCACGGACGGCGCGGTGGCGTCCGCAGCCGCGGCGGGTGTGATCGCCGCCGGCTCCGGGGTGGAGGGGGAGCGGCGATCGGCGCTCAGAGCGGTGATCTGCTCGCGCGACAGCGGGCCCCGCAGGTAGGACATGGCCCAACGCGTCGTGAACGTGAAGGGGTGGTCGGACGAGGTCGTGTGGAACAGGAACTCGCGCTTGCGCAGCCCGCTCAGGGTGTCGCCCAGGGCGGCGGGGTCGCTGGTCCCCGTCGCCGCGGCCAGCCCGTCCATGAGCCGGGCCTTGTCCCGCTCGGTCTGCAGGCGACCGACCAGCCACGTCCCCGCGTTGCTCAGGGCCTTGTAGTCGATGTCCACCGGGTTCTGGGTGGCCAGCACCATGCCCACCCCGAAGGCCCGGGCCTGCTTGAAGATGGTGAGGATGGGCTTCTTGGCCGGCGGCGCCGCGGAAGGGGGGACGTAGCCCACCACCTCGTCCATGTAGATCAGGGCCCGCAGGTTGGCCGTGCCCGGCTGGCGGCGGAACCAGGTGACGACCTTGGACAGCACCAGGGTGACGACGAACTGGCGCTCCTCGTCGGACAGGTGGGCCAGTTCGACGATGGCGGCCCGGGGGCGACCGTCGGTGCCGTGGAGCATCGCCTCGATGTCGAGGGGCACGCCCTGGGCCCAGCTGGCGAAGGCGGCCGAGGCCAGCAGCCCGTTGAGGCGCATGGCCAGGGCGGTGCGGTCGGCCGGGGGGAAGAAGGTGTCGAGGTCGATGACCCCGAGCTTGCGCACCGGGGGGTCCTGGACCTGGTGCACGAGGGAGGCCAGGTCCAGATCGCGGCCGGCAGCCCAGGATCCGGCCACCAGGTTGGCCAGCAGGATGTGCTCGCGACCCGACAGGGGGTCGCTGTCCACCCCGACCAGGCCCAGCAGGGCGGAGACCAGGCCCTCGACCTCGTCCTGGAGCAGCTCGGGATCGGCCCCACCGGCCGGGGCCCGCAGGTCGCCCATCATGTCGAGGGGCACGCCGACGTTCGAGCCCGGGGTGTAGAGGGTGATGTCGGCGGCGTCGTGGAGGCGCTGGATGCGGGCGCCGTCGATGTCCCAGCCCGCCAGCCCCTCCTTCCAGCTGGTGGCGGCGTCGGCGGCCACCTGGTCCACCGTCCTGCCCTGGCGGGCCGCGTCGCCGGCGTCCACCCAGGGGGCGAACTGGGCCGCTTCGAGCTGGGGGAAGATGAGGGCGAGGTTGCCCATGTCGCCCTTGGGGTCGAGGACGAGCACGGGGATGCCGGCCAGGAGCGCCTCCTCGAGCAGCACGATGCCGAGACCGGTCTTGCCCGACCCGGTCATGCCCACGATGACACCGTGGGTGGTCAGGTTGGCGGCGTCGTAGAGCACGGCGTCGGTCGTGCGTTCGTGGCTGGTGGGGTCGAGCCGGGCACCGAGGTACAGCGACCCCGGGGGCACCTCGGGCATGGCGGCCTCCTACCTACGAGCGTCTCGAACGGCGGTGGGCCGGAGCATAGGACGGCGTCCCCGTCGGACCCTCCGCCGGTGGGCCCGGGGACGGCGACCAGAACGAGACAGACTTGACTGCCTCGTCACCTCATCTCCAACAGAGAAGTATCATCTTGCCCAGAAATGCATCATCGGTTGTTGCGCCGGGTACGGTTCGGCTTGTGACCGCCCCGACCGTCCGCCCTACCGGCCCTCCGAGCGTGCTCCTCCAGATGGGCGAGCTCCTCGCCGGCATGGAGCTCCTCGCCTTCGGAGCGGTGGCCCCGTGGTTCGCCACGCTGCCCCGTGGCGACGGTCATCCCGTGCTCGTGCTGCCCGGCTTCATGGGGGACGACGCCTCGACCCTGCCCCTGCGCACGGTGCTCAAGGGGCTCGGTTACTCCACCTACGGCTGGGACCTGGGCCAGAACATGGGCCCGACCGACACCACCCTCGACGGCATGGAAGCCCGACTGCTCGACCTGTCGGCCCGCCACGGCCAGCCGCTCTCCTGCGTCGGCTGGAGCCTGGGCGGTCTGTACGCCCGTGAGCTGGCCCGGGACTTCCCCGACCACGTCCGTCAGGTCATCTCCATGGGCAGCCCCTTCCGGCTCCGCCCCACCGACCGGACCTCGGCTTCGGCCATCGCCGACAAGATCGACCACACCTGGCGCAAGGATGCCCTGCGCATGGCCCAGGACGAGCGGGACAAGCCCTGTCTGCCCGTGCCCTCGACGGCCATCTACACCCGGGCTGACGGGGTCGTGAGCTGGCAGTTGTGCATCGACGAGGTGTGCGACGAGCACGAGAACATCGAGGTGCCCGCCACCCACATCGGCCTGGGCTTCAACCCCGCCGTGGTGGTGGCCGTGGCCGACCGCCTGGCTCTGCCCCAGGGCGAGTGGCGGCCCTTCAAGCCCCCGTGCCTGCTGCGCAGCTGGTACCCCGAGCCCGCGACCTGGGTCGAACCGGCCAGCGGAGACGACGTGGCCACGGCCCTGGGTGACGTCATGAACTACGCCGCCTGATCAACCCAGCCTGATCAACCCAGCCTGAGGCCTGATCGCTGCCGGGACCCGGGTCTCAGCCGGCGAGCTGGGTGAAAAGAGAACGCCGACGTTCCCCATCCCGGTGAACCCCGCCGTCATGGAGGAGGAACGCGCCGCCTGCGGCCCAGGCGGCGACGCGGGGCCGGTGTGGGCCCTTCGGCCTAGCGTGACCCTTGCGGGAGGCGGCCCCCGCAGGCGGAAACGTTCGGCGGAAGGACATCTCCTCGTGTTCAAGCTCGGCGCAGCCCTGCTCGTGGGTGTGGCGTTGGCGGTGACCGCCCTGGTCGCCGTCCCCGCCGAAGCCGAGGCCTCGGGGCCCACGGCCACCTTCACCAAGACCTCTGACTGGGGCACCGGCTTCGTCGGGGAGTACCAGGTCACCAACGGCGGCCCTACGACCCTGCAGGGGTGGACGCTGGAGTTCGACCTCCCGACGGGGGCCCAGGTGACCTCGGCGTGGAACGCCAGGATGACCTCGGCCGGCCCCCACGTCGTGTTCCTGGGCGAGGCGTGGACCAACACCCTCGCCCCCGGGGACCAGGTCAAGGCGGGGTTCCAGGTAGCTGTGGCCGCCAGCACGGCCGTGGTGCCGCTGAACTGCCAGCTCAACGGCCGCCCCTGTGGCGCCGACCCCACCACCTCGACGACGATCCCGGTCACGGTGCCGCCGACGTTCGTCCGCACCTCGGACTGGGGCACGGGCTACATCGGCGAGTACACCATCCGCAACGGCAGCACGGCGCCGCTGGTGGGGTGGAAGCTCGAGTTCGACCTGCCCACAGGCCAGGCCCGCACCGGCTTGTGGGGGGGCACGGTCACCGCCACCGGTCGCCACCAGGTCGTCACTCCCGAGTCGTGGAACCGGACCATCGCCGCTGGCGCCACCGTCAAGGTCGGTTTCCAGGCCACCAGGCCGGCCACGTTCGTCGCTCCCACGGGCTGCCTGTTCAACGGCGCCTCGTGCCTGGGCAGCGTGCCCCCCACCACCGTCCCTCCGACCACGGTGCCGCCCACGACCACACCAACCACCACGGTGCCGACGGGCGGGGGATCGGGCGCCACCACCCCCGGCTTCGTGCCCTACGTCGACATGACCCTGAGCTCGGACTCCCTGGCCGCCGTGGCCACGGCCGCGGGGGTGCGTCGCCTGACCCTGGGCTTCGTGGTCAGCGGGGCGCCGTGCCAGGCGTCGTGGGGCGGCTACTACGGGCTCGACGACCCCACCATCAAGGCCCGCATCGACGGCCTGGTGGCGGCCGGCGGTGGGGCCATCGTGTCCTTCGGCGGGGCCGCCAACCAGGAGCTGGCCCGCACGTGCACGTCGGTCAGCGCCCTGGCTGCCCAGTACCAGGCGGTC
>JBBSLP010000070.1:0-31832 GCA_038255145.1 Acidimicrobiales bacterium
CGATATCCACGGTCGGCCGACCACGACGCGCCATGCCAGGCTCCTCCCGTCAGGGGTTCTACCAGGCACAACGAGACCACGCCGCGAAAATTCCCGATCATCAAGATTTCTTCGGCGCTTCAGCCTTCCGGGACACTAGGAGCGTGCCTGTCTGCGGTCCAGAAGGCGTCTCCCCTTCCGCCATGCTCAGCGTAGACGAAGGTGGGGGTCTTGCTGCAAGGACCCCTCGTGTGCTGAAACTGCTGGCCACGAGCGGCGCACCGGCTGTCGGCGACATCGACAGCAGGGATCGGCGCGCCCGAAGGCTGGGGGGACGGTGGCCGGATGGACAGCTACGTGCTGGGTTTGCAGGAGATCGACCAGACGCAGATCGCCATCGTGGGCGGCACGGGCGCGCACCTGGGGGAGCTGTCGCGGATCGAGGGCATCCGCGTACCCCCGGGCTTCTGCGTGACGACGCAGGCCTTCCGGCGGATCATGGCGAATGCGCCGGCCATCGACGGACGCCTCGATGAGCTGTCACACCTGGACGCGAGCGACCGGGAGGCCATCCGCACGCTCAGTGCCGAGATCCGCGGCACCCTCGAAGCGACTCCGATCCCCGATGATCTGGCTGCGGCCATCACCGGAGCGCTGGCCGGGCTGGGTGAGCAGACGGCCTACGCCGTGCGCTCCAGCGCCACCGCCGAGGATCTGCCCACGGCTTCCTTCGCCGGCCAGCAGGACACCTACCTGAACGTGGTGGGGTGGGCGGCGATCCTGCAGCACATCAGCCGGTGCTGGGCCTCGCTCTTCACCGAGCGGGCCGTCACCTATCGCCTGCGCAACGGCTTCGACCACCGGAAGGTCCACATGGCCGTGGTCGTGCAGCGGATGGTCTTCCCCCAGGCCGCTGGCGTCCTCTTCACGGCTGATCCCGTCACCTCGAACCGGAGGGTGTCCGTCGTCGAGGCCAGCTTCGGCCTCGGCGAGGCCCTGGTCTCGGGCTTGGTCAACCCGGATGCCTACCAGGTGCGCGACGGCGAGGTCGTCGCCACGGCGATCGCCACCAAGCAGCTGGCCATCAACGCCCTGCCCACGGGTGGCACCCAGGAACAGGCCATCGACCCGACCCAACAGGAGCAGCCGGCGCTCACGGATGTGCAGGTCGTGGAGCTGACCCGGCTGGGGCGGCGGATCGAAGCGCACTTCGGACGTCCGCAGGACATCGAGTGGTGCCTGGTCGACGGCGGCTCCCGGGATGGCGCCGCGGATGGTGGCTTCCACATCGTCCAGAGCCGATCGATCACCACGCTGTTCCCCATCCCGGGCGCCGACGGCGGCGACGGCGACAACGGCAGAGGCAACCACGTCTACGTCTCCGTCGGTCACCAGCAGATGATGACGGATCCCATGAAGCCCCTGGGGCTGTCCCTCTTCCAGCTCACAGCCCTTCCGCCCATGCACGAGGCCGGGGGCAGGCTGTTCGTCGACGTCACCCTGGCGCTGGCCTCGCCCGCCAGCCGGGCCGCCATCCTCGGCGCCCTGGGGAGGTCCGATCCCCTCATCGGGGACGCGCTGCAGACCATCATCGACCGTGACGGGTTCCTGCCGTCACTCCCCGACGACGCTCCCGGCTGGCCGCCACGACCGATGGCCGGCAGCGGTGCGTCAGCGCCGATCGAGACCGATCCGGCCATCGTCGCCGAACTGATCGGACGCACCGAGGCCGCCGTCGCCACCGTGAGGGACAAGATCGCGACGACGTCGGCATCGGCACTGATCGAGTTCATCCTCGCCGACATCCCCGAGCTCAAGGCGTTGTTGTTCGATCCGCTGAGCCACCAGGTGATCATGGCGGGCATGGAGGCCACGTGGTGGTTGAACGACCAGTTGCAGGCGTGGCTGGGTGACAAGAACGCCGCTGACGTCCTCACGCAGTCCGTGCCCCACAACGTCACCTCGGAGATGGGCCTGGCGCTGCTCGACGTCGCCGATGTGATCCGACCCCATCCGGCGGTGGTGGCCTTCCTCCACGGTGTCGACGACGACGGCTTCCTCGAGGGGTTGCCCGCACTCGAGGGCGGACAGGAGGCACGCGACGCCATCGAGGCCTTCCTCGACACCTACGGCATGCGTTGCGTCGGTGAGATCGACATCACCAGGCCGCGTTGGCGCGAGCATCCTTCCGTGCTCGTGCCCCTGATCCTGGGCAACATCAGGAACTTCGAGCCCGGTGCCGGCGAACGGCGCTTCGAGCAGGGGCGCCAGGAGGCGTGGACCAAGGAGCAGGAGGTGCTCGAGCGCGTGCGGGCCCTGCCTGATGGTGAGCAGAAGGCCGAAGCGACCAAGCGGATGATCGACCGGGTCCGCACCTTCGCCGGCTACCGGGAGCATCCGAAGTACGGCATCGTCAGCCGCTACCTCGTCTACAAGCAGGCCCTCATGGAGGAAGCCGAGCGCCTTGTGGAAACTGGCGTGATCCACGAGCAGGAGGACATCTTCTACCTCACCTTCCCCGAACTCCTCGAGGCCGTGCGCCGCGACCAGGTCGATGACCAGCTCATCCGCCAGCGCAAGGATGCCTTCCGGTCGTACCTGGCGCTCACGCCGCCCCGGGTGCTCACGTCCGACGGTGAGATCGTCACCGGCACGTACCGGCGCGACGACGTGCCCGCCGGTGCCCTGGCCGGCTTGGCCGTCTCCGCTGGCACCGTCGAAGGGCGGGCCCGGGTCATCCTCGACCTGGAGGAGGCCGAGGTCGAAGCGGGTGACATCCTGGTCACCGCGTACACCGACCCCAGCTGGACGCCGTTGTTCGTGGCCGTCGCCGGCCTGGTGACCGAGGTCGGCGGGCTGATGACCCACGGAGCGGTGATCGCCCGGGAGTACGGCCTGCCCGCCGTCGTGGGCGTGGAGAACGCCACCCGGCGCATCCGTGACGGCCAGCGCATCCGGGTGCACGGAACCGACGGGTACGTCGAGATCCTGCCCTGACCCCGCTCCCGGGGTCCCGCCAGGGCCTGCAGCGGGGGAACGGAGCACGGTGGTACCAAGTTGGTACCGTTTGGGGATGGCGTTGAACGTGCGGCTGACGGATGAAGAGCACCAGGCGCTGCGGGTGTGGGCGGATGCCAACGGGGTGTCCCTCAACGACGCCCTACGCCGCGCCGCGCGCGAGATGCTCGAGCGCGATCAACACCATGCCAAGGTGATGGCTGCGGCCCGGCAGGTCATCAGCCGCGACCGCGCCTTGTTGGAGCGCCTCAGCGCGACGTGACCGAGCCCCCGGCGCCCGCCGACCTCACCCCTCCGATCGAGTACCTCACCCTCGAGGACGTCGTCGCCCTGGCCGCCGAGCTGCACGGCGACCCACCCCCCATCCGGGACCTTGGCCTCCTCGGTTCGGCCGTGGCCCGACCGGCCACCACGGTCTTCGGTGAGGACGCCTACCCCGACCTCCTCACCAAGGCTGCAGCGCTGCTGCATTCCCTGGTCGGCAACTACGCCCTCGTCGACGGCAACGAGCGCCTGGCGTGGACGGCGACCGCCACGTTCCTCGCCATCAACGGGAGGTTGCCCACCAACCTCGATGAGGACGCCGCGTTCGACCTGCTCATCCATGTGGCCACCGGCGGCGACGACCTCGAGGTCATCGCCGAGCGATTGGCGGATCTGTTCCCGGGACAGATTTGATCGGTTGACCCGGCTTGGCGGCGACCAGGGCCCGGGCGACATCCGGTCAGCGGCGGGGCTGTTGCTGCCCGTCCCACGACCAGTGGGGCAGGGTCAGGCCGGTGGGGACGTCGTCGGCCGAGTCGTGGTAGCGGGCCATGGTCGTGGTCGTCGCCCAGGCGAAGTAGTCGTGCAACACCGCGAACAGTGGATCGTCACCGGTCAGGCCGATGTCGCCGAGGGCGTCGTCGAAGCAGGCGATGGCCCGTCGGTCCATCTCGTCATGGGGCCCGTTGCCGCTGTGCAGCCGCACCACGTGGGTCTCGTCGCCGTACCGCTCGGTGTAGCGCTCCGGCCCACCCAGGGCCTCGGCCCAGTAGGCGGCCAGGCGCTCGGTGTGGTCGGGCAGGAAGCCGTGGCTGAAGGCATGGGCCACCACCTCGTCGGCCATCACCCGCTCGTGCCATGCCGCGGCCAGCCGGGCCAGGCCCTCGTCGCCGCCGGCAGCTTCGTAGACGGAGTGCATGCGCTGAGCTTCGCGCCGGGCATGGGTCCGAGCCGCAACCGTCCCTGGTCGAGGGCGGCGAGCTTGTGCCAGGACCGTTCGACGATCAGCGGGTAGCTGTCGAGGTAGTAGGGCAGGGCGGCGCAGGCCTGGTCGGTGGCCGCCGTCGCCGGCAGCCGGGTCGAGGGCATCGCCCACCACCGCATCGGCCTCCTGACGGTTCGACGATGAGTTTCGCGGGGCGCGGCCGTCGACAAGATGGTGAGCGCCCGCTCGGGGCGAGGGTTGCAGGAGGACGGGTCGACCATGAGCTCGATGGCACGTCGGATGTTCGAGCTGGTCGAGCCGATCGGTGTCATCCCCTACTCGGCCGACGAGCCCAACGAGGCCATGTTCGCCCTGGGGTTCACCAACTACTGGGACACCTACTTCGCCGGTCGGGCGGCGCCCTTGGGCCTGGTTCCCGCGGCGGTGGTGCACGCGCTCTTCTACAACTTCGCTCCCGGTGAGGTGGCTCGCCACATCCCGAAGGTGTGGCTCACCACCACGCCGGAAGCGGCGATCGCCGCTCGCCAGGTGGGCTGTGTGAAGGCGTTGCGGCGGATCCTGGGCGATCACGTCGACGCCCCCGCGTTCGCACGCGCCGCTGACCTGTTGCTCGAGGCCGCGACCAGTGCGCCGTTCGAGGGACGACCGATGTACGCCGCGCTGCGCACGATCCCCATCCCCGACGAGGTGGTGGCCCGTCTCTTCCATGCGGCTTCCCTGCTGCGCGAGCACCGTGGTGACGGACACATCGCCGCCCTGATGACCGAGGGTGTAGGCGGCCTCGAGGCCCACGTCCTCCTCGCCCTCGACATGGGCATGGTCGCGGAGAAGTTCGGACGCATCCACCACCTCCCCGGATCGCAGCTCGCAGCAGTGATCGACGGGATGCGCGATCGCGGCCTGATCGGCGATGACGGTTGGCTGAGCGAACCGGGTCGCGCCGTCAAGCAGCGCGTCGAGGCGGTCACCGACGACCTCGCGGCGAAGCCCTACGAGCGCCTTGCGCCCGGCGAGCTCGATGAGCTGATGGCCACGCTCGAGCCGTTGGCCACGCTGCTGCTCGCCGCCCAGGACTGGTAGGCGCAGCAACGAAGCTCTTGGTGGGCCGCGACGTGCTCGCCGTCGTCGATGCCGGAGATCGAGAAGGTTGTGAGCAGTTTCGCTCGTGGTTCGCCGACGACTTCGCCCGCATGGGCATCGCCACATCCTTCCCCAAGCTGGCATGAGCGACGCCGCCTGCGCGCTATCGTCCACAACGCGTCATCGACGTACCCGTCCAGACCAGGCGCGGGCGATGTGTCCATCGCGACTGGGAAGTGACGTGTGGTCTACGACAAGAACACGATCCTGGGCCCACCTTCGTCCGGGCGGGCCCTGAGGCTCATCGACCCGGCGATCGTCCCCGCCTCGGCCCGGACGCCGTTCGCGGCACCGTCGGCCTGGCTCGCCGCGCTCGAGGTACGGGCGGCGTTCGAGTTCCTGGCCTTCCTGGCCTTCCGGGCCAGCGCCCCCGCCCTGCTGCCGATGCGCCGGGGCGATGGCCACCCGGTGATGGTGCTGCCGCCCTTCGTCGCCGATGACGGCTACACCGCCCCGTTGCGCAGGGTGCTGGAGAGCCTGGGCTACGCCGTGCACGGCTGGGGTCAGGGCAGCAACCTCAACCGCACCGTCAAGATCGTCGAAGGCCTGCCCCGGCGGCTGCTGGAACTGCACGAACGAGCCGGTGCCGAGGTCAGCCTGGTGGGCCACAGCGGCGGCGGGAACTGGGCCCGTGAGCTGGCCCGCGACCACCCCGCGGCCGTGCGCCAGGTCATCACCCTCGGCGCCCCGTTCCGGCTGCGGCCCGGTGACGCCACCCAGGCCGACCAGCTGGCCGACCTGTTGTTGAGGGACCAGGTGGCGCACCACCCCTCCGCCCTCGTCGACGAGGACGAGAGGCCGGCCCTGTCCGTGCCCGTCACCGCCATCTACACCCGGACCGACGGTGTCGCCCCCTGGGAGGCCGGCCTGCAATCCGCAGGTCAGGAACGGGAGAACATCGAGGTCGTCGGCAGCCACTGCGGCCTGGCCTACAACCCCGCCGCCGTGTTCGCCGTCGCCGACCGCCTCGCCCAACCCCAGGGCGGGTGGCGGCCCTTCCGCCCGCCGTGGGGCGCCAGCTACGCCTTCCCCGAGCCGGCGTACTGGCCGTCCGCGCTCCCTTCGGCGTCACCAGCGCCGGAGCAGCAACGGGCGTGACCGGCGCACCCATCGGTCCCGACGGGGTGCCCGGGGGTCAGAGGCGGCGGGCCCGCTCCTGGTAGAGCGCCTGATCAGCGCGGCCGACCAGGGCCTCCACCGAGTCGCCCCGCTGCATCTCGGCCAGGCCGGCCGTGACCGAACCGGGCTCTGCCACGTCACCCAGGGCTGCGTTGACCAGGACGATCCGGCTGCGGGCGTCCGCGGGCGCCATGCCGGGCAGGACGCAGATGAACTCGTCGCCGCCGTAGCGGACGATCAGGTCGTAGGCCCGCAGGAGGGTGCGCAACGTCACCACGACCTGGCGCAGCATGCGGTCCCCGGCGGCGTGACCCTGCGAGTCGTTGATGGCCTTGAGGCCGTCGACGTCGACGAAGGCCACGGTGAGGCCCCGCTCCAACCGTTGGGCCCGGGCCAACTCCCGTTCCAGCTCGATGAGCCCCGGTCCGCGGCGGTGCGCTCCGGTGAGCTCATCCAACGCGGTGGCCCGCCGCGCCTCTGCGGCCACCCGCCGATCGGCGGCCGCGGCGTGGCGGTCGGCCCGAGCGGCGGCGCGATCCTCGGCGGCTCGGCTGCGGTCGAAGCGGACACCGTCCAGCAGTGGCCCCGCACCCGTTTCCAGGGACAGCTCCCGGGCCTCGGCCGCCGCGTCCCGGGCCTCGGCTTCTTCATCACGTCGTGTCGCCGCCAGGTCCCGCATGTCCGCCGCTCGGTCGCGTTCCTCGACGGCGGCATCCGAGGGCCGACCTGAGGTCTCGGGCCGGCCCGCTCCTACACCGGCCCCCACGTCTTCCCTGGTACCCGTCAATTTCGAGTCACTAACGTCGCTCACTGGGGAAATGGTGTCCACGGCGCAAGCTCAGGTGAGAACAGGGTCATCTGTCGATGGATACCCTCCATCGTCGTGAGGGGTTGGTGCCTGCCCCTCCTCCATGGCCGTCTCCCCCGTCGATGCGGACCGCGGGGCGACCGTGTAGGACCTGGGCGGTCGCACGAGGAGGGCCGGTACATGACGGCAGCAGCAGCAGGTACCTCGAACACGGGACCGACGGGATCGGGCCGGGATGAGCTGGCCCGGGTGGCCGGCGGCCCCGCGCTGGTCCCCGCCGACGACGGGTATGCCCAGGCCTGCGCGACCTGGAACCTCACCATCGAACAGCGACCGGCCCTGGTGGTGACCCCGGCCGACTCCGCAGGGATCGCCGCCGCCGTCGCTTTCGCCGCCCGCCACGACCTCCCCGTCGGGGTCCAGGCCACCGGCCACGGCGCCCCCGCCCCGTGTCGGGGCGGCGTACTGGTGAACACGAGCGGCGTGACCACGGTGACCGTCGACGGGGCGCGCTCGATGGCCCGGGTGGAAGCGGGGGCCACGTGGGCCCAGGTCATCGCCGCGGCCGCTCCCCACGGGCTGGCGCCGGCATCGGGGTCATCTCCGCTGGTCAGCGCCACGGGCTACACCAGCGGCGGTGGTCACCCCGTGCTGGCCCGATCCCTGGGCTTCGCCGTGGACAGCGTGCGCAGCTTCGACCTCGTCACCGCCGCCGGTGCCCAGCTGACGGTCGACCCCGCCCGCGAGCCCGACCTGTTCTGGGGGGTGCGGGGCGGGACGGGCAACTTCGGCGTGATCACGTCGATGGAGATCGACCTCCACCCCGTCCCCGTCATCTTCGGCGGGGCCGCCATGTTCCCCGGCGAGCGCTTCGCCGAGGTCCTCGGTCGGTTCGCGGCCTGGGCCGCGGGCGCCCCCGACGAGCTCACGACCTCTCTGGCCCTGCTGCACATCCCGCCCGCTGCCCCCTCACCCCTGGCCGGGCGGGTCGTCGTGGTCGTGCGTGGCGCCTACGCCGGGACCGCGGACGAGGCCCGGCCCCACTTCGCCCCCATCGCACCGCTGGGCCCGCCCCTGGTCGACACCATGGCCGAGCGCCCCTGCGCCCGCATCGGCGAGGTCTTCGCCGACCCCGTGAACCCGGTGGCCAGCTCGCTCGAGCTGCGCCAGCTGGGCGGGGCCACGGGTCGCAAACCGGAACGGGACAGCGCCATCCTGCGTACCGGAGACTTCCTCTTCCTCCAGCTCGGGGCGGTCGCCGGCCCTGGCGACCGCACCGTGGAGCACGTGGAGCACGACCTGCTCGACGACCTCGCCCCTCGTCTGGTCGACGGCGGCGTGCCCAACTTCCTCGGTCAGGACGTCACCGTCGAGCGGCTCGGCGGTTGTTACGGCCCCGCCGGCTACGACCGACTCGTCGCCCTCAAAGACCGGTGGGATCCCGGCAACCGGTTCCGCTTCAACCTCAACATCCCGCTGCCCACCGCGACCACCTAGCGGACCCAACTGAGCGCATGCAACCGCCTCCCCGGCGGGTAGCTGCGTTCAGCTCCGGTCAGCCCCGGTCTCGGTGACTGGCCGGCCGACGGGCCCGCTCAGCGGCTGGCCAGGTCGGCCAGCAGGGTGCGGGTGCGGACCCGCGACGCGTTGCGGTCCTCACCGACCACGAAGGGGGCGGCCCAGAAGTCGGTGGCCCCGGCGTCGAACAGGGCCTCGATCTGGGCGGTGACCGAGGCCTCGTCGCCCACGATCACGGCGTCGGCCGGTCCCTCGGCCCCGCCGGCGGCCAGGATGCGCTGGTAGTTGGGCAGGGTGCCGTACATGGCGAACTGCTTGGCGGCGGCGCCGCGGGCTTCGTCGACGTCGTCGTGCACGGCGATGGGCAGGCCGGCCACGATGCGGGGGGTGGGGCGGCCGGCCCCCTCGGCCGCTCGGGTGATGCGGGGGGCGACGTGGCTGTCGACGGCCCTGGCGTTGGCCATCCACGTCACCGTCCCGTCGGCCACCTCGCCGGCCACCCGCAGCAGGCGGGGGGCCAGGGCGGCGACCAGCACGGGCACCCCGCTGTCCTTGCCCGTGGCCGCCACGGTCACCTGGTAGTCGCGGCCGTCGACCTCGACCCCCGTGCCCCGCAGGGCGGCGCTGAGGATCTGCAGGTACTCCTCGGTGTGCCGCCCCGGGTGCTCGAAGGACAGCCCGTACATGCCCTCGATGATGGGCTGGTGGGAGGGGCCCACGCCGAGGACGAACCCGGGTCGGCGCATGGCGTCGGCCACGGCCACGGCCCGACCGGCGAGGTGGACCGGGTGCGTGGGGTAGGTCTGCACCACCGCCGTCCCCACCTCGATCTGCGTGGTGGCATGACCGGCGAACGCCGCGTTCAGCAGGGGATCGCCGTCGGCCCCTCCGGCGAACCAGATGGTGCTGAAGCCTTCGGCCTCGGCCCGGGTGGCCTGCTCGGCCACCCGGTTCGCGTCACGTCCCCCACCACTCACCCCGATGCGCATGCCCGGAAACGTAGGGGGTCACGGCCGGGCCGTGCCGCCGATCGCGGCCCTCCCGTTCCCCGCTCGCCGAGGATCAGGGCCGGAACGTGCGCCCCGACGGGCCGACCGGATCCGAGGCCATGGTGTGGTAGGCGGTCTTCACCCAGCGGCACAGCCGGGGCCGGGTCTCGGCGGGGTCGATGATGTCCTCCACGCCGAAGACCTCGGCGGTGCGGAACGGCGAGCTGACCCGCTCGTACTCCCGCTGGAGCTGGGCCCGGGTGGCATCGGGGTCCTCGGACGCTTCGATCACCCGGCGGTAGGCGGCGTCGACCCCGCCCCGCAGGGGCAGCGAACCCCACTGCCCCGACGGCCACGCCACCCGGAAGGTGTGGCGGGCCGGGTTGCGGTGGGTGGCGCCGGCCGCCCCGTAGGCCCGGCGCACGATCACCGACGCCCAGGGCACGTCGACCTCGAAGATGGTCGACAGGGCCCGACAGCCGGCCCGCAACGTCCCCGCCCGCTCGGCGTCGAGGCCGATCAACATGCCGGGGTGGTCCATGAAGGCCACCACCGGCAGGTGGAAGGTGTCGGCCAGGTCGGCGAAGCGGACCAGCTTGTCCGCCGCCGCGGCCGACAACCCGCCACCGTCGAAGCGGCTGTCGGTCCCCAGCAACACGACGGGCCAACCGTCGAGCCGGGCCAGGGCCACCACCAGGGCCCGGAGCTCGGGATCGGTGCGGTCGGCGTCGTCGGTGGGCTCGGTCCGGGGCGGTAGCTGCCAGACGTTGGACGGCAGGTAGCCCAACACCCGACGCAGCAGGTCCAGGGCCTCCTCCTCGGTGTCCACGGCGGCGTCGACCGAGCCCGATCGGGTCGCCTCCCGCCAGCCGCCCAGCGACTCCTTGTCGATGTCGACCCCGGTGGCCGCCTTGACCAGCGGCGGACCGGCCACGAACACCTGGGCCTGCTCCTTCACCATCACCGAGAAGTGTGAAGCCGTGACCTCGATGGCGGGCAGGCCGGCCAACGCCCCCATGGCCGCGGCCACCACCGGGACCCGCGACAGGTTGGCCACCGACCAGTCCCAGCCGGGCACGTCGGGTAGGTAGGTGGCTCCCATCGTCTTCACGCCCCGGACGCTGGCCCCCACCCCTTCGACCAGGCGGACGAGGGGCACCTTGAGGTCGTGGGCCATGCGCTCGGCGTAGGGCCGCTTGTCGAGGAGGCCCCCTTCGCGGGCGCCGCCCCGGACGGTGTGGTCGTAGCCGGTGACCACGGCGGGGCGCCCATCGACCTCGAGCGAGCCGCACAGGTAGTTGGCCGGCTTCACCGATTCGAGCGAGCCGTCCTCGGCCCGCACGGCGCGGCCGGCGAGCCGACCGACCTCGTCGAACGAGCCGGGATCGGCCAGCCGGTCGATGCGGTCGCGGATGGTGAGGCGGCCGGAACCGCGGTGCCGGGCCACGGCTTCGGGGCCTCCCGAGGCCGCGGCGAAGGCGACGCGGGAGCGCAGTTCGTCGAGCTCGGCCGTCCAGTCACCACCCGCGGCGCTCACCGTCGATCACACACGCTGGAGCAGGGTCCCGGTGCCCAGCCCACCACCACAGCACATGGTGACGAGGGCGTTGGTGCCCTCGCTGCGCTGCAGCTCGTGCACGGCCTTGGTGACCAGGAAGCAACCGGTCCCGCCCAGGGGATGGCCCAGCGAGATGGCCCCGCCGTTGGGGTTCACCCGCTCCATGTCCGGCTCCAACTGCTGGCCCCAGGCCAGCACCACCGACGCGAACGCCTCGTTGATCTCGACGAGGTCGATGTCGTCCATGGTCAGGCCGGCCTCGGTCAGCATCTTGCGGGTGGCGGGGATGGGCCCCTCGAGCAGGAGCACGGGGTCGCAACCGACCAGCGCGGTCCCGATGACCCGGGCCAGGGGGCGCAACCCGAGCTGAGCGGCCCGCTCGGCCGACATGAGCAGGACGGCGGCGGCGCCGTCGGCGATCTGCGAGGACGTCCCCGCGGTGTGGATCCCGTCGGGCCGGGCTACAGGCTTGAGCTGGGCCAGGCGCTCCAGGGACGTCTCCCGGGGGACCTCGTCGGCGAGCACGGTGACCTGCTCGCCGGTGCGGTTGCCCTCGGCGTCGCGCACGTCGACGTCGATGCCCACGATCTGGGTGTCGAAGCGGCCCTCGGCGATGGCCCGGGCGGCGCGCTGCTGGGAGGCCAGGCCCAGCTCGTCGGCCATGGCCCGGGTGATGCCGTACTTCTCGCCGATGCGCTCGGCCCCCTCGAACTGCGACGCCCACTCGTAGCGGAGTCGGTAGCTCTGCCCGATGGGCTTGCCCATCCCCGCAGCGGCGCCGGCGGTGGCGTCGGCGCCGATGGGGATGCGGCTCAGGTTCTCCACGCCGCAGGCGATGACCACGTCCTCGGCCCCCGACCCGATCAGGGCCGTGGCCAGGTTGACCGCGTACTGGGACGACCCGCACTGCGAGTCCACGGTCGTGCACGCCACGTCCATCGAGCCGCCGTGGGACAACCACGCCGTGCGGGTGATATTCATGGCCTGGGCGCCCACCTTGTTGATGCACCCACCGACGACCTGGCCCACCTGGTCCGAAGGCACGCTGCTCCGCTCCAGCAGGGCGGCGAGGACGGGACCGAGCACATCGGCGGGGTGGGCGGTGGCCAGTGCGCCACCTCGCTTGCCGATGGGCGAACGGACGGCGTCGACGATCACGACTTCACGCATGCGGGGTTCCTCCATGGTCTTCGAGCGAACGGCGAGGTCCTCTGGCGCGGTCACCCGTGGCGACACATCAGAGCATGCCGGCGCACTGTCCCGCTTCGACAGCCTGGCCCCGGGTGCTGGCGCCCAGCTTGCGGTACAGCGTCTTGAGGTTCGACTTCACCGTGTTCACGGACAGCAGGTGGGTCGGCAGCAGTTGCAGGAGGGTCAGCTCACGGTTCGTCAACTGCGTCACCTCCCCGGATGGAGATCGGCCCCGGTTGGGGGACGGCGGACCACTCGGCCCTGTCGGCGAGCAACTCGTCGAGGCGGCGCCGCGCGGGTCGCCCGAGCTCAGCCGGCACCAACCGCGGTGATGGACGTGTCGAAGGCATGGTGGTGAGCGCCGATCTGGCGGGCCTCCAGCCAGGCGACCGCGCCTTCGACGAGCCTGGTGGCCTGGTCGAGGCGCCCGAAGAGCCACTCGTGCCAGGCCCGCAGGGTGGGCACGGTGACCGACACCAGGATGGCCGGCGCGTCGATCTGCTCGGCCTGACGGATCCAGTGGTCGGCCTCGTCCACGTCCCGGGTGGTCGGGAGTTGGTGGGCGACGTCGTGCAGCGCGGCGAGATCGCCCCGGTCGACGTGGTCCAGGGCCGGGCCGATGAGGAGCCCGTGGGCCTTGTCGTCCTCCCCGATGGCGGCCAGGTGCTGGTACGCGGCCATCAGGTCGCCACGTGACCGCCACACGACCGCGGCGCGGCGGTGCAGATCCATCCGGCGGGCCGGGTCGCGCCAACGGAGCTCGACCTCGAGGAGCTCGCGGAACAGGTGTGGAACCGCATGGTCGACACCCGAGGGTCCACGACGGCGAGGAACAGACCCCGGTCGAGCAGGGCACGGACCACGACCTCGGCCCCGGGGGCCGGCCAGGTCCCGGCACATCTGGGGGTCGAACCACTGCACCACGGAGAGGGACAGCTCGACGTCGCGCTCCTCGTCGGTCATGGAATCGAGCACGCCGGCGACCAGGTAGGTGGCCAGCACCCGATCCGAGGTGGTCGAGCCGGTGGTCGGTGGCCCACCCTCGGGTCCACCCTCGGTGCCACCCTGGCGTCGGGACAGGATGGCCATGTGCAGCCCGATGGGCCAACCGTCGACCCGGTGGTTGAGGCGGGTGATGTGGTCGGGCTCGAGTGGAGCCGACGACGACGGGGCGGGGTCGAGCTGTGCGGCGATCCGCACCGCCTCGTCATCGGTGAACCGCAGGTCGGCTTCGGGCCGCTCGTTGAGCCAGCCCATCGACCGCCAACGGGCCAGGGGCAGGCGGGGGTCCACCCGGGTGGTGAGGACGATGCGCAGTGCCGCGCCCGCCTGATCGACGAGCATGGCCAGGCCGTCGAGGAAGAGCGGATCGTCGGCACCGCGCTCGGCCAGCAGCATGGCGGGCTCGTCCACCGTGGACGGCAGCACCGACTCGATGGCCGCGAGGACGTGGGACCAGAACGAGACGGGGTCCCGATCGGGTACGTCCAACGAGGCCCGCAGCCATCTGGGGCAGCACGATCTGGCCCACCAGGGTCGAAGGTGGGTCGCGGACCGTCACTGCCGCGGAGCGCACTTCTCGTCAGGTCAAGGCGCGGCGGTGACGAATGTCGAGACCTGTTGCTCCCGGGGTGTCAGCAGGGCGAACGTAGGCCGATCTTTTGTGATGATCGCTCTGATGCCTACACCCGAGTCGGGTGGAACTTCCTACGACGACAGCACCTAGCGGCGGTGCTGGTGGGAGGCAGCCGGTTGCTGGTGCTGGGCGTCGTCGTCGACGGGGCGGCACTGCCAGGGGAGGAGCAGCTCGACGATGCGATCCGGCCGCCCCTTGCTGCTGCCCTCGAGGGTGAAGTTGGTGGCCGCCTCGGCCGACAGGATCTCTTCATAGCCCTGACCGATCCACACGCCGATGGCGTAGTCACCGGCGTTGAGCAGCGGGGGGACGGTGATCGAAGCCACGTACCTGCCTGGTGCCTCGGCCCGGGTCGGCGCCACGTCGGACCACACCTCGTCGAAGACCCGGGCGCCGCGCTGGTTGACCAGGAACAGGGCGATGTCGAGCCCGGGGATGCGCTCCCGGACCGAGATGTCCACCTCGACGTCGAAGGGCCGATCACGCCTCAGGATGTTGGTGGACTGGCCCGACGGGTCCACCGTCCGCACGGCGTGCAGCAGGACACGACCACGGGCGTCCTCGACCTCGAGTTGCTCCCCGCCCCCGTCCCGGGTGGATTGGAGGTAGGCGTCGATGACGTCCTGGGTGTCCCCGTCGAGGCGGAGGACGCCGCCGTCGAACCACAACGACCGGGGGCAGAGCCGGGCGATGGCATCGAGGTCGTGGCTGACGAGCAGGACGGTCCTGCCCTGCGCCCCCACGGCGCCCATCCCCGCCAGGCACTTGCGCTGGAACTCGGCGTCCCCCACGGCCAGCACCTCGTCGACGATGAGCACGTCGGGCTCCACGTGGGCGGCGACGGCGAAGGCCAGGCGCAGGTACATGCCCGACGAGTAGCGCTTGATCGGGGTGTCGATGTACCGACCCACGCCCGAGAACTCGACGATGGCGTCGAAGCGGTCACCTATCTCACGACGGGTGAGGCCGAGGATGGCCCCGTTCAGGTACACGTTCTCACGGCCGGTGAGCTCGGCGTGGAAGCCGGTGCCCACCTCGAGCAACGACGCCACCCGGCCCCGTGTCCGGGTGACTCCGGTGGTGGGTTCGGTGATGCGGGACAGCACCTTCAACAAGGTGCTCTTGCCGGCGCCGTTGCGGCCGATGACCCCCACCACCTCGCCGGCCTCGACGTTGAAGGACACGTCCCGCAGGGACCAGACCTCGCGCTCGGGATCCGCTGGTGTCCGCCACGCCAGCCGGCCGGTGATGGCTTCGCGGATCGAGTTCGGCGCTTTGGCACCGATGCGGTAGCGCTTGGAGACGTTGACGACCTCGATGGCGTTCGGCATCAGATCACGTCCGCGAAGCGGCTCTCGGTGCGCTGGAAGTAGGCGAGACCGGTGAGCAGGACGACGAGGGCGACGAGCAACGAGCCCAGGGTGCCCCAGCCGGGCGCCGGACCGTCCACCAGCGACCAACGCATGAGGTCGAGCACGCCCACCATGGGGTTGACCACGTACAGCGTGCGCCACGGCTGGCTGACGAGCTGGAGCGGGTAGGCGACCGGGCTGATGAACAACCAGATCTGGATGCCGAAGCGGACGACGTAGCGCACGTCGCGGTAGCGCACGTTCAGGGCCGAGAACCACAGCGCGAACGAGAAGGACACCAGGAACAGCAGGGCGATGGCGACGGGCAGCGCCAGGACCTCGACGCCGGGGTTGACGCCGTAGATGGGCAGCAGCACCGCCAGCACCACGAGCGAGATGCCCAGGTCGACCAGCGGGGTCAGGCACGAGGCCAAGGGGGAGACGAGCTTGGGGTAGTAGATCTTGGTGACGAGCAGGGAGTTCTCGACCAGGCTCTCCGTCCCACTCGTCACCGCGCTCGAGTGGAACGCCCACACGGTCGTGCCCACGAACGCGAACAGCACGTAGGGGATGGTGCCGCTCGAGATGTCGGCCATGCGGGCGAACACGAAGGTGAAGACGGCGGCGCCGACGAGGGGCTGCAGGATGGCCCAGGCGACGCCGAAGGCGGCCTGCTTGTAGCGCACCTTCAGGTCGCGCAGGGCCAGGGACAGGGCCAGTTCCCGGTAGGCCCACATCTCCCGCAGGTCGATGGCCCGGAACCCACGCGACGGGCGGTTCTCGACCCAGCGGCCCCCCGGTTGGGGGGGTGCCAGCTGCTCAGCCATGGAGCGGTCCCCGCACGGCCCGCACCGTGATCAGCTGGGGATACTGCGGGTCGGCGCGATCCAGCTCGGCCGGTTCGAGCTCGGCGGCGCTGATGCCGTACAGGAACGACGCCGACGTGAGCACGTTGCCGTGGGAGCGCATCGAGACGTGGTCGGCGCCGAACACGTCCCCGAACAGCCGTGATGCCGACGCCGGCGTCAGGGCCCAGTACCACCCGTGCTGCCACTCGTCGGCGCTGATCTGGGTGATGCCCGGGACCGTGGCCAGCACGATGCCGCCGGGGCGCAGGGCCGAGTGCACGGTCCGCACGGCCGCGGCCATGTCGTAGACGAGGTGCAGCGTCTGGGTGAGCACGATGCAGTCGAAAGCGGCGTCGGGCAGGCCGGCGCCCTCCGCCAGGTCACCGACGAAGGTCGCCCGCTCGTTGCCGGCGTGCACGTGCAACACGTCGGCCGTGGTAACCCGGGAGCCGCCGAAGCGGCGGGTGTAGGTGTCGTCGCCCACTTCGAGCACCCGCCCGGCGACGTCGCCGGCGTGCTCACCGAGGAACTGCTCGATGTAGTGGCGGTCGATGGGAAGGCCCCGCACGAAGCCGAAGTCGCGGGTGAGCGGCTCGGTGCGTCGCAGGGAGCCGAAGCGCACGTGGCCGACGCCGAGGCCGCTGGCCCGACCGCGGACGTCGTGCAGGACCCGTCGGGCGGGATCGGGCAACGTGGCCCGGGCCCGCCGCGCCGCGGCGGACACGGCTCGGCGCAGCGGGACCTTCCACGCCGGGCGGTAGGGCGACAGCTCCCGCTCGACCGCGGCGGTGAGTCGGGGGTCGGTCATGCCGGTGGAACGCACATAGGCCTCGAGCCACTCCATGAACTGCTTGCGGGTGCGGCTGGGGTTCGCGGCCCGGTAGTCGCCCGCCGCCGTGGCCCGGGCGCACGCCGAGTCGCCGTGCTGGCGGTACCGGGCCGTGACCACGTCGGTGAGCACGGTGGTCGAGCCGAGGAAGAGCTTGGCCAGCAGCGCGGTGTCCTCGAACATCGTGCGGAAACCGTCCTCACTGCCCCCACAGGACAGGAACGCCGGGCGACGGACCAGCAACGAGCAGGTGGGGACGGTCGTCCAGCCGTCGTCGAGGTAGGCGACGAGCATGTCGGGCGGGGGGATCAGTTCGCCGGGGCGGCGGGCGAGGCCGGTGACCAGGTCCGGGGCCGCCGGGTCCTGCCAGCTCCGCCAGTACAGGGCCGGCGCTGCGACCACGTCGGCTCCAGGGTGGGCGGCGAGCACGGCGAGCTGGTGCTCGAGGTGCTCGGGTTCCCAAAGGTCGTCGGCGTCGAGGAAGGCCACCAGCTCGGCCCGTGCCGTCGCCACGCCCAGGTTCCTGGCCGCGCTCATGCCGTGGTTGCCGCCACCGGCGTGCCGCACGAGCCGGACGCGGGGGTCCCGCTGCACGGCGGCCTCGGCCAGACCCGGGCCGCCGTCGGTCGAGCCGTCGTCGACGAGCACGAGCTCGAGGTCGGCCATCGTCTGGCCGAGCACGCTGGTGATGGCGTCGTCGATGAAGCGCTGGGCCTGGAAGAAGATCATCACCACCGACACCCGCGGCGCCACGGGGGACGGGTCGGCGGTCGTGGTCGATGGGCTGGCCTGCGTCACGCCGGCAACCCGACGAAGGTCAGCCCCTTGGCGCGTGCCGAGGCGACGATGCCGGGCAGGGCGGCCACCGTGGCCGAGCGGTCGAGGGCCTCGGGCGCCCACGGCTGCTCCAAGCCGTCGTGGAGCAGGATCACGTCACCGGGACCCGTCGGCTCGCAGCCGTCGACGATGGCTTCGGCCTGGACCCCCGGGCGCCAGTCCTCGGGGTCCACGGTCCACAGCCAGGTGGTCAGTCCCAGGGTCCGGGCCGAGACCCCGGTCCTCAACGCGAGGTCGCCGTGGGGGGGACGGAACAGCGGGGCGTCGTGCCCCAGCTCGGCCTGCAGCTGGTCGCGGCCGGCGCGGATCTCGTTGACGAGGTGACGCTGATCGAGCGACGGCAGGTCCGGGTGGGTGGCCGTGTGGCTGCCCACGACGTGGCCTTCGGCGACCATGCGCCGCACCACCTCGGGGTGCTCCGCCACCCGGTCCCCCACGCAGAAGAACGTGGCCGACACCCCCAGCTCGGCGAGGACGTCGAGGACCTGGGGGGTGTACGTGGGGTCGGGCCCGTCATCGAAGGTGAGGGCCACCGACAGGCTGCCCTCGCCGAGCGCCCGACGCCGACCGAGGGCCGCCTCGCGTCCGGCGCGCCCGACGTGGCGGATCTTCCGGAGCGCCGCCTTGAGCTCCCGCTGACGCATCACGACGCCCTTCCGCTCCCGCACCAGCACATCGCTGCGTAGCCTATAGGGGGGATGAGGGGGCTTCCCTCCGTCGCCGTCTCGAAGGGGTGCCGGCGCCTCCCCCGTGGCGGCGGAGGCTCGGGGACTCGTTTGGGCGGCGGAGAACGGTGGTAAGTTCGACCGAACAGCGGTTCGGCTCGATGGCGAGGTGTCAACCGTGCTGCGAGAGCGGCGGACGTCATGGGGGGCGGCGAGGTGACGCGTCCGACGGTTCCCTTCGTCAGCGTGGTGATGCCGGTGAGGAACGGGGAGCGGTGGCTTCCCTTCCAACTGCGGGCGCTCGAACGCCAGACCTATCCCGGACCCTGGGATGTCGTCGCTGTCGACAACGGCTCCACCGACGGCAGCCGTGGTGTGCTTGAGAGCTGGGTCGGCCGTCTGCCGTTGCGGGTCGTGGAGACGGACGCCCGGGCGGGCATCAACATCGCCCGCAACACCGGGTGCGCGGGCGCCCGAGGTGACCTGTTCGCGTTCTGCGACGTCGACGACGAGGTCGGACCGGACTGGCTCGCCGCGCTCGTGGAGGCGGCGCAGAGCCATGACCTCATCGGCGGCCGGCTCGACGAGGACGCCCTCAACGTCGGTGTCGGTTCGTTCCGGCCGCGTCTGCCCGCCGACGGACTGCCGGTCGCGCTCGGGTTCCTGCCCTTCGCCCTGGGGGCCAACTTCGCCGTGTGGCGGGACGCCTTCGACGAGATCGGCAACTTCGACGAGGCCTACACGTGTGGGAACGACGACGTGGAGTTCTCCTTCCGGGCGCAGCTGGCCGGCTTCCGCCTGGGCTACGCCCCCGGCGCCGTCGTGTCCTACCGGCACCGCGAGACCGGTCGCGAGCTGTTCAACCAGTTCCGCACCTACGGACGTTCCGAGCCGCTGCTCTACCGGCGCTATGCCTCACAGGGGATGCCCCCGACGCCTCTGCCCCAGGTGCTGCGGCGCTGGGCCCGCATCGTCGTGACCGCGCCGGCCGTCCTGGGCTCGCCCCAGCGGCGGGGCATGTGGCTGCTCCGGGCCGGGTTCTCCCTCGGACGCCTCGAAGGAGCTATCCGCCACCGCACCGCCTACCTGTGAGCGACGATGCCTGACCCCCACGACCTCCAGCGCTTCGTCGTCGCCCAGGAGAGCGGCGGTACCTACGACGCCGCCGTCGATGAGCTGCGCCGGGGGCGCAAGACCACGCACTGGATGTGGTTCGTGTTCCCCCAGATCGCCGGCCTGGGCCGCAGCGCGACGGCGCAGCGGTACGCCGTCACGTCGCTCGGCGAAGCGACGGCGTACCTGGGACACCCGATCCTCGGCCCCCGGCTGTTCGAGTGCACGCAGATCCTCGCCGACGCCGACCACGGCTCGGCCGCCCAGGTGCTGGGTTCGATCGACGCCCAGAAGTTGCGGTCGTCCATGACCCTGTTCCTGCGGGCCGCCCCCGACGAGCCGCTCTTCGAGCGCGTGCTCGATCGCTACTTCGAGGCCCGGCCCGACCCGGAGACCGACCGTCTCCTCTCGGCCCTCAGCGGCTCTTGATCAGGGCCACCAGCTGGTCGAAGGCCGCACCCCAGCCGGTGACGAAGCCCATGGCGTCGTGCTGTGTGCGGTCTTCGGCGTTCTGGTGCATGGCGATGGCCCGGTAGTGGGTGCCCCCGGTCGCCGTGGGCTGGAGCTCGATGATGGCGGTGAAGGGCAGGTCTCCGGTCCACGCCTCTCACACCAGCTCGGGGGCGACGTCGACCTCCCGGCTCAGCTCGATGTCGAGGGTGTCGTCGAGCGTGTACGGCGTGAAGATGATCGTTGCTCCTTGAGCGTCAGTAGGAACTCGTCGAGCTGGCCGAGCCGTCGTTCCCACAGGTGGTGCTGGTCGGCCAGCCAGCCGTCCACGGGGGCCAGGGCGGTGGGGGCCAACTGGTAGGTCCGCACCCGTCCCGCCTTGGTCGACGTGACCAGACCGGCCCGCTCCAGCACGCCCAGGTGCTGGGTGAACGACGGCAGGGCCATGGCGAACGGCTCGGCCAGGGTCGAGGTGGCGGCCGGGCCCGAGCCCAGCCGCTCGATCACCGCCCGTCGGGTGTGGTCGCCCAGCGCCTGGAACACCAGGTCGAGCTCCACCCCATGGTTAGGCATCCACCTAAGTATCAGGCCCCACCGCACCCCGGTCAAGCGGGAAGGCGGCAGATGACGCCGGGATGGGCCGTGTGCGACGTCGTACCGCAGCGGTGCCCGATCAGGCTGTCAGCGCCGCACGTCGCGGTAGGTGTGCGTTCTGGGGCACGTCAGGTTGCAACTGGCGTGGGCCGGTATCGCGCGGCGACCGCCCCCGACCGGAACTCATGGCGATCCACCAGCTCGAGCTGGATGCGCTCGCGCAGACCGGCGAGCAACGTCGGCCCGTGTCCGGCAAGGACCGGCTGCACGAGGAACTCGTACTCGTCGATCAGTCCCAGATCTGCCAACGCCAGGGGGAGCGTCACGCCACCCACGAACAGGCCCTCACCTGGCTCCTGCTTGAGCCGCTGAACCGCCGGCCCCAGGTCGCCTCGCACCAGCTCGGCATGCCAATCGACCCCGCTCAGCGTGCTCGTCACGACGTACTTCTTCGCCCGGTCGATGGTCTCGGCGAACGGGATCTCCCCCTCACCCATCCAGTCAGGCCACGTGCCCGTGGCCGGCCGCCGCCACGCCGACTCCATCATCTCGTAGGTCACCCGGCCGAACAGCAGGGCATCGGCTCGTGCCATCTGCGCGGTCCAGTACCGCATCGACTCCTCATCCGGCGGGAGCCCTGCCTCGTGATGGCAGCAGCCGTTGAGCGTGACGTTGATCGAGTATCTGAGTGGTCTCAACTCGTTGCTCTCCCTCCATGCGCGCCGCGGCGTTCACCGGACCGTACCCAGACGACCGCCGGCGCCACTTCTCATCGGTGTCCCGATCGCACCTACGTACACCGTCGTGGAGCGAACCACCTTCGGCGAAGACCACCGACCACCCAGCGTGGTCACCTCCGTTGGCGCTCGGTTGGCGCCCCGGCCCTACGACGCGACGTCGTCCCCCGCCACCGCCTCTTCGGGCACGACCGCCGGGGGGCGGGAGCGGGCCAGGGCGAAGATATGCAGGACGATGTCGGCGTTGCTCAGGGCCACGGTCTCGGTGATGGCCGCGGCCAGGTCCTGCGGACCTGGCCGCGGCCAGGTCCTGCGGACCGGTCGTGTCGATGCCTGCCTTGTCGGCAAGGGCGCGGAGCTTGACGGCGACCTGGGTGCGGCGCCGGCCGGTTCAGGCGAACATGATGACGCTGCGGGTGACCTCGCCGTTGGCCATGGCGGCCATGGCGTCGTCCACCTGCTCGAGGGTCACCCGTTCACTGATCATGGCGTCGAGGTCGAGTCGACCCTGGCGGTAGAGCTCGAGGAAGTGCGGAGCGTCCTGTTGGAAGGCGCTCGAGCCCATGAGCGAGCCCATCAGCCGCTTCTCCAGGTAGAAGTGGCCCGGCTCCAGGGTCAGCTTGTGGCCCCGGGGGATGGCGCCGACGATGACGGCCAGGCCCCGGGGGGCCAGGGCGTAGAGGCATTGCGACGCCAGGGTGGTGCTGCCCACGGCGTCGAAGGCGTAGTCGACGCCCCCGGCGGACAGGCGCTTGATCTCCTTGACCGGGTCCACGTCGGGGTTGGCGTCACCGGTCAACACGGTGTGGGTGGCGCCGAAGTGACGGGCGGTATCGAGCTTGTGCTCGAAGATGTCGATGGCGATGATCTGGCGGGCGCCGGCCAGGCGGGCCCCCTGGATGACCGAGTTGCCCACGCCGCCCGCGCCGAAGACGGCCACGGACGAACCGGGCCGTACCTGGGCCGTGTTCAGCGCCGCACCCACCCCGGTGGTGACGCCGCAGCCCACCAGGGCGGCCCGGTCGAGGGGGATCTCGGGGTCGATGGCCACCAGCGAGCGCTCGTGGAGCAGCATGGCCTCGGCGAAGCCGGACAGGTCGGCGAACTGCACGAGTGGCGTGCCCCCCACCGACAGGCGGGGGCCCTCGGACCGGCTGCGGCGCATGGCCCGGCGGTCGGTGCACAGGTGGCGGGCGCCGAGCTGGCACTGGGTGCAGTTCCCACAGGCCATGGACGTGCAGGCGATGACGTGGTCGCCCACCTTCACCGAGCTGACCTCGCTGCCGACGGCCTCGACGACGCCGGCCGGCTCGTGCCCGGGGACCGTGGGCACGGGGGCGGCGATGGACCCGTTGATGGCGTGCAGGTCGCTGTGGCAGATCCCACAGGCCACCGTGCGCACCAGCACCTCGTGGGGTCCCGGCGTGTCGATGTCGATCGCTTCGATCGACATGGCCCCACCGATCTCCCGCAGCACCGCGGCCTTTGCCTTCATGAGCTCCCCCTGGGTCGTCCTGGCCCTGCGTCTCGTCGCAGCACCGGCATCGGGCTGACCTTAGGTCCGATCCGCACACCCAGGACGGTGGTTCGGTGCCGCTACCCGTGGGCCAGCACCTGGAGGCCGACGATCACGATCGTCCACGTCGCCGCGTCCACCGCCGTCGCCGTGGCCATGACGTCGAGGCCGGCCAGGGCGAGCAGGCCCAGGGGTAGGACGACCACCAGCAGCGCCCACGAGGCCGAGCGCACGATGTGGAGCGCCTCGCCGCCTGCGGGGAGGTGGCGGTGCACGGCGATGTGGGCGATGACCTCGGCGAGCACGGCGGCGAGGACGCTGGCCACGACGCCCACGGTCAGCGCGGCGGCGACGTGCCCCGCCGACAGGTGCTCGTTGTGCTCACTGATGGCGATGAGGATCGACAGCCCGACGATGGCGACGTAGAGGCGCTCCTTGAGCGCCTTGGCCACCGAGTCGGCCTCGAGGTCGTCCGGGCCCGTCGCTCGCCGCGCCTCGTCGCTGTCCGTTGCGCTCGCTGACGGTGACATCCGGGCGACGCTACGCGCCGAACGGCGGTCGGCCGCTAGCGCAGGTAGCGGTCGAACCAGCCAGGGTGGCCTGGTAGGCGGCTGCCGCTTGGTCGGGGTTGTATCGCTGGCCGGTCTCGTTGAAGAAGGCGTGGTCGACGCCGGGGAGGACCCGGAGCTCGTGGGTGAGGCCGGCGGTCGTCAGGGCGGCCTCCATGGCCTCCTTGCTGGCGTTGACCCGGCTGTCGAGCTCGGCGTAGACGCCGAGCACCGTGGCCTTCGAGCCGGCGAACGAACCCATCAGCTCACCGGCCGGACCGGGGAAGGTCACGGGCACGGGAGCGACGGCGGGCGCGGCTGTGGTCGTGGAACCGGCGGCGGTCGCGGTGGTCGGGGTCGCCGCCGTCGTCGGCGTGCTCGTCGGCGGGGATGACGACGTGGGCGCGGCGCGGTCGCCGTCGCTGTCGGCACAGGCGGCGAGGAGGGCGGCGGCCGCCGGCGCGGACAGGCCCAGCAGCAGCAGGCGGCGCACGGCCTCCCGCCGGGTGATCATGCCGTCGGTCCAGTCCTCGCCGACCTCGGACGCCAGGTAGTCACGCAATGCCATGCGTCGCCTCCAGACCTCGCCGGGGAGGAGCCGGCCTCACCCGGTCACGGCTCCATCCTCACCCACAGCGGGGGGTTCAGTCGACGATGGCCGGCGCCGCCGCGTACTCCTCGTCGGTGACGTGCTCCCCCCAAACGGCGGCGTTGCCGTCGCCGTCGACCTCGAGCATGGCCACGTGGACCATGAACCGGTTGGCCGACGCCCCGTGCCAGTGGACCTCGCCGGGCTCGAAGAAGACCCGGTCACCGGGGCGGATCACCTCGATGGGACCACCCTGGCGCTGGGTGAGGCCGACGCCTTCGGTGACCCAGATCGTCTGCCCGTTCGGGTGGGTGTGCCACGCGGTGCGGGCACCGGGGGTGAAGTGCACGTTGCTCGCGCTGAGGCGTGAACCCTCCGAGGGCGCCGCCACCGGATCGATGTAGACCGCACCGGTGAACCAATCGGCCGGTCCCCGATTCGTACGGAGGCTGTTCCTGGTGACCTGCATGGGTTGAGGCTTACCAGTTCTCTCGCCCTCGCGCCCGAGACGCATCGGCGCACAATGTGGCGATTCCGCCACAGAGCGCGATGCGCCAGCCGCGTCGGCGAGGCGCTGGCCCAGCCCCTGAGCTTGGGCGAGGGTGAGCTGGTGATGACGGTCAGCACGGGCATCGCCATGGCTAGCTCACCGTTGATCTCGGCGGAGACGTTGCTGCGTGACGCCGACGCCATCGTCAGCCTGTCGCGGGCCCTCAACCTGAGGACCGTGGCCGAAGGCGTCGAGACGCCGCTCACAGATGCGGCAGCTCATCGATCTGGGCAGGAGATCGCCGCCGGATGATCGACTATTCACTGAGTGTGTACCTGTGGTGTAGAGTCTCGGCGTATGAGCGTTCCCCTCGCCCTCCTGGGCCTGCTCGAGCGAGAGCCCAGCCACGGCTACGACCTCAAGCGGGACTACGACACCTTCTTCGGCCGGGGCAAGCCCCTGCCCTTCGGCCAGGTGTACGCCACCCTGGGCCGGCTGGCCCGCGACGGCAAGGTCATCGCCGCGGAGGCCGAGCCGGGAGCGGGGCCCGATCGCAAGCGCTACGTCATCACCGAGCAGGGCGTGAGCGAGCTCGATTCGTGGCTGACCGAACCCGTCGAGCCCGAGGCCCACCTGCAGTCGGTGCTCTTCGTCAAGGTCGTGCTCGCCCTCATGTCGGGGCGCTCGGCCGAGGGCTACCTCGACCGCCAGCGGGCCGCCCACCTGCAGCGCATGCGGGAACTGACCGAGATCCGCCGCTCCGGTGGCCTGATCGACGCCCTGCTGGCCGACCACGGCCTGTTCCACCTCGAGGCCGACCTGCGCTGGATCGACCTGACCTCGGCCCGTCTCGACGCCCTGGCCGTCGAGGTCGGGGCATGACGGGCGCCACCGTGCTCCCCGCCGACGGTCCTGGAGCCGCAGCTCTCCCGGCCCCATCCTCGAGGCCCGGGGCGTCACCCTGTCCTTCGGGCCCACCCCGGCCCTGCGGGGGGCCGAGGTGTCCGTGGCCGCCGGGGAGATCCTCGCCGTCATGGGCCCGAGCGGTTCGGGCAAGTCGACCCTGCTGCACTGCCTGGCCGGCATCCTCGTCCCCGACAGCGGCCAGGTCCTCTTCGCCGGCGGGCGCATCGACACGTTGCCCGAGGCCCAGCGCAGCGCCCTGCGCCGGGACCGCTTCGGCTTCGTGTTCCAGTTCGGCCAGCTCGTACCCGAGCTCACCGCCGAGGAGAACGTCGCCCTGCCCCTGCTCCTCGGCGGCATGCGGCGTGACCAGGCCCTCTCCCGGGCCCGGGCCTGGTTCGCCCGCCTGGGCCTCGACGGGCTCGAGCGACGTCGGTCGGGCGAGCTGTCCGGCGGCCAGGCCCAGCGGGTGGCCCTGGCCCGAGGTCTGGTGGCCGAGCCCGACGTGGTGTTCGCCGACGAGCCCACCGGCTCGCTCGACTCCCTGGCCGGCGAGCAGGTCATGGAACTGCTGTCGAACGCGGCGCGCGAGCAGGGCACCACCGTCGTCCTCGTCACCCACGATCCCCGGGTCGCGGCCTACGCCGACCGCGAGATCGTCGTCCGCGACGGCAAGGTCACCGTGTTGACCGTGGCGGGCGCGTCATGACGGGCCGCTCGTGCTGAGGCTGGGGCTCCGCCTCACCGTCAGCGGCGGTCGCGATGCCCTCGTCCGCCTGGCCATCATCGCCGCCGCCGTGGCCATCGGCGTGGGCCTGCTGGTCACCGCCATCAGTGGCATCAACGCCACCAACGCCCAGAACGGGCGTTACGCCTGGCTGGAGACCGGCTTCGCCTCCGACTCCTACGCCCCGCCGGTGGCTGTGGCGGGCGACGACCAGCCGTCGGACCCCCTGTGGTGGTCACTGCGCCGCGACACCTTCGACGGTGAGGACATCGGCCGCGTCGACGTGGCCGCCACCGGCCCTCGTTCGCCGGTGCCCCCGGGGTTCGACGCCGTGCCCGGACCGGGCCAGCTCTACGCCTCGCCGGCCATGGCCGAGCTGTTGCGCACCACCCCCGCCGACCAGCTCGGCGATCGCTACGGCGCCACCCTGGTGGGCACCATCGGCCCCGCCGGGCTGGCGACGCCCGGCATCCTGCTGGTGGTCGTCGGCCACCGTGTCGACGAGCTGGCCGACGGTCCCTACGCCACCCTGGTCGACAACATCAGCACCGCCTCGCCCAGTGAGTGCGGCGGCGACTGCGGCGCCGGGTTCGGCATCAACGCCGAGGGCATCAGCTTGATCCTCGGCGTGGTGGGCGCCGCCCTGCTGTTCCCGGTGCTCATCTGCATCGGCTCGGCCACCCGGCTGTCCGCGGCCCGACGCGAACAGCGCTTCGCGGCGATGCGCCTGGTGGGGGCCACCCCCCGCCAGGTCGCGGTGCTGTCCGCCGTCGAATCCGCGGCGGCCGCCACCGTGGGCACCGTGGCCGGCTTCGGTGTCTTCTGGCTGCTCAGACCGGCCGTCGCCACCATCCCCTTCACCGGCGCCCGGTTCTACACGTCGGACCTCTCCCTTGGTCTCCTGCAGGCGGCCCTGGTGGCGGTGGGGGTGCCGGTCGCGGCGACGGTGGCTGCCCGCCTGGCCCTGCGCCGGGTGCAGATCTCGCCCTTGGGGGTGACCCGCCGGGCCACCCCGCCCCGACCGCAGGCCTGGCGGGTCCTCCCCCTGCTGGCCGGCGTGGCCGAGCTGAGCTGGTTCGCCGTCGTCGGTCGGCCCGACACCAGCCAGGGCCAGATGGCGGCCTACCTGCCGGGGATCCTGCTCATCATGGCCGGGCTGGTCATCGCCGGGCCGTGGCTGACCATGGCCGGCGCCCGTCTCATGGCCCGTCGCACCGGTCGACCGGCGGTGCTCATCGCCGGTCGCCGGTTGTCGGACAACCCCCAGGCCGGCTTCCGGGCCATCAGTGGGCTGATCCTGGCCCTGTTCGTGGGCAGCGGGGCCGTCGCCACGATCACCACCGTCGTCGGTTCGGCCCGGACCCCGGGGCCGGACGGCGCCATGGTCGTCCAGCGGTCGTTCCACCCCGAGCCCCTGGCCCTCGGGGTGCTCGACCCGGTGGCCGCCATCCCCGGCGTGGTAGGTGTGACGGTGATCTACACCGCCCCGAAGACCTCGGCGGTGACGAACCAGGGTCCACCACCGGGACTGGTGTCGTGCGCCGAACTGGCCCGCACCCCGTCGCTGGGCCGTTGCCCGCCGGGGGCCGAGGTGGTCGCCATCGAGCCTCAGATCGGCCACAGCGTCATCGCCGGGGCGTCCTCGCAGGCCGACGCGGTGTGGCCCGTGGCCGACCTCCCCGTCGAGGCCCTGGCGGCCCTGCCCGTCGACATGGTGCTGGTGGACAACGACGGGTCGACGGCCGTGATCGAGCAGGTGCGCACCGCCCTGCAGATGGCCCTGCCCCAGCGCTTCGGCCCCGAGACGGTCGACGAGGCCAACCTGCACGGCACCCGGGAGCTGGGCCAGTACCAGCAGCTGGCCAACGTGGTCATCGCCTCGAGCCTGGCCATCGCCGGCTGCAGCCTGGCGGTGAGCGTCGCCGCCGGCCTCAGCGAGCGCAAGCGACCCTTCAGCCTGCTGCGCCTGACCGGGGTGCCCCTGGCCATGCTGCGCCGCATCGTGGTGCTGGAGACCGTCGTGCCCCTGCTGGTCACCGCGGTGGTAGCGGCCGGCAGCGGGTTCCTGGCCGCCCAGCTGTTCGTGCGGGCCCAGATGGACCGCACCCTGCAGCTGCCCGGTCCCAGCTACTACCTGGTCGTGCTGGCCGGCCTGGTCGTGTCCCTGGCCGTCATCAGCTCGACCTTCCCCCTCCTCGACCGCATCACCGGCCCCGAGGCCACCCGCAACGACTGACCCACGGTCGGGCCCGCCCTGTCGGGTCAGGCCTTGGGCAGGCCGAGGACCCGTTCGGCGACGATGTTCTTCATGACCTCGTCGGTGCCGCCGCCGATGCGGTAGCCGGGGGCGGAGAGGACGAGGCCGGCCCAGGCGTAGGTGCCCCACTCGCCGGTGTCGGCCACCAGCTTGGGCCCCAACAGGGCCGCGGCCAGGTCGCCGATGCGCTGGAACTGCCGAGCCAGGGCCAGCTTGCCGATGGAGGCCTCGGGGCCCGGGGGCTGACCGGCCCGGCGGGCGGCCACGGCCCGCTGCCGGGTGTAGTTGGCCACCCGTTGGTTGATGAGCAGGTCGGCCAACTGCTGGCGGATGACGGGGTCCTCGGCCCGGCCCAGGGCGTGGGCCATCTGCCGGTAGCGGTCGAAGCTCAACAGCCCGGCGCCGCCGAAGCCGTCGCCACCGATGGCGGCCCGTTCGTTGGACAGGGTGGTGATGGCTACCCGCCAGCCCTCGCCCACCTCACCGAGGCGGTCGTCGTCGGGCACCCAGGCGTCGGTGAAGAAGACCTCGTTGAAGGCGGCGCCGCCGGTCATCTGGCGCAGGGGGCGGACGTCGACGCCGGGTGCGTGCATGTCGACCACGAAGGCGGTCAGGTTGCGGTGCCGGCCCTCGTCACTGGTCCGGCACAGCACCTCGCCCACATCGCTGTACTGGGCGCCCGAGGTCCACACCTTCTGGCCGTTGAGGCGCCAGCCATCGCCGTCGCGCACGGCCGACGTCGATACGGCGGCCAGGTCGGAACCGGCCCCGGGCTCGCTGAACAGCTGGCAGGCGATGAGGTCGCCCCGCTGCAGGGCCTGCAGGTAGCGATCCTTGGCCCCCGGGGTGCCGTGGGCCAGGATCGTCGGCGCGATCATCCCCAACGAGATGGTGAGCTTGCCGTTGCCGGGCACGTCGAAGTCGCGGGCCTCACGGTCGAAGATCTGCTGGTAGCGGTTGGGCAGGCCCCGCCCACCGTGCTCGACGGGGCCGGTGAGCCAGGCCAGCCCCGCATCCCACAACTGTCGCCGCCACTGCCGCACCACCGCGACCTGGGCCGCCTCGACCTCGGGATCGGCCTCCTCGAAGAGGCCGACCTCGTCCGAGCCCTCACCCCAACGGAAGGGTGTCTCCTGCTTCGACCGCCTCGCGTAGTGGGCCTCGAGGAAGGCCCGGCACTCGGTGGCGAACTCGTCGGCGGAGGGCAGATCGGTGGGTGCGACAGGGGCGGTGGCTGTCACCGGGCGGACCGCTCGAGGATGTGCAGGCCGCAGGCCGAACCCAGGCCGATCACGTGGGCCATGCCCACCTTGGCGTCGGCCACCTGGCGATCGCCGGCCTCACCGCGCAGGTGGGTGGTGATCTCGAAGATGCCGGCCACGCCGGTGGCGCCGATGGGATGGCCCTTGGAGATGAGCCCGCCCGACACGTTCACCGGGATGCGACCGTCACGGGTGGGGGCCCCGCTGTCGATGAAGTCGCCGGCGCCGCCGGGCTCGCACAGGCGCAGGTTGTCGTAGTGGATGAGCTCGGCGGTGGCGAAGCAGTCGTGCAGCTCCACCAGGTCGAGGTCCTCGGGGCCGATGCCGGCCGCCTCGTAGGCCTTGTCCGCCGCCACCCGGGTCAGGGTGTTCACGTCGGGCTGGACCTGGGCTGTGGCCGTCCACGGGTCCGTCGTCAGCACCGAGGCGCTGATCTTGACGGCCCGGCGGCGCTGCTCGGGGTCGAGCGTCTTGAGCTTCTCGCCCGACACCAGGATCACCGCGGCGGCACCGTCACCGGTGGGGCAGCACATGAGCACGGTGTTGGGATAACCGATCATCTCGGCCCCCAGCACCTCTTCGAGGGTGTACGCCTTCTGGTACTGGGCCAGCGGGTTCAGCGTCGAGTGCTGGTGGTTCTTGACCGCCACCTTGGCGAACTGCTCGAAGCCCACACCGTCGTGCTGGGCGGCGTACTCCATGCCCGCCTGGGAGAACACGCCGGGCATGAGGCCGGTACCCAACACACCCTCGGGCGAGCGCACGGCGCCGTAGCGACCCTTGGGCTCGTAGACCTTCTTGGTGCCCTTGGCCTTGCCCGCCGCGCCCAACAGGCCCTGCTTGCCCATCTTCTCCACGCCGATGGCGATGCCCATGTCGGCCTCGCCGGCCTTGATGGCCAGGTAGGCGGCCCGCACGGCCGTGGCGCCGGTGGCACAGGCGTTGGCCACGTTGTAGACGGGGATGCCCGTCTGGCCGATCTGCTTCTGGATGCGCTGGCCGACGCCGCCGGCTGCCTCTTCGAGGTTGCCGCACCCCATGACCTGCATGTCGCTCATGCGCACCCCGCCGTCATCGAGGGCGGCCATGGCCGCCTCGGATCCGAGGTCGATGACGTCCTTGTCCTTGTAGCGCTTGAAGGGCGTCATGGCCGCGCCCAGCACCCAGATGTCGTCGCTCATGGTGGCTCTCCTACTTCTTCTCTGCCGGCTCGAAGCCGAACGCGATGGCCGTCGTGCCGTCGTCGTCCGTGCCCACGGGGAAGGTCACGAGGCGGACGGCCATGTTCAGGGTGATCTTGGCGGGATCGTCGTCCACGCCCAACAGGTTGGCCTTGATCGATCCGCCGCCGTCGAGGTCGACGACCGCCGACGTGTAGGGGCTGGGCAGCCCCGGCGCGCTGCGGTGGATGATCGAGAAGGTGCGCAGCTTGCCCGTGGTGGCCAGGGCGCGGGGCTCGAACGTGCGCCCCTCGCACGAGGCGCAGGCGTTGCGCCGGTCGAAGTAGAGGGCGCCGCACGTGGTGCAGGCCTGGGCCACGAGGTGGGGCTCGTCGCCCAGCTCGAGGTAGTCGACCATGGCGATGGTCTTGGTGGCGGTGTCCGCCGTGGTATCGGTCATGCCGGGACGCTCCGTGCTGTCGTGCTCATCGGGGCCCATCCTGCTCGTCGGACCCCATCGTGCTGCCCCCATCGTGCCCGATGGGGAGGGGCTGGGGGGTTGGATCCGGTGTCGTCCTGCCGATGGGGGTCAGCGGGCCTTGGGCGGCCGGATGGCCCCGGTGTTGCGGTCGGGATCGGTGGGGACGCCCTTGGTGGCCACGGCCTCGGCCAGCGAGCGCACGTCCCAGCGGCCCTCGCCGGCCAGGCGCCAGGCCGGGTCGAGGCGCCAGGGGGCGGCCCGCTGGACCACGGCCCCGGCGACCAGGAAGACCTCGCCCGAGGGGGCAG
>JBBSLP010000071.1:0-31409 GCA_038255145.1 Acidimicrobiales bacterium
CACGAGGAAGGCCCGGGCGATGGCGTCCACGTCGAGGCCGGCCAGGGTGCGCAGGGCCAGGGCGACCTGGGCGTCGCGGGCCAGCGCGGGGTGGCAGCAGGTGAAGACCAGGCGCAGCAGGTCGTCGTGCACGGCGCTGTCGGGTTCGACCACGTCGAGGACCTCCTCGTCCACACCGGTGGGGGGCGGCGTCGTCCCCTGACCGGCAGCGGCCTCCTTGTCGGGTCGGGCCGCCTCCCGGCGCAGGACGTCGTAGGCCCGGTTGCGGGCCGCGACCCGCAGCCAGGCGCCGGGGTTGTCGGGGACGCCGGTACGGGGCCACGTGCGCAGGGCGGCCATGGCCGCGTCCTGCACGGCGTCCTCGGCCAGCTGCAGGTCGCCGACGGTGCGGACCAGGGTGGCCAGCACGCGCCGGCCCTCGACGGCGATGGTGGCGGCGACCTGCTCTTCCGGAGTCACCCCACGGTGGCGGCCGGGGCTGCGGCACCGGCCGATCGGGCCGCGCCGGCGGTCGCCGGGGTCGACGCCGGCAGGGTGAGCACGGGGCGGATCTCGATCTTGCCCCGCCACGCAGTGGGGATGCGGGTGGCCCAGCGCACGGCTTCGTCGAGGTCGGCCACGTCGATGACGAAGTAGCCGCCGAGCACCTCCTTGGCCTCGGCGAAGGGGCCGTCGGTCAGGAGCACGTCGCCGCCCTTGCCGCCGGCCACGGTGATGGTGGTGGCCAGGGCGACGGGGTGCAGGGCCTCGCCGCCCCGCAGGATCCCCGCCTCGTCGGCCGCGTCGCGCCACTCGCCGTAGCCGGGGGAGAACTGCCGCTCCTCGGGGTTGGTGAAGTAGTGCTCCTCGTCGAAGTAGAGCAGCAGCATGTACTGGGCCATGTCGTTCGCCTCCTCCGGCGGTGCCCTGTGCGCCGTCCGTACCGAGAAGACGATCGCACGTCGCCCGGGAGGACACGTGCGTGCGCAGCAACCTGCTCTCGGGCCGGTTCGGCCAACCGGACGCATGGGCGTACCGCTGCCGTAGGTGGATGCGTTCGGTCGGGGAGCGGACCTACCTGGCGACCGGGCGGCCCCGGCGTGCTAGCGGTCGGTGCGGTCGATCTCGATGCGCTGGCCGCGGGGGTGCAGGACCGAGCGGGCAGGGGCGAGGTCGTGGCGCAGGCGGTTGACCTGGCGGCCCGAGCCCAGGGCGATGACCACGTCGCCGACGTCGAGGGCGGTGGCGCCCGGTGGGTTGGCGATGTAGCCGGACTCGGCCTTGCGCACGGCGATGACCAGGGCGCCGTCGCCCCGCAGGGCGCCGACGTTGCCCCCGGCGGGGGCCGATGACGCCGTCACCGCGATCTCCTGGATGGACACGTCGTGGTCCTCGTCGTGCAGCACCTCGTCGAGGAACTCGGCCACGTTGGGCTGCATGGCCACCGCCCCCATGCGGGACCCGCCGATCTCGTGGGGGTTGACCACCCGGTTGGCCCCGGCCTGGAAGAACTTCTTCTCGTTGGCCTGGGTGCTGGTGCGCACCACCACGAACAGGTCGGGGCGGGCCGCCCGGGCCGTCAGGGTGACGTAGAGGTTGTCGGCGTCGCCGTCGAGGGCGGCGATGAGCACCGAGGCCCGCTCCAGGCCGGCGGCGAAGAGCACGTCGTCATCGGTGGCCTCGCCCACCACCACCGACACGTGCGGTTCCTCGGGGTGCAGGACCCGGTCCACGACCACGACCTTGGTGCCCATGCGGGCCACGTAGGTGGCGATGGAGCGCCCCACCCGGCCCCAGCCCACCACGATCACATGGCCGTGCAGGTGGTCGATCTTGCGCAGCATGCGCCGCCTCCGGAGCCCGTCGTTGAGGCTGCCCTCGACCAGGGTCTCGAGCAGCACGCTGATCGTGTACAAGGCCGAACTGGCGCCGATCAGCACCAGGACCAGGGTGAAGGCCCGGTAGGCGGTGTCGACCTCGGCGGGGGGACCGATCTCGCCGTAGCCCACCGTCGTGATGGTGATGGCCGTCTGGTAGAAGGCGTCGAAGGTGGGCAGCCCGATGAGCCGGTAGCCCAGGGTGCCGAGCACGAGCACTGCGGCCAACAGCTCCAGGCCCCGCCGGAACCGGCGCCACGGGTCGAGCAGCTCGGACCGTCGCCGCTGCCGACGCCCGCGCCAGAACAGCCACCAGCGACGAGTCGCCTGCCCCCTCACCGTCGTGGCCACGCCGGCGTTCTAGCCGGGGACGGTTACACGAACATTTCGCAAGTGTGTACGCCGACGCCCAGGGGCGCCGAGGTCAGCCGTGGCAGCAGACCTCGAGCTCCATGCCGTCGGGATCCCGGAAGAACAGTGACCACTCCGGCCCCAGCATCTGGATCTCACCGACCTCGTCGGCCCCGGCGTCGCGCAGCCGCTCGCGCACCTGCTGCAACGTGGCCAGCGAGTCGACGGCCAGCCCGTAGTGGTCGATGGCGCCCCGCTGGCCCTGGATGCGGCGATCGCCGATCATCTCGGACGGGTCGACCTGGAAGACGTTCAGGAACGCCCCGCCACCCAGGTCCAACACGACCATCCGGGGGTGGTCGGGAGCGGCGTCCATCTGGAAGGTGACCACGGCGTCGAAGGCCGCCCGATAGAACTCGACCGTCCGGTCGGCGTCCGTGGACAACGTGGCGATGTGGTTGAAGCCGCACGTGATCGGCATGGTGGCCTCCTTGGTTGCTACCCGGTCGCCAGCATGCCAGTGGGGCGGAGCAGTCGCTCGACATCGATGAGCTGCGTGTTGCTCTGACCCTGACCGATGTCGGCGATCACCTCGCCGCCCGGCGCAACCGGGCCAGCTCGACCACGTCGGCAGGGACCTCGCCGTCGTAGGCCAGATCATCGAGGGCGACGGGTTCGGGCATGGCGAGATCGGGATCGAGGTCGTAGGGAGTGAGGTCCAGCGCGGCCCGCTCCGCCTCCTTCGAGATCCTCCCCCGAGCCATGCGTGAACCCTAGAACCGGCAGGCCACGACCTGGCCGGTCGGTGACAGGCCCGCACCTGTGAGCCGCAGGGTGCGAGGGGTACGGTGCGGCCACCGGCAGGCTGCTGGGACCCTGAGGAGGATCGTCGCCGTGACCGTGCCCAAGGTGGCTGTGCTCGACGACTACCAGGGTGTTGCCCTGACCTCGACGGACTGGTCACCGCTCGACGGGCGGGCCGAGGTGGTCGTCTTCGAGGAGCACCTCTACGGCGACGAGGCCGTCATCGCCGCCCTCCAGCCCTTCGAGGTCGTGGTGGCCATGCGAGAGCGCACCGCCTTCCCCCGGTCCGTCCTCGAAG
The DNA here is from genome assembly GCA_038255145.1 of Acidimicrobiales bacterium. GTDB lineage: Bacteria > Actinomycetota > Acidimicrobiia > Acidimicrobiales > CAIXPF01 > WHTX01. The sequence continues at coordinate 3,310 of JBBSLP010000071.1, forward strand.
CCCTGCCCAAGCTGCGCCTGCTCGTCACCACCGGGGCCCGCAACGCTGCGGTGGACGACGTGGCCTGCGCCGAACTGGGCGTCACCTACTGCGGCACCGGCGGGGCCGGGCGCAGCACCGGCGAGCTGACCTGGGCCCTCATCCTGGCCTGCGCCCGCCACCTGCCCACCGAGGTGGCCAACGTGCGCAACGGGGGGTGGATGACCACCATGGGCGCCGACCTCTACGGTCGCACCCTGGCCGTGTGCGGGCTGGGGCGCATCGGCGCCCAGGTGGCCCGGGTCGGCCTGGCTTTCGGCATGGAGGTCATGGCCTGGAGCCAGAACCTGACCGCCGAACGCTGTGCCGAGGTGGGCGTCGTCCTTGTGACCAAGGACGAGCTCTTCCGCCACGCCGACGTGCTCTCCATCCACCTGGTGCTGTCGGGCCGGACCCGTGGCCTGGTCGGCGAGGCCGAGCTGCGCTCGATGAAGCCCACCGCCATCCTCGTCAACACCTCCCGTGGGCCCATCTGCGACGAGGACGCCCTGGCCCGGGCGTGTGCCCAGGGGTGGATCGGCTCGGCCGGCCTCGACGCCTACGGCACCGAGCCCCTGCCCGCCGACCACCCCTTCCGCACCCTGGGCAACGTCATCGCCACCCCCCACATCGGCTACGTGGCCGAGGCCGGCTACCAGGTCTTCTTCGGTGACATCGTCGAGGACATCACCGCCTACCTCGACGGCCGCCCCATCCGTCTCATCCGCTGAGGCTACGGCCGAGCCGTCGACCGGCGCTCAGGGCACGATGTCGGCGTCCGACGCCTCGATGGTGGCGGTGAGGTCGTCGAAGGCGATGGTGAAGCCCTGGTAGCTGAGCACGGTCTCGGCCGACCACTCCCCGATCTGGCCCGCCTTCACCGCCGGCAGCGAAGCCCACGTCGGCTGCTCGGCCGCCAGCGCGTCGGGCTGCAGGCTGAACGACCGGATGTCGTGGATGATCAGGTCGGCCGGGTAGCGCCCGGCTTCTTCCCAGCTCAGGAACTCCCGGTAGTGAACTCGAGCAGGTCGGGGTAGTCGGCGGGATGGGCGATGTAGAGGCCGCCGACATCGGCGTGCACCTCGTCGATCTGGCCGGCGATGATCCACGGCTCGTCGGTGCCGCCCGACACCACGAGGTCGGGCTTCATGGCCGCCAGGACCTCGAGGTTGACCCCCTCCCACGTCTCCTTGGCCGACTCCACGGCGTCGAGGTCGATGCGCCCCGCCGCCGGCTCCGGCGATCCGTCAGGGGTGCGCTGGGGTGCGAACACGCCGATGGGGCGCACGCCGAAGTCCCACAGCACCGCGGCGTGGTGGCCAGCAACACCCCCAGGGCCAACCGGCGGCGGGCCAGTCGGTGGCCCCGACCACCATCAGGGGCAGAGCGGACGGGGAGGGTCACGGCAGGGCTTCCTTTGCGCTGATGAGGCAGACAGGGGCCCCCACTCGGGTGGGCTACGCCCGGGCCAGCGCCTTCATCGCCGCCTTCCGTCGCCACTTCGGCCACACCCCCACGGCTCACTTCGCCGTGGTGCGCCCCTGCGCCTGAGCGCCTGCCGTTGGCCGCCGGGGGCGGTCGGCGGCAGCCGGGCTGACCTGCGGCCCCGGGGCCGACACCTTGGTTCGGTTCCGCACCACGGCGAATTCGCCCGGCGGGATGGGTGTGGCCCCGGTGGCTGCTGGGCCCAATGCTGCTGGGGAGGAGGCCGTTGGTCTCGCGTGACGGCAGCTGGACGCACCCACCTACGCCGGCGGTACGCCCATGCGTCCGGTTCCGCTCTGGGGTGTGGCGGTGGCAGGTCAGCACGTCGAGGCCGGCCGGGGTGGTGCTGTGCGACCTGCGCTGGCGTCATCTGGGTCGAATCGCCGGGGAGACGAGGTGGCACGATCGACCAACGGCCTGGATCCGAGACGGATCCCGCCGAGAACGAGTTCCACGCAGCCGCCTCGGAGCGGTGGCCCGGCGGCGAGGTGGGTCCGATTCGCCGTCGTGCGCAACCAACTCGACACCCCCCCTCGGCAGAGCGCCGAGCAGCCGTAGGTGGGGCCTCAGCCCTTGGGGGCGTTGGCGGCGGCCGCGGCCCGGGCCACGGCGTCGAGCAGCGGGGGGACGTCGAGGGGCGTGGTGACCGCTTCGATGAGGGTGAACCGGGACGGGTTGGCGGCGGCGTCGGCCAGGGCCTCGGCCGGCTGCGCCGACGTCTCGGTGCGCACGGCCCGCCACGGTCCGCCGTCACGGGCGCCCAACGCCGAGGGCAGGGCCGTCCACCGCCACGGGGCCAGATCGTTGTAGGCCTCCGTCGCCCCGTGGATGGCCCGCTCGACGGTGTAGCCCCCGTTGTTGACCACCACGATCAGGGCGGGCAGGTCGTGGCGCGGGATGGTGCCCAGCTCCTGGATGGTCAGCTGGGCGGCGCCGTCGCCGATGAGCAGCACGGGGCGTCGTTGCGGGGCGGCCATGGCTGCCCCCAGCAGGGCGGGCAGGGTGTAGCCGAGGACGAGGAGTGGGCACCGACAGGTGCCCGGGTCGCCCCGTGCTGACGATGGCGGCCAGGACCCGGTCGATCTCACTCAGGGCGTCATCGGCAGCCGACATGGACTGGGCCACGGTGACCTCGGCGGTCATGTGCAGGGTGTGCAGGAAGTCGCCGTCACCCAGGGAGTGGTGGGTGGCGCGGCCCGCAGCCTGCACGCTCGTGCCCGGGCACCCCACCAGGTGGAGGACGGGCACGTGCTCGGCGTAGCTGCCGGCCACGGCGTTGATGGCGCTGAGCTCGCCCACGCCGAAGGTGGTGCACACCACGCCGAAGCCCCGCACCCGGGCGTAGCCGTCGGCCGCGCAGCCGGCGCCGAGCTCGTTGGCGTGCCCACCCATCCCAGGCACGGGTGGGCGTCGACGTGGTCGAGGAAACCGAGGGTGAAGTCACCGGGAACGCCGAAGATGCGGTCCACCCCGGGCTCGACCAACCGGTCGAGCAGGTGGTCGGCCACCGTGTAGCGCTGTGCCATGAGCGTCCCCTTCGGCGGCGTGCCGGCGGACAGCGTACTGCGGGCCGGGGCCGTCGGGCCGCGCTCGGCGGTCGTAGCCTCGGGGAGATGTCGGGGCACCCCAGGCTCCTGCAGGGAACGGTGGTGGGCTGATGGCCAGGGTCGACGAGCTGGCACCGGCCGCCGATGGGGGGGCCGTGGCCGAGGCGGTGACCTACCTGGTCATCGACGGCGAGAACCTCGATGCCACCCTGGGTGGCAGCGTGCTCGGACGCCGCCCCGCCCCCGAGGAGCGGCCTCGCTGGGAGCGGGTCGTCGACTTCGCCCAACGCACCTGGGGCCGCCCGGTCAAGGCCCTGTTCTTCATCAACGCCAGCTCGGGCAACCTGCCCATGCCCTTCCTCCAGGCGCTGCAGGCCATGGGCCTGCGCCCGGTGCTGCTGTCGGGGCCGCCGGGGATGAAGGTCGTCGACGTCGGCATCCAGCGCACCCTCGAGCGCATCGTCGGCCGTGACGGCGACGTCATGCTCGGCAGCCACGACGGGGACTTCCTCCCCCAGGTCGACGCCCTGCTCGGCGGCGGGCACCGGGTCGGCATCCTCGCCTTCCGCGAGTTCATGAACGCGGGCTACCTGGACCTCACCGCCGCCGGCCTGGAGATCTTCGACCTCGAGGACGACGCCGGCTGCTTCAACCGGGTCCTGCCCCGCATGCGCATCATCGACATCGCCGTCTTCGACCCCGACGCCTTCCTGTAGCCCCGGCGGCGGGCCGGCGTGAAGGCGGTCACACCGGGTCGAAGCTGCCCGGGAAACGCCGGCGCAGGTCCTCAGCTGCGGCGTGCTCGACCAGGGCCAGTGTCACCAGGGCCCCGCCCAGGACCGCCTGGGTCCGGAGAGCCTCGTCGGGCAGCTCCTCGGCGAGGCGTTCACCCAGGCGGACGACCAGCTGGGCGAGCCCGGGGAAGTCGTCGACCAGCGCGTCCACCATCACGCCTGCCTCCTCGAGCTGGTCGCACTTGTCGAAGGCCCCGTCGACCGCGTCCCGCGCCCGGCCCGGGTCGAGGGACGCCAGCTCCTCCAGCAGCCCCACGGCTCAACCACACCCGTTGACGGGCCGGAAGTGGCGCTCGAGCGCCCACCTCGCCACGTCGTGGCCCAGGGCGTTGCCGTCGACCATCGCCTTGCGGAAGTGGATCCCCAGCCAGATGCGCCCGTTCATGGCGTCCTCGTCGAGCTGGTCCGGCGTGCTGAACGTGCGCGTCGTGCCGGTGGGGACCGACGCCACCTCGAGGCCGATGTCCTCGCCGAAGAGGTGCTCGAGCGCCTCGGTGACCGCACCCGTCAGGCACGCGTGCCCGCTGGGGTAGTCGGGGTACGGCGGGTCGACCAGCAACGGGGCCCACGCGGGGTCGGCCGTCGTAGCCGGGTTGCCGTCCTCGTCGGCCCGGTGGATGGCCGTGCTCGGGCGCCAGAACGGCTGCTCGTACTTGACCCGCCAGCAGGCGACGAGCGCGTCGGCGGCCGTGGCGCCCACCACGGCGAACATCCGAGCCCGGGCCACCAGGTCCAGGTCACGTTGCTCGGCCAGGAACCGGAGGGCGTCCTGGTACTGGCGCACTGGGTTGTCGCTCCAGAAGCGCGCCGTCTCGGTCTGGGCTGCGCTGCGCGCCGTGCTGTCCGCCGCGCCCATGGTCGCCACCTCCTCGAAGTCGGCGGCGTACTCATCGCTGGCCGGGTCGTAGGGCCCCGGCACGACGATCTGGTCGGCCGACTCCAGAACCAGTGGGCGGACGAAGCCCAGCCACGGTGCCACCATGGGGGCGTGGGCCGGTGGTGTCGGCTCCCACACCCCCGGTCCCGGGGTTGTCTCGAGGACGATGTCGGCGTTGCGGCCGTCGTCCGCCCGGTCGGCCAGCACCGCGGCCGCCACCCGCCGTCCCACCCGCGCCCCTCGGGCTGTCGCCTCGTTCGCCAGCCCGCCGAGGCCGTCCAACGTGGCCGCGTGGTCGGCGGCCAGCGCAGCGGCCGAGGCGGGGAAGTACGCAGCCAGCACCTGGTAGGCGGCGGTGGCAGCCGCGGCCGCAGCTGAGGCGTTGCCCCGCGCCGGGCTCGACACCGAGTGCGGTTCGTACCCGCCCTCCACGGAAACCACGGCGTCGTAGACCGCCGTGGACACGATGCCGAAGTACAGCTGGCCCACGGGCGCCGGCAGCATGGCCTCCTGGAAGATGGTCCGGCTGGCGATGGCGTTCCACCCATCGATCACGGTCGGGTCCTCGTGCCCGGCGCGCACGTCCACCACCGGGCTGGCGCCGGCCGGCGCCGCCCAGCCAGCGGGCCCGGTCACCCCGGCCACCGCGGCCAAGGCCAGGGCCAAGCCCGTGGCCCCTCGTCGGAAGCGAGTCGCCCCCCGCCACTGATCGCCCATCTCTCTCCCTTTCGTCCTTCGCGCCGCGCGCCCGATGCGCCGGCCTGCTGGTCGTTCTCGTGCACCCCCCGCCCAACGCGGTCCCGCCTCACCACCCCCGCCGGGCGAGCTCAACCCCATCGCTGGGGGTCGTCGGGGTCGATGCCGAGGCAGAGCTTGCCCACCAGCTCGTGGGCCAACAGGTTGCCGCCGGGGTGGAACCGACCCATGCGGGCATCACGCAACAGCTGCTCGAGGCGGTTGCTGCGGAACACCGCCGCTCCACCGGACAGGTCCATGGCCCGGTCGACCACCTCGACGGCCTTGCAGATGACGAAGTACCGCGCCCCGATCAGCCGCACCGGCCAATCGGCGTGGGGCTTGCCGGCGGCCCAGTCGGCACAGGTGGTGTCGAGCAGGGCCTGGGCGGCGTCGAGGGCGATGCGCATCTCGGACACCTCGTGCTGGACGCCGGGGTGGTACGCCATCGAGCGGGTCAGCGCGATCGACGACCGCTTGGGCAGGTTGGCGATGGTGAGGTCGAACGCACGCCGGGCCATGCCCAGGTACACCGTGGCGAACCCGAGCAGGCCCCAGGCGAACACGCCGAGCTGGAACGGTCCGGCCCCGGCGAAGCCGGCCGGGCAGACCAGGGGGCACTGGGCGTCGGGCACGAACACGTCGTGGAGCACGGTGTCGTGGCTCTGGGTGGCCCGCATGCCCAGCGTGTCCCAGGTCTCGACGACCTGCACGCCCGGGGCGTCGCGGGTGACGAAGCCGTGGACCATGCGCGGCGCGGCCGGGTCGGAGGTGTCCATGGCGTGGAACCCGCCGTAGGTCCACACGGGCGACAGTGAGCCGAAGATCTTGTGGCCGTCGATGCGCCAGCCGCCGTCGACGCGCCGGGCCTTGGTCGTGGACAGCAGCAGGGGGATGTCGTTGCCGGGCTCGCCGTGCAGGGCGGCGAACACCTCGCCCTGGGCCGCCTTCTCCAGGATCCATCGGCACGAGGTGTCGCCCGCCCGCAGCAGGTCGGCGGCCACACCCGTCCAGTACACGTGCATGTTGACGGCCAGGGCGGTCGGGGCGGCGTGGTAGGCCAGGCGGGCCTGCAGCGGCGCCACCTGGTCGAGGCCGAGGCCGGCGCCACCCAGCTCGGTGGGCACCGCGGCCAGCAGGTAGCCCGAGCGGGCGAGCTCGTCCCAATCCTCCTGGAAGAAGCGGTTCTCGCGGTCGTACACGGCGGCCCGCTCGTCGAAGCGGGCGAGCATGTCGTCGGTGAGCAGGCGCGCAGGATCGAGCGCGGTGGTGGACATGGTGACCTCCCGGTCGTGGATGGGCTGGTTGTGGGTGTGCAGGCCTGCGGCCGGCGACGCTCAGGTCGTGGGTAGCGGACCGAACTGGGCGACGGGCACCACGACGTCGGCGGGGATGCCCAGGCGGGCGGCGGCCTCGCGGATGGCCTCGGGGCTGGGTGCCTCGTAGAGGCAGTAGGTCTTCTTCTTGTCCGCCGACAGGAAGGAGTAGATCCAGCGCACGCCGACCTCGTCGTTCACGGACCTGATCCCGGCCTGGTCGAGGGCGTCGAGGTCGAGCCCTTCGACGAAGTGCCGCTCGATCACGAAGAGTGCCATGGAGTCGTCCCTCCCATCGTGTCCTCCATCGCTCCTGGCTCGGAAGACCTCAGGGCGAAACGTAACCACGGCCTCCGCTCTCGTCATGACCAGTGTTGGCCGTTTCGCTACCACCGCGTGCGGGTTGGGTGTACAACGGCAGTAGTCACATCTGACCATCGCACGGAAGCGAGGGCTCGAGTGACCACAGCGACCTCCACCATCGTGTTCACGGACGTCGTGGACTCGACGGCGTTGCGGGCGGCTCTGGGTGAGGAGGCTGCGGACCAGCTGTTCCGAGGCGTCCAGGCCGACCTCGCCGCGGTGGTGGCCGGGCACGGGGGGCGGGTCGTGAAGACCGCCGGCGACGGCCTCATGGCCGCGTTCGACTCCGCCACCGATGCCGTACGGGCGGCGATCGCCATCCAGGTCGCGGCGGCGGGGCGGTCCGAGGGCATCAGCGTCCGGGTCGGCGCGGCCACGGGTGACGTCAGCTGGGAGGACGGGGATTGCTTCGGGCTGCCGGTGGTGACCGCGGCCCGCCTCGAGGCGGCGGCCCACGCCGGACAGATCCTGGTCAACAACCTGGTGCGCTCATTGGCCGGAGATCGCTCGTCAGCGGCATTCACGTCGGTGGGGCCGCTCGACCTCAAGGGCCTGCCCGATCCCGTCCGCGCCTTCGAGGTGGCGTGGACGCCCCCGGAGGTGCCGTCTGCCACGACCGAGGTGAGGTACCTGGTGCCCTGCCCGGCTCCCATCGGGGCGGCCCCCGCCTTCCCCTTCGTGGGCCGCGAGCACGAGCGGGGGGAGCTCGAGGCGGCGTGGGCTGCGGTGCTGGCCGGGCAGCGCCGAACCGTGCTGGTCGGCGGCGAGGCCGGGGCGGGCAAGACCCGCCTCGCCTTCGAGTTCGCCCGTCGGTGCCAGGCCGACGGTGCCGCCGTGCTGCTCGGCACCTGTGACGCCGAGCTCGCCATCCCCTACCAGCCCTGGGTGCAGGCGCTCGACCACCTGCTGCGGGCCACCCCGGCCGACGTGGCCGCAACCATGAGCGAGGACCTGGCCGAGGTGTCGGTGCTCGTCCCCCAGCTCGAGCGCCTGGTGCCGGGGTTGCGTCGCCCGCCGCCAGCGGACCCCGAGACCCAGCGTCACCGGCTTTTCAACGCCGTCGACGCCGTCCTCGCCGACGCCGGCCGCCGGTGGCCCACGGTGGTCGTCGTGGACGACCTGCACTGGGCGGGCGCCCAGACCCTGGCCCTGCTCCGCCACCTCACCCGGTCGGCCGGGGCCGCCCGCCTGCTCGTGGTGGGGACGTTCCGGGACACCGGCGACGAGCTCACCGAGCCGCTGGCCGGGTGCCTGGCCGACCTGCGCCGGTCGGAAGCCACGACGAGGTTGCGACTGAGCGGCCTCGACGTGGGCGGCGTCGAGCGCTTCGTCGCCGGTGTCGTGGGTCACGAGCTCGACCACGACCTGCGCCACGTGGCCCAGCAGCTGGCCGAGCACAGCGGCGGCAACGCCTTCTTCATCGGGGAGCTGTGGCGGCACGTGGTGGCCGAGGGCGCCGTGCGGCCCCGGCCCGGGGGCTGGGCGGTGGAACGCGGTGCGGTGCTGGTCGGCGTACCGGACAGCGTGCGCGAGGTGGTGGGACAGCGCCTGACCCGGCTGTCCGGCGGCGCCCGTCGGGTCGTCCAGCTGGCGGCCATCGCCGGGCTGCGCGTCGAGCTCCGCATACTCGTCGATGCCGTCGACCTCCCGGCCGACGACGTCGGGGCCAGCCTGGACGAGCTGGTCGAGGCCAAGCTGCTCCACGAGATCGGCGGCGTCGCGCCCATGTACCAGTTCGCCCACGCCATCGTGCGCGACACCGTCGAGCGGTCGGTCCCGTCCTCGGCCCGGGCCCGGTCACACCTGCGGCTGGCCGAGGCCTACGAGCGGGTGTACGAGGCCGACCGTCGGCCGGTCCTGGCCCCCCTGGCCCGCCACTTCGCCGGTGCGTCGGGCGCCGGAGCGACGCCGAAGGCGCTCTACTACCTGCGCCGGGCCGGTGCGCAGGCGCTTCGCGCCGTCGCCTACGAGGAGGCCATCGGGCACCTGCAGGTGGCGCTGGAGCTCGGCCCGCTGCCCGCGGATCGCGTGGACACCCTCCTGCTGCTGGGCGAGGCCCGCTCGCGGCACGGGCAGGCCCGGGAGGCGATGGACGACTTCGCCGAGGCCTTCGCCGCCGCCCGTGAGCTGGGCCTGATCTCGGAAGCGGTCAAAGCGGCGGCCGGCTTCGACGAGGCGGTGCAGCTGCCGGGGCACCCGGGTGACCAGGCGGTGGAGATCGTGTCCCAGGCCCTGGCCCTGGTGGGCCCGGAGGACGGCCTGCTCCGCACGCAGTTGCAGGCCTCGCTGGCCCGGGCCCTGGCCATGGCGGGACGGGCCGACGAGGCCTTGCGCACGGGTGAGGAGGCCCTGGCTGCGGCCCGGGAGCATGGTGATCCCGCGGTGTTGATGGCGGCGCTGCAGTGCGCCCTCGTCTACTCGGTGGAACCTCACCGGTACCTGCGGGATGCGGAGGAGGTGGCCGAGCTGTCGGCCCGGCTCGGCGACCGGTGGGCCTACGCCTTCGCCCTCGGGTGCCGGGTGCGCGGCCTGATGCTGACCGGTCGGATGGCAGAGGCCCGCCTCACCGTGCAGGCTCACGAGCGAGCCGCCCGCGAGGGCCGGTTCGTGCTGTACCGGTACATGGCCATGAGCTTCGACGTGATGCTGGCCGTCATCGACGGCCGCTTCGACGACGCCGAGCAGGTGGCCGATCGGGCCCACGAGTTCGGCGCCTCGGCCCGCATCGACTTCGACGCCGGCGTCTACGGCGTGCAGATGTACGTGATCCGCGCCGAACAGGGGCGCCTGCACGAGGTGGCCCCCGTGTTGCGGTTGGCGGCGGCGCTGGCTCCCGACCAACCGATCTGGCGTCCCGGTCTGGCCGCCCTCTTCGCCGAGACCGGGATGCTGGAGGAGGCGCGCCTGGCCTTCGACCGCCTCGCCGCCGATGACTTCGCCGGCGTGCCCCGTGACGCCATGTGGCCGGCCAGCCTCACCTTCCTGGCCGACGTGTGCGCCGACCTCGGGGACCGGGACCGGGCCGCGGTCCTGTACGAGGCACTCCAGCCCTTCCGGGGCTTCCCCATGATGGTGGGCTTCACCATCTGCCTCGGCCCCGCCGAGCGGCTCATGGGCCGGCTCGCCGCCCTGGAGGGACGCCGGGCCGCCGCCGCCGCGCACTTCGCCGCCGCCCTCGACCTGGCCGAGCGGAGCGATTCCCCGGTGTGGCGGGCCCACGCCCAGGCGGACTGGGCGCTGGCCCTGGGAGACCGGCCCGACCTGCTGGAGGCGGCCCGGGCCACCGCCCGCGACCTGGGCATGGGTGGGCTGTTGGCTCGCAGCGATGCGGCCGCCGCCGCGGCGCACCCGATCCCGTCGCCAGCGCGACCGCTGGCCCTGGACCGCGTCGACGGCTTGTCGGCTCGCGAGGTCGAGGTGCTACGCCTCGTGGCCGCAGGCCGGTCCAACCGGGAGATCGGCCAGCAGCTGTTCATCAGCCCCAACACCGCGGCCAACCACGTGCGGTCGATCCTGCAGAAGACGGGCTCGGCCAACCGGGCCGAGGCCACGGCCTACGCGGCCCGCCACGGCCTGCTGGACACCTGATCGCCTGGTACCCCACGGGGGGACGGAGCCTGGCCACCCGGCTCAGCCGGCGTCGTCGGGGGTGGGTTCCGACAGGTGGCGGTAGTCCCGCCTGCTCACGACCGCTCCTACCCCGCGTCACCGGGCCCCACCTGTCGTGGCGGGACCCGGTGACGTTAACGCTGGAGGGGCAGGGTCAGCCGACCGGGATGGCCTCGCCGTCGATGGTGAAGGCGCCGCCGACGTTGAACACGTCACGACCCTTGGGAGCCCAGTTGCCGCCCACGTCGGTGCCGGTGACGGTGAAGGTGCCGGCGGCCGAGTTCCACAGGCCGCCGCCCTCGTTGGTGGCCCCGTTGCGGAACACCGCGCTGCCGGTCATGGTCACCGAACCGGCCCCGGTGATGTGCACGCCACCGCCGTTGCCCGGCGTCGGGCCGGTCTCGTTGTAGGCGATGACGACGCCGTCGAGCACGGTGGTGCCGGCGTCGGCCTCGATGGCGCCGCCGGCCCGCACCGCGGTGTTCTCCCGCAGGCCCGACCACTTCACCGACAGGGTCCCGCCGTCGTTGAGGATGCCACCCCCCGACCCCGCGGCGCCGTCGGCCACGTTGGCGGCGATGGTGGTCTTGATCACGTCGAGGGCGCCGCCGTCGTTGAACAGCCCGCCACCACCCTGGTCGGCGGCCGGTCCGCTGGCCACGTTGCCCGACACCTCGCTGTAGCCCACGACCATGACGCCGGTGGCCGAGTTCCACAGCCCGCCACCCTCGGCCGTTGCCGTGTTGCCGGTCACCGTGCTGTGCCACACCTCGACCGCCCCCGCCCCGGTCAGGTGGAGCCCGCCGCCGTTGCCCGGTGTCGGTCCCGTGTCGTTGTCCGACAGGTCGACGCCGTCGAGGACGGTGGTGCCGGCCAGGGCCTCGATGCCGCCGCCGGCCCGGGTGGCCGTGTTGCCGGTGATCGAGGTGCCCTCGACGTCGAGGGCGCCGCCGTTGTTGAACACACCGCCGCCCGACGCTCCCGTGCCCACGGCCACGCTGTCGGTCACCGAACCGCCCTTCAGGGTCAGCGACCCGGCACTGCGGTAGGCGCCACCGCTCTCGGTCTCGGGCGGCGCCCCCCCGGTGACGTGCAGTTCGCGCACCTCGAGCTCGCCGCCCACGGCGACATCGAAGGCCCGGTCCAGGCCCAGGCCGTCCACCGTGGCCCCGTCGCCCAGCAGCACGATGATGCCGCTCACGTCGAGGTCACCGCTGGCCCCGGCGTCCTCGGACGCTCCGGCCAGGGTGAGCTCGTAGGTGGGGAACTGGCCGGCGTAGATGTGGAACATGCCGCCCGTGGCGTTGGCCTCCTGCACGGCGGCCCGCAGCGAGCACAGGCCGTCGGCGTCGGCGCACTCGCCGTCACCGGGGGCCACGTCGACCGAATCCGACGCCGTGCTGAGGGACAGGTCGGTCCAATCGTCCTGGGCTCCGGCCACGGAGGGCACGAAGGGCGCCGCCAGCATCGCCGCACCGGCCAGGGCCATCACGGAACGGGTTCTCGTCACGCGCATCGACTGCCTCCTCGGGTTGCACGCCCCGTCGGCGTGTGACCGCTCCTTGACGGTCGACGCCGATCCGTCACAGGAGGCGCCGGCGGGACCGTCGATGGCAGGCTGCCCGTCGATGGACGGGGGATGAGGTCAGTGACGGACCGGCAGGAACGGTCATGATGGGGGTGTCATGCCGGATGACGAGCTACTGACCCTGGTCGACCGGGCGCGAGCCGGCGACCCCGACGCGTGGGAGGTGATCTACCGCCGTGCCCATCCGCGACTCCTGTCCTACGCACGGCGACGCCTGGCCACCGACGACCAGGCCGAAGATGCCGTCAGCGAGACCATGGCCCGGGCCATCGACGCCATCGGTCGCTTCGAGTGGGGGCCGGCCGGCCTCGACGGCTGGCTCTTCGGCATCCTGCGCAACGTCGTGCTCGAGACCTACCGCCGCCAGTCCCGCACGGCCACGGCGACCGATCCCACCCCGCTGTTCTCCCGGCCCGACCCCGACGCCGCCCAGCCCGGTGACCAGCTCGTGGCCCGTGAGGTGGCCGCCGACGTGCACGCCGCCTTCCTGGGCCTGGGCGCCGAGGACCGCGAGCTGCTCGAGCTGCGGGTGGTGGCCGGCCTCGACGCCGCCGCCGTGGGCGTCATCCTCGGCAAGCGGCCCGGTGCCGTGCGCATGGCCCAGTCCCGGGCCCTCGACCGCCTTCGCACCCTGCTCGGGGAGGTGGCTCCATGACCGGGCCACGTGATCCTGACGAGGGCGAGCGTCCCGAGGACATCGAGCTGCTGGCCCGCCTGGCCGCGGTCCTGGCCCCCGAGCCGACCACCCCCATCGCCGCCGACCGCATCGCCGCCGTGCGGGCCCGTGCCGCCCAGATCCCCGCAGTCGACCAGCCGTCGGTCCCGCCCAGCCCCATCGGTCGCGCCCGGCGTCGATCCGGTCGTCGTGAGCTGCTCATGGGCAGCGCGGCGGCAGGGTTGGGCCTGGTCCTGGGCGTGGGCGCCGGCCGGGCCACCGCTCCGGAGGGGGCCGTGGCCGCAGGACCGCCGACCGAGCCCATCGCCTTCGACGGCGTGCCCACGGGGGTGGACGCCAGCGCCCGGCTCATCAACCACACCTGGGGGGTGGAGCTGCTCCTCGACGTGGCCAACCTGGCCCCCGGGGGCGCCTACGACGTGCGTTACACGTCGGTCGACGGTGACGAGATCGCCGCCGGATCCTTCGTGGCCGTGCCCGATGTGGTCATGAAGTGCCGCTTCAACGGCGCCCTGCTGCGCGGCCAGACCGCGGCCATCGAGGTCCGGGGCCGCGATGATGACGTGCGCATGTCGGCCCGCCTGGTGTGACCCCGACGGCGGCCGTCGACCCTGCCGCGGGGCGGTGGGGGACGATGGGCCGGTCGGTCAGGTTTGTCGTGGGCGACCGCCGGCAGGTTGGATGTGCATCCCGGTCCTGGCGGCCGGTTGGTCATCGAGGTTCGGGGGAAGCCTGTGCGCATGGGATCCGGGAAGCGGTTGCTGAGCCCGACGGGTCTCTACGGCGCCGGTCGCCTGGTGCTCGGCGGTGCCCTGGCCGTGGCCCCGGCCCAGGCCGCGCAGCCCTGGCTGGGCGGCGGGGTGTGGCACCGCTCGACCCGCGACGCCGTGCGACTCCTGGGCGTCCGCGACGCCGTCATCGGCTTCGGCCTGCTCGACGCCCAGCGGCGTGGGGGACCTGTGCGCCCCTGGCTCGTGGCCGCCATGGTGGCCGACGCCGCCGACGCCGTCCTGGCCGGGGCCGAGGCCAGCCGCTCCCAGCGGGTGGGTGCCGTGGTCACCACGGTCGCCGCCACCTCGGGTGCGCTGACCGCGGCCCTGCTCCTGCGCCGGGCCGACCGCCACCTGCGCACCGTCAGCTCGTCGGTCTAGTCCCGCACCTGGTCCGGCGTCGCCGCGGCGCCGTCGGGGATGGCGTCGACGTTGCGTTGGATGCGGGCCAGCAGGTCGTCGAGCTGTTCGCGCTCGGCCGCGGTGGTGCCCGCCCGCAGGTAGCTGCGCACGTCGCGGTCCACGGCGATGGTGGCGGCCCACAGCTGCTCGCCGCCGGGGGTGAGGTGCACCACCCACACCCGGCGATCGGTGGGGTGGGCCTGGCGCTCGACGGCGCCCTTGCCCTGCAGCGAGTCGATGTGGACGCCGACCCGGGCCCGGCTGGTGCCGATGCGGCGGGCCAGTTGCACCTGGGTCATGGGGCCGCCGTCGCCGAGGTGGGCGAGGACGGAGGCCTCGGTCAGGTTGACCCCGACGTCGGCCAGGCGGCGGTCGTAGGCCCGGCGGACGGCCCGGGCCGTGGACATCAGCGTGCCCTCGACCCGGCTCCACGGCGGGGCGTCGAGCTCGTGCCCGCCGCCGACCGCGTTGCCGCGGCCAGCCCCGCCGCCCGCACCCCCGGCCTCGTCCTGTGCGTGCACCCGCCTGACGCTAGAGGCGGCTGGGCAGGCGGACCGTGCCCGTGCCCCGGGCCGACAGCTCGCCGTGCTGGTTGTGGGCTTCCTGGCTGATCTCGACGAAGCCGTGGCCGTCCTCGTCGACGCCCTTGGCCGTCACCTTGCCGGTGATGACGATGTTGTCGCCCACGATGTTGTGGTGGCGGATCTGGCTGCGGTGGTTGCGCAGGAAGCCGGTGTCCCCCATCCAGTTGGTCAGGTGGTGGGTCAGCCACGAGCAGCGCTCGGGGCCGTAGTCGTAGGCCGCCGGGGTGCCGACATCGGCGGCCAGGTCGTTCTCCCAGTGCACCCGCTCGGGCACGTCGGGGATGCCGAACGAGTTGGGGATGCCCAGGCCGGGGTGCTTGCGCAGCTGCTTGTAGGCCAGCTTGTTGGCCCGGATGTAGAGCCCGCCCCAGCCCTGGGCGTAGGCGATGAACCCCGTCACCGTCATGGGCCCCTTGGCCATGGTCGGCAGCTCGTCACCCACCTCGACGTCCTCGACGTAGCGGGGCTCGGCGCCGCGGATGGCCTCGGCCTCGTACATGGCGAAGACCCGCTCGATGTCGGAGGGCTCGTAGTGCATGGGGGGTCGGGCCTTGGCCACGGCGTACTTGGTGCCCAGCTCACGGGCGGTGTCCCGCTCGGTGCGGAAGCACCACGAGTCACCGCTGCACAGCAGCTGGCCGTCGCTCGACGACAGCTCGACGTGGTAGATCTGCTGGAAGGCCCGGCCGGCGAAGCTGGTCTGGTGCTCGACGAGGTCCTTGAGGTGGGCCTCGGTGCGCACCTCGGTGCCCCGGGTGATGGGGGCGTGCCAGGTCAGGTCGGCCCCGGCCCACATGGCGTGGATGCCGGGCAGCCCGCCCACGTAGCCCGAGATGATGCGGTTCAGGGCGAACACGAAGCTGGGCGGGGCCACGATGGTGCCGTAGGGCCCGGTGGCCGCGTAGGTCGGGTCGCACCACAGGGGGTTGTCGTCGCCGATGCCGTGGGCGTAGTGGCGGATGTTGTCCCTGGTGGCCTCGTAGCACCAGGGCTCGACGGTGTCGGCGATGGGCACGCCGATCAGCCGGCGCAGGTTGTCGAGGCCGCTGTCGGTGATCTTGGCGAAGCGGCCCTCGCCGCCGTCGCTGTCGATGTCGACGACTCGTGTTGTCATGGCAACCTCTCCAGAGCTGGGGCGGGCGTGAGCTGGGCGTTCGGGCGGGTCACTGGCTGGTTCACTGAGGGGTTCATTGGCGAGGCAACCGGGCGTAGCCGCGGGGGCCCTCGTAGTGGGCGGGGCCGAGGTCGCCGAACAGTTCGGCGCTGCGTTCGGCCAGCTCGGACACCGTCCAGCGGCCCTCCTTGAGGATGTAGCCCTCGAGGTGGGGGAGGCGGACCCGGCCGATGATGCCCCCGTAGACGATGAAGGCCTGGCCCGTGATCTCGCTGGCGTCGTCGCTGGCCAGGAAGGCCACGAAGGGGGCGATGTTGCCGGGGTCCATGGCGTCGAAGGCGTCCTCCGCGGGGGCGAACTCCCCACCCCGGGCGCCGCCCTCGAACGTGGTGGTGGTCAGCCGGGTGCGGGCCCGGGGGGCGATGGCGTTGGCCGTGACCCGGTACTTGGCCAGCTCCTTGGCCACGGCCACGGTCATGGAGACGATGCCGAGCTTGGCGGCGTCGTAGTTGGACTGCCCGGCGTTGCCGAACAGGCCCGACTCGCTGGTGGTGTTGACCACGGTGCGGTGGGGGAGGTCGGCCGTCTCGGCGCCGAGGTCCTTGGCCCGCTGGCGCCAGAACATGGCCGCGTGCTGGGTGGGCAGGAAGTGGCCCAGCAGGTGGACCCTGATGACCGACTCCCACAGCTCGGGGTCGATGCTGAACACCATGCCGTCGCGCAGGATGCCGGCGTTGTTGACGAGGATGTCCAGGTCGCCGTAGATGTCGGTGGCCTGGGCCACGAGCTGGCGGGCCCCCTCTCGTGAGGCCACATCGGCGAAGTTGGCCACGGCCTCGCCCCCGGCGGCCTTGATCTCGTCGACCACCTCGCTGGCTGGGCGGTCGTCATGGCCGCCGCCGTCCCAGGCGCCCCCCATGTCGTTGACCACCACCTTGGCGCCTTCCGACGCCAGGAGTAGGGCCTCTTCGCGGCCGATGCCCCGGCCCGCTCCCGTCACGATGGCGACCTTGCCGTCCAGTGCCCCCACAGCGCCCCCTCGTCCCCAACCCGGGCGCCCGACCGGCACACCGCACCTGGCGAGACTGTAACGCGCGTTGCAGTCTTCTGCCCGGAGGTCAGGTGGCGGCGGCGCGGGTGATGATGGAGAGCTCGGTGCCGAAGGGGTCGTGCAGGACGGCGATGCGGCCGTAGACCATGTCGTAGGCGGCCTGGTGCGACCTCGTACCCGTCGGGCTGCGCAGGAAGGTGAAGTCGAAGTCGGCCATGTCGTCGTTGCCGTCGAGGGTGAAGTCGAACACCTGGGCGTAGAAGGGGCGGGCCAGGTCGGGGATGCCCAGGTCGACCCACGTGGGTGTTCCGTTGGGCTGGTTGGCGGTGACCTCGCTCATGATCGTGGTGTACCCGCCGACGCCCGCATCACAGCGAATCGGGTCCCGGACCCCATCGGCTCCCGGCCGACGCGGAGCGGATTCGGTGTGGTGCGGAACGGACCTCGGGTGCCACCCTCGATGATGGACGCCTACGCACCGTGACTGCTCCCCTCGGCTACCCGACGGGCGCCGTGGGTCCAGTGCCGGTGAAGCGGTCGCCGATGACGCCGGACTGCGCCAACGCCGCCACCTCGGCCTCGCTCAGGCCGAGCAGGCCACGCAGGACGCGGTCGTTGTCCCGGCCCAGGGTGGGGGCCTCACTGCGGTGCATCCGCTTGGGTCCCCGCTCGAAGTGGGCCGGGTAGGTGGTGTGCAGGGTGTCGCCCACCAGGGGGTGGGGCACGGTCTCGAAGAAGCCCCTCGCCTGCAGCTGGGCCAGCCCGTCCTGCTGGTCACAGGTGAGCACGGGGGCCACGGCCACGCCGGTGCCGGCCAGGGCGGCGACCACCTCGGCCTGGGTCCTGGCCCCGCACCACGCAGCCAGGTGGCCGTCGATGGCGTCGTGGGCGGCCCGGCGGCCGGCGACGGTGGCCAGATCGGGGTCGAGGGCCCAGCCCGGCCGGCCCAGGGCGTCGACCAGGGCGGCCCAGCGGGCGTCGTCCTGCACGACGACGGCCACCCAGCGGGGCTCCCCACTGGCCGGGTCGACGTCGGCGCAGGGGTAGAGGTTCTGCGGGGCGCCGTCGGGGCCCCGGTTGCCGTTGCGGGCCAGGAGGTTGCCGTAGGCCGAGTGCTCGATGACCTGCTCGGCGGCGATGTTGAGGGCACTGGCGATCATGGGCACCTCGAACAGCCCACCCAGGCCGCGGCGCCGGCGGCGCTCGAGCCCCACGAGGATGGCCATGGTGCCGTGGGCCCCGGCCACCGGGTCGCACGGGCCCCACAGCGTGGTCGGGGGGCCGTCGGCCTCGCCGCTCATCCACGCCAGGCCCGAGATCTGTTCCATGGTCATGGCGAACCCGGTGCGGTTGCGCCACGGGCCGCCGAGTCCGAAGGCGGGCATCCGCACCATGACGATGTCGGGGCGCAGCTCGCGGACCCGCTCGTAACCGAAGCCCCACGACTCCACGACCCGGGGGCTGTAGTTCTCGATGAGCACGTCGCTCGTCGCGATGAGGTCTTCGAGCAGTGCACGACCTTCGGGCCGGGTGAGATCGAGGGTGATGCCCAGCTTGTTGGTGTTGACCGACTGGTAGGCGGGCGACCACTCCCACCACCGCTCCTCGGGCACCTCGGGGCCGAGGATGACCCTGGCCCCGTCGAAGCGGACGGTGGACTCGACGTGGATGACCTCGGCCCCGAGCATGGCCAGCACGTGGCTGGCCGAGGGCCCCGCCCAGAAGGCGGTCATGTCGAGGATGCGCAGCCCGGCGAAGGGCAGTTCGGGGTCGCTGGCGGTCCCGGCAGCGGCCGGGTCGACCGGCTCGTCGGTCGGCGGCCCGGGCCAGGGGGCAAGCTCGCGCACGGGCGGACCCAGCACGGGCGCCGGGCTCAGGGGTACCAGCCGGGCGGCCCCATCCACCCGGTAGGGCGGGGTGGGCTGGGTGAAGGTGCCATCGGCGCTGGGCTCGTAGAAGTGGTGCTCGACGAACTGGTCGGTGACGGGCAGGGTGGCCCCGTTGCCGATGGGGCCCACGGGCACCCGGAAGGGCAGCACGTCCTCGATGACCTGGGCCGTGGTGCGGGCCCTCGTCCACGCCCGGATCTCGCCGATGACCTCGCCGATGCGGGCCGAGCGGGACCGGGTGTTGCTCAGCCCGTCGTCGTCGTTCCACTCGGGGTGGCCGATGCACACGCTGAAGTCGAGCCAGTGCTGCAGCACGTTGACCAGGGCGAAGCCGACGTAGCCATCACTGGTGGGCTCGATGTCGCCGGGCTGGCTGGCCCGTCGACCGGTCATCTGGGCCCGGCCCGTGAGCGAGGCGAAGGTGGTGGCGCTGAACAGCTGGGTCATGGCCACCGCTTCGAGCATGGACACGTCGACCAGGTCGCCGCCCCCGCCCCGTACCTGGCGGTAGCGGCCGATCAGGGCGCCGATGGCCGCATAGCTGCCCGCCACCCACTCGCTGTGCTGGCCGCCCACGCTGGCCGGGGGCCGCTCGACGGGGCCGCGGTGGGCCAGCCCGCCCGACAGGGCCTGCAAGGTGAGGTCGGTGGCGGGCTCATCGGTCCACGGACCGGTCAGGCCGAAGGGACTGATGGCCACCACCACCAGGTCGGGGGAGCGGCGGCGCAGCTCGGCGGGGGCCAGGCGGGGGTGGCGGGCCACGGGGGAGTCCGAGGACCACACCACGAGGTCGGCCGCTTCGGCCAAGGCGATGACGGCGTCGATGTCGGCCTCGTCGGCGGGGTCGGCCACCGTGCTGGCCCGCGACGCAGCCAGGAAGCGGAACAGGGCCCCGTCGGTGCCACCGAGGTCACTGAACCCGGCGGACCAGCGGCGCAGCCGGTCACCTTCGGGTGGTTCGACGGCCAGGACCGAGGCGCCGGCGTCGATGAGCACCTTGGTGCAGTAGCCGGCGGGGATGCCGGAGCCGAGCTGGAGGACGCGGAGCCCGGCGAAGGGCGCCGTTCCTGTCGAAGGGAGATCGGGTGTCACGGGGACCTCGGATCTGTCACCGGTGCGGGCAGGGGTGACAGTAGGTCCACAGCAGCAGGACCACCCCCAGGACGACGGCGAACAGCAGCAGGGCGTCGTTGGCCACATCCCCGGCGCCGTCGAGGCCGGGGGCCGGGTTGGCCACGTGGTAGGCGGCGGAGCCGGTCACTTCGAGCTCGTGGGGTCGCGTCATCGCTGCTGTCCGTGGCATCGATCCCCATGACGACGTAGGTGCCGCCGATGTGACAGGTCGCCGCCCGCCGCCTGTGCCACCGACATGGGCCGACCGGACGCCAAGGAGCTCGGGTTCGATCCCGATGCGCTGCGGGCCAAGTACCGCGCCGAGCGCGACAAGCGCGTGCGGGCCGACGCCAGCGACCAGTACCAGGAGGTCGTGGCCGAGTTCTCCCGCTACGTCGATGATCCCTACGTCGAGGCGGGCCTCACCCGGGCGCCGGTGGACGACGAGGTCGATGTGGTCGTCATCGGCGGCTTCGGTGGCCTGTTGGCCAGCGGTCGCCTGCGCGAGGCCGGACGACTACACCGGCGGTGACTCGACCGGTGGGCTGACCGAGTTGGCCGGCAAGCGCGTCGGCATCATCGGTACCGGGGCCACTGCGGTGCAGGCCAACCGTGAGACCGACCCCGACTGCGCGACCACGATGGATCCCGGTTGGCAGAAGGCCGCATGGAGAACTTCGACTCCCTGGTGACGGGGGCCGACCAGGAGGTCGACCTCGTGGTCGACGGCACCAGCTACGAGGTCGACTGCATCATCTTCGCCACCGGTTTCGAGGTGGGGACGAGCTACACCCGCCGGGCCGGCTACGACGTGATCGGGCGGGGTGGGCGAGCACCTGAGCGACAAGTGGAACGACGGGCCCCGGACCTTCCACGGTATGCAGACCAACGGCCCCCCAACTGCTTCTTCATGGGCAACACCCAGACGGCGCTGACGGTGAACTTCACCCACCTGCTCGACGAACAGCCAAGCACATCGCCTGCATCGTCAACGAGGGCGCCGGGCCCGTGGCGCTCTTCCAGCTGATGGCGGACTGGCGCTCGACCGGTCAGCTCGAAGGCGTCGAACTGCGCTGACCCTCGGCACTTGCCAGGGGTGCAGCCGGGGGCTGTCGACGGTCGAGTGGGCCGTGTGCAGCTCCCGGTCCGCGTCTCGTGGGGCAGTGGGCCTCGCCTCGGAACCGACACCTTTGGTTGGTTCCGCATCGCGGCGAATCGGGTGCGGGCAGCAGCGCCGAGAGCGGACCCCGGTCGTCGAGCGATCGTCGCCAGCCTCCTCGCCACCTGGCGCCAGCTGCTGGAGGACGGTGTCGTCCGCACCACCGCCGACCAGCCCCAGCCCGTCGATGCCCCCGCCAGGCTGCCGCGCTGCTGGCCGCTGTCCATGGCGGGTTGGTGATGCTGCAGGTCACCGGCGACATCGACCCCCTCCAGCTCGCTGTCGCCGCCCTGGAACCACGTCGCCCCGCCACCGCCGCTTGGCGAGGCGACGGCGGTCCGGGCGTTTGGATGTCACAGCTCGTCCGTACGCTCACCTCAGAGCGCCGTGCGGAGGCGCATCCACACGCGGTGTGATGAGAGCGGGGGCGGAGATGAAGTGGTTCACGAGGGTCCAGCAGCAACGCTCGTCGCTGTTCGCCATGGGGCAACTGGGCGGACGGGGACATGCGATCGAGAGCGAGCAGGCGACCTTCGCGGTGATTGATTTCGAGACGACCGGTCTGTCGGCCGGCACCGACCGGATCGTCGAGGTGGCGATCGTGCGCATCGACGGCCGCGGCCGGGTGCTGGACGAGTTCGCCACCTTGATCGACCCCGGTTGCGATGTGGGGCCGACCTTCATCCACCACATCACCAACGATGCTGTTCAGGGCGCGCCCCGGTTCCCCGAGATCGCCGGGGCGGTGCTGGAGCGTCTGGATGGTGCCGTGCTCGTGGCCCACAACGCGTCGTTCGAAGAGGCGTTCCTCGCCGCCGAGCTCGCTCGTGCCGGTGTGCGGACACCGCCGCTGCCCGCCCTGTGCACACTCGAACTGGCTCGCTCATTGGCCCTGCCGGTGCCAAACCACCGGCTGAGCACCTGCTGTGAGCACTTCCAGATAGACGTCCTCGACGCGCACACCGCCCTGGGCGACACCAGGGCCACGGCCGGCCTCGTCTCCGCCGCCCTGGTCTCGGCCCGGGCCCGGGGACACCACCACCTGACGTTCCCGGCGCCGTGGTCGCCGCTGCCCACGATGGCGGTCACCGCCACGTGCCGTCATCGGGTGTCCAACCTGCGCAAGGGTCAGGCAGGTTGGATGGCCGGGGTCATCGCCAAGCTGCCTGTCGTGGTCGGCGAAGCCGAGCCCCTGGTGGCCGACACCTACCTGGAGCTGCTCGCCCAGACCGTGGCCGACGGGAAGATCGTCAGGGACGAGGCCCGATCACTGGCCCGCCTGGCCGGCGCCGCTGGCCTGGGATCGGCACAGGTCGCCTCGCTGCACCGCCGGTTCCTGGACGGGCTGCGGGAGGTCGCCGCCGCCGACGATCACATCTCGCGACAGGAGCACCGCGACCTCGTCCATGTGGCCGGCCTGCTCGGAGAGCCCGACTACTTCGTCGACCTGGTGTGCGATGACGCCGGGCCCGCGACCACGAGAGGTCGCTCGACGGCCAAGGGACAGGCCTGGACCGGTCCCCTGGCCGGTACCCGCATCCTGTTCGTGGGCACGGGCAACGGACTCGATGCGCTCCGCGCCGCCGCCCGAGCCAACGGGGCCACCTGTGCTCGAAACGTGACCAAGACGCTTCGTTGCGTCGTGACCGACGGCGAACCCGATGTGCGTGCCGCCCGCGCCCAGGAGCTGGGAGTTCCCGTCCTCGACGTCGAGGCTGCCGCCGTGCTCCTTGGTCTCGCGCCCTCGGGGACAGGGTCGGATCCCACCGCCGATCACCTGGCTGACGCGACGCCAGTAGTCGAGCCCGCGCTGCCGCCGGCCGGCTGGTATGCGGACCCCAGCGGACGGTGGCCCCATCGCTGGTGGGACGGCCTGCGCTGGACCGACAACGTCGCTGTGGACGGCGCCGTCCACGTCGATGCGCCGGTCGGGGCGTGACCCCGCCGGGTCAGTCGTCGGCTTCGCCGCTACGGCCGTGCTTCCAGTAACCGCGCACGGTGGCCTGGGTACGGGAGAGGCCCCGCTCCTCGAACAGGTGGCGGCGGATGCGCTGGACGGCGGCGGCTTCCCCCGCGACCCACACCCGGGTGCCGGGGGTCAGCTCGGCGCCCGCTACGGCGGCCACCAGCTCGTCACCTGATGGTGCCCCTTCAGGCAGGTCGTGCCATTCGACGGTGGCGCCGGGGTGGCCGGGAAGCACCAGGCGGCCGTCGGGTGCGGCCACCTCGATGTGGACGTGCACCGTCGCCGTCGTGGGCAGGACCTCGAGCAGCTGGCTGATGGCGGGGATGGCCGACTCGTCGCCGGCCAGGACGAACGCCGACGCGGACTCCTCGACGGCGTAGCCCCGACCGGGCCCGGACAGGGCGGCCTCGTCACCGGCGTGGGCCGCGGCCGCCCATGCCGAGGCCACGCCACCCTCGTGGAGCACCAGGTCGATGTCGAGCTCGTGAGCCACGGGGTCGAGCCGCCGTGGCGTCATGGTGCGCAGGGCGGGGCGCCGCCCGTCGGCCAGCAGGAACTCGTTGCCGTTCCACACCGGCATGACCAGCTCGGACGTGCCCGGCGACGGCAACAACAGGCGCACGCTGGCCGCAGGCAGGTCGATGGCCAGACCCTCGAGCTCGTCGCCGCCCAAGGTGATCCGCAGCATCCGGGGGCTCAGGTGGGCGGTGCGACGGACGACGACACGGCGGAACGGGGGCGGCTGGCGCCGCAGACGGCTCGGCGAACCCGCGGCGTCGCTCATGGCCCCATGTTGCTCGCCGTCGCGACCTTGTGCACCGAAGGACATCCTCCGGCCTGCTCCGCCAGCTCGACCGTGGGCGTGCGCTCACGGCCAGAGGGGTTCGCTGTTGGTCAGGCCCGGGCTCGCTACCAGATCGCCGTGACTTCCCGGCCGGTCGTCGCGAAGTCGCGAAGTCGGGCGTCTTTGGTGATGAGGGGGAGCTGGCGGGTGGCGGCCGTGGCGTAGATGATGCGATCGGCGGGGTCGCCGTGGAAGTCGTGGAGCTGGCCAGCCGTCACGGCGATCATGGGGCTGAGGTCGGCGATGTCCGCGGCGCTGGTGGCGACCAGGTCGTTGATCCAGGCGCTGACCGGGCGGTCGAGCGCGATGCGACCCTTGGTGACGAGCATGGCGATCTCCCAGCAGGTGATCGGGCTGAGGTAGACGAGGTCTGCTCGTTCGATTCGCCGTGCGGCGGTGGGTGAGAGTCGGTCGCCGCCGGCCTGCCACCACAGAAGGGCGTGGGTGTCGACGAGCACCGCGTCAACGTTCGGCATCCCAGTCCGAACCGGTGGAGAAGTAGTCGTCGTCGTTGTCGGTGAGCAGCGTGACAGTGCCCAGGGTCGGGGCCGGCGCCTCGAGCGGTACCAGCCGTGCAACTGGCCGACCGTTCTTCGTCACAACGAAGGTGCGGTGCGTCGCCTCGACCTCATCGAGGATGGCAAGGCAACGCGACTTGAAGACGCTGGCCTGTACCTGCGTCTCGTCCATCGCTGGAGCATACACCATGGTCATCGACCATGGTCACATGGCTGTCGAACCTTGTCGACGGCCATGTCCAGGGCGGAGCGGGAGCCGTCGCCGGCCGGTCGGGTTGGCGTCAGACGCCGACGCCGACGCCGACGGCGACCGAGGCCGCGGCGTCGGTGATGGGTGGGGCGAGGGCTTCGGCGACACCGGCCGCAGCCCATTCCTCCAGCGCGGCGGCCAGCTTCTGGGTGTCTTCGAGGGTGCGGATGCGGGTGATGCGACCCCAGCGCAGTCCAGGGTCTGGGCCAGCTCGTTGCGGTAGTGGCCGCCGTCGGCCGCGGGGGCGTCGACGGTGACGAGCACCACGACCCGGGTGGCCCACGGCCAGCCCCGCACGAGCACGTCGTCGACGGTGAAGCGGACGCCGGGGAACAGCCGGGCCAGGCGCTCGAACCACGCGGCCATGGCCGCCCGGGTGCGGCGGGTGCCGCCCAAGGCGTGGTCCCCCACGAAGTGGTAGTCGAAGTCGGGGGCCAGCTGGTCGAGCACGGCGGCGGCGTTGCCTTCGTCGAGCTGGCGCCAGGCGGCCCGGACCTTGCTGGCGACGATGTAGCGGTACACGGGCCCTCCTCCTGCTGCTCACGGGATCGAGTTGCTGCGGGCAACTCGAACCTTAGACAGACGGGTTGCTCCTAGCAACCCGTAAGCTCGGCGACCGTGGCCCGCACCGACTTCTCCCGCTTCGCCTGCTCCATCGCCCGCAGCCTCGACGTGCTCGGCGACACCTGGTCGGCCCTGGTCCTGCGCGACGTGTTCATGGGCATCACCCGCTTCGACGACCTGCAGCGTGACCTGGGCGTGGCCCGCAACGTGCTCACCGACCGCCTCGACCGCCTCGTCGATCGGGGGCTGCTCGAGCGCCGCCCCTACCAGGAGCGCCAGGTCCGCTACGACTACCTGCTCACCGGGCAGGGCATGGACCTGGTGCCCACACTGCTGGCCCTGGTGACGTGGGGCGACAGGTGGACGGCGGGGGAGGCCGGCCCCCCGGTGCGCCTGACCCACCGCAGCTGCGGCCAGCCCACCACGGCCACCGTGTGCTGCTCGGCCTGCGGCGACCCCCTCCACGGTGACGACATCGACGTCGCCGCCGGCCCCGGCGGCCGCCGCGCCCCGGGCACCGTGGTCATGGCCGAGCGCCTGGCACCCCGGCCCGCGTGATCCACGGGGCGAGGCCTCTGCGTCATCGGTCACACTGCAGCCATGGAGAAGACTGCGTTCTACCGACGGGCCCGGGAAGGTGGCGACGGGCCGGTGGCGGGGGTCCGGGTCATCGACGCCACCACGGCGTGGGCGGGGCCCATGGCTGCCTGCCTGCTGGCCGACCTCGGCTGCGACGTGATCCGGGTCGACCTACCCGGCCAGGGCGGCACCCACTTCCCGCCCGACATCCCCGGCACCGGTCTGTCGTGGACCCACCAGACCGTCAACCGCAACAAGCGCAGCCTGAGCGTGGACCTGCGCACCGACAAGGGGAAAGACCTCTTCCTCGACCTCGCCCGCACGGCCGACGTGGTCATCGAGAACTTCAAGCCCGGGACCCTGGCCCGTTGGGGGGTCGGCTACGAGGACTGTCGAGCGGTGAAGGAGGACATCGTCTACGTGTCCATCTCGGGCTGGGGCCAGTACGGGCCGTGGTCGGAACGGGCCGGCTACGACCCCGCGGCCCTGGCCGCGTCGGGTTGGATGTCGCTCAACGGTGCTCCCGACGGCACCCCGGTCAAGGCCCCCACCTTCCTGGCCGACGACCTCGCCGCCCTCCACGCCTCGCTGAGCACCATGGCCGCCCTCCACCACCGCGACCGCACCGGCGAGGGCCAGCACGTCGACGTCTCCCTGCTCGACAGCATCCTGTTCCAGAGCGACGGCCTGCTCACCCTGGGCGCCACCGGGGTCCCGCTGCGCCGGTGGGGGAGCCAGGTGGCCGTCTCCGTGCCCTGCGACACCTACGCCTGCAAGGACGGCTACGTGTACATCGCCGTCGCTCTCGACAGCCACTGGCGGCGCATACTCGACATCATGGGCCGGCCCGAGCTGGCCGACGCCCCCGGCCTGGCCACCAACGCCGAGCGGATCGAGAACCGCGATGCGGCCAACGCCCCGGTGATCGAGTGGTGCCGGGACCGGACCGTGCACGACGTGCTCGAAGCCGTCGCCGGGGCGGGCATCGTCGCCGCCCCCGTCAACACCTTCGAGGAGGCCGCAGCCGAGCCCCACGTGCAGGAGCGGGCCATGCTCTCGACGGTCACCCTGTCCAACGGCACCACCGCGCCCATCACCTCGCCGGCGGCCAAGTTCTCCCGCACGCCGACGAGCATCCGCACGCCGGCGCCGACGACCGGTGAGCACACCGACGAGATCCTCGCCTCGCTCGGTGTCGACGACGCCACCCGCCGCCAGCTCCGCGACGAGGGGGTGATCTGAACCGCGACGGGGACTGATCGGTGCCGCCGCCGATGAGTTCCGGCGGTGGCCACCGTCCACCCTGCACATCACGACCGCACACCCACCCGCACCCCTGCGGGACCGCTGTTGAAGGAGCCTCCCCGTGAAGCGTGAAGCCGCCCCCGTCGGTGCCCCGTGCTGGATCGACCTGTTCTCGTCGGACACCGACAAGGTCCGGGCCTTCTACGGCGAGCTCTTCGGTTGGACATCGGAATCGGCCGGCGCCGAGTACGGCGGGTACATCAACTTCGCCAAGGACGGCGTGGCCGTGGCCGGCTGCATGGCCAACGACGGCTCGGCCGGTACGCCCGACACGTGGTCGGTGTACCTGGCCACCGAGGATGCCAAGGCCACCGACGAAGCCGTCCTCGCCCACGGCGGCCAGGTGCACCTGCCGGCCATGGACGTCATGGACCTGGGCGCCATGACCGTGGTGGCCGATCCCGGTCAGGCCGCTGTCGGCGCCTGGCAGCCCGGCCAGCACAAGGGCTTCGGTGTCCTCAACGAGCCCGGCGCCCCGGCGTGGTTCGAGCTCCTGACCAGGGACTACGCTCAGAGCGTCGCCTTCTACCAGGACGTCTTCGGCTGGGACACCCACGTGGCCGGGGACACCGACGAGTTCCGCTACTCCACCCTGGGTCAGGGCGACGACGCCAAGGCCGGCATCATGGATGCCAGCGCCTTCCTGCCCGAAGGGGCGCCCGCCCACTGGTCGATCTACTTCAACGTGGCCGACGTCGACGCCACCATGGCCACGGCCGTGGAGCTCGGTGGCACCATCGTGGAGCCGGCCATGGACACCCCCTTCGGCCGCATGGCCCGTCTGGCCGACCCGACCGGGGCCCAGTTCAAGCTGATCGGCTAGTGTCCCGGAAGGCTGAAGCACCGAAGAAATCTTGATGATCGGGAATTTTCGCGGCGTGGTCTCGTTGTGCCTGGTAGAACCCCTGACGGGAGGAGCCTGGCATGGCGCGTCGTGGTCGGCCGACCGTGGATATCGTCTTGAGCGGTGATGAGCGCAAGACC
>JBBSLP010000072.1:0-30859 GCA_038255145.1 Acidimicrobiales bacterium
ACGGTGCCGCCCACGACCACACCAACCACCACGGTGCCGACGGGCGGGGGATCGGGCGCCACCACCCCCGGCTTCGTGCCCTACGTCGACATGACCCTGAGCTCGGACTCCCTGGCCGCCGTGGCCACGTCCTCGGGGGTGCGTCGCCTGACCCTGGGTTTCGTGGTCAGCGGGGCGCCGTGCCAGGCGTCGTGGGGCGGCTACTACGGGCTCGACGACCCCACCATCAAGGCCCGCATCGACGGCCTGGTGGCGGCGGGCGGTGGGGCCATCGTGTCCTTCGGCGGGGCCGCCAACCAGGAGCTGGCCCGCACGTGCACGTCGGTCAGCGCCCTGGCTGCCCAGTACCAGGCGGTCATCGACCGCTACGGCCTCCGTGACCTGGACTTCGAGGTCGAGGCCAGCGACCAGACCGACGCCGTGTCCCTGGAGCGTCGCTTCGAGGCCGTGGCCCAGGTGCAGGCGGCCGGCCTGGCCGCGGGTCGGCCGGTGCGGGTGTCGCTGACCCTGCCCGTGCTGCCCACCGGGCTGACGGCCGCCGGCCTGGGCGTGGTGCGGGCCGCAGTGGCCAACGGCGTCGACGTGGGCACGGTCAACGTGATGGCCATGGACTACTTCGATCCCTCCTGGGCCCCCTACGCCGGCAAGCTCGGGGGCTACGCCATCCAGGCGGTGACGGCGGTCAAGGGTCAGCTGGCCGCGCTGTTCCCCGGGCGGGGTGACGCCGCCCTGTGGCGCACCGTGGGGGTCACCCCCATGTTGGGCATCAACGACAACCCCGCCGAGGTGTTCACCACCGCCGACGCCGCCCAGCTCACCGCCTTCGCCCGCCAGAAGGGCCTGGGGCGGCTGTCCATGTGGTCCATCAACCGGGACAAGCCCTGCGGCCGGGCCACGACGTGGACGGAGAACAGCTGCAGCGGCGTGGCCGACCCCGCCTGGGCCTTCTCGGCCGCCTTCCTGCCCTTCGGCACCTGACGCGGCGCGGTCCCGGTGGGCTGTGCCGACCGGCCCCGGTCGGCCGGCGTACCGTGGATCCGCTGTGACGGACACGGCAGACGATTGCGGAGGTGTCCCGTGCTCTATGCGTTCGGCTTCGAGCGGATCGGCGTGCTGGTCAGCGACCTGTTCTTCATCGACCCCGCCCCCGGCGCCGGTCAGGAGGGTCCCGAGCGGGGGTGCGCCTCGAGGTGCGCCTGCTCGAGCGTCAGCCCCTGGTCGGCTCCATCTACTCGGCCCAGCCCATCGCCGTGGGTCGGCCGGTGTGGCGGGCCGACCTCCTGGAGTCCGTCGAGAGCCAGCCCGGCAGCTTCGACCGCACCCACCACCACCCCGCCTTCGACGGTTGGGAGCCCGGTGGTCGCCACTTCGTGACCGAGCTGTCCGCCGCGCCGGTGTCGTGGGTGGGGCAGCGGCTGAGCGACCTCGACGGTCTCATGGACGAGGCCGGGTTCGATCGGGCCGAGGCCGGTGCCGGGGACGCCGATGCCCTGCGCGAGGCCGTGCCCGAGATCCTGGCCGCCACCCAGCGTCTGCTGGACAAGGTGCACGCCGGCGAGCTGGGCCGGCCGGTGGACGACCGCGAGCTGGTCGACGCCCGCATCGGCTGGCTCTAGCTCGACCCCCGTCCGGCGGCCCCGTCGTCGGGCCCGGCCGGGTGCTGGGCCAGGTGGTCGAGGAGCAGCTCGGTGATGCGCTCGGGGGCGTCGTCCGTGCTGAAGTGCCCCACCCCGGGTAGGGCCACGAACTGGTAGGGGCCGGTCACGTGGGCCGCCGTGCCCTTGGCCGCCGTCGCGCCCACGCTGGAGTCCTCCTCCCCCCAGATGTAGAGGGTGGGGGTGGTGATGGTGTCGACCTCGGTCGAGGTCAGGGCGCCGGCCGAGCGGTACCAGGCCAGGGCGGCCTCGATGGCCGCGGGCTCGCCGAGGACGGAGACGTAGTCGTCGATGGCGGCGGCGCCCACGCCCTGGTCGGCCAGGGAACGCCGGAGGCGGCGGGCACCGTCGTCCAGCAGCAGGGCGCCGGTGGCGGGGTCGTGGAACGAGCGGTGGTGGCGGGAGCGGTGGCGTTGGCCGTCGGCGTCGTCGGTCCACGCCTGGCGGAAGGCGGCGGGGTGGGGGCGGGACAGCACGGTGAGCGAGGCGACGCGGTCGGGGTGGCGGTCGGCCACGGCCCAGGCCACCTGGCCGCCCCAGTCGTGGCCCACCACGTGGAAGCGGCGGCCGGGGACGGGGTGGCCGTGGGGGCCGGCGGTGTCGGCCAGCTCGACGGCGTCGGCCACCAGGCGGCCGATGCCGTAGGCGGTGAGGTTGGTGGGGTCGGGGCGGGCGCCGGGGGAGTAGCCCCGCTGGTCAGGGGCCACGGCCCGGTAGCCCGCCGCTCCCAGGGCGGGGACCTGGTGGCGCCAGCAGTGGCGGCTCTCGGGGAAGCCGTGCAGCAGGATGACCACGGGCCCGTCGGCCGGGCCGGCCACGTCCACGGTGAAGCTGCCCGAGCTGGTGGTGATCGTCCCGGCCATGGGTCCTCCTCCGTACGCGGTTCGCCTCCGGCGGTCTACCAGCCGCGGGCGGCCGACGGGGTCCCTCGGGACCGCGGGACGGGCCCGGGATCCGTAGGGTGTGGCGATGACGGCTCCGGTGCCCGCCCTCGATCCCGCCGAGCGGGCCGCGCTGCAGCGCCGGGTCCTGCGGGTCCTGGCCAGCGGGCAGATCGTGGGCGCGGCAGCGCTGGCCGCGGCCATCACCGTCGGCGCCTTCGTCATCCAGGACATCCTCGGCCAGGAGACGGCGTGGGGAGGCCTGGCCGCGGCCACCACCACCACGGGCACGGCCTTCATGTCCCAGGTCCTGTCCCGGCGCATGTTGCGCCACGGGCGCCGCCCCGGCCTCCAGCTCGGCTACGGCATGGCCGTCGTGGGCGGTGCCATCGCCGCCCTGGGCGCAGAGAAGGGCTGGTTGGTGGTCTTCCTCGTCGGCCTGTTCACCTTCGGCAGCGGCCAGGCCTCCAACCTGCTGGCCCGCTACGCGGCCACCGACCTGGCCGACCCCGACCAGCGCAGTGCGGCCATGAGCCGGGTCGTGTTCGCCTCCACCTTCGGCGCCGTCTTCGGACCCCTGCTCATCGGCCCCGCCGAGCATGCGGGCACGGCCTGGTTCGGCCTGGCCAAGTACACCGGGCCCTGGCTGTTCGGCTCGTTCTTCTTCCTGCTGGCCATGATCAACACCGCGGCCCGCCTGCGCCCCGACCCCCTGGTGGCCATGGGCGGACTGCTGCCGCCGGGTTCCAAGGTCAAGGCCCCGCCCATCCGCGACGCCGTCGGGGTCATCGCGTCGATCCCCCGGGCCCGTCTGGCCCTGGCGGCCATGGTCATCTCCCAGGCCACCATGGTCTCGGTCATGGCCATGACCCCGGTGCACATGAAGCTGCACGGCCACGAGGACCTGAGCCCCTACGTGATCTCGGCCCACATCGGGGGCATGTACGCCTTCAGTCCTCTGGTGGGCCGCTTCGCCGACCGCCGGGGCCGGGTGGCCGCCATCCTCGCCGGGGGCATCGTCCTCGTGTTCGGCACCGCCCTGGCCGCCCTGTCCGGGGACGTCGAGCTCCTGCTCTTCCCCGCCCTGTGGGCCCTGGGCCTGGGCTGGAACTTCGGGCTCATCGGTGGGTCCAGCCTGCTCACCGAGTCGGTCCCCGCCGTCGACCGGGTGGCCGTGCAGGGCTCGGCCGACCTGCTCATGAGCCTGTGCGGCGGGCTGGCCGGGTTCAGCTCGGGCTTCGTGCGCCGGGCCTTCGGCTTCCACCTGCTGGCCACCGGGGCCCTGGTGATGGCCGGTGGCCTGCTGGTCATCGCCTACGTGGCCTACCAGCAGAGCCGCCGAGCTCCCGTGGTGGCCACGCTCAGCTGAGGTCGGCGGCCGGGGCCCCGCCCGAGCGGCTCCGGAAGCGGCGTAGGCGCAGGCTGTTGGACACCACGAACACCGAGGAGAAGGCCATGGCCGCCCCGGCCAGCAGGGGGTTGAGGTAGCCCGACGAGGCCAGGGGCAGGGCGGCCACGTTGTAGGCGAAGGCCCAGAACAGGTTGCCCTTGATGGTGGCCAGGGTGCACCTCGACAGCCGGATGGCGTCCGCGGCGGAGCGCAGGTCGCCACGGACCAGGGTCAGGTCGCTGGCCTCGATGGCGGCGTCGGTGCCCGTGCCCATGGCCAGGCCCAGATCGGCCTGGGCCAAGGCCGCGGCGTCGTTGACCCCGTCACCGACCATGGCCACCACCGCGCCCTCGGCCTGTAGGCCGCGCACCACGGCAACCTTGTCGGCCGGTAGCACCTCGGCGATGACCTCGTCGATGCCCACCGCGGCGGCCACCGAGCGGGCGGCGGCTTCGTTGTCCCCCGTCAGCAGCACCGGGCGCAGACCCAGTTCCCGCAGCTGGCGCACGGCCTCGGCCGAGGTGGGCTTCACCGCGTCGGCCACCACGAGGAGGGCCCGGACCTGGCCGTCCCAGGCGGCCACGATGGCGGTGCGGCCCGCGGCCTCGGCTGCTTCCCTGGCCGCGACCAGCTCGGCGGGCATCGTGAGGGACCAGTCGGCCAGCAGCAGCTGAGGTCGACCGGCCACCACGGCGTGGCCGTCGACCACGCCCTCGACGCCGAGGCCGGGTCGGTTGGTGAACGACTCCATCACCGGCAGCGTGCCCAGCCGTTCCCGGGCCCCCCGGGCGATGGCCTGGGCGATGGGGTGTTCGGATGCGTCCTCGAGAGCGCCGACCAGGCGAAGTACCTCGGCCTCGTCGGTGCCGTCAGCCGCCGCCACCTCGACCAGGGTCATCTGGCCGGTGGTCACCGTGCCCGTCTTGTCGAGGACGATGGTGTCGACCTGCCGGGTCGACTCCAGCACCTCGGGCCCCTTGATGAGGATGCCGAGCTGGGCGCCCCGGCCCGTGCCCACGAGCAGGGCGGTGGGGGTGGCCAGGCCCAGGGCGCAGGGGCAGGCGATGATGAGCACGGCCACCGCGGCGGTGAAGGCGGTGGTGGCGCCGGCGCCGGCTCCCAGCCAGAAGCCCAGGGTGGCCACGGCCAGGGCGATGACGATGGGGACGAACACGGCGGAGACCCGGTCGGCCAGGCGTTGCACCGGGGCCTTGCCCGTCTGGGCGTCGGTGACCAGGCGGGCCATCTGGGCCAGCTGGGTGTCGGCGCCGACCCGGGTGGCCCGCACCACCAGGCGGCCGCTTGCGTTGACCGTGGCCCCGGTGACGGCGTCACCCGGGGCCACCTCGACGGGCACGGGTTCGCCGGTGAGCAGGGAGGCGTCGATGGCCGAGGTGCCCTCGGTGACGACGCCGTCGGTGGCCACCTTCTCGCCGGGGCGGACCACGAAGTGGTCCCCGACCACCAGGTCGGCGGTACCGATGCGGTGCTCGACCCCGTCCCGCAGCACGGCCACGTCCTTGGCCCCGAGCTCGAGCAGGGCCCGTAGGGCGGCGCCCGACCGCCGCTTGGCCCGGGCCTCGAAGTAGCGCCCGGCGAGGATGAACACGGTGACGGCCGAGGCCACCTCGAGGTAGATCTCGTCCGGGCCCGACCCCCGGGCCAGGGTCAGCTGGAAGGGCATGGTCATGCCCGGTCGGCCGGCGTCGCCCACGAACAGCGCCCACAGCGACCAGCCGAAGGCCGCCAGGGTGCCCACCGAGATGAGCGTGTCCATGGTGGCGGCGCCGTGGCGCAGGTTGGTCCAGGCCGCCCGGTGGAAGGGAAGGGCCCCCCACACCACCACGGGGGCGGCCAGGGTCAGGGACAGCCACTGCCAGCTCTCGAACTGCAGGGCGGGGACCATGGCCATGGCCAGCACGGGCAGGCTGAGCACGGCGGACACGATCAGCCGGGTGCGCAGCGGCCGGGTGGGGTCCTCGACCTGCCCGGTTTCGTCACCGTCGCCGGCCGGGGCGCCCACGGGGGTGGGCAGGGCCGCGGTGTAGCCGGCGGCTTCGACGGCGGCCACCAGGTCGGAGGGGTCGACGGTGGCGGGGAAGTCGACCCGGGCCCGCTCGGTGGCGTAGTTGACCGTGGCCGTGACCCCGTCGAGGCGGTTGAGGCGCTTCTCGATGCGCAGGTCATGCCGCCCAGGCTGAGCTCGACCTGGTGGTGTGCGTCCTCGGACCCCGCCGGGGCCAGGGGGATGTCAGTGGTCGCCATGGTCGTCCTCCCCGTGGCTGTCCGTGCTGTTCGGCGTGGGGTCGCCGCTGGCCACGTCGACGGAGAAGGCGGCCGTGCGGACCACGTCGTCGTGGCGGACGTCGAGGAACAGCCGGTAGGTGCCGGGGCTGGGGGCGTGCACGACGAAGACGACCTCCTCGGCTGACGAGGCGTCGGTGGGGTGTACGTGCAGGTAGGCGTGGTCGCCGGCCCGGATGGCCGCCAGGTGCCCGAAGGCCCCCAGGTAGGGCTGCAGGTCGGTGACGGGGGCGCCGTCCCTGCTCACGGTGAAGCGCAGCTCGGCCTCGGTCCCCGCCACCACGGTGCCGTCGAGGCGGACGTCGTAGCCGTCCACGGTGGCGTCGGTGGAAGGCGCGGGCAGGGGGCGGGGGTCGAGCAGGCCGGCCGCGGTGAGGTCGGCGGCCAGGGTCACGGGTTCGGCCCCGGTGGCGTCGAAGTCGGCGTAGGCCCGGTAGCCGCCGGCCCGGGGGAGCGCCAGGTCGATCTGCCAGGTGCCGTCGGCGACCAGGGTGGGGTGCACGTGCTGGTAGTCGCCCAGGTCGTCGGCCACCACGACCAGGTGGAGCTGACGCTCGTGGCGGGTGTCGAAGGCGGTGACCGGGGTGCCGTCGGGGCCGAGGATGCGGAAGCTGAAGGGCTCGGTGACCCCAGGGGTGAAGGCGGTGTCGTCGGTGGCCAGGGTGAAGCCGTCGAGGCTGGCGCTCAGGCCGCCGGGGAGGTCGGACGCCATGGTCGTGGGCTCGGCGGCCATCTCGTGCCCGGCGGTCTGCCCGCCGCTGTCCAGTGGACCCACGGCGGCCCCGGCGGCGGCACCGGCACCCAGCACGGCGACGAGCACGGCGCCGTAGGCGGCCAGCTTGGTCGATGTCTGCATGCTTGACACGATACCCCCCTACGGTATCCTGTCAACAGGATCCGACAGGGAAGGGGCTAGCCATGGCCGGCTACACGGGGACCAAGGACGACCACCTGAAGCGGCTGCGTCGCATCGAGGGCCAGGTGCGGGGCATCCAGCGCATGGTCGAGGGCGACGAGTACTGCATCG
The DNA here is from genome assembly GCA_038255145.1 of Acidimicrobiales bacterium. Classification (GTDB taxonomy): domain Bacteria; phylum Actinomycetota; class Acidimicrobiia; order Acidimicrobiales; family CAIXPF01; genus WHTX01. The sequence goes on from JBBSLP010000072.1 coordinate 7,258, forward strand.
ACGTGCTCACCCAGGTCGCTGCGGCCACCAAGGCCCTGCAGTCCTTCGCCCTCGGCCCGCTCGACGACCACATGAACCACTGCGTCTCCTCGGCGCTCACCGAGGGCACCGACGGCCGCGAGAAGGTGGCCGAGGCCATGGCTGCGGTCAACCGCCTCGTGCGCTCGTGATCCTGCCGTCCTCGACCACGCCAGGCGGGTGACGCCCCGAGACGAGGGACCACGACTGGTTCCGCATCACGGCGAATCCGTGAGCGGGGACGCCATCGACAGATCGGCATCCCGTTGCCCCCACCGTCGGTGGCAACGGCGGCCGCAGGGCTTCAGAGCAGGGACGTCAGGCAGGCCCGGGTGCGGGCCAGCGAGGCGTCGTCGGGGCCGAACTCCGAGCAGATGATGTCGTCGGCGCCGGCGGCGAAGATGGCGGCCAGGCGTTCGGCCACCGCAGCTTCGTCACCGACGACGGCCATGTCGGCGGGGCCGGCCAGGCCTTCCCGGTCGAGCATGGCCCGGTAGCTGGGCAGGGTGCCGTAGACCTCGAACTGGCGGGCGGCCAGCTCGCGCCCTCCGTCCACGTCGTCGGTGCACAGCACGGGCAGGCCGACGATGACCCGGGGGCGGGGACGGCTCGCGGCCTCGGCCGCGGTGGCCAGGGTGGGCGCGGTGTGGGTGCGGATGGTCTCCGGACCCGTCATCCACAGGATGGTGCCATCGGCCTGGGCTCCGGTCAGCTCCAACATCTTGGGACCGAGGGCGGCCACGTACAGGGTCGGGGTCGGGCCCTCGGGGAAGATGGGCCCGCTTCGCCCGGTCAGGGTGTCCCCGGCGAAGGACACCTTCTCGTTGCGCAGGGCGGGAGCGAGGATGGCCAGGTACTCACGGGCGTGGCGCAGCGGCTTGTCGAAGGCGTAGCCCCACATGCCCTCGACCACGGGCTTGTGGGCCAGGCCGATGCCCAGGGACAGCCGCCCGGCGCCGACCAGGGCCGACGTGGTCAGGGCCTGTTGGGCCAGGGCCAGGGGGTGACGGGGGTAGGTGGGCACGACGGCGGTGCCCAGCTCTATGCCGGGCACCTCGCGCCCGGCGATGGCCAGAGAGGTCAGCGCGTCGGCGCCCCGGGGCAGGTGGGGCACCCAGTAGGAGGGGAAGCCGGCGTCGGCTGCGGCCCGCACATCGGCCACAAGCTCATCGCCGCTCAGCAGTCGCCCTGCGGCCCCGTAGAAGATCCCCAGTCGCATGTGCAGCCCTCTCCGTCAGCCGGCGCGGGACCGTAGCCCGCACTGCGCTGACCTCGGGCCGCGTTTCGGCCATCAGAGCTTGGGGGTGACGGGCTCCGTGGTCTTCTTGTCCTCGGCGGCACCCGCCTCGAGCTCGCGTCGGGCCTCACCGATGCTGCGGGCCAGCTTGGGGAGCTTGGCGCCACCGAAGAGCACGAGCACCACGACCAGCAGGATCATCAGCTCAGGGGCTCCGAGGTTCATGACCGCTCCTTCCGCCCGGTCGCCCGGGTCCGTTCCGTAGGTACACATGCTGCCAGGCCGGGGTTCCGTCACACGGTGAGGTACCTGGCAGTTCCCTGGGATGCCGTCTCCGGCGCCGACGGGGATCGTCATGTGGTCTTCGTGGCCGATCACCGGCCGGCTTGGTCCCGAGCGGGAAAGGTCAGTCGAGCTGGTCGTTCCCGAACCTCGCCCCACGAGGTCCGCGCTGGGGTGGGACCGGACGCAGGCGCGTACCGCTGGGGGGATGCCATCAGGACGGGGCGGCGAGGAGGTGCTCGGCCACGGCCCGGGCCGCGGCCAGGCGGGCGGTGGGGTCGGCGGGGAGGCTGGTCTGGACGACGATCACGGAGGTGCCTGCGCTCACCACCAGGGCCGTCTCCCGCAGCCACGCCGCCGTGTCACCGAGGTCGGCGATGCGGTTGCCGCTGTGGCCCAGCAGCTGCAGGGAGCGTCGGGCCAGAACGCCCACCTGGCCGCCGTCGGCGCAGACGGCCAGGAGCTGGCCCCCGGCCCCGTCGGTGAAGGCCCACTGCCGCGACCCGCCCTGGAGCAGCCCGGTCAGGACACCCAGCCCCGAGGCCTGGGCGTCGGGCTGGGCGGGGTGCAGTTGCAGCCCCGTCAGCCGGTGCAGGACGTCGGCGTCGAGCCCGTCGGGCCGGGCCACACCCGGCGCGGGGCTGGCGGCGGTCGATGGCACCGGCGCGGCGGCGGGCACGGCCGGCGGTGCGGGCGGCTGGGGACCACCGGCCAGGCCACCGGCCGCGGCCAGCAGGCCGCCCAGACCACCGGGCAGGCCCGGCACCCCAGGCAGCCCGGGCAGGCCAGGCACCCCGGGTACGGGTGGTGGGGCAGCCAGGCCGCCGGTCGCCGGCACCGTGGACGTGGGCGTGGCGGCGGGACCCGTGCGGCCCTGCCAGTGCAGGGCGGCCGTGGCCTCGGGCAGGACCTCGCAGGTGAGCACGTGGCGCATGCGGGCCGTCATGGTCACCCGCACGACATCCCCCTCGTTCACGTCGAAGCGTTGGAAGCGCACGGCGCGGACCTCGTCACCCGTGCCGTCGTAGATGGCGCTGAAGCCGGTGGGCCGCCACTGCGTCGAGTCACCCACGGTCACGTTGTGCCACGGCACCCGCAGGACCTGGCCCTCGAAGGTGACGGTGCCCCCGGTCAGGTCGGGCACGGCCCGACTCAACGCCACCGCGGCCTTGGTGAACTTGAGGCCCGACCAGATGAGCGGCGTGCCCAGGGCCAGGGTGGCGGCGGCGCCGATGCCCAGGCTGAGCCACACGTTGCCGGTGTCGAACAGGGAGCCGGCGATGTCCCACAACCCCCCGCCCACGGCCCGCAGCCAGACCAGGAACACGGCTCCTGTCAGCAACGCCCAGCCCCCGGCGACCAGGGCGATGTGGGACGGGGCCTCGCCCTCCCAGAACCGCTTGGGGTAGGTGATGGACACCTCCCGCCACAGGCCCCCGTAGGCCGACCACGCCTCGTCGTCGCTCTGGGGGCCGATGGGCAGGCGCTGGGAGGCGGCCGGGCAGGCGCCCAGGGCCACGCCGTAGGACAGGTTCCGTCCCCAGATGACCACCGCGGCCGGGGGTGCATCCATGAGCAGCTCGGTCTCCCGCACGTGGTTGCGGAAGCCCAGCCAATGGGCCGCAGCCCGGCTGCCGGCCGGGGTCTCCCGCCACGCCCGCAGGCGGGAGGCGCCGAAGGCCACGATGGCGAACCAGGCGAAGCCGGCCAGGGCCAGACCACCGCCGGGATCGTCGCTGTCCGCGGTCGACCCGCCGGCCCGGGCCACGGCCGACAGCACCTCGAGGGCACCTCCACCCAACAGCAGGGGGACGGCCAGGCCTGCGGCCACCAGCACCGCGGGCAGGGTGCCCCAGCGGCGGCGGCACAGGCCGCGGTGGCGGGCGTCGTCGATGACGTCCTTGGCGAAGTCCTTCCACCACGAACCGGCCTGGGGCCCCGAGCCCAGGGAGAGCTCCTCGACGGCGACCGTGCCCTCCTTGGTGGCCTTCTCCCGCACGAGGGCCAGCACCTTGGCCTCATAGGGGGTCACCTCGCCCTTGTCGGGGCGGTGGGCGTACAGCCGGCACAGGAAGGTCTCCGGCGCCACCTGGTCGATGTCGAGGAAGCGGCGCGAGGCCAGGTCCAAGAGGGTGGCGGCGATGGCCGCCCCCGTGACCTGGCTGCGGTGGACCACGAAGTTGGCCACCGCCGGGGGCTCGGGGCCCAGCTCCATGGTCTCGGGCCCGGCGTCGGGCAGCTTGGGCCGCGTCGCCATGAGGACGATGGTGGCCAGCACCCCCCAGGCGGCCAGGGCCACGACCCCGGCCACGACGAAGGGCAGGGCGTCGTCGCGCGTCACCACGGCCAGGAGACCTGGCTGCAACCCGTCCACGTGCACCGCGCCACCTCCGCCCCGGCCTCGATCCTCGGCCGACCGCGGCAGCGTACGGCGTGGCTGGCGCCGCTCCCTCGCTGGCGCCCGGCCCGAGCCGCACACAGACGGCAGGCGCGGCCGGCCGACAGCCGCCAGACTGGGCCCCGGCGAAACCGGGGGGAGACGCCATGGACATCCGTCGCATCACCGAGGTCGGCGTGGCCGTGCGCGACCTCGATGCGGCTTCGACCCTGCTCGTCGACCTGTTGGGGGCCACCGCCGGCCCCGTGGTCGACGTACCGCGCTACGAGATGCGCTTCCGCATGTGCCGGCTGGGCAAGGTCGACTTCGAGCTCATGGAGCCCACGGCCGAGCGAGGCGTCATCCACGACTTCCTCGTGCGGCGGGGGGAGGGCCTGCACCACATCGCCTTCGCCGTCGACGACCTCGAGGACACCATGGCCACCCTGGCCGCCAAGCGGGTGGCCTGGGTCGACCCCGAGCCCATCCGCAACCGCATGCCCGTCGTGGACTACGCCGGGCGGGTCTTCGACGACACCGAGATCCGCTTCGCCTTCTCCCAGCCCAAGTCCATCCTCGGCATCCTCTTCGAGTTCATCCAGTACCCCGACGGCTACCAGACGCCATGAGAGCTGTCGGCACGCTCACCACCTCGTACTGGCCGGCCGACACCAGTGAGGACGTGTGGGAGGTCACCATCGGCGACCTGCTGCGCCGGGTGGCGGCCGAGGTGCCCGACCGCGTCGCCCTCGTCGACGGCCAGCCCGATCCCGCCGCCCGTCGGCGCTGGACCTACGCCGAGCTGCTGGCCGGATCGGTGGCTGTGGCCGAGGCCCTGGTGGCCCGCTTCGAGCCCGGCGAGCGGGTGGCGGTGTGGGCCCCCAACCGGCCCGAGTGGGTGTTCCTGCAACTGGGGGCGGCCCTGGCCGGGGTGGTGCTGGTCACCGTCAACCCCGCCTACCAGGCCGCCGAGCTCGCCTACGTGCTGCGCCAGAGCGGGGCCGCGGGCATCGTCCACGAGGACGCCTACCGGGGGGTGTCGCTGGCTGCGCTGGTAGCCGAGGTCCGTCCCGACCTGCCTGCGTTGCGGGAGGTCGTCAGCTTCAGCGACTGGGAGGCGTTCTGTGCCAGCGGGTCGCCTGGGGCGCCGCTGCCCCCGGTGGCGTCGACCGACCCCGTGCAGATCCAGTACACGTCGGGCACCACCGGCTTCGCCAAGGGGGCCCTGCTCCAGCACCGGGGTGCGGTGGGGGCGGCCCGGTTGTCGGCCGAGCGGGCCGGCTTCCAGGAGGGGGACTGCTGGATCAACCCCATCCCCCTGTTCCACGTGGGCGGTTGCGTGCTGGCCGGGGTGGGGTCCATCGTGGGCAAGGGGGTGCACGTGGTCGTGCCCGCCTTCGACCCTGCGCTCGTGCTCGAGCTCATCGAGGCCAGCGGGGGTCGCTGGTCCTGGCCGTGCCCACCATGCTCATCGCCCTGCTCGACCACCCCGACCGTCCGACGCGGGACCTGTCGTCCATCCGCACGGTCATGTCGGGGTCCTCCACCGTGCCCGCCGAACTGGTGCGCCGCACTCGGGCCGCCGTCGACTGCGACTTCTCCGTGCTGTTCGGCCAGACCGAGCTCCACGGCGTGCTCACCCAGACCCACCCCACGGACAGTGCCGAAGATCAGGCCGAGACCATCGGTCAGCCCCTGGCCCGGGTCGAGGTCAAGGTGGCCGACGCCAGCGGGGCGCCCGTGGACATCGGCCGGCCTGGGGAGATCTGCGCCCGGGGCTACCAGGCCATGGCCGGCTACTTCGACATCATCATCCGGGGCGGGGAGAACATCCACCCCCGGGAGATCGAGGAGCTGCTGGCCGCCCACCCCGCCGTGGCCGAGGTGGCCGTGATCGGGGTGCCCGACGCCCGCTGGGGGGAGCAGGTGGGGGCGGTGGTCCGCTCTGCCGACCCCGCCCGACCGCCCACGGTGGCTGAGCTGCACGACTACTGCAGGACCCACCTGGCGCCGTTCAAGACGCCCCGGGTGTGGTTCTTCGTCGATGCCTTCCCCATGACGCCCTCGGGGAAGATCCAGAAGTTCGTGCTGAAGGACCTGATGGCTGCGGGTGAGCTGCAGCCATCCGAGCAGCAGTAGGGGAGCGTCCCATGGAGCCGATCGCCATCACCGGGGGTAGCGATTCCGCTCTGACCAGCCTGACCTTCCACAGTCAGGCCCAGTACGGCATGTTGCGGGCGGTGGAGGACCCGTTGCGGGCGTCCCTGCCCTTCGACATCAACCGACCGGGCATCGTCGAGGGTGAGGGCTCGGCCATGTTGCTGCTGGAGCGGGGGGACCTGGCCCGCGCCCGGGGGGCCCACATCTACGGCTGGGTGCGGGGCTACGGGGCGGTCGCCGAGGGCGGTCACCCGTCGTCGCCCGAACCCCAGGGCCGCTTCGAGGAGCGGGCCATGTCGTTGGCGCTGGCCGACGCCGGGTTGTCAGCTGATCAGGTCGACGCCGTGTTGGCCCACGGGACGGGGACCCCGGTGGGTGATGTGGCCGAGATCCGGGCCATCAACCGTCTGTTCGCCCGTGGTGGTGATGCCATCGCCGTCACCTCGGTCAAGGGCCACGTGGGTCATAGCGGAGGGGCGGCCAACGTGACCGCCCTGGTGGCGGGGTTGTGGAGCATGGCCGAGCAGGCGTTGGTGCCCACGGCGGGCACCACCGACCTCGACCCTGAGATCACTTTCCGGGTGCCCCTGGGCCGTGCGCCGTTGCCGTTGTCCCTGGACACCTTCGTGGTCAACGGCTTCGGCTTCGGCGGTCAGGACTCCACCCTCGTGGTCAGCCGCCACCCGGAGTAGCGCTGGCGCTGCGCCTGGGGTGCCTTCCGGTCCCCGGGCAGGGCCTCTGACCTGCGCTGCGTTCAGGCGAATCGATATCGATTCGCCTGAACAGCGCCGGACGGTGGCACCTGGCCCCACGGTCTCAACAGTCAGCCATGGCCGCCAAGGCCCGGCACAACTCCGCGGTCCGGGCGCCGAGCGAGCCGATCAGCGTCGTGAGCTGCCAACGAGCCACGACCTGGAGGTTGTCGAAGGTTGCCACGCAGCGAACGTCGAGACCCTCCTCCGCTCCTAGGCCGACCTCGGTCGGGATGCCGCGCACCGTCCTGGTGACGGGGGCGACGACCACCCAGGACAGCACCGGGATGGCCTCCGAGCGGGTGACGACGAGCACCGGCCGCCGCTTGTCCTGGGCCTCGGCCCACCACACCTCACCCTGGTGGGGTGAGGTCACCATGGCTCCTCAGCGATGAGCCGGGCCCCGGACGCTTCCGCCCATGCCAACTCGTCCTCAGTCGGTGGGTGCTCCCCGTAGCCGGCCACGATGGCCGCTCCGACCGCGGCCCGGCGATGGCGCTCGATCAGCTGCTCCAAGGCGATGCGCACCACATCGGACCGGGTGGTGCCGACACCGCTGGCCACAAGGGCGTCGACCTCTCCGGCCAGGTCGTCAGGGACTCGGGTGACCAGCTGCACGGGCATGCGGCCAGCATACCGATCTGCAATGCGCGTGGGAACGTTCGCCGCTCACCGCCGCCAGCGGGTTGTCGTCGGCGACGCCCCGGCGTCGGCCCCGATGACCAGGACCAGGCGCTTGAGGGAGCACGGGCAGGGACCGTAGAGCCTCGACGCGGGGCGGGGCGCGGCGAACGGGGGGCCAGCCCGGCCCCGTTGACGACCGGCGCGAAGATGGTCGGGCTCGTGGGAGGGCGCATGCCGGGATCGAAGATCGGACGCAAGCGCAGCCGGGATGACCCGGCGGGGGGATCGCCGGCCACGGCATCGCCGGCGGCGACCCCGACGCGTCGGGGCGCGGTGCTCGAGTTCCACGACGGTGAGCCCTGGGTGGTCGTCGACCTCGAGGACCTGGCCCGGGGCGCCGACGTCCGGTTCCGTGAGCGGCAGGGGCGGGTGTACCCCGACGAACGGGCCTTCGGCCGTCACCGGAGATCGCTGCGGGTGCCCGATGCCGTCGGTGCCGACCACGTCATCCGCCTCGAGGTCCGGGGGCGACGGGCCGGCGACCCCCTGGCGGTGCGGCTCGGGGTCCGACCCCACCCGTACTTCACGACGTCGGGCTACGACGTCACCACCCGCCAGACCGTGGTGGCCGCGCCGGGCACGACCTGTCAGCTGGAGCAGCTCGACGGGGAGACGGTGACCCTGCAGGTGCCCGACCGCAGCGCCACCCTCCGCCTGGCTGGTCGTGGCCTGCCCCGACCCGACGGTGGACGGGGCGACCTGTACGTGCCCTACGTGGTCGGCGAGGCGGGCACGGCGGTGGCGGCCACGTTGGCCCCTCCCGGTCCCCACGCCCACGGCCCTGCCATCCCCCCCGCCCAGCAGGTGGCCCAGCTCCGCAGCCAGGCCCTGGCCGCGTGCGGGGGCGACACCTCGGTGATGGACCGCCTGCTGGCCTACGCCCGCCACCGGCTGCCCGAAGGCAGCGAGGCCGAGCGCTACGAGCTGCTGCTCGACGAGCTCTACCGGGACCGCGAGCGCTGAACCGGGGTCCACCTGGCCGCTGGCCGCGCCAGGATGGCGCCATGGCCGAGCTCGTTGCCGACGTCGTGGTGGTGGGCCTCGGCCCCGGTGGCGAGGAGGTGGCCGAGCGGCTGGTCGATGCCGGCCTCGACGTCGTCGGCGTGGAAGCCGCCCTGTTCGGCGGTGAGTGCCCCTACTGGGGGTGCATCCCCTCCAAGATGATGATCCGGGCCGGCAACGCCCTGGCCGAAGCCCGCCGGGTCGACCTGCTGGCCGGGCACGCCACCGTGACCCCCGACTGGGCCCCGGTGGCCCGCCGCATCCGTGACCAGGCCACCGATGACTGGGACGACAAGGTGGCCGTCGAGCGCTTCACCGCTCGGGGCGGGCGTTTCGTGCGGGGTCGGGGTCGGCTGCTGGCCGCCGACCGGGTGGCGGTGGGTGACGACGTGATCACCGCCCGTCGGGCCGTGGTCATCGGCACGGGGACCACCCCGGTCATCCCTGCCATACCCGGCCTGGTCGAGGCCCAGCCGTGGACCAACCACCAGGCCATCGAGGTCGAGCACGTGCCCGACTCCCTGCTCGTGCTGGGGGGCGGGGCCATCGGCGTCGAGCTGGCCCAGGTGTTCGCCCGCTTCGGGGTGACCGTCACCGTGGTCGAGGTGGGCCGGCGCCTGCTGAGCCGGGAGGAGCCCGAGGCCTGCGACGTGCTGCACGAGGTGTTCGCGGCGGAGGGCATCGCCGTGCACACCGGGCTGTCCCTGGACCGGGTGGACCGCGTCGACGGCCGCATCCGGGCCCGGCTCGGTGACGGCACCGTCGTCGAGGCCGCCGAGATGTTGGTGGCCACGGGGCGCAAGGTCGACCTGGCCGCCGTCGGGGTCGGCGTGCTGGGCGTCGACGAGGGTGCCCGCTCGTTGCCCACCGACGGCCGCCTGCGGGTGGCCCCCGGGGTGTGGGCCGTGGGCGACATCACCGGGCGGGGGGCGTTCACCCACGTGGCCGTGCACCAGGCCGGCATCATCGTGGACGACATCCTCGGGCGTGAACCGGCCGACTTCGACGAGCACGCCATCCCCCGGGTGACCTTCACCGACCCCGAGGTGGGCTCGGTGGGGCTGTCCGAGGAGCAGGCCCGGGCGGCGGGCCTGGCCGTGCGCACCGGCCAGGTGGCGCTGTCGAGGGTGTCGCGGGGGTGGATCCACGGGCCCGGCAACGAGGGCCTGATCAAGCTGGTGGCCGACGTCGATGCCGGGGTGCTGGTGGGGGCCACGTCGGTGGGGCCGTCCGGGGGCGAGGTGCTGGGGCTGTTGGCCCTGGCCGTGCACGCCCGGGTGTCCCTGGAGCAGCTGGGGACCATGATCCTGGCCTTCCCCACCTTCCACCGGGGACTGCGCGACGCCCTGGCCGATCTGCGTAGCGTGGAGACATGACCGGTTCGTCCGATGTTCCTGACCAGCCCCGGGTGGACGTCTACTGGCGCCCGGGGTGCCCGTTCTGCACCATGCTGTTCCGCGGCCTGCGGGGAGCGGGGCTGCCCATGCGTGAGCTCGACATCTGGGACGACCCCGAGGCCGCCGCCTTCGTGCGGGCCCACGCCAACGGCAACGAGACCGTCCCCACCGTCGACATCGCCGGCACCGTCCTGGTGAACCCCTCGGCCAAGACCGTGCTCGACCTCGCTGCCAAGGCCGGCATCACCGTCGGCTGATCCGAGATCACCGCCCGCGCCCCCTCCCGGTGCAAAGATCGCATCACACGCCGGACCCGGGAGCGCGGCACATGGGCGACGACGAATCCCGCAACGAAAGCCACAGCGGCGCGCTGGCATTGGCCGACGGAGGGCTCGAGACCACCCTGGTCTTCCTGGAGGGCATCGACCTGCCCGACTTCGCCGCCTTCGTGTTGCTGGGTGACGAGGCGGGCCGGACTGCGCTGCGGCGCTACTACGAGACCTACTTCGATCTGGCCGAGGCCCGTGGCCTCGCCTTCGTGGCCGACACGCCGACGTGGCGGGCCAACCTCGACTGGGGGGCCCGGCAAGGCCTCGATGCCGAGGCGTTGGCCGAGCTCAACCGCAGCGCCGTCCGCTTCGTCGCCGGACTGGTGGACGGTCGCCCCGAGCTCGAGGCCACCGTGAACGGGGTGATCGGGCCCCGGGGCGACGGTTACGTGGTGGGCGCCACCATGTCCGCCGAGGAGGCCGCCCGCTACCACGCGCTGCAGGCCCAGGCCTTCGCCGACGCAGGGGCGGCCTCGGTCAGCGCCCTGACCATGACCTACGTCGAGGAGGCCGTCGGCATCACCCGGGCGGCCGTGGCCGTGGACCTGCCCGTGATCATCTCCTTCACCGTCGAGGTCGACGGATCCCTCCCCTCGGGTCGGTCGCTGGGCGATGCCATCGCCGCCGTCGATGCCGCCACCGGCGCCGCGCCCGCCCACTACATGGTCAACTGCGCCCACCCCAGCCACTTCGACCACGTGCTCGAGGTGGGGGAGCCCTGGCTGGGGCGCATCGGTGGCCTTCGGGCCAACGCCTCCCGGCTGAGCCACGCCGAGCTCGACGAGGCCACCGAGCTGGACCGCGGCGATCCGGCCGACCTGGGCCGCTGGTACGTAGCCCTGGGGGAGAAGCTGCCCGGCCTGCGGGTGGTCGGCGGCTGCTGTGGCACCGACCACCACCACGTCGCCGCCATCGCCGATGCCCTCACCGGCTCCGACCGCTCCCGTTGACCGTCCGCCCACCGCCCACCGCCCACCGACCTCCCGCCGGGTGCGGCGCGATCCGGCGCATCGGCGGTGTGGCCGGGCCTAGGGTCCGCGCCATGGCACAGCTCGAGGTGCTGGTCGACGGCCTGACGTTCCCTGAAGCCCCCCGGTGGCACGACGGGCGGTTGTGGTTCAGCGACTTCTACGCCCACCGGGTCTTGGCTGCGGGCCTCGACGGCACCGTAGAGGAGGTCCTCCACGTGCCCGGCCAGCCGTCGGGCCTGGGCTGGTTACCCGACGGCCGCCTCCTGGTGGTGTCCATGCTCGATCGGCGTGTGCTGAGGCGCGAGGCCGACGGCACCGTCGTCGTGCACGCCGACCTGTTCCCCCTGGCCACGGGGCCCTGCAACGACATGGTCGTCGACGGTCAGGGTCGAGCCTGGGTGGGCAACTTCGGCTTCGACCGCCACGTGGGCCAGGAGCCGTCCACCACCGTCCTGGTCCGGGTCGACCCCGACGGCAAGGTGACCCGGGCCGCCGAGGACGTCTTCTTCCCCAACGGCTCGGTCATCACCCCCGACGGGCGGACCCTGATCGTGGGCGAGACGTTCGGTCAGTGCCTCAGCGCCTGGGACATCGGCGGGGATGGCACCCTGTCGGGACGGCGGGTGTGGGCCGACACCACCCCGCACTGGCCCGACGGCATCTGCCTCGATGCCGAGGGCGCCATCTGGGTGGCCGACCCCCGGGGTGATGTCGTGGTCCGAGTGCACGAGGGCGGCCGCATCAGCCAGCGCATCCCCACCGGCCGGGGCGCCTTCGCGGCAATGCTCGGTGGTCCCGAGGGTCGCACCTTGTTCGTGTGCACGTGCTCGGCCTCCGGCCCTGCGGTGGCCCCCGAGCGCGCCGGTCGCATCGAGCACATCGAGGTCGACGTACCCGGGGCGGGCTGGCCGTGACGACGACCGAGGGGGGAGGGGTCATGCGCGACGACGAGGGCCTGGATGGTCGGGTGGCCATCGTCAGCGGCGGGGGTGCTGTCGGCGAGGGCATCGGCAACGGCCGCGCCGCGGCTCTGCTGCTGGCCCGGGCGGGGTGCCGGGTGCTGGTGGTGGACCGCAAGCTCGACCTGGCCGAGCGCACGGCGGACATGATCACGGCCGAAGGTGGGGAGGCGGTCGCGTTCGGGGGCGACGCCACCGTGGAGGCGGACTGCGTGGCCATGGTGGCCGCGGCCATGGACCACTGGGGCCGGCTCGACGTGTTGGACAACAACGTCGGCATCGGCAGCCGGGGCTCGGTCGTCGACGAGGACCTGGCCCGCTGGGAGCGGGTGATGCAGGTCAACGTGCACTCCATGGTGCTGGCATCGAGGGCGGCCATCCCCGCCATGCGGGCCTCGGGCCATGGCGGGTCGATCGTGAACGTGTCGTCCATCTCCGCCCTGCGGCCCCGGGGCCTGACCGCGTACTCGACGTCCAAGGGGGCGGTCATCGCCCTGACCAAGGCCATGGCCGTGGACCACGGCCCCGAGGGGATCCGGGTCAACTGCGTCGCCCCGGGCCCGGTGCTGACCCCCATGGTCGGCGGCCCCGACATGCCCGATGCCGCCCGGGCCGCCCGCCGCAAGGCCTCGGTCCTCGACGTCGAGGGCACGGGCTGGGACGTGGGCAACGCCGTGCGCTTCCTGGCCTCGGACCGGGCCCGCTACATCACCGGCCAGGTCCTCGTCGTTGACGGCGGCGTCACCCTCCGAGGCCCCGAACGGGACCCCGGCGCCAGCTGAGGCGCCGGGGGTCGAACCGTCAGCGGCGGGGGTCGACGAGGATCTTGATCTTGTCCGAGGGGCCGCCGGCCAGTTCGGCCACGGTGTCGGGGAGCTCGTCGAGGCTGATGGTGGCGTGGTGCAGGGGGGTCACCTGGACCCGACCGTCGGCCATCAGGCCGAGGGCGATCTCGGTGTCCTCGTAGCCATAGGCGGCTGACGTGTCGATGGTCAGCTCCTTGAGCACCCAGGCGGCGGCGTTGATGGTGGCCCGGTCGATGGCCACGCCGACCAGGCACACGTTGCCGCCCCGGCGCACCAGCCGGCCCGCGGCCTCCACCGTTGCCGCCACGCCGGCGCAGTCGAAGACCACATCGGGTCCCGTGCCCCGGGTCAGGTCGGCCAACGCTTCGGATGCCTCCCGCCCGGGCGCGAACACGGCCTCGGCCCCCAGCGCCTTGGCCAGGTCGGCCCGCACCGGGTCGGGCTCGACCACGAACAGCCGCCCCGCCCCCGCGGCCCGGGCGCACTGGAGCGTCAGCAGACCGATGGGGCCGGCGCCGATGACCGCCACCACGTCGCCGAGGTTGATCCGGCTGCGGCGCACGGCGTGGGTGGCCACCATGGTGGGCTCGGTCATGGCCGCCTGCTCCACGGACAGCGACGACGGCACCCGCAGCAGGCGGCGGGCGTCCACGGCCTGGGTGGGGGCGAAGCCACCGGCGTGCGGCGCCCGGCCGTCGGTGCCCATCAACCCCCGCAGGGCGGTGGAGCAGCGCTGGGGGTCGCCCCGCAGGCACGAACCGCACCGGCCGCAGGGCGGTGAGGCCCCGGCCACCACGCGGTCGCCCTCGCCGATGCCGGTCACGTCACCGGCCACGGCGCTGACCACGCCGGTCCACTCGTGGCCGCACACACCGGGGTTGTAGGGCCCACCCGACTGGAAGGCGTGCACGTCAGAGCCGCAGATGCCGCACAGGTCGATCTCCACCAGGGCCGTGCCCGGGGTGATCTCGGGATCGGGGACCTCCAGCAGCTCGAGCTGGCCCTTGCCGGTGATGACCCCTGCGCGCACGATGTCTCCCCCTGCGTCGCGCCCCGGCAACCCGCCAGGACGTCCTCAACAGCCGGAACCTACCGGATCGGCCCCCAGCGCTCGGCTTCGCCTCGGTGGTGCCGACGATCGTTAGTGTCTAACTTTACGACTCCACGATCGTTATCATACGATCGTGACCGACCCCGGATCCCCTGAAGGGGCTGTGCTGTTCGTAGCCCCCGAGCTCGGTCCGGAGGAGGAGCGGGCGCTGGCGCGCATCTCGGAGCTCCGGACCCAGCTGCGGTTCTTCGTGGCCGAGCCGAGACGCTGGGCAGGCCTGCTCCGGCGCACGATGCTCGCCCGAGCCATCCTCGGATCGAACAGCATCGAGGGGTACATCGTCAACCTCGACGATGCGTTGGCCGCCGTCGAGGGTGAGCAGCCCCTCGATGCTCGGCAAGAGACGTGGGACGCCGTCGTTGGCTATCGGAATGCGATGACCTACGTGCTCCAGATGGCCAGCGATGCCCACTTCGAGCTGAACGAAGCATTGCTGAAGAGCCTTCACTTCATGATGATCAGCTATGACCTGAGGAAGAGCCCGGGCAAGTGGCGTCCGGGCAGCATCTTCGTCAGGGACGACGCCACGGGCGACGTCGTCTACGAGGGGCCTGACGCTGAGAACGTGCCCGACCTCATGCACGAGCTGGTCCTCGGCCTTCAGGCTGAGGATCCGTCGACCCCGGCGCTGGTCCGAGCGGCCATGGCCCACCTCAACCTGGTGATGATCCATCCTTTCAGCGACGGGAACGGGCGGATGGCGAGGTGCCTCCAGACCCTGGTGCTCGCACGGGAGGGGATCGTGGCCTCCGAGTTCTCGAGCATCGAGGAGTACCTGGGTGCGAACACGGAGGCGTACTACGCCGTGCTCGCCGCCGTGGGGTCCGGTCAGTGGCACCCCGATCGAGATGCAAGACCCTGGATCCGGTTCACGCTCGCCGCGCACTACAGGCAAGCGCAGACGGTCCTTCGTCGTGTGAAGGAATCCGAGGCTCTCTGGGAGCTCATCGAGCAACTGGTGTCGACGAAGTCGAAGGTCGCCGAACGCACGATCCCTGCGCTCTTCGATGCCGCATCAGGCCGTCGCATCCGGCGAAGTGGCTATCTGGCTGTCATCGGCGAGGAGCTCTCGGAGCCGGTGGCCACCCGAGACCTGCGGTCGCTCGTGGACGCCGGGCTGCTCGAGGCCTTCGGTGAGAAGCGGGGGAGGTACTACGTCGCCACGCCTGCCCTCGCTGAGCTGCGCGAGCGATCACGTCGGCCGCGAAGCCCGGCTGACGCCGACCCCTTCGCGGTGGAGCAGCCGCCGTCCTGACCCTGGGGTACCGTCCGGCGTCATGGGGAGACTGGACGGCAAGGTGGCGTTGATCAGTGGGGCGGGCGTGGGGATCGGTCGGGCCACGGCCCACCGCTTCGCCGCCGAGGGGGCCAAGGTGGTCATCGCCGAGCTCGACGCCACCACGGGGGCGGCGGCCGAGGCCGCCATCAGAACTGCCGGGGGTGATGCCACCTTCGTGGCCACCGACGTGACCGACGAGGGCTCGGTGCGCGACGCCGTGGCCGCCACCCTGGCCGCCTACGGCCGCCTCGACGTGCTCCACTGCTGCGCCGGTGGTTCGGTGCCCGAGGACGGCTTCGTCACCGACGTCGACCTCGAGGTGTGGGACCGCACCATCTCCCTCGACCTCGAGGGCGCCGTCCTCTGCTGCCGGGTGGGCATCCCCGCCATCATCGAGGCCGGCGGGGGCAGCGTGGTCATGATGTCCTCAACCGCCGCCCTGCAGGCGTGGCCGTCGCACATCTACTCCGCGGCCAAGGGCGCCATCATCAGCCTGACCCGGTCCATGGCCCGCACGTATGGCCGCAAGGGCGTCCGGGTCAATGCCATCTGCCCGGGCTACATCCTCACCGAGCGGGTCCTGTCCCGCATGGCCGAGGGCGAGGCCGACGCCCTGGCCCGGCGCCATCCCTACGGCGTGGGACAGCCCGAGGAGATCGCCAACATCGCCCTCTTCCTGGCTTCGGACGAATCACGCCTGCTCAACGGCACCGCCATCGCCGCCGATGGGGGCATGTCGAGTCACTGACACGGGTTTGTCGCATCGGCTACGACCTCGCCAGCACTTGATGGGTGTGTCAAGATCGCCGCAGGGTGCGTCCGGGTGGTCGCACCGCGAGGTCTTGGGGGACCGCCACGATGAGCACGGCCAGCGCCAGCAGCTACGACATCGTCATCAAGGACGGCTTCATCTTCGATGGCACCGGAGGCCCCCGGGTCCGCGGTGACGTCGCCATCAAGAACGGCGTCATCGCCGCCGTCGGCCGCATCGACGCCAGCGGGGCCGCCCGGGTCATCGATGCCACGGGCATGCACGTCGCCCCCGGCTTCGTCGACCTGCACACCCACTACGACGCCCAGATCTTCTGGGACCCGTACTGCACCCTGTCGGGCTGGCACGGCATCACCTCGGTCGCCATCGGCAACTGCGGCTTCGGCTTCGCCCCCGTCGCCCCTGACCAGCGTGACTACGCCATGCGCTCCATGACCCGGGTCGAGGCCATCCCCTACGACTCCATGATCAAGGGCATGCCCTGGGACTGGGAGAGCTTCCCCCAGTACCTCGACAGCCTGGACCGCACGCCCAAGGCCATGAACATCCTCCCCTACGTGCCCATCGGCCCCATGCTGGTGGCCGTCCTCGGGCTCGAGGGCGCCAAGTCGGGGCGCATGCCCACCGATGCCGAGCACACGCAGCTCGCCGCCCTGCTCGACGAGGCCATGGATGCCGGGGGCTGCGGCTGGTCGGCCCAGCGACTGCCGCCCACCGGTCCCGCCGCCGTGCAGCGCGACTGGGACGGCACCCCCATGCCCACGGACATGATGAACGACGAGACCTGTCGGGTCCTGGCCCGGGTGCTGGCCGCCCGCAACCAGGGCGTGGTGCAGATGACCCTCACCACCTCGGATCCCAAGCACGACATGGCCCACCTCGAGGAGCTCGCCTCCATCTCCGGCCGGCCCCTGCTGCACAACGTGGTCCAGCCCTTCGCCGACAAGCCCCACATCCACCGCCGGGCCATCGAGTGGTTGGAGCGCTGCCGCGAGCGGGGCATCCCCGTCTACGGCCAGGGCCTGACCACGGACGCCGGGTTCACCTTCACGTTCGAGGACTGGAACCTCTACGACGACTCCGAGGCGTGGATGGAGGCCACCATGGGCTCCAAGGACGAGCGGCTGGCCAAGCTGGCCGACCCCGCCCGCCGCCAGGGGCTCAAGGACAACCTGCCCCACGTGGCCACGGCCCCCCTGGGCTCGGTGACCGTGCTCGGCCCCCGCACGGCGGAGACCGAGCGCTTCCGGGAGATGTCCATCCAGCAGGTGGCCGACCTCACCGGCAAGCACCCCGTCGACGCCATGTTGGACATCGCCGTGGCCGACAAGCTCGACACCCTGTTCTTCACCGCCCCGCCCATGGGCAACTCCGGGCTGCTCAAAGAGGTCGTGCAGTACCCCTACATGCTCTTCGGGGTGTCCGACGGCGGGGCCCACACCAAGTTCCTCACCGCCGGCCGCTACCCGACCGAGACCCTGACCGAGCAGGTCCGCGACAACGGCTGGGTCAGCTACGAGGAGGCCCACCGCCGCCTGTCGGGCCTGCCCGCCCAGCTGGCCGGCTTCCGCGACCGGGGCACCCTGCGCCAGGGCGGTCCCGCCGACGTGGTCGTCTACGACCCCACCAACCTGGCCATCGGCCCCAGCGAGGTCGTCCACGACCTGCCCGGGGGAGAGTGGCGGCGCATCCAGAAGGCGACGGGCTACCGCAACGTCATCGTCAACGGTGAGATCACCATCGAGGACGACGCCCAGACCGAGACCTTCTCCGGTCGTCTCCTGCGCCACGGCAAGGGCTGACCTCGTCGCTCCGGTCGGTCGCCCGGTCATCGTCACGCGTGGTGGCGATGGCCGGGCGCCGCGGTCAGGTTGGTCAGCGGGCGGTGACGACCCAGGTGGCCGAGCCCATCCAGATGCCCGCCGAGGTGCGGTGGGCGTCGATCACCGTGCGCAGGGCGGCCCGCAGTCGGTCGACGTAGTGGCGGTCGGGCTCGACGAGCAGGTAGCCGGTGGGCAGCAGGTGGAGGTAGAAGTCGACCGCCTCCTCGACGTCGCCTCGGCCGATCTGCAGGGGCTCGTCGTGGGGTTCGATCTCCACGTCGACGAAGCCGGCGCCGCTGAGCAGGGCGGCGATGTGGTCCTTCGACGCGAGCGAGAACGGCCCCGACGGCCCCGACGAGGGTGGTGGGGTCGGGAGCAGCATGGCGGCGGCGTCACGGGGTCCGGTGACCCAGCCGTTCTCCTCCGGGCTGCGCCAGCACACGAAGCCGAGCCGACCACCGGGCCGCAGGGCCCGGCGCAGGTTGGCGAAGGCCGCCCCGGGCTCATCGAAGAACATGGTGCCCAGGCGGGAGAAGATGACGTCGAAGCTGGCCGGGGCGAAGGGGTGGCCTCCGGCGTCGGCATCGATGAGCGTGATGTTGCCCAGGCCCTCGAGGATGGTGGCGTCATCGGCCACGCCCAGCAGGTCCGCAGCCACGTCGATGCCCGTCACCTGGCCGGTGTGGGTGACGATGCGGGCCAGCTCTCGGGTGGTGGCCCCGGCGCCACAGCCCACGTCGAGCACCTGCTCGCCCCGACGCACGAGCAGGCGGGCCATCACGGCCTCGCCCAGGGGCTCGAGCATGTCGTCGAGGGCGGGCTGGAAGGTCACCCAGGGGCCGGTGTCGACCCGGAAGGACCGCCGGGTAGCTGGCGCGTCGCTCATGGTCGGATGCTACCGACCCCAGCTAGATCCGGACGCGGACCACCACCTTGCCCACGGCCTTGCGCTCGTCGAGCAGGCGGAAGGCGTCGACCCCGTCCTCCAGGGACACGACGGCGCCGATGGGGGGCTTGACGATGCCGGCCTCGATCATGGGCAACAGCTGGCGGTGGATCGAGGGGGCCAGCTCGGGATCGTCGGCCGCCGCCTCACCCCAGGCCGCGCCGATCAGGCTGACGTTGCGCAGCAGCAGGCGGTTGACCTTGATCTGGGGGATGGTGCCGGCGGCGAAGCCCACCACCACCAGGCGACCGAAGCGGGCCAGGCAGCGCACGGCGTCGAGGAAGCGGTCGCCACCGACGGGGTCGTAGACCAGGTCGACGCCCTTGCCCCCGGTCAGGGCGATCACGTCGTCCTTCCAGTGGTCGCTGATGACCACGACCGCATCGGCGCCGGCCTCCGTCGCCATGGCCACCTTCTCCTCGGTGGACACCAGGCCGATGACCAGGGACGCCCCCAGGCCCTTGGCCACCTGGATGCCCGAGGTGCCCACCCCGCCCGACGCCCCCAGCACGAGGACGGTCTCGCCGTCGTGCAGGCCACCGCGATGGCCCAGGCAGAAGATGGCCGTCTGGTAATTGAGGACCAGGGAGGCACCCTCGTCGAAGGACAGCTGCTCGGGCAGCAGGAACGTCGAATCCGGCCGGCACAGGGCCACCTCGGCCAGCGCCGCCCGCCCCCACGAACACACCCGGTCACCGGGCGAGAAGCCCGATCCGGCCGGAGCCGAGCGCACCACCCCGGCCAGCTCGATGCCGGGCACGAAGGGGGGATCGGGACGGAACTGGTAGAGCCCCCGGGTCTGGAGCAGGTCGGGGAACGCCACCCCGGCCGCCACCACCTCGACCACGACGCTGCGCCCGTCGTCGCTCGGTTCGGGACGGTCGACGACGGCCACGCCGTCGGGACCGGTCAGCGACTGGACCTCGAGTGCTCGCATGCCCGGGAGCTTGCCACGCCCCCCGGCCCCGGGCTCGGGTGCAATGCTGGTGCCGATCAGAGGGAGGGTGACCATGGACGAGCAACACGGCCGCGTCGACGATGTGGCCCTGGTGGGGGCCATCCTGGCCGGGGCGGGCATCACCCCGTCCGATCGGGAGGTGGCCAGCCTGAGGCGGTTGCTGCCGGGCCTGCGGGCCCAGGTCGACCGGCTCTACGCGGTGGACACCGGTGACGCCGCTCCCGCTGCCCACCTGCGGGCCGCCGAGATCCTGGGGTCCGCCGAGGAGGCTCACCATGGGTGACCACCGCTTCGACGACCTGGCCACCCTCGGCGCCGCTCTGCGTAGCGGCGAGACCACCTCGGTGGCCCTGGTCGAGGCCTACCAGGAGGCGGCCGACCGCCTCGATCCCCAGCTGGGGACGTACCTGGCCCGCTTCGACGACGCCGCCCTGGCCGCGGCGGCCGCCGCGGATGCCGAGCTCGCCGCCGGTCACGACCGGGGGCCGCTGCACGGCATCCCCCTGGGCATCAAGGACATCATCGCCACCGACGAGGGGCCGACCACGGCCCAGTCCCTGGTGCTGGATCCCCACTGGGGTGAGGGCGGGGATGCCCCCGTGGTGGCCCGGCTGCGGGCCGCGGGCGCCCTGGTGCTGGGCAAGACCACCACCATGGAGTTCGCCATCGGCACGCCCGATCGGACCAAGCCCTTCCCGGTGCCCAAGAACCCGTGGAACCCGGGTCACTGGACCGGGGGCTCGTCGTCGGGCACGGGCAACGGCATCGCGGCTGGCCTGTTCCCCGCCGGGTTGGGCTCGGACACCGGCGGGTCGATCCGCCTGCCCGCGGCCTACAACGGGGTGACCGGGCACAAGCAGACCTATGGGCTGGTGCCCAAGTGCGGGGTCGTGCCCCTGGGCTTCAGCTACGACCACGTCGGCCCCCTGGCCCGCACGGCCCGGGACTGCGCCACCCTGCTCCAGGTGTTGGCCGGCCCCCATCCCGACGACCCGACCACGGTGGCCCGACCGCCGACCGACCACACCGCCCTGCTCGACCGGGGGGTGGCCGGCCTGCGCCTGGGTGTGGCCCGGGCCGCCACCGTGGACGGCGGAGCGTGTGACCCCGGCGTGGCCGCCGACTTCGACGCCGCGTTGGCCGTGCTCGAGGGGGCGGGGGCTGAGCTGGTCGGCGTCGACTTCCCCCTGTGGGACGAGCTGCACGACGCCTGCTTCCTGGGCCTGTTCGCCGAGGCCTTCGCCTGGCATCGGGCCACCCTGGCCAGCCGTTGGGAGGACTACGGCTACGACACCCGCATGTCCATCGTGCAGGGAGGCCTGCTCAGCGCCGGTGACCACGTGCAGACCCAGCGGGTGCGCCAGGTCGGTCGCGAGCGTGTGATGGCGCTGTTCGGCCACGTCGACCTGGTGTTGACCCCGACCGCGGGAACGGTGGCCCCCGCGTTCGGAGCCCCGGCCATGGACCGCGAACGCCGGTTGCGGGCCCTGTTCACCCCACCCTTCAACTCGTTGGGCTTCCCCGCCCTGTCGGTGCCCATGGGCTTCGACGGTGGCCTGCCCACCAGCCTGCAGATCGCCGGGCCCCCCTTCGAGGACGCCCTGGTGCTGGGCGTGGGCGCCGCCTACCAGGACCTCACCGACTGGCACCGCCAGGTGCCCGAGCTGGCCCGGGGCTGAGGGGTGCCGGTCATGGCGGCCAAGGACGTGTCGGTGTGCCTCAGCTTCGACTTCGACGCCATCTCCATCTGGGTCGGTCCCCGGCGCACCCGTTCGCCCAACCTCATCGCCCGGGGTGAGTTCGGGGAGGTGGGCGCCAACCGTCTGCTCGATCTGCTCGACGAGCACGACCTACCCAGCACCTGGTTCATCCCCGGCCACACCATCGACACCTTTCCCACCGTGTGCGGGCGGGTGGCGGCGGCCAGCCACGAGGTCGGTTACCACGGCTACTGCCACGAGGCGCCGTCCTCGGCCCGCGACGAGGCCGACGAGCGGGCCATCCTCGAGAGGGCCACGGACCGCATCGAGCGGCTCACCGGCCAGGCCCCGGTGGGCCACCGCCTCCCCGGCGGCAACCTGGGCGAGCGTTGGGTACGGCTGTTGCTCGAGTACGGCTACTCCTACGACTCGTCCATGGCCCCCTCGGACTGCCAACCGACGTGGGTACGCCAGGGCGACGCGGTCCGCACCGACGCCGCCTACGGGTTCGGTACCGCCGTCGACCTGGTCGAGCTGCCCTTCGACTGGGTGCTCGACGACTGGCCCTACTTCGCCCCCGACGCCGCCCTGGGCCAGGAGGGGCTGCGTTCACCGAACGATGTGTTCGACATCTGGGCCGCCGAGTTCGACCACCTGCATCGCAAGGTGGGCACGGGGGTGTTCGTGCTGACCATGCACCCGCAGTGCATCGGGCGGGGTAGCCGCATGCTCATGCTCGAGCGGCTGATCGCCCACATGGCCAGCCACGAGGGCGTGCGCTTCCGCACCATGTCCGATGTGGCCGCCGACTTCCGCGCCGCCTCACCCCCGCCGGGCGCCGTCGCTCCGGCCGAGTAGTCCTCGGGCCGCTGACAACCGTTCACCATCGCGACGCGCCCCGACAGCCGACCGATCCACTCTTGGTCGCGGTCGGGCCCACCCCCTAGCTTCCGTGCCGGGCCGCCGACCGGCGGCTCCGTGAGGGGATTGATGCCGTTGCCGGCTATGCAGTTCGAGAACGTGCTCGTGGACCTGGACGGGCCCGTGGCCACCATCACGTTGAACCGGCCCGAGAAGCTCAACGCCATCAGCGCCGGGCTACGAGACGACCTCTACGAGGCGTTGCGCCAGCTCAACCCCGGTGACGAGGTGCGGGTCATCCGCCTGCGGGCCGCGGGGCGGGCCTTCTGCCCCGGCTACGACCTCACCCCGGGCACCCAGCCCTACAACGCCCCCGGGCGCACGTCCGAACCCCGGGGCGACGCCCTGGCCGACCAGGGTGAGTCCCGCATCGGCCGTGACCGCGAGGGGCTGCGGGAGTTGGTCGACGGCTGGCTGAAGATGTGGGGCTACCGCAAGCCCATCATCGCCCAGGTCCACGGCGTGTGCCTCTCGGGCGGCCTGGACATGATCGGTGCCTGTGACCTGGTCTTCGCCGCCCGGGGCACCCGTTTCGGCCACCCTGCGGCCCGGGGCATGGGCATCCCCGTCACCCTGGGCATGCTGCCGGTCAAGATCGGCGCCTCGGCCACCAAGGAGCTGCTGTTCACCGGCGACCTGTTCGATGCCGACGAGGGCCATCGCCTCGGCCTGGTCGACCACGTGGTCGAGCCCGACGAGCTCGATGCCCACACCCTGGCCTTCTGCCACCGGGTTGCCCTCAACCCCCTCGACGCCCTGACCGTGCACAAGCACGTGACCAACCGCTGGCTGGAGATCAGCGGCCTGCGCCTGGCTGCGTCCGAGGGGGCCGACTTCGACGCCATCTTCCACGAGACCCCGTCGTTGGGCCGCTTCGAGCAGCTGGCCAGGGAGCGGGGCCTGCGTGGCGCCCTCGACTGGCGCGACGGCCCCTACCGCGGCGCCTGACCCCAGCGCCGCGCCGCTCGTCGGCGCCACCTAGATGATTGGCTCCAAGGGTTCTGAGCGCTCTGCGCGGTCATCCACCACTTAGCGCGCGAAAGCGTCCATGATCTGCGGTGAAACCCACCCGGATCTTGGAGGAATCGGATGAACGCAGACCTGGACGCTCTCGCGAC
>JBBSLP010000073.1:0-29807 GCA_038255145.1 Acidimicrobiales bacterium
GAGACGAGGTGCACGGTCGGGGTGTACAACGAGCTCGAGGAGAAGTACCTCGCCCCCGGCCAGGCGCAGGGCCCCCCGGCCTACCCGGCCAACTGCACCCCCTTCACCGCGCTGTGGCCCGTGGTCCCCGTCTGATCCCGGTGCACACGTCCTTGACGTGACGTCGAGGATGCGATCGAGAGGGAGGGGTGCCGCGCCGGCTCCCCCTCCCTCTCGTCGTGGGTGGGACCGGCGGGACCCGGGTAGCAGACCGGCATGGCCGGAAGGGGTGGGACCGAGACGACGGAGGATGGCCGCTTCATCGTCGTCGACGGCCGACGATGGCGGGCCACGGACCCCGCCATCCCCGGGCCCCTGCGCCAAGAGCTCGTAAACGAGCTGATGGCGGCCCGCCGAGCGGTGGGTGCAGCCCGGCGGACCACCGATGCCGAGGCCGAGGCGGCGGCCCGTCGCCGGGTGCAGCACGCCAAGGTGGCCCTGGGCGAACGGGGGGAGCCGTGGTGGGAGCCGGCCAGCAGCGCCGGGCGGCGCACCCGACTGGAGGCGGCGGTGCTGGCGCTGGCCGCCCACCGGGCGCCCGACCGCACCATCTGCCCCTCCGATGCGGCCCGGGCCGTGGGCGGCGACGGCTGGCGCTCGCTCATGGACGACACCCGTGACGTGGTGGCCGACCTGGCCCGCGCCGGCGGGGTGGTCATCTTCCAGAAGGGCGAGGCCATCGACCCTGACCAGGGGTGGAAAGGGCCCATCCGCATCCGCGCCGTGGCGCCCTGATCAATCGTCGGTCCACCGATGAGTCCCCGCCGGTGGTGTCGTTGTACGGGGCGAACGACGAACACCGACGGCGCCCCGAGCGCCACCAAGGAGCCCACCATGCGATCCATCACCCCGTTCCTGTGGTTCGACGACAACCTGGAGGAGGCCATCGACCTCTACTCGTCGATCTTCCCCGACGCCAAGGTCCACGGCCTGAACCGCCTGCCTGACGGCAAGGTGCTCACCGCCGACTTCGAGCTGGCCGGCCACCGCTTCCGGGGCCTCAACGGCGGTCCCCACTTCCACTTCAACGAGGCCATCTCCCTGGTCATCGAGGTCGACAGCCAGGACGAGGTGGACCGCTACTGGAACGCCCTGACGGCCAACGGCGGCGAGGAGGGCATGTGCGGTTGGTTGAAGGACCGCTTCGGCCTGTCGTGGCAGGTCGTGCCCAGCGAGTTCCTGGAGATGGCCAGCGACGCCGATCCCGAGAAGG
Source organism: Acidimicrobiales bacterium (assembly GCA_038255145.1). Classification (GTDB taxonomy): domain Bacteria; phylum Actinomycetota; class Acidimicrobiia; order Acidimicrobiales; family CAIXPF01; genus WHTX01. The sequence continues at coordinate 1,253 of JBBSLP010000073.1, forward strand.
TGGGGCGGGTCATGGGGGCCATGCAGACCATGCAGAAGTTCGACATCGCCGGTCTGCGCACCGCCTACGAGGGCTGAGGGCGCGCGGGAGGGCCGGCACCCCGCCCTCCCGCCCGCCCGTTCCGGACGCATGCACCCACCGCGGCGGTATGCGGATGCGGTCACAACCGGTGAACCCGGTCGTCCGGGCTCGGCCGGGCTGAGTTCGTGCACCGGGGCTGGTGGCGGGCCCAGGACACTTCGCCTAGCGCCGGGGCGGTCGCACGCCGATGCCCTTGAAGAACGTGTAGCAGAACACGCCGTCGGGCCCGGTGGTGCGGTGCAGGTCACGCACGCCGGCGTCGAAGGCGTCGGGGTTGCTGAGCCCGGCGGCCACGGCCGGCTGGCGGACGCCCTCGATCATGGCCGTGAACGTGCGCCGGGTGAAGCCGTCGACCAGGTCGGGCCGGCTGGCGTCCACGTAGACCATCCTCGGCGACACGTGGACGGCGTCGAGGCCCGCCGCCACCAGCAGCGGGTAGACCTGGCGGCCGATCAGGGCGTTGCCCCCGGCCGCCCGCTGCAGGTCGACCTGGGTGGCCAGGGCCTCGGTCGGACGGGCCAGGTGCTCGAGCACGAAGCACACGAAGACGTGGTCGAAGGAGGCGGCGGCGAAGGGCAGGGCGAACAGGTCGCCCTGGCGCAGCTCGACGTTGGTCAACCCGGCCTCGGCCACCCGGCGGCGGGCCTCGTCCACGGACGTGGGCGAGATGTCGACCGAGGTGAAGCGGGCGTCGGGGCTGCGGCGGGCCAGGGTGACGGTCCCACCCTGCCCGATGTGCAGGTGTCACCCGTGTCGCGCGACATCCGGCACCGGGTGGGGTGCGCCCACCACCCTTGGCGTCACCGTGGCGTCGACCTGGGAGTCCGGGCGCGTCAGCACCCACCGGTGGGTGCCAGCGCGCCAGGAGCACGGGCGGGGCTCCGATCAGACGGCCAGCTGCTGGCGCATGGCCGCGGCCAGGCCGGCGGGGTCGTAGCGGGGGGCGACGCCGTCGACGAGGAGGGCCGAGCCGTTGATGTGGTCGGTACGCAGGTGGAGGATGGCCTGGTAGGGGGCCGAGTCGTACCAGGCCCGGGCGGCGTCGATGTCGGGGAAGCCGATGACCACGATGGTGCCGGGCCACGGGCCTTCCCGCACCTCGACCTGGGCGCCGTGGACGAGGAAGCGCCCCTCGAAGGGGTCGAGGGTGGCCTGGATGCGCTCCAGGTACTCGACGACGTCGTCGTTGATCTGGGGGTCGTGCAGGTGGGCGATCGCGTAGGCGGTCATGGGGTCCTCTCGTTCCGTCAGGGCGGGTGGTTGCTCCCTGACGATGACGGAACCCGGTAGCGGCGACGACTACCTACGAGGTCATGCTGTGCGGCTACGGACGCCTCTGGTCGAGACCGAGAACGGTCAACAAGGCCTCGTCCACGCCCCAGAGCTCCTCGGGGCTCAGGTGGCCCGCAAGCTCACCCAGGTGGCTGGCGTTGACAGCTCCCACCTGTTCGACGAGCACACGGCTCGTCGTGCCATCGAGGTCGATCTCTGGGCGGAAAGAAGCAGGTCGGGCGCTTCGCGATGTGGGCGCGACGATCACCACGGATCGCGGGAGGAGCTGGTCGGCTTGCACGACGACCCCGAACCGTTCGCCCTGTTGTTCGTGTCCCACGCCCTTGGGCAGCTTGAACCTGAACACGTCACCTCGGAGCACGGAGGGACTCCATCAACCCAGCCACCGCCATCATCTCCTCGCGGTCGGCCTCGTCCGCCTCCAAGGCGGCGACTTCTGCGGCGAGTGCCGAGCTGCGGCGGAGTCGTCGAGCCGACTCGATGAGCGCTGATCGGATTGCCTCGGATCGTGACAGCCCGGCAGCCTCGAGAGACCGGAGTGCCCGTTGAGCTTCGTCGTCGAGCCGGACGGAGATCGCCTGAGCCATGGTCCCCGTGTATCGCGATATGTCATACGGCCCGACTGTGGTCAGCTGGCGCCGGCCAGGCGGCTGACCAGGGCCCGTTCGTCGGGGCCGAACCAGGGGGCGGTGCCGGCGGTGGCGTTCTCGGCCGGGCGGGCGGGATCGGCGGTGGCGGGGATGGTCACCGTGCAGCGCTCGTCGCTCAGACCCCACTTGAGCAGGGCCTGGGCCCAGGTGGTGACCCCGAACGGGGCCAGGGGAGCCAGGGCGGCGGTGTCGGGCGCCCGCTGCACCAGCGGGCCCGAGCCCAGCGGCCGCATGAGCAGCACGCCCAGGCCGAGCTCGGCGGCCAGGGGCAGGATGCGCCGCTCGACCGCCCGTTCCTGGGGGCTGTAGGGGATCTAGTGGGTGGCGCCGATCAGGCCGATGCGGCCCTTGTCGCGGGCCTGCTCGAGCGTGGGGTGCTCACGCCACGCCAGGAGGTTGTGGATCTGCACGAGCTCGACGTGGCCGCCGAACCAGGCCACGGCCCGGTCGAGCTGGCGCCGGCCCTGGGTCACCGAGCTCGTCCACACCTTGGTGGCCACCAAGGCCTGGTCACGCCGGCCGGTCAGGGCTGCGGCCAGCAGTTCCTCGGCCCTCCCGTACATGGGTGACGAGTCGAACAGCGTCATCCCGGCGTCGAGGGCGGCGGTGACGAGGGCACCGTCCTGGCCCCGAGCCGCGGCAGCCTCCAACCGGGCCCACGTGCCCAACCCGACCACCGGCACCGTCGGCGTGCCCCCGCCGAGCGATCGTCGTTCCATACCTCAGTCCTCTCCGAACACGGTGGTGCCCCGTCGCCGGGCGCGCACCCACAGGACCATGAGGACGACGGCAGCGATGACGGCGCCGACGACGGCCGGCACCAACGCATCGGTCCCGGCGATGACCGCCACCCCGGCCCCGGCCGCACCGGCGAGGAGGATGATGATCAGGGCCAACCGGGCCCGGCCTCCAAGGTCGAAGGGGTCCATGACCCGCTCGAAGACGTCCTCGTCGTCGCGTGCCATGACCCCCATGGTGGCCGAGAGGCCCGGCAGACCCCGTCAGACCTGCTGGTAGATGGCCGTGACCAGGGCCTCAGCGGTGGGGTTGCCGAGCACGGCGCCGCCCATGCGGTTCATCACGTAGGCGACGGTCATGCACCGGTCGAGGTCGTTGATGACCACCGAGCCGCCCCACCCGCCCCAGAAGCACGTCCGCCCGGTGGGGATGTAGGGCATGGCTTCGATGGGGGCCAGGGCGTAGCCGATGCCGAAGCGCACCGGCATGCGGATGACCAGGTCATCACCAGTGGACTGCACGTCGAAGATGTGGTCGATGGTGTCCGGGGACAGCAGGGTGATGCCGTCGACGGTGCCGCCGTTGGACACCAGGGCCTGGAGGCGGGCCACCGAACGGGCGTTGCCGTGGCCGTTGGCGGCGCCGATGTCGGCCCGGCGCCAGGCCTCGGTCCACGACGCCTCGGCGTCGAGCGGGGGGCCGGTCATGGTGCGGAACCACGGGCTGGCCTTGTCGATGGGGCTGCCGTCGCCGACCCAGGGCGGGGGCGGGACCACGTCGGACACCCGGTGGTCGGCCTCGGGGGGCAGGCCGATGTGGAAGTCGGCCCCCAACGGCCCCGCGACCTCGTCGGCGAAGAAGCGGCCCAGCTGGTGACCGGTGACGCGGCGGATGACCTCGCCCACCAGGTGGCCGTAGTTCAGCGCCTCGTAGCCCGAGGCCGTGCCCGGCTCCCACCACGGGGCCTGAGCGGCCAGGCGCGCCGTCGACGCCTCCCAGTCGTAGAGGTCGGCGGTGACGACGGGGTGCTCCCAGCCCGAGACCCCCGAGGTGTGGGCCAGCAGGTGGCGCACCTCGATGGCCTCCTTGCCGGCGGCGGCGAACTCGGGCCAGTACGTGGCCACCGGGGCGTAGAGGTCGAGCTCACCCCGGTCCACCAGCACCAGGGCGGCCAGGGCCGTCATGGTCTTGGTGGTGGACCACACGTTGGTGATGGTGTCGCGCTCCCAGGGTCGGGTGCGGTCGCCATCGGCCCAGCCGGCCCACAGGTCCACCACCGGTTCCCCCTCGATGACCACCGCCACCGAGGCCCCCAGATCGGCGCCCTCGTCCACCTGCTGGGACAACACGTCGCGCAGCGCGTCGAAGCGCCCGTCGCAGGTCCCGTGCACTTCGGCCACGTCGACCCCCCCCTCGTCTCGCCCGGGAGGGTAGACGGCGGCGGCCCGGCGAGAGGCAACGGCGCGGGTCTCCACTCGCTGGTGGGTTCCTCGCTGGCGGTCGAGGTCAGGCCGAGCACGCGGCATCGAGGACGGGCAGGCGCGACACCAGCTACTCCGTGGCCTTCGGGTGCCCGACGCTGGCTTCGGTCAGCCACACCGTCCGACGCTCGTCATCGATGCAGTACCAGAGGCGCCCGGCCCCGGTGACCTCGTATTGCCACTGTTCCATGGTGGCGCCGTTCACGACTCGAGTGCCGAGACCACCCCTCAGCGGGTGCTGGCGATCACTGCGGTCTCTGGGGCCGGCGGTGATGCGCTCCCACGCCATCCTGGCGTTGGCCGGCGCAGCCGAACAGACCTTCTCCCAGCCGCTGGTGGCGTCGCTGGTGGCGTAGCGGAGATCCCACCCGTCCTTCGACGGTGGTGGGGCGACGCGTTCACGACGCTTCGGCACCCGTGTCGCTCAGCCCGCCGGGGGCGCTACCGCACCGCCCGTGGCGTCGAGCGGACGGGCGAGCCCGCGGGCGAGCTCGGGATCGGCGTGCACCTCGGCCGTGGCCCGCCACTCCCGCAGGAGCTGGGTGAGCGGGGTCATGGTGTCCAGGACCGCAGCTGCCGTGACCACCCGGGAGAACTCGTCCAGGAAGAGCCGCCGGTCGGCGGGAGGAAGGAGCTCCATCCAGGGGAAGGCGTCGCTCAGTGCGTTGGCCAGCGCATCTGGTGTGTGCACGGCCATGTTGCGGAAGGCGCGGGCCAAGGCGGTGAAGGCCGCGGCGCGGTCGACCTCGCGGTCCGCCCGCGACAACCACAGGTCGGGCCCGTCGCGCCGCCGCAACACCACGTCTCCCTCATCGACGTCCTCGGCGACGTCCCTGGGGTGGCGCAGCAGGTCGGAGAACGGCCGCTCGGTGACTCGCACGGTTCCAGCATATCAGAGGTACTTCAGAAGTAGGTCGAGCGATCCTGTGAGGGCCGTCGGGTTCAGTCGGCTCGTTCGGCCAGGCCGCGGACGATGGCGGGGTCGGACATGCGGATGTCGACCAGTGGGGGATCTTCGTTCAGGCGCTGGTGGGCGTGGGCGTGGTACGCCCGCATGTCGGGGTGGAAGCTCTCGCACCACGCCCGCCAGAAGTCGGGGGGGCGGTCGCCGTGCACCAGCATCTGGAACTCGATGAGCAGGTGGTTCAGGTAGCTGTCGAGGGCGTGGAGCAGGGGGTTGTGGGCCGAGGCCGACACCACGGCCAGCATGTCGAGCACCGTCGTGGTGCGCTCGGCCCTGTTCGTCGACCCCGACGCCTCGAAACGGGCCTCGGACGCCTCGAGCTCGGCGATGTCACCGGGCGCGCCGCTGCGGGTGCGACCCGTGCGCGTGCGGGGATCGAGGATCTCGGGATCGGGACGGCCGGTCAAAGGGCCGGCTGCCTGACGCCGAGCACGCGCTCGAGGGTGTGGGCAACAAGGGCGGCAAGGTCACCAGCGTCGCTGTCGCCGCGAGCCCAGCGGGCGCCCACCATGCCGTCGGGGCGCACGAGCACGGCCCCGTCGGGTTCGACACCGTAGACCTGGCTCCACGTACCCGCGGGGTCGTCCACGTCCTCACCCACGACGACCACGGTCAGCGGCGCCGTCGTGGTCCCCTCGGCCGCCCGCCACGCCGACCCGGCCGGGCCGGACAGGAGCACGAAGTGGGTGTCGAACAGGTCGAGGGTGCTGATGGCCTGCCCGTCACGGACCAGCCAGTGGTGGGGGGCACGGTGGCCGGGGCGGGCCACGGGCACGTAGTCGATGACGGGGTCCTCGACCTCGGGCACCTCGGAACCGTCGGCCACGAAGGCCCCGGCCCCGTAGCGCAGGCCCAGGTCCATGCCGATGAAGTTGGTGTAGCGCCGCACCAGGGACAGGGCGGCATCACCGTCGAGGTCGGGGTGCTCACCCCGGGCCACCCGGCGGATGCGGGCCACGGCCCGCCCGTTGTCCAGGCTGCGCTCGGCGTTCCACCGGGCGACGGGGGCCCGCTCGGCGTGGTAGCTGTCCAGCACCTCGTCCCCGGCCCAACCCTGCACCACCCCGGCCAGCTTCCAGGCCAGGTTGTGGCTGTCCTGCACCCCGGTGTTCATGCCGAAGCCACCGCTGGGGGGCAGCAGGTGGGCGGCGTCGCCGGCCAGGAAGGAACGCCCCACCCGCAGGTGCTCGGCCACCGAGCAGCTGACGCTCCAGGGGATGGTGTCCACCACCCGCACGTCGAGGTCCTCGACGCCGAGGGCCAGACGGATGAGGTCGGCGGCCCGCTCGGGTGCGAGGGGCTCGGTCTCCTCGCCCGGTTCGCGGGGGATCTGGCACAGCCAGCGATCGTCCTCGTCGATCTTCTGGAACACGTTGGGTGGTGACGTGGTCCAGTAGATGGCTGCGGGACGGTGGGCCGTCCATGGGCCGAGGTCGGCGTAGAACTGGGTGTTCACCAGGTGGCCCAGTCCCCGGTCGCCGATCATGTCCACGCCCAGGGCCCGGCGGACGAAGCTGGCGGCACCGTCCGCCGCGATGGCCCACGCCGCCCGCACGACCCGCTGCTCGCCCGTGGCCGAGCGCACGGTGGCCACCACGGCATCGGGCCCCTGCTCGTAGGCCACCAGCTGCCAGCCCCACCACTGCTCCACGCTGGGCAACGTCTCGGCGTGGTGCCGCAGCACGGGTTCGAGGCGGTCCTGGGACGAGAGCAGCCAGGCGCAGGGGCTGTACTCGATCCCGTCGCGGGTGCCCTGGGTGCGCATGGGGACCCGGCCGATCTCGTCCCCGGCCAGGGTGCGGGAGAACACCATCTGCTCGCCCCACTCGACGGGCAGGCACACGGCCCGCACCTCGTCCTCCAGGCCCCAGGCCCGGAAGATCTCGTTGGTGCGCACGTTGATGCTGCGGGCCCGGGGATGGGCCACCGGGCGGTCACGGGCCTCGACCAGCAGGGTGCGCACGCCGAAGCGGCCGAGCTGGGCCGCGGCCACCAGACCCACGGGCCCGGCGCCGATCACGATCACGTCGACGCCCGTGGTGGGCGCGTCGGTGGTCGGGGCACCGTTCACGGGCGTACCTTCGGTCTGCACGACATCCATCCTTGCCTCTTCCCCCGTCGTGGCCCCGGTCACGGGACCGGCCAGCCCTCGGCCACGATGCCGTCGGCGAAGAGCTGGTCGATCTGGTCACCGTCGAGGCCCAGCCCGGTGAGCACGTGGCGGGTGTGGGCCCCGAACGTGGGCGAGCCCGAGGTGGGCCGGTAGGGGGTGCCCGACATCCCGATGGGGGTGACCCCGGCCCGGTAGCGGCCCGTCTCCACCCCGGCGGGATCGTCGAGACCGAGGACGACGGCCAGCCGGGACCGCGCCCGGGGGCTGAAGGCGCCCAGTGACAGGTAGCCGTCGGCCGTGCGCAGCACCCGGTAGCCGCCCCGGCGCAAGGGGTCGGCTCGATCTTCACCACCCGGGCCCCACCGTCGGCCAGGTACTGACCACAGGCGGGCACGGCCACGAACTGGCCCACCTCGACGCCGCTGGAGCCACAACCGGCGGCCACCACGCCGAGGCAGCACACCAGGGCCATGCCCGCCCTGCGGTGTCGCCGCCGTCGCCGTGGCGACGCGCCCACCTGTCCACGACCGTCACCCTGCTGTGCGTGCACTTGGCCCCCCAAGTCCTGAAGACACCTGATGACGACTACGGCTCGCTGGCTCCGGCAACTGCGGTGCCGAGCTCGTCACGCCTCAAGAACGAGACGCAGATGTCCGACATAGGGGCACACGCACGACGGAAGGGTGGGACGATGCCCACAGCATCGGGCACGGCCAACAAGCAACTGCCCCCTCCCCTGTCGCCGGCGGTGGCCTGGTGCGTCATCGTGGTGACGTTCGCTCTGGCCGGTGTGGTCGTCGTCATCCGTGAGTCGCCCCTGGCCCCGGTCGTCCTCGCGGCGATGGGCGTGGCCACCACGGTCGCCATCGTGGTCGGCCGACGGCGCAACCGACCCGGCGACCGCCTGCCATGGACGTTCATGGCCCTGAGCACCGGTCTGTTCATCGTGAGCCTGGTGCTGCGCTACCTGCTCATCGGCACGGCGGCGGCGCCGGTGGCCGAGGTCATCTCGGTCACGGCCTACGGGGCCATGGTGATGTGCTTCCTGATGTTCCTACGTGCCCGGGGCGCGGTCAGGCGCAGCCTCGACGAACTTGTGGACGGTCTGATCGTGGTGGCCTCGGCCGCGGCCCTGGTCATCGTGGTCTTCACCGTGCCCACCGCCGTCAACGCCGGTCGATTGTCGGCATCGGCCCTACTGGGGTTGTACCCCCTGGCCGACGTGGCCATCCTGTTCCTCGTCCTGCTCCTGTCGTGGACCACGGTGCGCCGCGTGCCCGCCTACTGGTTGCTGGCGGCAGGGATGGCCGGCATGTTCGTGGGCGACGTCGGCTACTCGATCCTGGCCAAGACGGGTCAGCAGCTCGGATCCAGCCTGCTGGACCTGCCCTTCGTCTTCTCCTTCGGGTGCCTGGCCGCGGCCAGCCTGCACCCGTCGATGGCCCAGCTCAGCTCCAAGCGGTCGTGGCCGGTCCAGGCCTGGTCCCGGTGGCGCCTGGCGCTGTTGGTGCCCGCCCTGCTGGTGCCGGCGGGCATCGGCGTCTCCGGCACGTCGCGGGCGTCGACGGTGGTGGGCGCAGCCGGCTGCGCCGTCGTCACCGTGCTCCTGCTCGTCCGAGCCGTAGGGGCGGTGCAGGCCCAGGGCCGGGCCCAGCGCGGGCTGCGCCACCAGGCGGCCCACGATTCGCTCACCGGGTTGACCAACCGGGCCGAACTGGTGGACGAGGTGACCTCGTTGCTGGACCGGGCTGCGGTCTCGGGCGGCCACGTGGATGTGCTGTTCCTCGACCTCGACGGCTTCAAGCTGGTCAACGACTCCCGAGGCCATGCGGCCGGGGATCAGGTGCTGAAGGCGGCGGCGCAACGGCTCCGCCGCGTGTCCCTGCCCGGTGACGTGGTCGCCCGCCCCGGAGGGGACGAGTTCGTCCTCGCCCGCCACGTGGCCCGCCACGATCCTCGGGACGGCCGGGCCCTGTCCCGCCTGGTCATCGGCGCGTTCGGTCAGGCCCTGTCCGAGGTGGAGGGTGCGCCCCGTACCACCGTCTCGGTGGGTCTGGCGCGGTCGACCCCGTCCTCCACCGCTGACGACCTGCTGCGCGACGGGGACACGGCCATGCACCGGGCCAAGGCCGAGGGCCGCAACCGGTGCGTGGTCTTCGACGAGTCGATGCGGGCCGCGGTCCTGCTGCGGACCCGGACCGAGCTGGCCCTGCGGGGGGCGGCCGAGCGGGGGGAGCTGCACCTGGTGTTCCAGCCGGTGATGGGGCTGGACGACGGCATGGCCGTGGGGGTCGAAGCCCTGGTGCGGTGGAAGCACCCGACCTGGGGCCTGGTCTCACCCGATGCCTTCATCCCCCTGGCCGAGCAGACCGGGTTGATCATCGAGATCGGGTCGTGGGTCCTGGAAGAGGCGTGCGCCCAGGCCGCGGCGTGGGCCCGTTCCAGCCGGGATCTCCCGCCCCTGCACATGGCCATCAACATCTCGGCCCGGCAGTTGGCCGAGGGGTCCGGGCTGGTCGACCTGGTGTCACGCACCATCCGTGACCATGGGCTCGACCCCCGCACGTTGATGCTCGAGGTGACCGAGAGCGCGCTGATGGACGATGCCGAGTCCGCACTCGAGGTGCTCACCGAACTGAAGGGCCTGGGGGTGCGCCTGGCCGTCGACGACTTCGGCACCGGCTACTCGTCGCTGGCCTACCTGCAGCGCTTCCCCGTGGATCGCCTCAAGATCGACCAGTCCTTCGTGAGGGGCCTGGGCCGCAGCGCCGGCGACCGCGCCATCGTGCGCAGCGTGGTCGAGCTGGCCCGCGCCTTCGATGTGGACACCGTGGCCGAGGGGGTCGAGACCGCCGAGCAGCTGGCCCAGCTACGCCAGCTCGGCTGCGGTCTGGGCCAGGGCTACCTGTGGAGCCCGGGCCGCACCGCGGTCGAGGTCGAGGCCGTGCTGCCCTACCCGTGGCTCGACCCCTCGGCCACGCCGTGGCGACGCCCGGAGCCCCTGTCCGCCCGCGCCGCGGCGGCCACCGCCGGGGCCATGCGCCCCACCCCCTTCGCCAACTGGCCCGACACCGCCGTGCTCAGGTAGGCCCGCGGTCCGCGGGGTCAGCTCCCCGTGACCGGTTGGCGTTGGTCCGCGGGGGCGGCGCGCATCAGCAGCTGCACGGCGTCGGTCAGCGAGAGGCCGGCCATCTGCGCCAGTGAGCCCCGCACGGCGCCGATGTCGGTGTTCACCGCCTCGACGTCGGTCCGTTCCGCCAGCAGGGCGATGAAGGACGAGGCCCGTTCGAGGTCGTCGGGCTGCAGGGGGGTGGGGTCGTCGCCGCCGGCGCCCCCCACCGCTTCCAGCAACGCCGCCGCCTCCCGGGACAGGTGGGCGTCGGCGAGGACGGTGCCGATCAACGGCGCCTGCACCCGTTCGAACAGCGCCACCCACTGCCGGCCGGCATCCGTCGTCACCAGCAGTTCATCCCGCACCTGGCGGAGTGCGGCGACCTCGGTGTCGCGCTGGAGCAACTGCACACCGATCAGCTCGATGGCGCACACCGACTGCTGGGCCAGGGCCAACATGCCCGCCTTGGTGTCGAGCTTCACCAGGGTGGGGTCGGCGGGGTGGAACGACTCGGCGGTGCTGCCCGCATAGGGACCGGCTTCGAACGTGAAGCCGTAGGTCTTGCGCAGCGTGGGATCGGCGATGTGGCGGGCGTAGGCGTAATCGCTGGTCGTGCCCGTCGTCGGGTAGAGGCCGATGCCGGTCTGGCCGGTGTACACCCGGCCCCGAACCGCGGCGATGGCGTCGACCACCCGGCCACCGACGGTCTCGAAGCGCAGCAGGTCCCGGGGGGTGATGTACTCCTCGTAGCCAACGGGGATCGACGCCGTGCACGTGCCCCTCTGCAGCCCGGTGAAGCGTTGGGTGGGGTCCTCCGTCTGGTTGGGCGCATGTCCCCACGGCCACAGCACCAGCTCCGAGTACGAGTGCACGTCGACCATGACGTCGATGCGCTCGGCATCCAACAGGTGCTTGACGTTGCGGCTCTCGGGTTCGCTGAACGCCGAGGGCCCGCAGTACACGTCACTGCACGGTGAGCACGACGTCTGGCCCTGGGCCACACCCCACAGGATGTCGTGGTTGCGGTTGAGGTCCACACCGTCACAAGGTGTGCGCGGGTTGTCCCGCCGGTTCTTGCGCCACAGGTCGTCGACGGTCATGACGTGGTGGCGACCGTCGGGGTTGACGCAGGGCACGAACCACAGGTCGAGCGCCTCGAGGATGACGCGCACGTCGTCGGCCGCCCATGTGCGACCCCCGTAGACCACGTCGGTGCCGTTGGCGTGGCTGACCAGCAGGTCCACCGCCAGTTCGACGATGGCGTCGGGGTTCATCAACTCCCGGGCGTGGGTCCCACCGAGGAACAGCACACCACGGCGCTGGCCGCCACCACCGACGCGCATGCGCAGGGCATGGACGGGCCGACCCTCGACCGATGCCTCGGGAAGCACCTGGCGGCTGAAGTGCTGGGGGAACCAGGTGGCCAGCAGGTCGGTGGCCGAATCGAGCTGGGCGACCGTGCGGTACATCAGTGGTCCTCCTGGCGCTCGATGCCTGCGACCCGGGCTTCCAGCCAGCTCTGGGCGCTGGCGTCGTCCATGATCAGGCCCTGGTCGAGGGGGCGGACCCGCAACGCCTGGACCAGTCGGACCTCGTAGCCCTGGTCCACCAACCGCTCGGCATCCTCGGCCGTGACCAGCAGGCGGAGCTCGCCGCCCACGTCGGGCACCCGGTCGAGGTCGAGGTCGGCGACGGCGTCGAGTGCCCGCAGGGCCTGGCCCGGGTGCACCGTGGCTTCGAAGCGCATCGGCGCCCCGGTGGAGGGTTCAGGCTGTTGTCGGGGGGTGTCCGGCACGGTTGCCTCCTGGCGGTCGGCGCGGTCCGCAGGACCGCGTCCCTGACAGAGGACCGGACGGGGCCGGCTGATACCGGCGCCATCGCACCGGCGCCCATCGTGACGGCCCGGCCGGTGGGATCAGGGCGCGGCCACCGCGGCGGCGAACTGGGCCAGGCGGTCGGGGTCGACGTTGCGCATGGGCAGGTAGGGCACGGCCCGGTCGTAGTAGTCGCCGTAGCGGTCCCGGATCCTGCCCGGCAGCTCCTCGAGCGTGCCCCGCAGGGCGAAGTGGTCGAGCACGTCGTCGTCGACCAGGGCGGCCATGTCGGTCCAGCGTCCGGCCTTGGCCAGCGCTTCGAGCTCGGGCTGCAGGTCGACGTAGCCGATGGCGTCGAGCACGTCGCGGTACATGGGGCTCGAGGCGTAGAAGGCGATCTGGTTGCGGATGGGGACGGCCGAGCGGGCCTGCTCCTCCTCGGTGTCACCCACGATGAGCAGCAGGTAGCCGAAGGTCCAGATGTCGGCGCGGGTGCGGCCCGAGGTGGCCAGGCCCTTGGCCAGGGCGGGGTGGGTGAAGCGGTCCTGGTGGGCGGTGTTGGTGAAGGCGTGCAGCATGTAGCCGTCGCCCAGCTCACCGGCCAGCTCGGTCAGCCGGGGCCCGACCCCGCCCATGGCGATGGGGATGGTGGGGTGGTCGATGGGGCCGGGGTTGAACAGGGGGTGGAGCAGGGTGTGGTTGTAGTGCTGCCCCCGGAAGTCGAGGCGGTGGTCGCCCTGGAAGGCGCCGAAGATGTGGCGCAGGGCGCCCACGAACTCGCGCATGCGGCCCACGGGGTCGCTCCACGGCATGGAGAAGCGCCGGGTGATGTGGGGCTTCACCTGGGTGGCCAGCCCGAGGATGAAGCGCCCGTCGGTAGCTGTGGCCAGCTCCCACGCCTGCATGGCCACGCTCATGGGGTTGCGGGTGAAGGCCAGGACCACGTTGGAGCCCAGGGTCATGCGCGTCGTCGAGCCCGCCGCCGCGGCCAGGGTCAACATGGGGTCCCGGGTCACCTCGGCCGCCCACACCCCGGCGAACCCGGCGTCCTCGGCCCGTCGGGTCGACGCGGCGGCGTCCACGATCCCACCCTCGAGCTGCAGGTCCAGGAGCATGGGGAGTGAACCTAGCCACCCCCTTGGCCGAGGGCGTCACGCACCGCGGGCACGACCTCGGTGGTGAAGCGGACCAGGGACGGGGTCAGCGCTTCGGGGGGAAGACCGGGGGCGGAACCCCAGGTGAGGACGTCGGTCAGGCCGAAGCGGGTGATGAAGGCCACGAGCTCGGCCACGCACTGCCCGACGTCGCCGACGATGACCCACTGGGGGATGCGGTCGGGCTCGGAGAAGCGGGCGGCGCTACCCCGGCCGGCCTCGTGGGCGAAGCGCCCGTAGACGGCCATGCGGTAGCGCTCGGCATCGCGCGGGGCCGGCCAGTCCCGGTCGCGGTCGCCGCTGACCAGGCAGCTGCGGATGATGCCGACCCGATAGCTGTCGGGGTCGTGCCCCTCGGCCCGCACCCGGTCACGCCAGCCGTCGAGGACGACCCCGGCGGGGCCCTGGGGCAGGAGGTGGGTGTCGAAGCGGATGGCCCGGGCCACGCTGGCCGGGCTGGTCGACGCCATCCACAACGGCGGCCCGCCCGGCTGCACGGGGGCCGGGGTGACGATCACGTCGTCGAAGTGGATCTCGACGCACTCCTCGGACGGCGTCAGAGGCTGATGACTCGGATGCGCGCTGCGGGCATGGTGCCGGCGAGGTCCAGGATGTCGTCGGGATCGCTGGTCACCACCAGCCCGCCGCCAGCGGGGACACAGACAGCTACGACATGGGCGTCGACGATGCGCTCCGAGCCGCTCCCCGAGGCGGTGAGCACCGCACCGACCAGACGGGCCACGACGAAGTCGGTATCGACCAGTCGCACGGCGGGTCGGTCGCCTCGGGCGCGCTCGTGGCGGGCCAACGCGGCTTCCAGCGCCCGCGTCCGATCCCGACCCCGGGCCACCTCGGCGCAGACCACCGTGGGCACCAGTACCTCACGATTGAGCCGTGCGGCCTCGGAGAGCAGGGCCCGCAACGTGTCCGATGGACGGGTTCGGCTGAGGGCGTCGAGACCGGCGGCGTCGAGGACGAGGGGCAGGCCGGTCACGCCGCTCCCCGGCCGTGGTCGGCCTCGGCCGACTCGGACAGGCCGTCGAGATCATCGAATGCAGCCCGCGCCGTGGCCGTGGCCGCGGCGCTGACCGGCCCGAAGGCGGCATCCCAGTCGGCGAGCAAGCGCCCGAGTGCCGCGGCTCGCGATCGGCGGTCGACCTCGGCGGCCAGCGCTGCGTTCACCACCGACGACAACGATGCATCCCCCAGATGCTGCAGCGTCTCGACAAGCTCCTCGTCAACGGTCACCGTCACCTTACGTTTTGCCATACTTCGATACTACTTCCCTAACAGGCGGTGCTGAGGGCCGTTCATGCCGTATCGGCATGTCCTATTGCAGTTTTGGCGTGCCGTGCCCATCATCGATCTCGGAGGTGGTCACGGTGACCGCCGGAGTCGAGGACTGACGATGGAGACGATGACGACGGAGCAGACGACGGAGCAGACGACGGCGGCCATCACGCCGGAGAGGATGTTCGACGTGACCGTGATCGGCGGCGGGGCGGCGGGGTTGAGCGCGGCGCTCGCCCTGTCGAGAGCCCGGCGGTCGGTGTTGGTGATCGACGGTGGAGCACCCCGCAACGCCCCTGCCGAGGGGGTGCACAACTTCCTGACCCGTGATGGCATCAGCCCCGCCGAGCTCGTCCGCATCGGACGTGACGAGGTGGCCGGCTACGGGGGCCGCTTCCTCGACGGCCAGGCCCGATCGGCCCGGATCGTCGACGGCGGGTTCGAGGTGACCATGGGCGATGACAGCCTGGTCACGGCCCGGCGGCTGCTGGTGACAACCGGCCTGGTGGACGAACTGCCCGACATCCCCGGCGTGCGCGAGCTGTGGGGGAGCGACGTCATCCACTGCCCCTATTGCCACGGCTGGGAGGTGCGTGACCAGTCCATCGGCGTCCTCGGCACCGGCCCGTGGGCCTTCCACCAGGTGTCGCTGTTCCGCCAGTGGAGCGACGACGTGGTGCTGTTCCTGCACACCGCTCCGCCGCTGACCGACGAGCAGGCCGAGCAACTGGCGGCCAGGGATGTCGTCGTCGTCCCCGGCGCCGTCGGTGCCCTGGAGGTGGTCGATGGCCGCCTGGCCGGGGTTCGCATGGTCGACGGCACCGTCGTGGCCCGTCACGCCCTGGTGGTGGCCCCCCGGTTCGTGGCCCGATCCGAGATCCTGGTCAGCCTGGGCCTCGAGCCCACCCCCAACCCCATGGGGGTCGGTGAGGCCATCGCTGCCGACGAGAACGGGCTGACCGCGGTGCCCGGCGTATGGGTGGCCGGCAACGTCACCGACCTCAGGGCCCAGGTCGTCGGTGCTGCGGCCAGCGGGCTGATGGCGGCTGCAGCGCTCAACCTCGACCTCATCACCGAGGACACCCAACGCGCCGTCGCCGCCCGCCGCGCCGCGACCCCGACCACCGAGGCCGTCCTGGCCAGGAGCGCATCATGAGCACGGATCACGCCGGGCATGCCGGGCAGGCCGACGAGACCGACGTCAGCGAGATGTTCACCGCCGGGTTCTGGGACGCCCGCTACGGCACCGCCGACCGCATCTGGAGCGGCAACCCCAACCCGCTGCTCGTCGAGCACGTGGCCGACCTGGCTCCCGGCGAGGCGCTGGACGTGGGCGCCGGTGAAGGGGCCGATGCCATCTGGCTGGCGTCGCAGGGCTGGCAGGTCACCGGCATCGACATCTCCACCGTGGCCCTGGCCCGGGCCGCGACCCAGGCCGCAGCGGTCGGTGAGGACGTGGCTGCCCGCATCACCTGGCAGATGGCCGACGTGTTGACCTGGGACCCCGCCCCTCGGCAGTTCGACCTGATCTCGGTCCAGTTCATGCACCTGCCGCGCGCCGACCTGCACGTGCTCCACCGCCGCCTGGCTGGTGCCGTCCGGCCCCGGGGCACGTTGCTGGTGGTCAGCCACCACCCCTCGGACCTCGACACCGTCATCCGCCGGCCCCGGCTACCCGACCTGTTCGCCACCGCCGAGCAGATGGCCGAAGCGCTGGAGGCCGCGGACTGGGACATCGTCACCGCCGCGCCCGGACGCGAGGTGACCGACCCGGACGGGAACGTGGTGACCATCCACGACGCCGTTCTGCGGGCGACCCGACGCCGCTGAGCCGATCGGCCGGCCTTCTGTCAGCGACCGGACGCATGCACATACCGTTGGCGTAGGTGGATGCGCTCAATTGGCGGTCGCCCTTCCCGCCGGCTGGTGCCGCAGGGTGGCGGCGGCGACCAGGGCGGTGAGGAACACGGCGGCCAGGGCCACCCCGAAACCGGCCCGGCTGCCCAGGTGGTCGGTGAGCTGGCCGCTGATGGCGGCCGAGCCGGCCAGGCCTGCGGCCCCAGCCGAGCTCAGCCAGCTGAAGGCCTGGGTCACCACCTCGGGCGGGGCGAAGGACTTGGTGAGCACGTTGGTGAGGACCATCACCGGGGTCAGGGCGAACCCGGGCAGGGTCACGACCAGGGCCAACTGCCAGGGTTGGCCCACCAGCAGCAGGGGCAGGCAGGCCGTGGCCAGGGCGGCCAGGGCCCACACCACCTGGCGCTCGGGCGCCATCGGCCAGTGGCGGCGCCCGTACAACAGCCCCGACAGCAGGGTGGCGGCCGACATCACGCCGTAGAGCGGTCCGGCCAGGGCCGGTGAGCCGTGAGCTTCGGCGAAGGCGGTGGTGGCCACCTGCAACGCCCCGAAGAAGGCTCCGGTGCCCAGGTTGATGGCCACCAGCACCGAGAAGCGCGAGCCCAACAACCGCCGCTCGCTGCCCTTGGACGCCGCCGTGGCCGCCATGGGCCCCGGTGCCGTGTCCCCCTGGGCCGTCAGGAACGCGCCGCCACCCAGCAGGAGGGCGCCGGCGGTGACCGTGCCCGCGGCCGGGCCCAGGCTGCTGCTCAGCGTGCTGACCAGGACCGGGCCCACCAGGAACGACGCTGCGTTGCTCATCGACTCGAGCGAGAAGGCCGCGGCCAGCTCCCCCCGACCCTCGAGCAGGTGGGTCCACCGGGCCGCGCTCAGCGCGGCGACCTGGGGGATGCTGGCCCCGGCCAGGGCGGCGGCGGCCACGATCAGCCCCAGGGGGCGGTGGGTGGTGGCTGCGGCCACCAGCAGGGCCAACGTGGCGCCGTACACGGCCAGCTGCACCGGCAGGGTCCGGGTCTGGCCCAGTCGGTCGACCACGCGGGCCACCTGGGGGCTGCCCAGCGCGGTGGACACGGCGTAGGCCCCCGTCGTCAGCCCCGCCGAGCCGTACGAGCCGGTGGTGCCGTGCACCAGCCACACCAGGCTCAGGCCGGTCATGGCCGCACCCAGGCGGGCGACCGAGGCCGCGGCGTAGAAGGGCCGGGCCCCGGGCACGTCGAGCGCCCGACGGTAGGGCGAACCGGTCAGGGCGTCGGCGGCGGGAGCGACATCGGAGGGTGCGGGGGACAGCGGAGCATCCGCGGTGGCAGACAAGGGGTGGCCTCTCGCTGCCCAACGGGGCGGACTGGGACCGGGGGCGAACACCCTTCGTCGGTACCGTCACCGCCTGCAGCCGTCAGAGGTGGTGTGGCCGCGGGATCGCACGCCGCCACACCGGCTCCGTCGCCGGGCCATGCGCTTCTCGGTGTTCAGGATCTGATCAGGACGGGCCGGACCCTAACGACCCGGCCCCCGCCCCCACCTGATCGTGCCCCGACCTCGCCGCGACATGGGCCGCGACCTCGGTCACGACACGGCGACGACATGGGGACGGCATGGGCGGGCGGGATGTTGCCGCCATGCCCGACGTCCACGAAGTCCCCATCCACCCACTGACCGAACTGCGCTGGCCGACGCGCCACCGGGATCCACCATCTCGGCCGAGGTCCACCGCCCCCGCTGGGCCACCTGGGTCCGCAGCGCCGCCCGCTGCCTGGCGCCGGGCACGGGGACCCGAGCCCCGAGGTGCCAGACCTCGAGCTCGCCGAGCAGGCCGACCTCCACGGCCGAGACGGTACCGCCCCGCCTGGGTCCTCTCCGGTTCCAGCGGCCCAGGTGGGGTGGACCTCGAGGGTGTCAGTCCCGACGGCCGGTGAGGGCCAGGCGTACGCCCAGGCCCATGATGGCCAGGCCGCCGGCCCCGCCCACCACGGCCAGGCGTTGCGGCGATCGGCCCAACCAGTTGCGGGCCGTCCCTGCGGCGAGGCCCCAGACGCTGTCCGACACCAGGCTGATGGCGGCGAAGACCAGGCCCAGGGCCAGCATCTGCACGGCGGCGGGCACGGACGACGCCTGGTCCACGAACTGGGGGAGGACGGCGGCGAAGAACACGATGGTCTTGGGGTTGCTGACCCCCACGACGGCGCCCTCGCGCACGATGCGTCGCCGGGAGCGGGGCGCGGTCGCGGCGTGGACCACCGCGGCCAGCTCGCCGCGGCGACGGAAGGCCCGCCAGCCCAGGGCGACCAGGTAGACGGCGCCCACCAACTTGACGGCGGTGAAGAGCGTGGCCGAGCGGGCCACCACGGCGCCGAGGCCGACGGCCACGGCCGAGGCCTGCACCAGGGAGCCACACGCGTTGCCGACCACGGTGGCCAGGGCAGCCCGACGGCCCAGGCTGACCCCCCGGCTGATGACGAAGAGCACGCTGGGTCCGGGGATGACGATGAGCAGCGTCGCCGTCACGGCGAAGGAGAGCAACGAGGCCGACGGAACCATGGCGCCGAGCATGACAGGCCCGGGACCGTCGGCCCCTCGAGTTACGGGATGCGCTGGCCGTTCGGACCGACCATCGGGGAGGGGGCGATGACGTCACGGTCCCGCCCCTGCGCCTTGGCGTGGTAGAGGGCCTCGTCGGCTCGGCCGACGGCCTCCTCGGCCGTCTCGTCGGGTGCGGTTACGGCCAGGCCGGCCGAGAAGGTCGCCCCCAGGTCGGCGGCCCGACACGCGACCCGCAGGCGGGTGAGCATGGCCGCACCGGGCACGCCGCCACCGGGCAGGACGACCAGGAACTCCTCGCCACCCCAGCGGGCCACGACGTCGCCCCGGCGGGTGGCCTCCCTCAGGTGGGCGGCGAACCGCTCGAGCAGGCGGTCGCCGGCCTGATGGCCGTACGTGTCGTTGACGGCCTTGAAGTGGTCGAGGTCGACGATGATGACGGCGCTGTCGGGTGGGAGCTGACCCAACTCGGCCAGGCAGGCCCGCCGGTTGGCCAGCCCCGTCAGGGGGTCGGTGTCCGCGTCGCGACGCAGGATCGCCAGGGCGTGGAGGCGGGCCAGGGTGGTGCCCGCTTCCACGGCGAGCAGCACGGCCGCGTCTCGACTGGCGCCTCCGAGCACAGGGCGGGGCGTGTCCCACCAGGTGACGAGCACGCCGACCACGCCGTCCTGACCGACCACAGGGACGTAGAGGATGGAGCCGACGTCGAAGCGGGCCACCAGCGCCGGGTCGACCAGGTCCGAGGCGGCGGCGTCACCGATGTACAGCGGCTCGGCGGTGCTCACCACCCGGGCGATGGCGGCGCTGGAGGCGACGTCGGTGCTCGCCCCTCTGACCTGGTCGGCGATGGCGGCGGCGGTGGATGCTCCGAAGGATCGGTACCGTCCGGCCACCGGGTCCTCCGACAGCAGGAGCGTCACCCCGTCGGCATCGAGCAGCTCCCGGTTGATGCGGACGATGGCGGCGGCGGCGGCCGTGGCCTGGGAGGCGTCGTGCAGTCGGGACAGTGCCATCAGCGAGCTCGTCAGCCGCTGCAGGATGCGCTCGGTGCGGCGGGCTTCGATCTTGCCGACCACGATGCGGGCCAGTCCCTCGAGCGCAGCGCGTTGGTGGTCATCGAGGCGCTGGGGTGCCGAGTCGATGACGCACAGCGAACCGAGGGCGTGGCCGCTGCTCGTGACCAGGGGGGCGCCGGCGTAGAAGCGGATCCTGGGGCCGGAGAGGACCAAGGGGTTGGTGGCGAAGCGGTCGTCCTCGAGGGTATCGGGCACCTCCATGACGTGGTCGTGGAGGATGGTGTGGGCGCAGAACGCGCTGTCGCGATCGGTCTCCGTGGCGTCGAGCTCGAGGCCGACGGTGGCCTTGAACCACTGTCGGTCGGCGTCGATCAGGGAGACCAGGGCGGATGGCGTCCCGCACACGGCGGCGGCCACGGCGGCGACGTCGTCGAACCCCGGTTCGACCGCGGTATCGAGGATGTCGAGGGCGTACAGGGCCCGCAGGCGGTTGGCCTCGTCCCGCGGTAGGGGAGCGGGCACGGCTCCCGGGGCAGGGCCCTCCGACAGCGGCCAGGTGGCGTGGTGGTCCATGAGCGTTCCCGAGAGGGTCCGATCCGTGAGGTTGCGATCCGATGGCGCCCGCCACCTGTCCGCATCGGCAGGTTCGGCCCCGTCCTTGAGGGGGATAGAGCCGAGAGACGACATGGCCTGCTCCTGGTGGCAGGACGACCACTCAGAGCAGGTTGTCGGCTAATTGACGTTGTGTGACATGATGCACCCGAGTGGCGGCAGGGGTCCGCCAACAGGGGGATCCGGTGCATCGGACACGCAGACTTCAGTTCGCCGCGGGCCTGGTGGGATTGGCCCTGATGGCCGGTGCCTGCGGGAGCTCCGACGACGACGGCGATGCCGCCTCGGCCACGACCGCAGCCGCAACCGGCAGCTCGTCGACCACGGCCACCACGGCGGCGTCGGCCACCACGGCGTCGACCGCAGCCGTGGCCCAGCCGGCGTCACTGGCCGAGTGGGAGGCCCTGTGGGCCGAGCAGCGCGCCGCCATCGTCAAGCGCATCAAGGACAACGGCTGGGGCAAGTCGGCCGACGGCAAGACCCTGACCGGTCCCGAGGGGTGGACGGTCGACCTGTCCAAGTGTCCCCAGGGATGGTCCGACACCGAGGGTGTCAGCGACACGACCATCAAGATCGGCCAGACGATGCCCCTGTCGGGGACGCTGGGCGATGTGGGCAACGCCGGTCGAGCCGAGACCTTCCTGTTCGACTACTACAGCGAGCAGGGGCTGTTCAAGGACGCGACGACGGGCAAGACCCGCAAGATCGAACACATCCTCCGCGATGACGGCTACGACCCGGCCCGGGCCATCCCCAACGTCGACGAGCTGCTCGACAACGACAAGACGTTCATGGTCTGGACCCAGGGCACGCCCTCGACCCTCAAGACCTACGACAAGATCAACGAGCGTTGCGTCCCCTCGCCCATGGCGCTGACCGCCCACGTGGCCTGGGGCGATCCCGTCAACCACCCGTGGACGACGGGCCTGCCCCAGCCGACCTACAGCACCGAGGCCGTGGTGTGGGTGGCCTTCATCGAGCAGCACATCGACGAGTTCCCCAAGGATCGCAAGATCAAGGTGGCGTCGTTGGTCCAGAACAACGACTTCGGCAAGCTCTACGACGCGTCGTTCAAGCGCTACATCGCCGAGTCGCCCACGCTCAAGGACCGGGTCGACTACTTCAACGAGACCATCGAGGCCGCGGCGCCGACGGTGGGCGACCCCATCACCACCCTGACGGCCAAGAAGCCCGACGTGTGGATCTCCATGGTGGCCGGTACCCAGTGCACCCAGATCGTCACCGAAGCGGCCCAGAGCGGTCTCCACGAGCAGGCCAAGTACCTGTTCATGCCGCAGAGCTGCCCGGGGGCGACCTACGTGGGCAAGGAGAAGGTCGGCGGTGACGGCGAGGCGGCCGATGGCTGGTACATCGTCAGCCCCGGCCTCAAGGACCTGGCCGACCCCGCCTACGACAACGACTCGTACCTGAAGTGGCTGCGGGGCGCCCTCGACGAGGCCGGCATCAACCCCACGGCGTCGACCTACACGAGCTCGGGCATCAACTACGCCTTCCCCGTCGTCCAGGCCCTGGCCATCGCCGGGGACCTGCCCGGGGGCGTCACCCGCACCAACTTCCAGCTCGCCCTGCGCAGCATCGACATGACCTCGCCGATGCTCCTCTCCGGCATCCACCTGCGCATGGATGGCGCCAAGGACGCCTACATCGTGGAGGGCGGCATCATGCAGCAGTGGGACGCGGCGAACCAGACCTACAAGAACCAGGGCACCGTGATCGACCTCGACGGTGAGACGGCGGTGTGCGCCTGGGACCCGGCCAAGTCGGCCTGCGCCTAGCGGCCACGACGAAGCCGACAGCACCTCTGTCATCGACGCCTCCCGGCGTGGTCGCCCCTCTAGCGGGCGCTGCGTCGGGAGGTCTCGGCCAGTGAGCCCAGCAGGTGCAACCGCTCGTCCGATGTCGAGCCCGGCTCGGCGTGGTGGGTGACGAGCACCTGGCCGGTTCCGGGGATGGTGAACTTCTCGTAGCGCAGGTCGAGGGCACCGACCTGGGGGGGCACGAGGCGGATGGCGCCACTGGTCCGGTGACGGATGTCGTGACGGGCCCGCAGGGTGCGGAAGCGTTCGCTGCCCAGGCTCAGCTCGCCGATCAGCGTGACGAGGCGGGGTCGTCGACGTCGGCTCCGAGCACGGAGCGCACGTAGGGGAAGCACGTCGAGATGGCGACCGTGCACGTGCGTCGGCGTCGTCGTCCACGCGTCGATGAGGTCCTGCACCCCGGTGCTGACCCGCTCGGGACGGGCCGAACGTCGGGGTCCCGGTCGGGGGTGGGCGAGCTCGCGCAGGTGGGCCGAGGCGTCGGCATCGAGTTGCAACGCCCGGGCGATGCTGTCGAGGACCTGGTCCGAGGGGCGGTGGTCGCGACCCTGCTCCAGGCGGAGGTAGTACTCGGGGCTGATGCCGGCCAGCAGGGCGACCTCCTCACGCCGTAGCCCCGGCACCCGGCGTTCGTCGTGGGGCAGTCCGACCGCTTCGGGCTGTCGCCCAGAAGAGTGTGACAAACGTCACTTCTGGGGTTAGGTTGCCCGATGCGTCGCTGACGGAGCAGCAGGCATCGCCGAGCGGCTGGGCACAGGGGGCAGGCGTGCACGGTTGACGGATGCGGAGACCTGGAGCGGGGGTCCTGGCGTTGTCCCTGGTGGCGGCGGCGTGCGGCGGTTCGGATGACGACGACGCCGCCGGGCCCACCACCACGGGGGCGGGGGCAGGGACCACGACGACGACAGCCGAGGCGACGACGAGCACAACGGTGGCGGGCCCGCAGCCCACGTCCATCGAAGCGTGGGAGGCGCTGTGGAAGACGCAGCGTGCGGCCGTCGTCGAGCGCATCAAGGACGAGGGGTGGGGGGTCTCCGCCGACGGCAAGACGTTGAGCGGGCCCGAGGGCTTCACCATCGACCTGGCCGCGTGCCCGGCGGGCTGGTCGAACACCGAGGGGCTGACGGACACGTCCATCAAGTTCGGCATCTCCCTCGCCCAGTCGGGCAACTACGCCGAGTACAACAACTACTCCAAGGCGGCCAAGGTCCTCTTCGACTACTACGGCGCCAAGGATGCGTTCAAGGACGTCAACGGCAAGAGCCGGACCATCAACCTCATCACCAAGGACGACGGGTATGACGCCGCCCGCACCATCCCGCTGGTGGACGAGTTCCTCGACTCGGAGAAGGCCTTCGCCATCGACACCCTGGGTTCGCCCAGCACGTTGAAGACCTACGACAAGCTCAACCAGCGCTGCGTGCCCCACCCGTTGACCATCACCGCCCACGCCGCGTGGGGTGATCCCGTCAACCACCCGTGGACGACCGGCGGTGCCAACCTCTCCTACAGCTCCGAGGCCCTGCTGTGGGGTGCGTTCCTCGAGCAGCACCTGAGCGAGTTCCCCACCGATCGCAAGGTCAAGGTGGCCGCCCTCGTGGTGAACAACGACTTCGGCAAGCTCTACGAAGCGAGCTTCAAGGCCTACGTGGCCGAATCGGCCACGCTGAAGGACCGCATCGAGCTCGTCACGGAGAAGATCGAGGCGGCCACCCCCACGGTGACCGATCCCATGACCACCCTGGGCGCATCCAAGCCCGACGTGTTCATCGCCATGGTCGCCGCGACGCCGTGCACCCAGGCGGTGACCGAAGCGGCCCAGAACGGCATGCACGAAGAGGTGAAGTACCTCTTCCAGCCCATCACCTGTGCGGGTACGACCTTCGTGAAGAAGGAGAAGGTCGGTGGTGACGGTTCGGCTGCTGACGGCTGGTGGATCGTCAACAGCGGTACGAAGGACCTCACCGACCCCCGCTTCGCCGACGACGCCTTCATCAAGTGGTCTCGTGAGCTGCTCATCGAGGGCGGCATCAATCCCAACACGTCGAGCCTGTACTCGGGGGGCATGATCCTCGGCTGGGTGTTCGCCCAGGCGATCATGATCGCCGACGAGCTGCCGGGCGGGTTGACCCGAACCAACTTCGTCCTCGCCCAGCGGGCCATCGACATGACCCACCCCATGTTCCTGGAGGGGGTCCGCTTCCACATGGACGGCAACGCCGACTCGTACTTCATCGAGGCGGGTCAGTACCAGCAGTGGAGCGCCGCCGAGCAGAGCTGGGCGCCGAAGAGCGCCCTCATCGACCTCGACGGCAAGTCCAAGAACTGCGCCTGGGACCCGGCCGCCAGCCTGTGCAAGTGAGCTGACGCATCGCCGTACCGCTGGCCGGCGGCCGGGCCGGCCGGGCCGACCGGGCCGCCCGGGCCGGACAGGGTCAGCGGGTGGCGTCGTCTTCGCTTGGGGTTGCACGGGCCGGGGGTGGGGAGGAAGGTGGAGCTGTGTTCGATGAGGACATGCGACGCGTCGTCGGCGAGCAGCGGCTCGGCCATGTGGCCACGGTATGCCCCGATGGCTCGCCCAACCTCTCGCCCAAGGGGACCACGGCGGTGTGGGACGACGACCACCTCGTCTTCGCCCACATCACTCGCACGGGACCGTGGCCAACATCGAGGCCGGGAACGTCGTCGTCGAGGTCGATGTAGTGGACCCCATCCGGCGGGAGGGGTACCGCTTCAAGGGTCCCGCCGAGGTCCACCGCGAGGGAGCGGTCTACGACGCCGGTGTGCGCTTCTACCTGGAGCGCAGCGGCCTCGATCCGAAGCGGATCGAGGCCATCGTCCTCATCACGGTGGACCACGCCGCACCGGTGCGCTCCCCGGCCTACGACGACGGTTCGACCGTCGACGAGGTGGAGCGACGCTCGTTGGACATGTACGGCCTCGAGCGCCGGGGACCGGTGGGGGGACCTGGCGTCGGTGACGTGGACCCGGCGGACCGGTGAGGCGACGGGCACCTACGATCAGCTCATGTCCGCCGGAGGCACCCTGGCCACTGACGCCATGGTCGAGCTGGCCGTCGTCAACGTGGGCACCCCCACCGTCCTCGCCTCGACGAGGGGGGAGAACGTGTGGAGCGGCATCCGCAAGGCGCCGGTCGACCCCTCGGCCCCGCTGTGGCTGTCGACGCTCAACCTGTCCGGGGACGGCCAGGCCGACCTGAGCGTGCACGGCGGCGTCGACAAGGCCGTCTACGCCTACCCGTCCGAGCACCTGGCCCCGTGGCGGGACGAGCTCGGTGGCGAGCTGGGCCCGGCGCCGTTCGGCGAGAACCTCAGCACCGTGGGCGTGCTCGAAGACGACGTGTGCATCGGTGACGTGTGGTCGTGGGGGACGGCGGTGCTGCAGGTGTGCCAGCCCCGATGGCCGTGCTTCAAGCTGGCCCTGCACCGGGGTCGGGCCGACATCGCCGCCCGCATGCGCTCGACGGGACGTACTGGCTGGTACCTGCGGGTGCTCGAGCCCGGTGAGGTGTCGGCCTCGGGACCCATCGACGCCGTCGATCGTGACCCCCAGGGGGTCAGCGTCACCGCCGCCCACCTGGCCATGGACGACCGTCGTGTGACCGATCCCCAACGCCTGAGGGCGGTGTCGGCCCACCCCGCCCTGGCCACGGCGTGGCGGCTGCCCCTGCTCGACCGCCTGGCCCGCTGACGGCGACGGCGTCGAGGTGGGGATCAGGCCTGGATCAGGCCACGTCCTCGATGATCAGGGAGCGCGGCGTGATGCGCCATGCGCCCCCCGTCGAGGTGGGCCCGGTCATGCCGGAGAGGACGCCGGGGCGGGTCAGGGCCAGGAGGTCGAAGCTGGCCACGCTGGCGAAGCCGAACGTGCGGGCCGGGCTCCAGGACGGCTGTTCGGCCAGTCGGGCCCCGAGCTGGGCGCACCCGGCCGGGGTGTCGGCCATGACCACGGCGTCGGCATCGGCTGCGGCCAGG
This sequence comes from Acidimicrobiales bacterium, assembly GCA_038255145.1. GTDB lineage: Bacteria > Actinomycetota > Acidimicrobiia > Acidimicrobiales > CAIXPF01 > WHTX01. The sequence continues at coordinate 27,796 of JBBSLP010000073.1, forward strand.
CGTCGTGCCGGTCGTAGCCACGATGCGGCGTCGACCGGCCAGTCGAGCACGATGAGCACCGCCCGCCCGTCCCCGGGCCACCGTTCGGCCAGGGCCGCCGTCGCCGCGACCGACGCCGGGTGGCGGCCGTGCCCGATGGCCACGGTGCGCGCCCCGGCCGCATCGAGCAGGGCCATGAGGCGGAGCAGCTCTGGCGCGGTGTGTGGCGCCGGGGGTCGGGTGGCATCGGGGTAGCGGGCCAGCACGGTGCTGGTCAGGCGGGGTGACACCGTCGGCTCGGTCGGGATCATGCCGCCCTTTCCAGGTCGAGGAGGAGGCGCTTGGCGTCGACGCCGCCCAGGTAGCCGCCCAGGCTGCCGTCGGCCCGCACGACCCGGTGGCAGGGCACGACGACGGGCAGGGGGTTGGTGGCACAGGCCGTGCCCACGGCCCGCCCGGCCCGGGGGCGGCCCGCCAGCTGGGCCAGGGCCACGTAGCTGGCGGTGTGGCCGTAGCTCACGTCCGTGGCCAGGTGGTGCAGCACGGTGCGACGGAAACCGGCCGACAGGCGCCAGTCGAGGGGGAGGTCGAAGCGGTGCCGTCGGCCGCCGAAGTACTCGTCGAGCTCGGTGGCCACGGCGTCGAGGCGTGCGGGGGCCTCGAGGATGCGGGGGCTGATGCGATCGGCCAGGGCCTGGAGCACGGTGTCGTGGTCCTCCGACGCGAACGCCACCCGGACCAGGCCCTCGTCGGTGGCAGCCAGCAGCAGGGTGCCCACCGGTGTGTCGAGGGTGCGGTAGGCGACGTCGAGCAGGCCCTGCCGGCCGGCGGCCTCGGCCAACCGCCGGTGCAACTCGTGCAGGTGGTCGGTGGCTTCGGTGAAGGCGTCGGCCAGCCCACCGTCCAGGTCGTCCCTGTTCGTCTCCTGGGCCGTCATCGACGGGCGTCCTTGCTCGAGGTGCCGGCGGGGTAGGTGCGTCGGAGGGTGGCGATGCCGTCGGCCGCGGCCCGGCGGGCGGCTTCGACGGTGCCGCCCAGGATGGCGGCCACCTCGACGTAGGGCAGGTCAGCCAGGTGGTGGTAGGCGACGGCCTGCTTCTGCTTGGTGGGCAGGGCGGCGAAGGCGGCGGCGAGGTCGCCGTCCAGGCCCAGACCCGGCCCACGGGTGGGGGCGCCCTCGGCCCCCGGCGCGGTGGTGTCGGCCGTGTCGGGGGTGTTCGCCACCGGGGTGGCCCGCCGGGCCCGGGCCCGGGTGACGTCGATGGCCTTGCGATAAGCGATGGTGACGAGCCAGGCCCTGACGTTGGCGTCGGCGGGCAGGTCGGGGTACGCCTGCAGGGCCGACAGGAACGTCTCGGACCAGGCGTCGTCGGCGTCGCCGCCGCGCAGGACGGCCCGGCACACCCGCAGGACGGTGGCGCCATGGGTGGCAACCACCACCTCGAAGGGCACCTTGGCGGTCATGTCGTGTAGACGCTCCATGGTCCGGTTCCGTGAGGTCGCCGGGGACGACGACGGCGCACGGCGCGCCGTCGTCGACCGGCTGGGGGGTGGTCGAGGGCGGGCGGATCAGGGGCTGGGGATCAGGCCCAGCTGCTGGAGGACGGTGACGCCGTCATCGAGGCCGACCTCCTCGGTGATGAGGCCGTCGACGACCTTGAGGATGGTGGTCCCGGTGAAGCGCATGGTCAGGCCCGTGGCGGCCGGCAGCCCGCCCAGGGGCATGTCGTCGAAGGCGTCACCGGTGTGGGTGCCGCCGCCGATCCACTGGCCCACGACGTGGTCGCCTTCGCCGATGAGGTCGGCGGTGCCCTCGAAGCCGAGGTCGGGGAAGGCGGCCCGGAACCTGGTGGCGAACTCCCGCACCGCGTCACGGCCCCGCAGGGGGGCGTGCAACGAGTACTCGAAGCGGATGTCGGGAGCCGCCAACTCGTCGATGACGGCGAGATCGGCGTCCTTGCCCCAGAACTCGGTGAACCAACGGCCGACGATGGCCTTGTTGTCCTCTACTGACATGTGCTGCCTCTCGCTGA
>JBBSLP010000074.1:0-28406 GCA_038255145.1 Acidimicrobiales bacterium
CGGCGATCGCCCAGAGAGGCGATCTGACCCACCGATTGGGGCGCGGCGCCGGTGACGCTCGGCATTCGATCTGCTCCTCGGCACGGCGAGTGGCGGGTGGCCGTGCCCGTCCCGGCTACCAGGGCCGAGACGGGTCAACGCTAGGCGTCAGCCCCGGGCCACAGCCCAATCGTCGGCGGAGATGGTGCGCCGGCCGGAACGCGGATCGGCGCCGGCGTCACCCACCGCAGGCGCCCACCGGACGGCGGCGGCGGGGTCAGGTGCCCGACAGGTCCCGGGCGCTGGGGGTGGGGCCGCTCCGTTCGCGCACCAGGGCCTCCTGGGTGATGGTGGCCACATGTGTCCCCGCCTGGTCGAACACGTGGCCGATGGTCAGGCCCCGCACGCCGATGAGGTTGTCGCAGTTCACGTCGATGAGCAGCCAGCCGTCGGCCCGGGCCGGCCGGTGGAACCACACCGCGTGGTCGAGGCTGGCGGCCATGAACTGCTCGGAGATCTCCTTGCGGGTCGTCCACCGGGTCGCGGGGTGGGTGGCCCGCACGGCGGTGACCGTCGAGGTGTCCGAGGCCAGGGCCAGGGCGCAGGCGTGGGCCACGGCGCTGTCGCCCACGGTGGGGTCGACCCGCAGCCACGCGTAGGCCCGGGCCGAGCCGGCGTCGGGCATGCCCTGGCGGCGCTCGAGCACCCAACCCCAGCCCACCTCGGGCAGCTCCTCCGGACCCCGCACGTCGGGCATGGGCACGGTCTGCACGTCGGGCCCGTCCTCGTGGGCGTGGAACGAGGCCTCGAGGGTGAGGATGGCGCCGTAGGACTGGCGGGCCACCACCCGCCGGGTGGTGAACGAGCGGCCGTTGCGCACCCGGTCCACCTCGTAGCGCACGGGCTCGTCGAGGCGGCCGCCGAGGATGAAGTAGGCGTGCAGCGAGTGCACCCGGTAGTCCTCGGACACGGTGGCGGCCGCCGCGGCCAGGCCCTGGGCGATGACCTGTCCGCCGTAGATGCGCCCCCACTCGTAGGGCAGGCTGGTCCCGACGAAGGTGTCGGGCCCGTGGGGCTCGAGGGCCATGAGCGAAGCGAAGCTGTGGGGGCTCGGGGTCACGACGGACCAGCATCGCAGGTGGTGGTGGGTAGCGCCGCCACCGGGGCCCGACGGTGATGCCTCACACGCCCGCCGGCCCCCGTACGGTCGACCCGATGACCGCGTCGGTGGTGCTGCTGACCCGGGCGCTTCGCGTCCACGACCACCCCGCCCTGGCCACGGCCACCAGGGCCGGGACCACGGTGCCCCTGTTCGTGGTGGACGACGCCGTGCGTGACGCCGGCTTCGTGACCCCCAACCGGGCCACGTTCCTGGCCGGCGCCCTGGCCGGGCTCCGGGCCGACCTGCAGGACCGGGGCGGCGACCTGGTCGTTCGCCGGGGCGACCCCGTGGCCCGCACCGTGGAGCTGGCCCGCCAGCTGGGCGCCACCACCGTGCACGCCACCGCCGACGTCACCGCCTTCGCCCACCGTCGCCAGGACGCCCTGGCCGAGGCGTGCCGGGAGGCGGGCCTGGAGCTGGTGCTGCACCCGGGGGTCAGCGTGGTCGAGCCCGGGTCGGTGCGGCCCGGCGGTGGCGACCACTACAAGGTCTTCACCCCCTTCTTCCGGGCGTGGACCGACGCCCCGCGACGACGGCGGGCCACCACCCCCGACGCCGTGGCCCTACCCGACGGCATCGATCCCGGGGAGCTGCCCACGGCCCACTCGCTGGCGCCGGGACCCGTCTCCCCCCACCTGCCCGAGCCCGGCGAGCGCGCCGCCCTGGCCGCGGTGGACGCCTGGGTGGCCCTCGGCCTGGCCGGCTACGACGACGGCCATGACGACCTGGCCGGGGATCGCACGTCGCGCCTGTCCCCCTACCTGCACTTCGGCTGCCTGTCCCCCCTCGAGCTCGAGCACCGGGCCACGGGGCACGTCGGGGCCGAACCGTTCCTGCGCCAGCTGTGCTGGAGAGACTTCTACCACCAGGTCACCGCAGCCTTCGGGGCCATCGGCCACTGCGACTACCGGCCCCGGGGCGAACGGCACTGGGTCGATGACGACGACGCCTTCGCGGCGTGGACCGAGGGGCGCACGGGCTACCCCATCGTCGATGCCGGCATGCGCCAGCTGCGCGACGAGGGGTGGATGCACAACCGGGCCCGCTTGCTGACGGCCAGCTTCCTGGTCAAGGACCTGGGCATCGACTGGCGGCGGGGGGCGGCCCACTTCCTGCAGTGGCTGGTCGACGGCGACCTGGCCCAGAACTCGGCCAACTGGCAGTGGGTGGCGGGCACGGGCAACGACACCCGCCCCAACCGGATCTTCAACCCCATCCGCCAGGCCGAGCGCTTCGACCCCGACGGCGCCTACGTGCGCCGCTGGGTGCCCGAGCTCGATGACGTGGCCGCCAAGGTCGTGCACAAGCCGTGGGCGTTGGGGGTCGACGGGTTGACCGAGCACGGCTACCCACCCCCCATCGTCGACCACCACGCCGCCGCGGCCGACGTGCGGGCCGGGCGCCCGCCCGCCGGCGTCGACCAGGACCACCTCCCCGGCCTGGGCTGACGCCCGCCGCCACCCGAGAGAAGGAGCAGCACCGTGCTGCAGCGACGCCCCACCCCCGACCCCGTGGGCCCGGGCCAGGAGTCGGTCTGGGACTACCCCCGGCCCCCCCGCATCGAGGTGTCGCCCCGCCTGGTCGAGGTGCGCCTCGACGGCACCGTGGTGGCCCGGTCCAACCGGGCCGTCAAGATCAGCGAGACGGCCAGCCCCCCGACCTGGTACCTCCCTCCTGAGGATGTGGTCCGCGACCACCTGCGCCCCGGGTACGGGCGCAGCACGTGCGAGTGGAAGGGCCCGGCCACCTACTGGTCGGTCGTCGTCGGCGACACCGTGGCCGAGAACGCGGCCTGGAGCTACGAGGACCCGTGGGAGGGCTTCGAGGGCCTGCGCGGCCACCTGTCCTTCTACCCCGCGGCGCTCGAGTGCCGTGTCGACGGCGAGCTGGTCCGACCCCAGGGGGGCGGGTTCTACGGGGGATGGGTGACCGGGGACGTCGTCGGTCCCTGGAAGGGCGCCCCGGGCACGGGCCACTGGTAGGTCGGGTCCGTCACCGACGGGGTGGTCGGGTGGGGTTGCCCAACCACCCCGTGGGCTCAACCTGGTCCCCCCTCCCGCCCCCATGAAGGTCCTGGGCGGCGCCATCGTCCTCGCCGGCTTCCTCCTGTCGGCCATCGTGTGGATGTTCCACGTCGGGGCGTTGACCTTCGCCGCCGACCAGGCGTTGCAGGGCGCCGGCTGCCCGACGCCGGCCGAGGCCATGCACGCCACCCGGGCCCACCGCGGCCAGCTGGCCGGCTACGCGGCCATCTCGCTGACCGTCAGCCTGGTGCTGTCGGCCCTGCGGGGCAACGGCAGTGGCGGCAACGCCCTGCTCAACGTGGCCCGCATGCTCGGCGCCGGCGTGCTCGCGGTGATGTGGAGCCTCATCACCTTCCTGGTCGTGCCCATCATCATGTTCGAGGACCTGGGCCCCGTGGCCGCCATCAAGCGCTCGACCCACCTGCTCAAGGAGCGCTGGGGCACCCAGATCGGCGGCAACATCCGCATTGGCGGCACCCTGGGCCTGCTCACCATCCTGCCCGCCTTGCTCCTCGGCGTCCTCGGCGTGTTCGTGGCCCAGACCGGCAACCTGGCGGGCGAGACCGGCGGCTTGGCCCTCATCGTGGTCGCCGTGGCCCTGTTCATCGTGGGCTACGTGCTGCTCAGCACCATGCGGGCCGTCTTCGGGGTGGCGCTCTGCCGCTACGCCGACACCGGTGCCGCCGTGGGCCCCTACGCCGACGCCGACCTGGGTGGCGCGGTCAAGGCCCGCACGGGCATGCGCAAGCTGGCCGCCGCCCTGTGATCAGCCCGTTCTGATCCGGTCGCTCTGACCAGGTCGCTCTGACCAGCTAGTTCACGTCGAGGTCGAGCGGGGCGTGCCGGTACATCCGGTACGCCCCGCCCTGGCGTCCGACCACGTCCCACCACAGCTCGTCGGGCCGGGCGGTGAAGGGGTCACCGGGCAGCGCGTCGAACACCCACCACGCCCCGACGGCCAGCTCGCCATCGAGCTGGCCGGGACCCCAGCCGGCGTAGCCCGAGAACAGCCGCAGGGCGGCCACGTCGCCGCCCAGCTCGCCGGGCTCGAGGCTCACGTCGACCGTGGCCAGCCCCGTGACCATGGGCGCCCAGCCGGCGGCGGGCACGTCACGCCCGGCCCGGGCCAGGCCCACCACGCCGCCGGCGCCCACGGGGCCACCTTCGAAGACGACCCCGGGCCCGCTGACCACGTCGGCCCACGGCGGCAGGGCTTCGGACACGGCCAGCTCGGTGGGCCGGTTCAGCACCACGCCGACGGTGCCGTCGTCGTCGTGGTCGAGGACGAGCACGACGGCGCGGGAGAAGTTGGGGTCGCCGATCAACAGGGTGGCCACCAGGAGCCGACCGGCCGCGGGGATCTGCTCCTCTGTCATCGGGCGAGCTCGTGCATCGAGGGGTTCATGCCGGGCGGCGGACATCGGGCTCGATGTAGAGGAGCAGGTCGAAGGGCACCTGCGCCCGGGCCCGGGCCTCCGCGGCGTCGATGGCCCGGGCCAGGCCCATGACGTCGAGGTCGGGGGCGAACTCGACCTTGGCCCCCACCAGCACCTGCTCGGGGCCCAGGTGCTGGGTGCGCATGTGGATGACGCCGCGCACGGTGTCGTCGGCGGCCAGGGCGGTGCGGATGGCGGCCTCGTGTTCGGGCAGGGCACCTTCCCCGACCAGCAGGCTCTTCATCTCCACGGCGAGCACGGCGGCGATGAGGGCCAGCAGGATGCCGATGGACAGGGTGCCCAGACCGTCGAACACGGGCTCGTCGGTGATGATGGTGAGGCCCACCCCGGCCAGGGCGAGGACGAGGCCGATGAGGGCGCCGAAGTCCTCGAGGATGACGACGGGCAGCTCGGGGGTGCGGGCCGTGCGGATGAAGCTGACCCAACCGTGCTTGCCCCGGACCTGGCCGGCCTCGTGCAGGGCGGTGCGGAACGAGTAGCCCTCCAGGCAGATGGCCAGCAGCAGGATGCCGATGGCCCACTGGGGCGACTCGAGCTCGTGGGGGTGGCGGATCTTGGTGATGCCCTCGTAGATGGCGAACACGGCACCGCCGGCGAAGAGCACCAGGGCGACCACGAAGGCCCAGAAGTAGCGCTCACGCCCGTAGCCGAAGGGGTGCAGGGGGTCGGGGGCCTTGCGGGACCGTCGCCCGCCCAACAGCAGCAGTCCCTGGTTGCCGGTGTCGGCCAGGGAGTGGATGCACTCGGCCAGCATCGACGAGGACCCGGTGAACAGGAAGCCGATGAGCTTGGCCACCGCGATCCCCAGGTTGGCGAAGAAGGCGGCGAAGATGGCCCTGGTCCCGTGGCCGTGCCCACCGGTGGCCGGGCGTGCTCGCCCGGGGTGGCGACGTGCTCGGCAGACATGGGGCCATCCTCGCCGGGGTACCCGGCCCCGTCCACCCGCACCCCTCCCGCCGGCTGCCGGTTGCCCGCCCCGCCGGGGTCAGGTGCCGGCCAGCGCGGCGCCCACGACGGGGATGCGGGTGGTGAGCACCTCGTCGACCAGGCCGTAGGCCACGGCGGCGGCGGCGCGCACGATGTAGTCGCGGTCGATGTCGGCCCGGATGCGCTCGGCGGTCTGGCCGGTGTGGCGCACGAGGATGCCGATCATGCGGTCGCGCATCTCGGCGAACTCGCTGGCCGCCAGCTCGATGTCCGCAGTCTGGCCCTGCACCCCGCCGTGGGGCTGGTGGATGAGGACCCGGCTGTTGGGCAGCACGGCCCGCTTGCCCGCGGCACCGGCGGCCAGGAGCACGGCGGCAGCCGAACAGGCCTGGCCCACGCAGATGGTGGCCACGTCCGAGGCGATGAACTGCATGGTGTCGTAGATGGCGAACAGCGCCGTCATGTCCCCGCCGGGAGAGTTGATGTACACGGCGATGTCGAGCCCGGGCGCCTCGGCCTCGAGGTGCAGCAGCTGGGCCACGATGACCGCAGCCACCTGGTCGTCTATGGCGGTGCCCAGGAAGATGATGCGGTCGTCGAGTAGCCGGGAGAAGACGTCGGAGATGCGATCGCCCCGGGCGGAGCGCTGGAGCACGGAGGGAACAAGAGCAACCATAAGGTTGCACATTAGCCATCGGGTCCGAGATATGCAACCATGCAGTTGCATGGAGACTGATGAGGCCGAGGTCGTACGGGAGATCGAACTCGACATCGACGCCGACGTGGTGTGGGAGCTGGTGGCCGACCCCGACGAGCTGGCCGGGTGGGTGGGCGACGAGGTGCGCACCGCCCGCTTCGACACCCCGCGGCCTGACGCGCGCGGCGACGGTGGTTCCGGTGACGGTGCCTCCCGCCGGCTGGGTTGGACCTGGGCCCCCGACGGGGTCGAGTCGATCGTCGAGCTGACCGTGCACGAGCTCATCACCCCCGGAGCCGGGGCCCGCACCGTGGTCCGTGTCGTCGAGCGGGTGACCGAGCCGGTCGGCGCCTCGGGCGCTACCGGTGGCGATCGCTGGGAGGCCCGCCTGTTCCACCTGGACCTGCTGTGCGCGCTGGCCGCGTCGCTGGTGCCAGCCCGGCGTTGACCAGCCCCGAGGCCCGCTCAACGGACGGTGTCTTCGAGGCACTGGCCGACGCCACCCGGAGGGCCGTGCTGCGGGCCGTGGCCATCGAAGGCCCGCTCACCGCCACCGAGCTGGCCGGCCGCTTCCCGGTCAGCCGCCAGGCCGTGGCCAAGCACCTCGAGACCCTGCGGGCCGCCGGCCTGGTCACCAGTGAGCGGTCGGGCCGCGACGTGCGCTTCAGCTTCCACGCCGAGCCCCTCGATGTCGCCGTGGACTGGATCACCCGGGTGGGATCGGACTGGGACCGCCGCCTGGCCGCCCTGCGTACGCGCGCCGAGGCGGGTGGGCCCGCCGGGCCTGGCGACAGGCCGGTCAGGCCGAGCTGACCTCAGGCGCGGCTGACCTCAGGCGCCCGAGGGGGTGCCGGCCCGCCTGTTTGCATCCAGGTGTCGCGTCCCGGCCTGTCGCCGCCTACCGAACGCATGCACCTACGTCTGCGGTACACGCATGCGTCCGGTTCGCTCCGGCGTGTACCGGGGGCAGAACAACACCAGCCGGAGGCCCCTTCATCAGCAGCAGTAGAGCCCACAGCCACACAACCGGTCACCCCGGCACCGGGGCCCGATCCGCAGGGCTCGGGTGACCTCACCGACAGAGCCCCCACCACCGAGAGCAATCGGCTCCGACCCCGGCCTGCGGTGCGTGGCCCGGCGCCGGGCCACGCAGCCGCGGTGCCCGCGGGCCGGGCGACATCAGTGACGTGGGCAGTCCGGGCTGCCGCCCGGTGATGGGCGGCCTACCCGACGGCCAGGTCAGGCCGAGGCTGCGGAACCCTGGTTGACCAGCTCCCACAGGTGGTCGGGGCCGGTGGCCACGGCTCGGCGGCCTACCTGCTCACGCCAGTACGACGTGGAGCCGAACTCCTCACGCCACGACCACAGGCGCCGGGTCAGCTGGTGCAGCTCGTACTCCTGGGTCATGCCGATGGCGCCGTGCACCTGGTGGGAACGGGCGCTGACCACGGTGGCGCCCTCGCCGGCCGTTGCCTTGAACGCAGCCACCTCGAAGGCGGCCTGGCTGGCGGCGTCGGTCTCGGGACCACCGGCCCGGCTCAGGGCGGCCACCGTGGTGAGCAGGGCCATCTGCACGAGCTGGGCCTCGGACGCCAGCCGCACGAGCTGGCCGGCGACGGCCTGGAAGGTGGCCACGGGCTTGCCGAACTGGCGGCGGTCGCTGGCGTAGCCGGTGGTCAGGTCGGTGGCCCGGCGCAGGGCACCGGCGATGAGGGCCGAGCGGGCGATCGCCCCCCGCAGGCGCAGGGCATCGGCGTCGACGCCGGCCGGCGCAGGGGCGTGCTCGACGGTGGCGCCGTCGAAGGTCACCACCTCACGGGGCTCGCCGGCCAGGTTGCGGCGGGTCTCGACAGAGGCCGCGGCGGCCGGGGCCACGCTGACGACGTGGCCGTCGACCAGGGCCACGATGCGCTCGCTGGCCTGAGCCCAGGGCACGTTGGCAGCCAGGCCGGACAGGCGGTCGCCGGCCAGGCTCAGGCTGTCGCCCCCCGAGCCGGGCACGACGGTGACGGGACCGTCGGGCAGGGCGATGCCGGCACTGCCCAACAGCCAGCCGCCCAACAGGCCGGTCTCGGCCACGGGCAGGGGCACGGCGTGGGCACCACACTCCTGGAGCACGGCCAGGGCGTCGGCCCAGGTGCCCCCGGACCCACCCGCCGATTCGGCCACACCGACCCAGGGAGCTCCGGTGGCGGCCAGGGACTCCCAGATCTTGGGGGCCCAGCCGACGGCCTCGGCCTCCTGGATGGCCTCGTGCGTGCACGTGGCGGTGAGCAAGCGCTCGAGCGTCTCCACCAGGGTGGGATCGGCGGGGTAGGGGTTGGTGGGCCCTAGGTTGGTTGAGGCAGAGCCCCCTCGACGGTTCATCGACGCAGTCCCTTCGCCGCGATGGTGCGCAGGATCTCGGTGGTGCCGCCCCGCAGGGTGAAGCTGGGGCCGGTGAGGATGGCCTGGGCCAGGAGCTGTTCGCCCAGGGTGGCCGAGTCGAGCGAGGGCTCGTGCTCGATGACCTCGAGGATGGCCTCGGTGACCTCCTGCTCGAAGGTCGTGCCCAGGTCCTTGACGATGGCGGCCTCGAGGGCCGGCGCCTGACCGGCGTCGATGGCCCGGGCCACGGCGAAGGACAGCTGGCGCAGGGCCCAGTAGCGGGCCGCGATGCGTCCGGTGGCCCGCATTGCGGCGGCCTCGGCGTCGCTGCCCTCGGCCAGGGTGCCCACGAACCACTTGAAGACCTGCCAGGTGGACAGGTAGCGGTCGGGTCCGGCCCGCTCGAAGGCCAGCTCGGAGTTGACCTGCTGCCAGCCCCGGCCGATCTCGCCGAGCACGTCCTCGTCGGGGACGAAGACGTCGGTCATGACCACCTCGTTGAAGTGGTGGGTGCCGTCGAGGAAGGCGATGGGGTTGATGGCGATGCCCGGGGTGTCCAGCTTGATCATGAACTGGGACAGGCCGTTGTGGCGGTCGCCGTCGTCGGGCGACGTCCGGCAGAGCACGATGAAGTAGTGGTTCTGGTGGGCGCCCGAGGTCCAGATCTTGGTGCCGTTGACGATCCAGCCGTCCTGGCCCCGCACCGCAGTGGTGCGCACCGAGGCCAGGTCGGAGCCGGCGTCGGGCTCGCTCATGCCGATGGAGAAGTACATCTCGCCCGCAGCGATGGCGGGGAGGAAGCGCTGCTTCTGCTCCTCGGTGCCGAAGTTCAACACGGTGGGGCCGGTCTGGCGGTCGGCCACCCAGTGGGCGCCGACGGGGGCGCCGGCCCGTAGCAGCTCCTCGACCACGATGAAGCGGTCCACGGCACCACGGGAGTGGCCGCCGTAGGAGGTGGGCAGGGCCATGCCCAGGTAGCCCCGGGCCGCCATCTTCTTGGAGAAGGCGGGGTCGAACTCGGCCGACATGCCCAGGCCGGGCCGGTGGCCACCGCCGATGGGCAGCTCGGTGGCCAGGAAGTCGCGGACGTCGTCACGCAGCTCCCGCTCGGCGTCGGTCAGCTCGGTGTACTCGAACGTCGCTCCGGCCACGGTCACGCTCCCCCCGGGACGTGCTCACCAGGGGGCTCCCCGGCGATGCAGACAGGCAGAAGCGTAGTGGAACCGCCGATCGGGCTCCGCATGGCGGTCCAGGGGCCAGGTCAGAGGGCCATCTCTCACGGTGCGGCAGATCATCATGAAGAAGCCGTAAAGAACCTGCGAGGGAGCCATGGTCATTCGCTCCCACCGGTGCTACCTTGACTTCCACGTGGGTCCAGCTGGGCCCGTGTGGTGGCGGAACCCCGGCGGCGGCCTGGTGGTGGAGCGGCTCAGCCGCTCCGCGCCGTTTCGGTGGCGGGGCTGGAGCGGAGGAAAGCAATGGTCTCGGTACTCGGCGGTCCGAGCGAGCGCGCCAGACGGTCGCGCGTCGCCAGCATGGTGTTGGCGCTCATGGCGCTGGCCCTGGGCGTGGTCGGCCTGGCCGGCCCCGCCAAGGCCGACCAACAGGGCGGCGACGGTGGCGAGGGTGTCGCCAGCATGAGCCTCAAGCTCAGCATGGCCGACCCCGCCAGCTACGACCACACGGTGGGCGGCGGGGGCGACTGGGCGTCGGCCAACCCCGAGCAGCAGTTCCCCCCGGACTACCTGTGCGACGACATCGTCAGCTTCCTGGCCAGGATCGACTCGAAGCCTGACACCGGCGGCGGGGACGTGAACCGGGTCGTCAGCATGAGCCTGTTCTTCGACGCCGTGTCCAGCGGCACCAAGCCCGGCCTGGGCTACAGCGACATCGTCGGCGCCTACGTCCTCGAGAGCGACCCGGCCACCACGGGCAACAAGCAGAGCGTGGCCTCCATCGAGGACGAGGGCCTGACCGGCCCCCTGTTCACCACCGGGTCCAAGCTGTACACGACCATCCAGGTCACCGACGTCTCCGCCCCCGAGACGATCATCGTGCGCATCGACGTGCGGGTCTCGTGCTCCGACGACATCCCCCAGGGCGGCCTGCTCTACGGCGGCATGGACGCCAGCCAGGGCGGCTCCGGCTTCCGCCAGGTCTCCCCCACGCCCGTCACCGATCTGGGCACCGGCGAGAACCGGGTGCAGCTGCTGCAGCCCCCGGGTGAGGGCCAGGACACCAGCACGACCGAGCCGCCCACGACCACGCCGGACACGACGCCGGGCACGACGCCGGACACCACGCCGGGCACCACCCCCGGGACCACGCCGGGCACCACGCCCGGGACGCTGCCTCCCGTCGTCACCTCCACCACGCAGGCCACGGCCGGCCAGAACCAGGGTGCCGTCACGGTGACCAAGGTGGCCGACCGGGCCGAGGCCGGTGTGGGCGAGGTCATCGGCTACACGATCACCGTGCTCAACAGCGGCACCCTGCCGCTGAGCAACGTGCTCGTCGACGACCCCCGGGCCGGCTTCACCACCACCATCACCACCCTGGGCCCCGGCGAGACGGCCACGTTCACCCCCGAGTACACGGTGACAGGCGACGACGTCGCCCTGGGTGAGGTCATCAACGCGGTGACCGTGTCGGGCGCCAACTTCGACCCGGCCACAGCCACGGCCACCGTGCGCATCCTCGGTCAGGTCGTGTTCCCGGCTGTGTCCCTGGTCAACCGGGTCACCCCGACCACGAGCGCCACCCAGGTGCTGGGGCTCACCCTGCCCCGCACCGGTGGCGACTCGAGCCGCACGACCTGGTGGGCCGCGGCCCTGCTCGTCGCCGGCGCTGCCGTGCTCACCGCAGCCAACGGCCGACGCGACCTGGACAACCACCACCGGTCCTGACCACCGGCGCAACCCACGACCGGCCGCCCCCGCGGCCGTGACCGACAGAGGCCCCCCTGCTCCGTGCAGGGGGGCCCTCTGTCGTTGTCGGACCGCGGGGTCAGTCTTCGAAGGCCTCGGGCGGGGGGCAGGCGCAGACGAGGTTGCGGTCGCCATAGGCGCCGTCGATGCGGCTCACCGGCGGCCAGTACTTGGTCTGGCGCAACGAGGCGGTGGGATAGGCGGCCACCTCACGGCTGTAGGGGTGCTCCCACACGCTGGCGGTCACGTCCTCGGCCGTGTGGGGGGCGTTGTGCAGGGGGTTGTCCGTGGCCGGCCACTCCCCCGCGGCCACCCGGTCGATCTCGGCCCGGATGTTGATCAGGGCCTCGCAGAACCGGTCGAGCTCGAAGCGGGACTCGGACTCCGTGGGCTCGACCATCAGCGTCCCCGCCACCGGGAAGGACATGGTCGGGGCGTGGAAGCCGTAGTCGATCAGGCGCTTGGCGATGTCATCCACCGTCACCCCCGTCGACGCCGTCAGCGGCCGGATGTCGAGGATGCACTCGTGGGCCACCTGGCCGCCAGCCCCGGCGTAGAGCACCGGGTAGTACGGCGACAACCGGGCGGCCACGTAGTTCGCCCCCAGCACGGCCACCTGGGTGGCCCGGGTCAACCCCTCACCGCCCATCAGGCGGATGTAGGTCCAGGAGATGGGCAGGATGCCCGCCGAGCCCCACGGCGCGGCCGAGATGGCCCCCGCCCCGGGCCCGTCGGCCGGGCCCGCCTCGCGCACCACCCGTGAGCTGGGCAGGAATGCGGCCAGGTGGGCCTTCACCGCCACCGGCCCCACCCCGGGACCGCCACCACCGTGGGGGATGCAGAACGTCTTGTGCAGGTTCAGGTGGGACACGTCGGCCCCGAACTTGCCGGGCTTGGCCACCCCGACCAGGGCGTTCAGGTTGGCGCCGTCGACGTACACCTGGCCGCCGTGGTCGTGGATGACCTGGCACAGCTCGGTGATCGTCGACTCGAACACCCCGTGGGTGGACGGGTAGGTGACCATGACCGCAGCCAGGCGGTCGCTGTGGGCCTCGGCCTTGCGGCTCAGGTCGTCCATGTCGACGTTGCCGCCCTCGTCGCACGCCACGACGACGACCTTCATGCCCGCCATCACCGCGCTGGCCGCGTTGGTGCCGTGGGCCGAAGACGGGATGAGGCACACGGTGCGGGCCACCTCGCCCCGGCTCTCGTGGTAGCGACGGATGGCCAACAGCCCGGCCAGCTCGCCCTGGGAACCGGCGTTGGGCTGCACGGAGACGGCGTCGTAGCCGGTGATCTCGGCCAGGGCCGCTTCCAGCTCGTGCACCAGGCGCACGTAGCCCCGGGCCTGGTCGAGGGGGACGAAGGGGTGGATCTGGGCGAACTCGGGCCACGTCACCGGCAGCATCTCGGTGGTGGCGTTGAGCTTCATGGTGCAGCTGCCCAGGGGGATCATGGCCCGGTCGAGGGCGATGTCCTTGTCGGCCAGGCGGCGCAGGTAGCGCAGCAGCTCCGTCTCGGACCGGTGGGTGGAGAACACCGGGTGGGTGAGGAAGTCGCTGGTGCGGGTGAGCTCGTCGGGCAGGTCGTCGAGGGCGTAGGCGTCGAGCTCGGCCACGGTGATGCCGGGATCGGACACCTCGAAGCACGTCCACACGGCTTCCACGATCTCGGCGGTGGTGGTCTCGTCGAGGGCGATGCCCACGGTGTCCACGTCGACCCGGCGCAGGTTGATGCGCTGCTCGCGAGCGGCGGCGCACACCTGGTCGGCCCGGCCCGGCACCCGTACGGTCAGGGTGTCGAAGAAGGCGGCGTTGACGACCTCGACCCCGGAGCGGCGCAGGCCCTCGGCCAGGATGGCGGTCAGCCGGTGGGTGCGCCGGGCGATCCGGGTCAGGCCCTCGGGCCCGTGGTAGACGGCGTACATCGAGGCCATGACGGCCAACAGCACCTGGGCGGTGCAGATGTTCGAGGTGGCCTTCTCCCGGCGGATGTGCTGCTCACGGGTCTGCAGGGCCAGGCGCAGGGCCCGGCGGCCGGCGCTGTCGACGGACACCCCCACCAGGCGACCGGGCAGGGAGCGCTTGAACGAGGACCGGGTGGCCAGGTAGCCGGCGTGGGGGCCGCCGAAGCCCAGGGGCACGCCGAAGCGCTGGGTGGTGCCCACGGCCACGTCGGCGCCGAGCTCGCCGGGCGGGGTGAGCAGGGTCAGGGCCAACAGGTCGGCAGCCACGACCACGTAGCCGCCCGAGGCGTGGACCCGCTCGACCAGGGGGCGCAGGTCGCGCACGGCACCTGACGAGCCCGGGTACTGCACGAGCACCCCGAAGCAGTCACTGGCCTCGAGATCACGCTCGGGGTCCCCCACCAGCACCTTGATGCCCAGGGGCTCGGCCCGGGTCTCGACCACGTCGATGGTCTGGGGGTGGCAGTCGGCGTCGACGAAGAAGGTGGCCGACGCGTTCGAGCCCACCCGCCGGCACAGGGTCATGGCCTCGGCCGCAGCGGTGCCCTCGTCGAGGAGTGATGCCCCCGCCAGCTCCATGGCCGTCAGGTCGGTGACCATGGTCTGGAAGTTCAGCAGCGCCTCCAGCCGACCCTGGGAGATCTCGGGCTGGTAGGGCGTGTAGGCCGTGTACCAGGCCGGGTTCTCCATGACGTTGCGGAGGATGACGGCCGGGGTGTGCGTGGCGTGGTACCCCATGCCGATCAGCGAGGTGAAGACCTGGTTGTCATCGGCGAAGGCGCGCAGCTCGGCCAGCACGTCGGACTCGGTGCGGGCCCCGGGCAGGGCCAGGGGCTGGCTCAGGTGGATGTCGGCGGGCACGGCCCGGGCCAGCAGGTCCTCGAGCGAATCGGCTTCGACGGCGGCGAGCATGGCGGCGATGTCGTCGGCCCGGGGGCCGATGTGGCGGCCGACGAAGGCGTCGGCCTGGGTCAGGTCGGCCAGGGTGGGTCGTTCCATCGGTTCAGGCACCTCGGACGTAGCGGTGGGGGGTGAAGGGCAGGTCGGTGACGCGGCACGCCAGGATGGAGCCGCGCACGTCGGCGGCCAGCTCGGTGCCGGGGGCGTGGTGGCCGGTAGCCACGTAGCCCATGGCCACGGGTCCGCCGTAGGTGGGGCCGAAGCCGCCCGAGGTGACGGTGCCGACGAGCTCGTCGCCCACCAGCAGGGGGGCACCGTCGCGCAGGGGTTTGCGGCCCAGGGGCACGAGGCCGACGCGGCGCCGGCCGGGACCGTCGGCCAGCTGGTGGAGGATCACGCCGTCGCCGGGGAAGCCGCCCTGCTCGCGGCGGCGCTTCTGGATGATCCAGGTCAGGCCGGCCTCGATGGGGGTGGTGACCTCGTCGAGGTCGTGGCCGTAGAGGCACAGCCCGGCCTCGAGGCGCAGGGAGTCGCGGGCGGCCAGCCCGGCGGGAGCCACCTCGGGCTCGGCCAGGAGCGCCGCGGCGACCTCGGCCACCCGGTCGGTGGGCACGGCCAGCTCGAAGCCGTCCTCCCCGGTGTAGCCCGAGCGGGTGGCGCCGACCTCGACGCCGGCCACGGTCAGCCGGCCGGCCTGCATGAACACCATGGCCGCCGCCGCGGGGTCGTGGCGGCTGATGACGGTGACGGCCTCGGGGCCCTGGAGGGCGATGAGGGACAGGTCGGGCCGGGGGGTGACGGTGACCGAGGCGGGCAGGCCGGCCCGCAGGTGGTCGGTGTCGACCTCCTTGCGGGAGGCGTTGAGCACCATGGAGATGTGGTCGGGGCCCACGGAGGTGACCATCAGGTCGTCGATCACCCCACCATCGGGGGTGGTCAGCACGGTGTAGCGCACCCGCCCGGGGGCCAGGGTGGTGATGGCCGAGGGCACCAGGGCCTCGAGGGCGGTGGCCGCGTCGGGGCCGTGGAGATCGACGACCCCCATGTGGCTGACGTCGAACAGGGAGGCGTGCTCCCGGGTGTGGACGTGCTCGGCCACGGGCCCGGGGGCGTAGCGGACGGGCATCTCGTAGCCGGCGAAGTCGACCATGCGGCCGCCGGAGGCGACGTGCAGGTCGTACAGGGCGGTACGCCGAAGGGTCTCGGGCGGTGGCGGTGACATCACGGGGCTCCTCAGTGCGAGCGCGCTCGCGTCGACGGCTGCCCCCTCTGTCCACGACGTGACAGTTCAGAGTCGCCCGTCGAACCGCGGTCCCTGGTGCCTGAGAGATTCCGGGGCGGTTGCTCCTTCGGCGGCCCGTCGACCTGGCTGGTCGACGGGCGCTCTCCCGCGGTGACGATCGGCGCGCGCCACTCTATCGACGGCCGACCCCACCGCCGCCCGGGTCAGCAGGCCTGCTCGCTGGGCGCGACGGCCAGCCCGGTGTGGCCCGGGGGCTACTCGCGGCCGGGGACGATGGCGGGCATGGACGACGACGCCGCCTGGTTGGCCAGGGTGGTCTCGAAGGCCACCGCCGCCCGCTCGTTCTCCATGATCTTGGCCAGGATGGCCTCGCGGGAGCGGTCGAACACGGCCCGGTTGCCGGCCACGAACTCCCGCGAGCCCCGCAGGTTGCGCAGGTAGCCGTTGATCTCGGGGACCACGTAGCGGGCCACCAGGTCCCAGCTGCGCAGCGAGGCCTCGCGGTTGGCCCAGTCGTGGGCGAAGCCGATGACGGTGCCGAAGCCGCCGCTGGTCTGCAACATGCCCCGGATGGCGGCCACCAGGTCGTCGGGGGTGCCGATGACCGTCGATGCCGCCCCGGTCTCGGGATCGGCCACGGTGACGGTGTCCACGGCCTCGTCGGGGTCCCCGAACGTGGCCATGGGCCGGCCCAGGGTGCCGACCACGTACTCGTTGTGCCAGCGCATGAGCCCGGCGCGGGCGTCGGCCCGGGCCTGCTCCCGGGTCTCGGCGATGTGCCAGGACATGACCACCCGCCACTGCGAGCGGTCGGCGACCTGGCCGTGCTTCGCCGCCGCCTCCTCGGCGAAGCTCCACTGCAGGGGCAGGGCCTGCAGGCCCTCGCTGGTGTTGGCCCCCAACGACAGCACCCCCACGCCGTGCTTGCCGGCCATGGTCATGCCCGACGGGCTGACCTGGGAGGCGACGGCCACGGGCAGGTCCTCCTGCAGGGGCAGGATCTGCAGCTGGGCGTCGCGCAGGGTGATCCACTCGCTCTCGTAGGTGAAGCGGTCCTCGCCCCGCAGCAGGCGCAGGATGACGGTCAGGGCCTCGTCCTGACGGTCTCGCAGGACCATGGGGTCGACGCCCAGGGTGTGGGCGTCGGACGCCAGGGCCCCGGGACCGGCGCCGAAGATGACCCGCCCCCCGGTCTGGTGGTCGAGCTGCACGATGCGCTGGGCCACGTTGAAGGGGTGGTGGTAGGGCAGGGAGATCACGCCGGTGCCCAGGCGGATGCGGCTGGTGTGCTCGGCCGCCGCCGCCAGCAGGATCTCCGGCGAGGCGATCATCTCCCAGCCCGACGAGTGGTGCTCGCCACACCAGAACTCGTCGTAGCCCAGCCGGTCGAGGTGGGCGGCGAGCTCGATGTCACGCCGCATGAGCAGCATGGGGTGCTCGCCGAGAGGGTGGGGGGCCACGAAGGCCCCGAAGCGCAGCCGGGTCACCGGCCGATGGTAGGCGACCCCTGTGACACCCGTCTCTGCCGACCGGGCCGCCACGTCCCCGGCCACAGCGCTATCGCAGGCTTTCCTGGAGCTCCATCCACAGTTCGGCGTAGGCGGCGGCCGCGGCAGAGGTGGGGGCGAAGGCGGCCACCGGGGCCCGCTCGATGCCCATGAGCTCGATGTCGGGGTCCTCGGGGATGACCGTGCGCAACACGTCGTCGCGCTCGGACATGACCTGCTCCATCAGCTCGCGGTGCAGTTGGCGGCGACCGTCGACCAGGGAGAAGAAGTAGCGGGTGGTGACCTCGAGCCCACCCTCGTGCAGGGCGTCGTCGAGCTGGTCCAACGTGCGCACCGACAGGGGGGCGGGGATGACGGGCACCAGCAACAGGTCGGCGGCTCGGAACAGGTTCTCCGACACCAGGCCCAGGGAGGGAGCGCAGTCGATGACCACCAGGTCGTACTCCCCCATGAGCACGTCGGCCACCTTGGACAGGCGCCGGCGGCTGCCCTTGGCCTTGTCGAGGGCCAGGTCCAGGGTACGCAGGGCCACGTCGGAGGGCAGCACGTCGAGGTACTCGTAGTCGGTGCCCAGGATGCGGCCGGTGATGTCACCCCCGCCCCGCACCAGCAGCCGGGAGCCGCCGTCGAGGCGCGGCGCGACCCGCAGGTAGAACGTGGCCGCGCCCTGGGGGTCGAGGTCCCACAGCAGCACCCGGCGCCGCTCGAGGGCGGCCCGGTGGGCCACGTTCACCGCCGCGCTGGTCTTACCCACACCACCTTTGGGGCTGAAGACGGCGACGACCCTCACGACGCTCCGTCGTCGGCGGCGGCGGCGTCGTCCGGGTGGGGGGCGGCAGCGGGTTCGGGGTCCGGCGTCGGGTCGGGAGCGACCGTCCACAGTCGGGTGAACCGACGGGTGGACGAGTCGGTGGAGAAGCGCTCGAAGCGCTCCCCGCAGCGGGCGTAGGCCTGCCGCCCCCGGGCCAGGGACTGTTCGATGAGGGCGCCGGCAGCCTGGTGCTGGGCCGGGGTCGCCCCCCGCGCCACCAGGGTCTCGGCCGCGGCCCGGGCCAGCTCGACGTGCACGACCGAGTCCTGCATGGCCCCCAGCACCTCCTGGAAGCGCTTCAGCGAGCTGACGGCGGCGGCGGTGTCCTCGGCCGGCAGCAGGGCCCGGAAGCCTTCGAGCAGGTAGCGCAGGCGCTTGGCCGCCTTGCGCACCTCGTGCCACTCCTCGGGGGTGACCGCGGCGTGGCCCAGCTCGAGCACGGCCTTGTGGGCCCGGCGCAGGCGCTTGTGCACGAACACGTCGGCGGCCACGGGGGCCTTGCCCCAGTCGCTGGACAGGAAGCGGCGGGCCTCGGCCACGAAGCGGTGGTAGCGGTCGGTGTCGAGGGCGGCGACCAGCTCGACGAGGCCGACGGCCCGGCGTTCGGCCAGGTCGTCGAGCACGGGACCGAGCTCGCCCCGCCACGGGTCGAGGTCGGGGTCGTCCCCTTCCAGTTCCTCGAGGGTGACGTCGAGGTCACGCACCGGCGTGGTCTCGGTGCCCAGCCAGCGCAGCTCGTCGGCCATCCACCGCCGGCGCTCCTCGGGCAGCACGCCCTTGGCCGCCGCCACGATGGAGCGGGCCCGGCGCACGGCCACCCGGAAGTCGTGGAGGAACTCGATGTCGAGGTCGGCCCGCACCCCGGGCTCGTTGACGACCATGATGCGCAGCAACCGGGACAGCAGCAGGCGGATGGCCTCGGCGGCCGAGGCCTCGGCGGGCACGGCCACGGCGAAGCGGCTGGGATCGACGCCCGGTTCCAGGCCCGCGGCCCGGGCCGCCACCACCATGGGGTCGGGCCCCGCGTCGGCGGCCAACATGCGCCGCAGGCGGGCCACGGTGCCCTCGAACTCGGCGTCGTGGCCCCGCACGGGCACCACCACCAGGGAGGGGAGCAGGTGGGCGCCGGGGCCCCGTTCGGCCCGGGCCGTGGCGGTGGCGTCGCTGACGATGACCCGCACGACGGTCTTGGACTCGCCGTCGACGAGGCGGTGGACCCGGGTGCGCCCCGCGCTCGACGCCACGGCCACCAGGGCGCGGTTGCCGGCGGGGCCGGTCAGCTGTTCGACGAGGCGGCGATCGGGCAGGGCGTCGACGCGATGGGACACCTGGTCGAGGGCCACCTCGACCACGGGGGCACTGGTGCCCAGGCGGCGCAGGCGCAGGAAGGCGGCGGGGGCCGGAGGTGCGGCGTCGACGTGCTCGTGCTCGAGGACGAGGCCAGCGTCGTAGAGGCGCCAGTCGAAGGTGTCGTACCAGGTGTGGCCGATCGACGCCTCGGGCCCGGGCACGAGGCCCAGGTCCTCGTCGAGCTGACGGGTCAGTCCGACCAGGGTGGTGCCGACGGGCAGCGTGAGGGCGACGGGTGCGGGCATCCGGCCATCACTCTGCCACGCCGCGCCCACCGACCGGTGCCCCTGACCGGGACCAGGGTGGGTCGACGCTGCCGGTCGTCGGGGCCGGTCCGGTGAGGACCGGTCGCCAGGTCGGGTCAGGGCCGGCGGGTGTGCCAGCGCTGGACCAGGTCGTGCATGTCGACCGCACCCACGGCCTTGATGCGCTGTTCGGCTCCCCGGCGTCGGCGCCAGCGCTGGCCGGGGACGGGCACCGAGAAGGTCAGCCACTGCCGGGCGATGCCCAGGGCCAGCTGGTAGGCGGGACGACGCAGGTCGGGCCGGGCCGAGGGCTGCAGGTACAGGGCGGAGACGGTACGGCGGATGAGCTCGTGGTCGTTCTCGACGCCGGAGCCGGCCAGGCGCGACTGCAGGTACGCGGACATGACCTGCAGCTCGCGGATTCCGTCCCGGGCCGACACCGTGGCCTCGAGGGCCATGGTCACGGGGATCATCACCTTGCGGGCGGTCAGCCCGCCCACCTTGAGGCCGGCACGGCTGAGCAACCGGGTGCCCACGGCACGACCGAGGGCCCAGTCCACGGCCCGCATGGCGGTGGGGCCCACCCAGGCCGGCGGCGGGTCCCGAAGCAAGGCCACGGCCTCGTCGTTGTTGCGCACCTCGAAGGGGGTCTCGAACGTCCGCTGCAGGCCGGCCTCGATGACGAGCGCCAACCGGTCGCGGGCCACCACCAGCGGGTTTCGACGGCCCTCGTCGTCTTCCTCCTCGCCATCGGCCACGGCCACGGACCCATCCGGTCCCATGATCGTCGGCACGAGTGCGGCGCTGGTGGCGCGACCGGGAACCGGCGGAGGCGGGGGTGCCGGAGCCGGAGCGGCGGCAACCCGGGGCGCGCCAAGCACCCCGTCCGGGATGGGCGGGGGCGGGGGCACGGCCCCGAGGGCCGGGTCGCTCGTCAGCGACGGGTCGGGATCAGGCGTATCAGCCCTCGATCTCGATGAAGATGCACTCACCGGGGCATTCCTCGGCGGACTCGATGACGCTGTCGAGCAGGTTGTCAGGCACCCGGGCCATGCCGTTGGGGCCGGCCGAGTTCGCCTTGCCGTCGTAGAGGGTCTGGCTCCCGTAGTGGGACGCCTCCTCCTTGACGTAGTAGAGGCCGTCGTCCTGCCCGAAGAAGACGTCCGGGCAGATCTCGGCGCAGAGGCCGTCGCCCGTGCACAGATCCTGATCGATCCAAACCTTGGTCATGGGGGGATTCTAACGGTCCCGGCCGGGGAAACTAGAAATCATCGGTACAGGTATCGCCAGCTGGGCAGACGCGGCGAGATGTCGAGCGCGCAGCGCTAGATGTCGAGCCGCTCCCGGTCGAGGAAGGCCGAGTTGGACACGATGAACTCGCGCCGCTCGGGCACGTCGCGGCCCATGAGGACCCGGAAGGCGTTGGTGGCCGCAGCCACCTCTTCGGCGTCCCCCATGGTCACCCGGCGCAGGACCCGGGTGCGGGGGTCCAGGGTGGTGGTGGCCAGCTCGTCGACGTCCATCTCGCCCAAGCCCTTGTTGCGACCGATGCGGTACCCGGTGCCGGCCTCGTCCAGGCGGGCCAGCAACACGGCCAGGTCGGCCTCGTCGTAGGCGAAGTGGACGTTGTTCTTCTTGCCGCCCTTCTTGCCGTTCACGGTGACGGTGAACAGCGGGGGCATGGCCACGTAGATGCGCCCGGCCTCGAGCATGGGGCGCAGGTGGTGGAAGAAGAGGGTGAGCAGCAGGCAGCGGATGTGGGCGCCGTCGACGTCGGCGTCGGCCAGGATCACCACCCGCCCGTAGCGGCAGTTGTTCAGGTCGAACTCGGGGCCTGACCCTGCGCCCAGGGCGGTGATGATGGCCTCGGCCT
This sequence comes from Acidimicrobiales bacterium, assembly GCA_038255145.1. Classification (GTDB taxonomy): domain Bacteria; phylum Actinomycetota; class Acidimicrobiia; order Acidimicrobiales; family CAIXPF01; genus WHTX01. The sequence goes on from JBBSLP010000074.1 coordinate 21,437, forward strand.
CGGCGTTGTCGAGCACCTGGCGCAGGCTGGCCTTGCCGGCGTTGATGATCTTGCCCCGGATGGGCAGCACGGCCTGGGTCTCGCTGTTGCGCCCCTCCTTGGTGGGGCCCGCGGCCGAATCGCCCTCCACGATGAGCAGCTCGGACGCGGCCACGTCGGTGGTGCGGCAGTCGGCCAGCTTGTCGGGCAGGCCGGTGGCGGCCAAGGCCGAGGCCCGGCGCAGGGTCTCACGCTGCTGGCGCTGGGTGAGGCGCAGGAAGATGGCGTCGATGACCTTGCCGCGCACGTTGTCGACCTGGCCCTTCTTGCCCGTGCGGGTGATCCAGTCGACCAGGCCGGCCTTGACCGCCGCGTAGGTGACGGACTGCACGGCGGGGGTGCCCAGCTCACGCTTGGTCTGGCCCCGGAACTGGGGCTCGGGCACGGTCACCTTGAGCACGGCGACCAGCCCTTCCTGGGTGTCGTCGCGGTTGGCCCTGGCGTCGTCGCCGAAGCGCTTGAGCTTCTTGGCCTCGCCCAGCAGGGTGTCGTTGACGACCCAGGTCAGGGCCCGCTCGAAGCCGGCCACGTGGGTGCCGCCGTCGGGGGTGGGGATGGTGTTGACGAAGGACACGATGTTGGTCTCGTAGCCCTTGACCCAACGGAACGCCAGCTCGACGAGGCAGGCCCGGGACACGGCCTGGACCTTGCCGTCGACGGGCACCGTCTCGTCGAAGCTGGCTTCGCCCGAGATCATGACGACCTCGGTCAGGGGCTCGCCCACCGACAGGGTCTCGACGTAGTCGATGATGCCCCGCCCCGAGCGGAACGTCTCGGGCTGGGCGCCACCGGGGCGCTCGTCGCGCAGGGTGATCTCCAGGCCGGGGACCAGGAAGCACATCTGCTCGAGGCGGGCCCGGACCTGGGCCGGGGTGATCTCGACCCCGGGCTCGAAGATGTCGCGGTCGGGCCAGAAGCGCACCCGCGTTCCGGTGACGTCGGGACCGACCTTGCCCACCTGCTCGAGGTCGTGGCCCCGCACGAACTTGGTGCCGTCGTAGCGGCCGGCGACGCGGCGCACGAAGGTCAACCGCCGGCGCAGGCCGTCCCGCTCGACCTCGGCGATGAGCTCGCGGGACAGGGCGTTGACCACGGACGCGCCCACACCGTGGAGGCCACCCGAGGCGCTGTAGGCCCCGCCGCCGAACTTGCCCCCGGCGTGCAGCTCGGTGAAGACGACCTCGAGGGCGGAGACCCGCTTGCGGCTGTGGCGGTCGGTGGGGATGCCCCGCCCGTCGTCGACGACCTCGTAGGAGTCGTCGTCGTGGAAGGTGACGGTGATGTGCTCGGCGTGCCCGGCCGCGGCTTCGTCGATGGCGTTGTCGATGAGCTCCCACAGCAGGTGGGCCAAGCCGTCGGCCCCCGTACCACCGATGTACATGCCCGGTCGCTTGCGGACGGCCTCGAGGCCGTCGAGCATCTGGATGGCGTCAGCGCCGTAGCCGTCCGACGCGCTGCGCTTGGTGCGGGGGGCCACGTCGCTCACCACCTCGCCGTGCCCGCGGCGAGGATGGCCCGCGATGGCTTGGAGGCCAGGGCACCCCGGGCGGTGGCGACGACGGGCAGGGGCACGGGGTGGGGGTCTTCCTTGGTGGGGTCGTCGGCCCGGGCCAGCAGGCACCACAGCTCGGCGGTGGGGGCGACGAGGGCCAGGGCCAGGCCCTGGTCCGACGGTCTCGAACGGTGCAGGCGCACGCCGGATCCGCCCCGGCCCTGGGGGGCGAGCTCGCTCACCGGGGTGAGCTTGGCTTCGCCGGCCACGCCCACGCCGAGGATGACGCCGTCCTCGGCGGCCACGCCGGCGGCGAGCACGGTGGCCCCCGAACGCAGGCGCATGCCGGCCACCCCCTTGGCCGTGCGGCCCTGGACGGCCACCCCGGACAGGGCGGTGCGCAGGGCCGAGCCGTCGCTGGCCACGAGCACGATGTCGACGTCGTCGGGGGCCCGGAAGGCCGCGGCCAGGCGGTCGCCCTCGGCCAGGGTCATGACCGACAGCTCGTCCTTGAGCACGGTCAGCTCGGCCACTGACAGCCGCTTGGCCATCCCCCCGGCGGTGACCAGCACCAGGGGGTCGTCACCGGCGCCGAGGAAGGCCAGGACCTTCTCGCCCTTCTCCACGGCGAACAGCTCGGCCGCAGCGGCGCCGCGGGTGCGGCCGGCCACCTCGGGCACCTCGGCCGCGGTGATGGTCAGGGTGCGGCCCCGGTCGGTGAGGGCGAACAGGGTGCTGCGGTTGCTGGTGTCGACGGCGGCGGCGAGCACGTCGTGGCGGCCCAGACGGGCCCGGGGCGGGTCGGTGGCCGACGGTTCACGGCCCACCCAGCCCGAGGTGGACAGGGTCAGGGTGCAGGCGTCGTCGGCCAGCTCGAAGCTGCGGGGGGCCGAGGCCGCGGTGGTCTTGGGGGCGGCCGATGCCGAGACGATGCGGGTGCGGCGGGGGGTGTCGAGGCGGCCCACCAGCTCGGCCAGCTCGTCGGAGACGATGTCCCGGCGACGCTCCTCGGAGGCGAGGATGGACTCGTGCTCGGCGATGCATGCGTGCAGCTCGGCCACCTCGTCGACCAGCTTCTGACGTTCGAGCTGGGTGAGGCGGCGCAGCATCATGTCGAGCACGGCGGTGGCCTGCAGCTCGCTGAGGCCGAGCTCGGTCTGGAGCCCGGTCCGGGCCGTGACCGCGTCCCGTGAGCCCCGGATGAGGGCGATGACCCGGTCGAGGTTGTCGAGGGCGACGATGAGGCCTTCGAGCAGGTGGGCCCGCTCGCGGTCCTTGCCCAGGCGGTACTGCGTGCGGCGTACGACGACCTCGAGGCGGTGCTCGAGGTAGAGGCGGCACAGGTCGTAGAGGCCCAGGGTGGTGGGCACGCCCTTGACCAGGACGACGCTGTTGACGCCGAACGTCTCTTCCATGGGGGTGAGGCGGTAGAGCTCGGTGAGCACGGCGTGGGGGTCGGACCCGGGGCGGACCTCGATCTGCAGGCGCAGGCCGAACTGGCGGTCGGTCAGGTTCTTGACGTCGGTGATGGCGGTGAGCTTGCCCCCCAGCACGAGCTCCTTGATGCGGGCCACCACCCGTTCGGGGCCGACGTTGTAGGGCAGCTCGGTGACGATGATGCCCTGACGGCGGGGAGAGACCTGGGCCACCTCGGCCTTGGCGCGGAGGCGCAGGCCGCCGCGGCCGCCGGCGTAGGCGTCACGCAGGGTGCCGTCGTCGACGACGATGCCCCCGGTGGGGAAGTCGGGGCCGGGGATGACGGCCATGAGCTCGTCGAGGGTCGGGGGGTCGTCGGGGCGGCGCAGGACGAGCTCGAGGGCCTTGCACACCTCGCCCAGGTTGTGGGGCGGGAGGTTGGTGGCCATGCCCACGGCGATGCCGGACGCACCGTTGACCAGCAGGTTGGGCAGGCGGGCGGGGAGGTACTCGGGCTCGTCGTTCTCGCCGTCGAAGGTGTCGCGGAACTCGACGGTCTCCTCGTCGAGCTCACCGAGGAGGTCGACAGCGGCTTCGGCCAGGCGGCACTCGGTGTAGCGGTAGGCGGCCGGGGGGTCGTCGAGGGAGCCGAAGTTGCCGTGGGGGTCGATGAGGGGGACCCGCATGGAGAAGGGCTGGCCCAGGCGCACGAGGGCCTCGTAGACCGAGCTGTCCCCGTGGGGGTGGTACTTGCCCAGCACGTCGCCGACGACGGTGGCGCACTTGCGGTGGGGGTTGCCCGGCCGCAGGCCCAGACGGCTCATGGAGAGCAGGATGCGGCGCTGCACGGGCTTGAGGCCGTCACGTACGTCGGGCAGGGCCCGGGCGGTGATGACCGAGAGCGAGTAGGGCAGGAAGCTCTGGCCCAGCTCGTCGGCGGCACTGATGTCGCGGACCTCGCTGGCGATGGCACCAGGGCTGGCGGGGGGCACGCTTCGTTCTCCTCCTGCGGCCGGCGGGGGGCCGACCTCTCCCTCCATCATCTTGGACGCCGGAGGTTACCACGAGGATGTCGAACACCCGTTCGCCAGACGACGGGCCGGCAGCCGGTCGGCTCCCGGAAGCCCGTGGTGGGCTCCTGGGTGCGTGATTCACCGCTCAGCGGGCAAAACTGCACCCAGAACAGCCGGTCGGCGGCGCGGGGTCCCACCAAGTCGGCCCGGCGGTCACAGCCCACGATGATGATCGACGACATGAACTTGGCGGAGCGCAGATTGGCCGAGATGACGCGCCGTCAGCACGGGCTGGCGACGAGACGGCAGGCGCTCGCCACTGGCGTGTCGTCAGCAGCATGGACCCGGATGGTGAACGGCGGAGGACTCATACCGGTGCGCACGGGCCTCGCCCGCCTGAGAAGCGCGCCCCAGACCGACGAACAGCGGATCCTGGGGGCGGTGTTGTCGGTGGGGCCTGGCGCGCTGGCGTCCCACACGTCTGCGGCGCGGCTGTGGGGGGTGCCGCTGGCCACCTGGGAGCTCGAGGTCGTGATGCCGGACCGTACGCAGTCGACGCGGGCGAAGGGCGTCATCGTCCATCGGCCCAGGGACGTGTCCGATCTCCGGCGGACGTTCCGATCCAAGATCCCCGTGACGAACCCCCTGCGACTGTTGGTGGACCTCGGCGGGTCGACGGCGGAGGCGACGGTCGAGGTGGCTCTGGACCACCTACTCGTGGAACGGCGGGTGACCCTGTCCGCCGTGCGGGCCGCTGTGGCGCGTCACGGCATGAAGGGGCGTACCGGCATCGGCCCGCTGCGAGCCGTGCTCGATCGCTGGGCGTTCGAAGACCAGGTCCCGAACTCCGTCTTCGAGACGCTCGTGTCCCGCCTGTTGGCCGCCAACGGATTGCCCCAACCGGTGTTCCACCTGGTGGTGGCCGGGCACGAGGTCGACTTCGCCTTTCCCGACCTCGGCGTCGTCGTGGAGCTCGACGGTTGGGCGACGCACGGCGGTCGGATGGCCTTCGAGACGGATCGCGCCCGTGACCTGGCCATCCAGGCGCTCGGCCGGATCGTTGTCCGCCTGACGTGGCGGGCGTTCAAGCGCCGTCCGGCTGAGGTGATCGCCAGCCTGGCCGCGGTCCTGGCCATCCGGTCCCGCGCTGCGGTGTGATTCGGTCGCGCCCGGACTTCGACCGGCGACCGCCCACAGAGAGGCGGCGGGGGCTAGAGGTGGCGGAAGGATCGCTCCCGGTGGCGTTCCCGGAGTTGGAGGGCGGCGGCGGCGATGGAGACGAGGGTGATGACGACGGCGGCGGCCGCCAGCCAGGGGACGAGGGCGTCGACTCCGCCGCCATCCGACGGCGCCGGTGGCAACGGCCCGCCCACGAGCTGCTCGTAGACGACGGACCAGCCGCCGGCGGGGTCGTGGTCGAGCACGGGGATGGCCGCGGCCAGGGCGGCATCGAGGGCGGCGTCGTCCCAGGCCCGGCTGGACCCGGCGACATCGTCGCGGGTGACGACGAGCACGGTGTCGATGCTGCGGTCGCGTGGTCGCACCTCGGCCAGCAGGTTGGCCACGAAGTTCCGCGTGCCCCGGGGCGGCGGTGTGCTCAGGGCGACGATGGCCCAGCCCTGCCCGGCGTCACGGATGCGGGCCTGCACCGCAGCCAGGTCCTCGGGATCGACGCCCGCACCCTCCTCGACGAAGGTCCCCTGGGCGACGACGGCATCGGCCACCTCGTCGATGAGCTCGGGCGCGGCGACCACGCTGGTCACGTCGCTCCCCTGGCCCTGGGCCCCGGCCGGGCTGGCCAGCGCGGCGCCGGCACCGAGCGCGCCGATGCCCAGCACCCCCAGGGCTCCCACCCTGACCAGAGCGGACAGCGCAGCTGGCACCCACCTCTGCCGCCTCATGGGGACCAAGGGTACGCTCAGCGCCCGATCGTCCAACCAGGGGGAAGTACACCATGTCCCAGATGCCCGCCATCTCGCTCGCCGCCGTGCCCGGGCGTCGCATGCCCGTCGTCGAGGCCGCGGCCGAGGCCGAGCGGCTCGGCTTCACGGGCATCTTCTGCCCCAGCCTGGGCGACGCCATCGGCCTGTGCCTGTCCATCGCCCACGTGACGAACACCATCCCCTTCGGCACCTCGGTCCAGCCCATCTACCTGCAGCACCCCGCCCAGCTGGCCGGGCAGGCCTCCTACATCAACGAGATCTCCGGCGGCCGCTTCTACCTGGGCATCGGCGTCAGCCACGGACCCGTGCACGAGCGCCTCAAGGCCGACGTGGGCCGCCCCCTCAGCGACATCCGCGACTACGTGGCCGCCCTGCACAAGGCCGACCCCTCCCCCAAGAAGCCCGAGTTCGGCCTGCCCCCCATCGTGCTGGCCACCCTGCGGGACAAGATGGTCGACCTGTCCACCTCGATCTCCGAGGGTGCCGTGTGGGCCAACGCCTCGCTGAACGACATGCCCCGCTCGATCGCCCGCATCCCCCAGGAGAAGAAGGACGCCGGCTTCTTCATCGGGAACATGATCCCCACCGTCATCGACGACGACAAGGAAGCGGCGGCCAACAAGAACCGGTCCACGCTCACCGGCTACGTGTCGCTCCCCAACTACCGGAACTACTGGAAGCAGGCCGGTTACGAGGAGGAGATGACCGGCATCGAGAAGGCCATCGAGGCCGGCGAGCGCGACCGCATCCCCTCGTTCATGACCGACCGCTGGCTGTCGAGCTGCACCCTGTACGGCTCCGTGTCCGAGGTGCGTGAGGGCGTCGAGAAGTGGTTCGACGCCGGCGTCACCACCCCCATCCTCGTGCCCTCCTCCGCCAAGGGCGGCCAGCTCGTGGCCATCCGGGAGATGTTCGACGCCTTCAGCTGAGTTCCTGTGGCTGCTGCGCGGCCGTGACGCAAGCGTGAAAATGGTGCTCGAGCGAGCCTGTCACGCCGTCGTCTTCTTGGTCTTGAGGCCGTAGTTGAGTTTGGTGTGGGGCCCGACCAGAAGGGCGACGCACTGTGC
>JBBSLP010000075.1:0-28401 GCA_038255145.1 Acidimicrobiales bacterium
GTAGATGGCGGTGATCTCGGCGATGTGGCCGAGAGTCAGCTCGTTGCGCTTGTTGCCCAGGCTCTTGCGCATCTTCGAGTACAGCTCTCGGGCGTCGATGAGCTGGACCTTACCTCGACGCTCCGGCCGCTTCCGGTTGGTGACCACCCACACGTAGGTGCTGATGCCGGTGTTGTAGAAGAGCTGGTCAGGTAGGCCGATGATGGCGTCGAGCCAGTCGTTCTCGATGATCCAGCGACGGATCTCGCTCATCCCCGAGCCGGCGTCGCCCGAGAACAGCGGCGACCCGTTGAACACCACCGCTATCCGGCTACCGCCGGCCGCGACGGGCCGCATCTTCGAGATCATCTGCTGCAGGAACAGGATCTGACCGTCGGACGTGGCGGGCAGGCCGGCGCCGAACCGACCGTCGAACCCGTGGTCGGTGTACTCAGCCTTGATGGCCTTCTCGATCGTCTTCCAGTCTTTGCCGTACGGCGGGTTGGCCAGCATGTAGTCGAACCGCTGCCCGGCGTGGCCGTCCTGGGTGAACGAGTCGCCGAACACGATCCGCGACGCATCCTGGCCCTTGAGCAGCATGTCGGTACGGCACACTGCGTACGATTCGGGCTGGACCTCTTGGCCGAACAGGTGCAGGCGCGCAGTTGGGTTTATACGCCGTAGGTGTTCCTCGGCGACGGTCAACATGCCGCCGGTGCCGCAAGCTGGGTCGTAGACGGTGAAGATCTTCGAGGCGACGTGGAGCCGGTCGTCATCCGAGAACAGGACGTTCACCATCAGCTCGATCACCTCGCGAGGGGTGAAGTGCTCGCCAGCTTCCTCGTTCGACAGGTCCGCCGTGACCCGGATGAGCTCCTCGTAGATGTAGCCCATCTCCAGGTTGGAGACAACGGCGGGGTGCAGGTCGATCTCGGCGAACTGCTTGACAACCAGGTAGAGGATCCCCGCCTCGGCCATCTTGTCGATCTGGTTCGGCAGACCGAACCGCACCAGCGCGTCGCGGGCGTTCGGCGAGAACCCCCGCACGTAGGCGTGGACGTTGCGGCGGATGTTGTGCTGGTCGGCCAGCAGGTCCGAGAAGGAGAACCGCGACGCGTTCCAGAATCGCTGTCCAGCGGCGTGGGCGAGCACGTCGGTGGCCGCGTCCCACCTGTCGGCGCCGAGCTGCTCGGCTCTGGCCACCACCTTGTCCTTCGTGGGCTCGAGCACGCAGTCGAGCCGGCGCAACACACAGAACGGCAGGATGACGTCCTGGTACTGATGGCGCTTGTAGTGGTCGCGCAGCGTCTCCTTCACCGACCAGATGAAGCTGAGCTTCTCCCGCTGCTTGGCGCTCAGCTCGCGGCGGCCGGCGCCGCCCACCGGGCCGGCGAGGGCACCGCCGTTGCTTCCCTCAGCCACATTTCCCTCGTCTGCTCGACCACGTCGCACCCGAGAGGGCGCCTTCGCCGCATCGTACGCGGTCGCCGTGTTACCCCGACCCGAGACCCCTGCCCGCCTCTTGGTGAAGGGGCCGCCCCCGCCGCCGCCCTGGCTCAGTAACCGTCTTCGGAGGCCAGGCCCACGGCCTTGGCCCGGTACTCCTCGATGCGGACGGGGAAGTTCTCCACGTCGATGCCTTCGGAGGACTTCTGGCCGTTCAGGTAGCGGGCGTAGACGCCCTGGATGATGCAGATCGTCTTCCAGTGGTTGAAGCACCGGTAGTAGCTGATCTGGGACAGGTCCCGGCCCGTGGTCTTGCCGTAGAGCTCGATGAGCTCGTCGGGGCTGTGGAAACCCTCCATGTGCACCGCCGCGTCGGAGCGGTCCCACCAGTTGATGGCGTAGCCCAGGTCGGCCAGGGGGTCGCCCAGGGTGGAGATCTCCCAGTCGACCACGGCGTTCACCCGTCCGTCGCGGCCCACGACGCAGTTGTGCAGGCCGTAGTCGCCGTGGACCACCCGGGTCTCGGCCTGGGCGGGCAGGCGCTCGGCCAGGAAGTCGTGCAGCCGGTCCACGTCGGGGATCTCGCGGTTCTTCGACGCGTTCCACGACTGGTACCAGCGCTTGAGCTGACGGCCGACGTAAGAGTCCCGCTTGCCCAGCCCGCCCAGGCCCACCTCGTCCACGTCGAGGGCGTGCAGGGCGGCGAGCGTGTCGATGAAGCTGGGCCCGGTGTTGGCCCGGTCGGCCACCGTGGCGATGCGGGAGATGACGTCCTCGTCCTCGTAGATGGGGCCGCCCTCGATGAAGCCCATGGCGTAGAACGGGGCCCCGGTGACGCTGGGGTCGTCGCAGTGGGCCAGGGGCTCGGGCACGGGCACCGGGGTGGGCCACAGGGCCGAGATGAGGGTGAACTCACGGCCCATGTCGTGGGCGCTGGGCAGGAGCTGGCCCAGGGGCGGGCGTCGCAGCACGAAGGCCCGGCCGCCGGCGTCATCGACGCGGTAGGTGAAGTTCGAGTGCCCGCCGGTGAGCTTGGTGAAGGTCAGCGGCGGCGTGAGCCAGTCCAGCCGCTCGTCCAGCCACGCCGTGACTGCTTCGACCTCGATCCCGTCGGGCTGCTCCATGGCCGGGATCGTAGGTCAGACGGCAACGCGCCATCGCCGGGACCGTTTGTAGCGTGACGACATGGCCGTGCTGCCGCCCATCACCCGCTCCGAGATCAACCTCTCCGACATCGCGGGCTTCTGGAGCCGCTCGGACGCCGACAAGGAGGCCGCGTTCGCCCTGCTGCGGGCCACCGACCCCGTCTCCTACCACCGGTTCCTGACGTCGGACCTGGTGAACACCGAGGGCCTCTACGCCATCACCCGCCATGAGGACATCGTCGCCCTGTCCAAGGCGCCCGAGCTGTTCTCCTCGGCCGGGGGCATCACCCTGCTCGACACCCCGCCCGAGTTCAACGAGTTCTTCGGGTCCATGATCGCCCTCGACGACCCCCGCCACGCCCGGTTGCGCAAGCTGGTCTCGGCCGGCTTCACCCCCCGCATGATCCGTCGGGCCGAGGAGGCCGTGGCCCGGGTGGCCACCCAGATCATCGACGACGTGGCCGAGCGGGGGGCGTGCGACTTCGTCACCGACATCGCCGCCCAACTGCCCCTGCGCATCATCTGCGACATGATGGACGTGCCTCCCAGCCAGTACGGCTTCGTCTTCGACCAGACCAACGTGGTCCTGGGGGCAGGCGACCCCGAGTACACGCCCGAGGGCACCGACCTCATCAGTGCCCTTCTCACCGCGGGCGCCAACCTGGCCGAGCTGATGGACGACCTGGCTGCGTCCAAGGTCGGGGGTACCGGGGACGACCTGACCACGGCCCTGGTCAACGGCGAGGTCGACGGCGAGCGGTTGACCCGGGCCGAGCTGGCCAGCTTCTTCGTGCTCCTGGTGGTGGCGGGCAACGAGACGACCCGCAACGCCATCAGCCACGGCATGGTCGCCCTGGGCGACAACCCCGACCAGCGGGCCATCTGGGCCGCCGACTTCGACGCGGTCGCCCCCACCGCGGTGGACGAGGTCGTGCGCTGGGCCTCGCCGGTGGCGTACATGCGCCGCACCACGACCCGGCCCGTCACCCTGCGGGGGGCGGGCATCGACGCCGGCCAGAAGCTGCTCCTCTTCTACTGGTCGGCCAACCGTGACGAGGCCGTGTTCGCCGACCCCTTCCGCTTCGACGTGCTACGTCACCCCAACCCCCACGTCGGCTTCGGCGGTCCCGGCCCCCACTTCTGCCTGGGGGCCCACCTGGCCCGCCGGGAGATCACCGTCATGTTCCGTGAGCTGTTCGAGCGCCTGGGCGACCTGCGGGTGACGGGCGAGCCCCAGATGCTGCTCTCCGCCTTCATCCACGGCATCAAGCACCTGCCCTGCGAGTTCACGCCCACGGCGCCGAGCACCCGGGGGCAGGGGTAGGGTCGCAGCCGTGGGCGTCCGTGATCTGCTGAAGAAGATGGCTGCGCCGGTCGAGGAGATCGACCGGGACCGCCGCCAGAACCAGTGCCGTGTCCAGGGGGGCACCCCGGTCACCGAGATCGTGCCCCGCACCCGGGCCGAGATCGTGGGCGACGTCACCTCGGTGCGCATCGTGCCCCGGGCGGGGGCGTCGTCGCTCGAGGTCAGCGTGGACGACGGCTACGGCCGGGCCGTGGCCGTGTTCTTCGGCCGCAAGCAGCTGGCGGGCATGAAGCCCGGTCGGCGCATCCACCTCGACGGCGTGGCCATGATCGACCACGGCCGCACCGTGCTCTACAACCCGGCCTACGACCTGCTCTGACCCCTGGGCCTGAGCGGCTCTGGCCGGGAAGACGATGGCTCTGCCGGCATGCGGGATCCGTCGTGACGGCGGTGGGTCGCTCGCCCCGGTGGGCTGCCGACGCCGTGCGCGGTTGGGGCTGGGCGCGAGGCCCTACAGGCCCCCGTCGTTCAGCGAAGGATGCTGTACCGCAGAGGTTCAAGGCCTTTCGCGAAGGTGGGACTGCCCCCGCCACGGGGGTCAGTGCTTCAGTGTTGACCAGGTCAGACCCCTGATCGACACCACGGACGCCAGATGCGGCCGACCAGGCGCCGGGCGCGATGCGGCGCCAGGAACGAGCTGGTCAGCCCTGACCGTAGATGGCGACAGGGCCGCGCGGCGCCCACCGTAGGCCCGTTCATCAGCATCAGTGCGCCAGCAGCCGCGAACCCTGCATCCGCCATCCCTGCGGGGGGGGGCCGCAACGGACCCCGACCACCGCCCCTGGGCGGGTGCTTTGCGCTACTCCAGGAGCTGGCGGAGCTCGGCTTCGGCGGCGGGGGCGACCAGGGCCAGGACCTCGTCACCGGCCTGGAGCACGGTGTCACCGCGGGGGACGACGACGTGCTGGTCGCGGATGACGGCCACGATGGTGGCGTCGTGGGGGGTGTCGACCTCCCGCAGGGCCTTGCCGATGATGGGGGACTCGGCCACCAACGTGACTTCGACCAGGGTGACCTTGCCCTGCTCGAGGCGCAGCAGGCGCACCAGGCTGCCCACGCTGACGGCCTCTTCGACGAGGGCGGTGAGCATGTGGGGGGTGGAGACGGCGACGTCGACCCCCCACGTCTCGTTGAACAGCCAGCGGTTCTCAGGGTGGTTGACCCGGGCGATGATGCGGGGGACGCCGAACTCCTGGCGGGCCAGCAGCGCCACCACCAGGTTGTCCTCGTCGTCACCCGTCGCCGCCACCACGACGTCGGACTTGGCCAGCTCGGCGGCCTCGAGCGATCGGAACTCGCAAGCGTCGGCCACCAGCCACTCGATGCCGTCCCCATCGGAGGAGTGGCGCTCGACGGTGCGGGCGCTCTGCTCGAGCACGAGCACGGTGTGACCGGCGGTACGCAGCTCACGGGCGATGAAGGAGCCGACGTTGCCGCCTCCGGCGATCACGACGCGCATGCTCAGTGCCCTCCCTTGGCCGCAGGGGACTCGTTGAGCCGGGCCCGCAGGGCGTCGACGGCGTCCATGCGCACGGTGAAGTGGGCGATGTCACCCTCCTGGACGACGAGGTCGGGCCCCGCCACCTGGGCGGCGCCGAGGCGGGTGAGCACGGTCATGGCCCAGTCACCGGGCTGGGCCAGCGCCGCCACCTTGGTGCCGGCCAGCTTGGCCGGCAGGGCCAGTTCGATGAGCCCGACGTTGCCCGCGGCGGCCAGCCAGTCGACGTGGGAGTCGTCGGGGAGGAGCCGGCGCAGGACCTGGTCGGTGGTCCACGACACCGTGGCCACCGTGGGGATGCCCAGGCGCTGGAAGACACTGGCCCGGCGGGGGTCGTAGATGCGGGCCACGACGTGCTCGATGTTGAACGACTCGCGGGCGACGCGGGCGGTGACGATGTTGGAGTTGTCCCCGTTGGTCACCGCGGCCAGGGCCGACGCCTCCTCGATGCCCGCCCGCAGCAGGGTGTCACGGTCGAAGCCGTAGCCGGTGATCTTCGACCCGCCGAAGCCGCTGGGCAGCCGGCGGAACGCATCGGCGCTCTTGTCGATCACCCCGACCGAGTGCCCGGCGCTGACCAGGGTCCCGGCCAGCTCGCTCCCTACTCGGCCGCAGCCGACCACCACCACGTGCACGTGTACCCTCTTCGACGAACAGCAACGGGGAACCTCGAGCCGCGGCGATCGTAGTCCCAGGTCGGCTGGGTGGGACCACGCATGCACACCTCGTGGGTGGGAGAGCTAGCGTCCCCGCCGCATGTTGGCATCCATCAAGCGGATCGTGGTCGGCCGACCACTCGCCTCCCACGAGGAGGAGAACCAACGGCTCATCAAGACGGTCGCCCTGGCCGTCTTCTCGTCGGACGCCATCTCCTCCACGGCGTACGCCACCGAGGAGATCCTCCACGTCCTCGTGCCCACGGCGGGGCTGGCCGCCTTCAACTACCTCATCCCCATCGCCCTGATCGTGGCCGTGCTGCTGCTGATCGTGGCGTCCAGCTACCGCCAGACCATCTTCGCCTACCCCAACGGCGGCGGGTCCTACGTGGTGGCCAAGGAGAACCTGGGCGAGATGCCCTCGCTCGTGGCCGGGGCGTCGCTGCTGGTGGACTACGTGCTCACTGTGGCCGTGTCGGTCTCCGCCGGTACCGCGGCCATCCTGTCCGCCGTCGAGCCCCTGCGCCCCTACCGGGTCGAGGTCTGCCTCGTCTTCGTGTTCCTGCTCACCCTGGCCAACCTGCGGGGCCTCAAGGAGTCGGGGTCCATCTTCGCCATCCCCACGTACCTGTACATCGTGGCCATGGGCCTGCTGATCACGGTGGGACTGTTCCGCATCTTCGGTGGGGGCATGCAGGCCCTGCCCATGACGGGCCAGCGTGCGGAGTGGTTCAACGCCGACACCGGCGGGGCGGGGTTGGCGGGGGTCACCGCCATCCTGCTCATGCGGGCCTTCTCGTCCGGTGCCGTGGCCCTGACCGGTGTCGAGGCCATCTCCAACGGCGTGCCCGCCTTCCGTCGGCCCGAGTCCAAGAACGCGGCCAAGACGCTGACGATCATGGCGGCCATCCTGGGCACGTACTTCATCGGCATCTCCATCGTCGCCAAGCGGCTGCAGCCCATCCCCAACGAAGAGGAGACGGTGATCTCCCAGCTGGGGGCGCAGGTCTTCGGCGGACGGGGGGTGCCCTACATCATCCTCACCGTGGCCACCGCGGCCATCCTGCTGTTGGCGGCCAACACCGGCTACGCCGACTTCCCCCGCCTGTCCCAGCTCATCGCCCGCGACGGCTACCTGCCCCGGCAGCTGGCCAGCCGGGGAGACCGCCTGGTCTTCTCCAACGGCATCCTCGCCCTGTCCGTCACCGCCGCCCTGCTGCTGGTGGCCTTCGGCGGGCTCACCACCCACCTCATCCCCCTGTACGCCGTGGGCGTGTTCACCAGCTTCACCCTGTCCCAGGGAGGCATGGTGCTGCACCACATGCGGGAGCGGGAACCCCGATGGCAGCTCGGCGCCGTGGTCAACGCCCTGGGCTCGATGGCCACCTTCATCGTCCTCATCATCGTGGTGGTGTCCAAGTTCACCCAGGGTGCGTGGGTCCCCGTGGCCCTCATCCCCATCATCGTGGTCCTGCTCAAGGCCATCAGCCGGCACTACACCCGGCTGGGCGACGCGCTCAAGATCGAGCCGTCCGAGCGCAAGGCCATCAACATCAACAACACCGTCATCGTGCTGGTGGGCAACCTGCACAAGGGGGTGCTGCCGGCCCTGGCCTACGCCGAGTCCCTCCGGCCCCGGAACCTGGTGGCCCTGCACGTCGCCTCGGACGAGGAGGAGCAGGAGCGCATGCAGGCACAGTGGTCCGACTTCGGCCTCGAGGTGCCCCTCGAGATCCTCTATTCGCCCTACCGGGACCTCAACCGGTCGGTGCTGCGCTACATCGACGAGATCGCCACGCTGCGACCCACCGACATCGTCACCGTGGTCATCCCCGAGTTCGTGGTCACCCATTGGTGGGAGCACCTGCTGCACAACCAGTCGGCCCTGCTCCTCAAGGGACGACTGCTGTTCCGCCGCAACACCGTGGTGACGTCCATCCCCTACCACGTGAGCTGATCGGCTCCTGCGGACGGGCCGGCGGAGCGCCCACGGGCGTCGCCAGCTGGGTTGGCCTACCATCCGCGGCCATGGAGCTCGGGGGACGTGTAGCGGTCGTGACCGGTGGCGGCAGTGGCATCGGCGAGGCCCTGTGCCGCCGGTTCATAGCCGAGGGGGCACGTCATGTGGTCGTGGTCGATCGCGACGAGGCCCGGGCGGCCAAGGTGGCCGCTGACCTCGGCCCGGACAAGGCCACGGCGGCGTCGCTCGACGTGTCCGACGAGGCGGCCATCAAGGACCTCGTAGAGCGCACGCTCGAGGCCCAGGGTCCCATCGACCTGTTCGTGTCCAACGCCGGTTACGGCAAGCGTGGCGGACTCGAGCTGTCCAACGAGGACTTCGAGCGCATGTGGCAGGTCCACGTCATGGCCCACGTCTACGCGGCCCGGGCTGTGCTGCCCTCCATGATCGCCCGGGGCGAGGGCTACCTGCTCAACACGGCCTCGGCCGCAGGGCTCATGACCCAGATGGACTCGGTCATCTACGCGGTGACCAAGCACGCCGACGTGGCCCTGTCCGAGTGGCTGTCCATCGCCCACCACCACCAGGGCATCCGCGTCTCGGTGCTGTGCCCCCAGGCTGTGCGCACCAACATCCTTGCCACGCTCGACGAGCCCGGCGAGCCGGCGTCGGCCCAGGGAGCCGAGTTCCGCTCGGCCGCGGCCGACGGGGTGCTCGAGGCCGACCAGGTGGCTGACGTGGTCCTCGACGCCCTGCGGGAGGAGCGCTTCCACGTGCTGCCCCATCCCGAGGTGGCCACCTACCTGACCCGCAAGGCCGGTGACGTGGACCGCTGGCTGTCGGGCATGCGCCGGTTCCAGGACAAGCTGGTGGGCGACGGGCCCCGTCCCGGGGACGCCATCGCCGGTGCCTGACCGTCATCTGGACGCTGATCGGGTGAGCCACCTAGTGTGCCCGCGTTCACGTCCACGATCTGGACGAGCGAAGCATCGGAGCAGGTCATGACAGGTCTCTTGGCCGAGGGCGGCTATCAGCCTTTCAACCTCGCCGGCGGCGAATGGTTCATACTCATAGGGTCGGCCCTGGTCGCCCTTCTCGCCCTCGGCGTGGGGTTCATCCTCGTGCAGGGCGTGCTGAAGGCGGAGCAGGGCACGCCGGCGATGATCGAGATCGCCAAAGCCATCCAGGAAGGCGCGGCCGCGTACCTGCGGCGCCAGTTCCGCACCATCGGGGTGATCGTGATCCCCGTGGCCGTCGTGGTGTTCCTCACCTCGGCCGCGGTGGACAACGCCGAGGGGGTGCAGGTGCTGAGCTTCGCCGAGTCGGGCATCTTCCGCACCCTGGCCTTCCTCCTCGGTGCCGTGTGCTCGGGGCTCACCGGCTTCGTCGGCATGACCCTGGCCACGCGGGGCAACGTGCGCACGGCAGCGGCGGCCAACCGGGGTTCCATGCCCGACGCCCTGCAGATCGCCTTCCGCACCGGCGGCGTCGCCGGCATGTTCACCGTGGGGCTGGGCCTGCTCGGCGCCACCACGATCATGATGATCTTCCAGAACACGGCGTCGGCCGTGCTGGTCGGTTTCGGCTTCGGTGGGTCGCTCCTGGCCCTGTTCCTGCGGGTCGGCGGGGGCATCTTCACCAAGGCGGCCGACGTGGGCGCCGACCTGGTGGGCAAGATCGAGGCCGGCATCCCCGAGGACGACCCCCGCAACCCCGCCACCATCGCCGACAACGTGGGCGACAACGTGGGCGACTGCGCGGGCATGGCTGCGGACCTCTTCGAGTCCTACGAGGTCACCCTGGTGGCCGCCATCATCCTCGGCGTCCCCGCCTTCCGTTCGATCTTCCCCGACGACCAGGGCCTCTGGGTGGTCGGTGCGCTGTTCCCCCTGGCCGCCAAGGCCATCGGCGTGCTCGCCTCGATCGTCGGCGTCTTCTCGGTCAAGGCCCGGGACAAGGACCGCTCGGCCCTGGCCCCCATCAACCGGGGCCTGCTCGTGGCCGGGGGCCTGGCCCTGGTGGGCATCCTCGTCCTCAGCGTGATGTACGTGGGCAACCCCGGCGGCGGCACCATCAGCAACGTGGGCATGCGCATGTTCGGCGCCGTGGTCGTGGGTGTGATCCTGGCCCAGGTGGCTGGGCGCATCACCGAGTACTTCACCTCGACCGAGACCGCCCCCGTCCGGGAGATCGCCGAGGCGGCCCGCACCGGCCCCGCCACCGTGGTCCTGGCGGGCACGTGGTCAGGCCTCGAGTCCGCCGTGTGGTCCATCCTCGCCATCGCCGTCGCCCTTGCCGGCGCCATCGGCCTCGGAGCGGGGAACATCCAGTTCACCCTGTACCTGGTGGCCCTGGTGGGCATGGGGATGTTGGCCACGACCGGCATCGTCGTGGCCGAGGACACCTTCGGTCCCGTGGCCGACAACGCCGCGGGCATCGCCGAGATGTCGGGCGAGTTCCACGGTGAGCCCGAGCGGATCATGGTGTCGCTCGACGCCGTGGGCAACACGACCAAGGCCGTCACCAAGGGCTTCGCCATCGGCTCGGCCGTCATCGCCTCGGTGGCTCTGTTCGCCTCTTTCATCGAGACCATCGGCAACCAGGTCCTGGGCACCGCCGGGCTGGCCCAGCTCGAGGACACCGGCCAGGCCGTGGTCGACGGGGTCACCTACACCGGACGCACCGTGTTCGACGTCATCCAGATCAACGTGGCCGAGCCCAAGCAGTTCATCGGCCTGCTGATCGGTGGCTCGGTGGCGTTCCTCTTCTCGTCCCTGGTCATCCGGGCCGTGGGCCGCACCGCCGGCGTCGTCGTGGGCGAGGTCCGGCGCCAGTTCGCCGACGGCATGATCATGGCCGGGACCAAGCGCCCCGACTACGGCCCCGTCATCGACATCTGCACGGCGGCATCGCTGCGGGAGCTGGCCACCCCCGCCCTGCTCGCCGTGCTCACCCCCGTCATCGTCGGCTTCGGTGTGGGGGCCCTGCCCCTGGGCGCCTTCCTGGCCGCAGCCATCCTCACCGGTCAGCTCATGGCCAACTACCTGTCCAACGCCGGTGGGGCGTGGGACAACGCCAAGAAGTTCATCGAGGACGGCAACGAGGGCGGCAAGGGCTCTGATGCCCACAAGGCCGCCGTCATCGGTGACACCGTCGGCGACCCCTTCAAGGACACCGCCGGGCCGGGCCTCAACCCGCTCATCAAGGTCATGAACCTGGTGTCCCTGCTGATCCTGCCCGCCGTGCTCAAGCTGCAGGACAACGACCCGGCCCGGTTGGCCATCGCTGCGGTGGGCCTGGCCGTGCTGCTGGGCGCCATCGTGTTCTCCAAGCGCAGCGGCGGGGGCGTGGCCCCCGACAGCGCCGCCGCCGAGTCGGCGGTGGTCACCGGCTGAGCCTGTCTGACCGGCCCGCTGGTGCGTCCAGCTGGGCTTTCCAACTGATCGGGTGCTGATGCAGCCCGGGGCCGGAGCACCCGGCCCCGGGCTGTGCTCAACTAGCGCACGATGTTCGAGTCACACATGCGTGCCCCTGAAGGGGATCCCGGCGACGCCTACTGGTTCTGCGTGCGCGCCGGGCAGGTCCTGGTCCTGGTCGACGACGACGGCCCCGGCATCCCCATAGGGGGGCGGTCACCCGTCGGGGACGGCGGGGTGCACGTGCTCGGCTCCCTCGACGACCGATGGGTCTTCGGGGTGGACACCCCCGAGGAGGCCGAGTTCCCGCCCGGTTTCGAGTGGCGGCCGCTACGGGGGTTGTTCGGCCAGGTGCCCGAGGTGCTGTGGACCCTGGCCGGCCGGGCCGACCAGATCGTGGTCTGGGACCGCACCCACCGCTTCTGCGGGCGGTGCTCCGCGGCTACCGACGCCGCTCCCGGCGAGCGGGCCCGCAAGTGCCCCAAGTGCGGCCTGCTGGTCTACCCCCGCCTGTCCCCGGCCACCATCACCCTGGTGACCCGGGGGGAGAACGACGAGGAGGCGCTGCTGGCTCACGGCCGGCAGTTCCCCGGGCGCTTCTACTCGACCCTGGCCGGCTTCGTGGAGCCCGGCGAGTCCCTCGAGCAGTGCGTGGCCCGGGAGATCAAGGAGGAGGTCGGGGTGGACATCTCCGACATCCGCTACTTCGGTTCGCAGCCCTGGCCCTTCCCCAACTCCCTCATGGTCGGCTTCCGGGCCCGCTACGCCGGTGGTGAGCTGGTGCTGCAGGAGGAGGAGATCGTCGACGCCGGTTGGTACACGGCCGATGACCTGCCCCCCTGCCCCCGGGGCGGCATGTCCATCGCCGGTTGGCTCATCGAGTCGTGGCTGGCCGAGCAGGCTGGTCGCCGGGCCTGATCGGCTCTGATCCCGCCGCGAACCCAACCGGCCCCGTCGGCGCCGCTTTGCCCGTCACGGGCCGGCGCCAGCGGGCAGGATGACCGCCATGCGTGTCACCAGGGTGTTCACCGGCGAGGATGGCCAGTCGCACTTCGAGGATCTCGAGGTGCCCCTGATCGAGGCGACCTACGGCAGCATCTCCCGCTTCGTGACGGCCACCGGGGTGGCCTTCCGGGAGAACAGCCTCGACCAGTTCATCGACTTCCACGTCGCCCCCCGGCGCCAGTTCGTCGTCAACCTGACCGGGGCCGTCGAGCTCGAGTCGGGCACCGGTGAGATCCGCCGGCTCGGCCCCGGGGACATCCTGCTGGCCGAGGACACCACCGGCCAAGGCCACATCTCCCGCGACGTCGAGGGTCCCCGCCGCTCGCTGTTCATCCCCGTCCCCGACGACGTCGACATCAGCTCGTGGACGCGGGTCTGACCGTCCAAGGGTCGCGCCGCAGCGTGATCCTCAGGTCGTGTAGTCGGCGTTGATCCTGATGTAACCGTCGGAGAGGTCGCACCCGTACACCGTGGCCGTGCCTGCGGCGATGCCCAGGGACACGTGGATGCGCACCTCTTCGGCGGCCATGGTGGCCGACAGCGCCTGCAGGCCGGCCTCGTCGACCAGGCGGGGGTACACCTCGTGCCCACCGAAGCGGATGACCACCCTGTCTTCGAGGATGTCGGTGTCGTCCGAGCACTTGCCCACGGCCATGGCTACCCGGCCCCAGTTGGGATCGGCGCCGTGCACGGCCGTCTTGACCAGGGGGGAGTTGAGGATGGCCTTGGCCACCCGCTTGGCCTGGTCGTCGTCACGGGCCCCGTCGACGTGTACGACCAGCAGCTTGGTGGCGCCTTCGCCGTCGCGGGCCAGCTGACGGGTCAGGTCCAGGCACACCGACTCCAGGGCGGCCTCGAGCTCGGCCTCGTCGACCGGCCCCGCCACCCCGTTGGCCAGCACCGCGGCGGTGTCCGAGGTCGACGTGTCGGTGTCGACGCTGAGGCTGTTGAAGGTGCGGTCCACGACCCGGCGGAAGGCGGCGTCCAGGGTGGTCCCGTCCACGGCGGCGTCGGTGAGGACGAAGGCCAACATGGTGGCCATGTCGGGCTCGATCATGCCCACGCCCTTGGCCAGCCCGACGACGCGGGCCGAGCCCATGGTGGCCACCGCCACCTTGGGGTGGGTGTCCGTGGTCATCATGCCCTGGGCCGCAGCCAGGGCGTCGGTGCCGTCGAAGGGCCAGCTCAGGGCAGCCAGACCGGCACGGACCCGGTCCATGGGGTAGGTGCGGCCGATGACCCCCGTCGACGTGACCAGCACCTCGGTGGCGTCGATGCCCAGGGCCGTGGCCACGCCGTCGGCCAGCTCGCGGGCGTCGGCCTCCCCCCGGGCGCCTGTGGCCACGTTGGCGTTCTTCGACACGACCACGGCGGCCCGCAGGTTCCCGTGGGCCGCGTGCTCGCGGGAGATGCGCACGCTGGGCCCGGCGAAGCGTGATCGGGTGAAGACCGCGGCCGAGGTGCAGGGGACCTCGGAGGCGATGACGACGAAGTCGTCGGTGTCGTCCTTGATGCCCACGTTGGCGACGTGGGCCCGGAAGCCCCGGGGCAGCTCTGTGGTCGGGACGAGAGGTGTCGGTGTGGGCACGGCGAGAAGTCTCGCCGCGGTGTCCGCTCCTGGCTAGGCGGTTGGCGGGGCCAATGGCTCCTGGCTAGGGGGTCGGCAGGGCGTACCGTGACACGCCGATGCGCGCCTCCACCCGACCCCCCGGCCTGGCGCGGCGGTCCGTGGCCCTGCTGTGGCGCTTCGCCAGGATGCACCCGGGCCCCTTCGCCCTGTCCCTCGTCTCCGCCACCGTCTACGCGCTCGCCCTCGTTGGCGGCGCCGTCGTCATCGGCCGCATGACCGACCGTGCCGTGGTCCCCGCCCTCGAGACCGGGGACGTGGGTACGGGCACCATCCTGGCCGCCACCGGGGTGGTCCTCGGGGTGGCCCTGCTGCGCAGCGTGGGCGTGGTGGGGCGGCGCTTCTTCGGCAACGTCACCGCTCGACGGGTACAGGTGTCGCTGCGCCGCCAGCTGGCCGACCACGCCCTGGCCATCGACCTGGCCTCGACCCGGTCGCGGTCCACCGGCGAGGTGCTGGCCACCCTCGACAACGACGTGGATCGGGCCGCGGACGCCATCTGGCCCCTGCCCATGTCCGTCGCCGTGCCCGTGCTCGGGGTGGGGGTGGTGGTCACCCTGGCCCTGGTCGACCCCATCCTCGCCGTGGTGGGCGTCAGCCTGTTCCCCGTGCTCATCGGGCTCAACCGACGCTACGCCCGAGCGGTGGAGGAGCCCGCCGCCACCGGCCAGGCCCGCCTGGGCGACCTGTCGGGGTTGGCCCACGAGAGCCTCGACGGTGCCCTGGTGGTCAAGACGCTGGGCCGTGAGGCCGCCGAGAGCGACCGCTTCGATGCCGCCGCCCAACGCCTGCTGCGATCCCGCCTGCAGGTGGCCAACCTGCGGGCCACCTACGAGCCCCTGCTCGACCAGCTCCCCAGCCTGGCTGCGGTGATCACCGTCGGCGTAGGGGCATGGCGCATCTCGGAGGGGGCGCTGACCACGGGCGAGCTCGTCCAGGCCGTCACCCTGCTCGGGTTGCTGGGCTTCCCCCTGCGCATGTTGGGCTACCTGCTGCAGACCCTGCCCGTGGCCGTGGTCGCCCTCGATCGTGTGGACGCGGCGCTGGCCAAGGGTGCACCCCTGCCCGCGACGGGTGATGGCCAGGTCACGCTGGCCGAGGGGGCCCTGGGGTTGCGCCTCGAGGGTGTGGTCGTGCGCCGCGACGCCACCCAGGTGCTGAGGGGGGTGGACCTCGAGGTGGCCCCCGGCGAGACCGTGGCCCTGGTCGGGGCGACGGGACGCGGCAAGAGCACGCTGTGCGAGCTGGTGGTGCGACTGTCGGACCCCGACGAGGGCCGGATCGCCGTCGGCGGGGTGGCGTTGACCGCCCTGCGCCCCGACGAGCTGCACCGCCGGGTGGCGCTGGTGCTGCAGGAGCCGTTCCTGTTCAACGACAGCGTGGTCGCCAACGTCTCCCTGGGCGTGGTCGGGGCCGGGCGCCGCCACCGTTCGACCGTGACAAGGATGATCGGCGCCGACCAGGTGAACGAGGACGCGCTGTGGGCCGCCCTGCGCACGGCCCGGGCCGACGGCTTCGTCGCCGCCCTGCCCCGGGGGGTGCACACGGTCATCGGTGAGCGCGGCGTGACGCTGTCGGGCGGCCAGCGCCAGCGCCTGGCCCTGGCCCGGGCCCTGCTGCGGCGGCCGGGCCTGCTGGTGCTCGACGATGCCACGTCGGCCGTGGACCCCGTGGTCGAGGGCGAGATCCTGGCCGGGCTGTCCCGTGAGGCCGGCTCCCTGGGGGGCACCACCCTGGTGGTCGTGGCCCACCGCCTGTCCACCATCCGCCTGGCCGACCGGGTCGTGTTCCTGGAAGAGGGGCGGATCGCCGCGTCGGGCCCCCACCAGGACCTGCTCGAGCTGCCCGCGTACGCGGCGTTGGCCCGGGCCTACGAGCACGACGAGCTGACCGGTGCGCCCAGGCCGCCGAGGCCCGTGGGCACGGCCGAGGACGGGGTCACCAGGGCCACGGGAGCGGTACCGCCGGCGGGGTCGGTGCGATGACCGCCGTCGCCCCCGACGAGCGCACCAAGGAGCAGATCGACGCCGCCCAGGCCGTGGCGGTGCTGCGCCGGGCCCTGCGGGGATCGCCGGCGCTGCGCAAGGGCGTCTGGCTCACCGTGTTGGCGGCCATGGCCACCGCTGCGGGCAAGGTGGCCGTGCCCATCCTCGTCGAGCGGGTCATCGACTCGGGCGTGCGCAGTGGCTTCTCGGCGGCGTCGGTGGCCCGGTCCACCGCCGTGGCCGTGGCCGTCATCGCCGCCGTCTACCTGGTCACCAGGATCACCCAGCGCCGTCTGGCCCGGGCCGCCCAGCAGACGCTCTACGAGCTGCGCACGAAGGCTTTCGAGCACATCCACCGGTTGAGCCTGGCTGCCCACGCCGATGCCCGCCGGGGGGTGTGGTTGGCCCGGGTGACCAGCGATGTCGAGACCATCGAGCGCTTCCTGGGCTGGGGGGCGGTGGCGTGGATCATCGATCCCGTCCTCGTCGTGGTCGTGCTCGCGGTCATGGCCTTCTTCTCGTGGCAGTTGGCCATCGTCGCCGCCGTGGTGACCGTGGTCATGGTGCCGTTCCTGCGGGCCGTGCAGCGCCGCCAGCTGCGGGCCTACGACCAGGTGCGCGAGGCCGTGGGTGGCACCATGGGCGAGGTCTCCGAGGCGGTGATGGGAGCGGCCACCATCCGGGCCTACGGCCTCGAGGGCCGGGCCCGCGGTCGCATCTGGAGCGCGGTGGACGACCAGTACCAGGCCCACCTGCGGGCCACCCGCTTCGTGGCCCTGTCCGCGGCGGTGACCGACCTGTTCGGGTCGGTGGCCCTGGCCGCGGTGGCCGCGGTGGGCGCCTTCGCCGGGCGCTCCTGGGGCCTCGAGGTGGGTGAGCTCGTCGCCTGCCTGTTCCTCGTCTCCCTGCTCCAGTCCCCGGTGGCCGAGCTGGGCGAGATCCTCGACCAGACCCAGGTGGCCGTCGCCGGCTGGCGCAAGGTGCTCGACGTGCTCGACCTGCCCCTGGACCTTGTGGAACCGACCGACGGGGTGACCCTGCCCGCGGGCGCGCTGGCGGTGGCGGCGCGCGACGTGTCGTTCCGCTACGCCGTTGGTCCCCTGGTGCTGCGCGGCGTCGACGTCGACATCGCCGCCGGCACCCACGTGGCCGTGGTCGGGGAGACCGGCTCGGGCAAGACCACGTTCGCCAAGCTGCTGTGCCGTCTGGCCGACCCCACCGAGGGGGCCATCGTGGTCGGGGGCCAGGACCTGCGCCGGGTCGACCCCGCCAGCCGGCGCTCGGCCGTGCTCATGGTGCCTCAGGACGGGTTCCTCTTCGACGGCACCGTGGGAGCCAACGTCGCCCTGGGGGCGCCCGGCGCCTCGCCCGAGCAGGTCACCGATGCCTTCATCGCCCTCCGTCTGGGGCCGTGGCTGGCCACCATGCCCCAGGGCCTCGACACCCCGGTGGGGGAGCGGGGTGAGTCTCTGTCGGTGGGCGAGCGCCAGCTCGTGGCCCTGGCCCGGGCCCAACTGGCCGATCCCGGTCTCCTGGTGCTCGACGAGGCCACCTCGGCTGTCGACCCCGAGACCGAGCGCTCCCTGGCCCGGGCCCTGGACCGCCTGTCGGAGGGGCGCACCACGGTGACCATCGCCCACCGCCTGGCCGTGGCCGAAGCCGCCGAGGTGATCCTCGTCTTCGCCGCTGGCCGCCTGGTCGAGGTCGGGGGCCACGACGAGCTCGTCGCCGCCGGCGGGACCTACGCCGGCCTCCACCACAGCTGGCTGGGCGGCACCCGCGGCGCGGGCATGGCCTGAGCGGGTCTGTCGGCGTCAGGCCGGGGTGGTCGAACACGGGCCTCGTGGCTGATGGTCCTACTGTTGCTGGGGAAGGGCCTCGACCCGGTGGTTTCCCGGCCCCCGCACGTGCTCTGGCGGTTCGGCCCTGTTCAGGAGGCCGCAGCTCGCCCGGCCATGCGGGAGTCGAACCGGACGCATGCGCGGACCGCTGGTGCAGGTGGATGCGTTCG
Organism: Acidimicrobiales bacterium; assembly: GCA_038255145.1. Taxonomy (GTDB): domain Bacteria; phylum Actinomycetota; class Acidimicrobiia; order Acidimicrobiales; family CAIXPF01; genus WHTX01. Next base: position 18,095 of record JBBSLP010000075.1, read on the forward strand.
GCAGGGGACGGACCCACCGGGCGACCGCCGCGCCGGTGGCCAGCAGCCACGACGCACGAGACCCGCCACCCGACTCGCCCTGGAGGCCGCCGGCAGGCCCGTCCTCTGGCTAGGGTCACCGGGGTGGTCGCCATGTCCGGGGGGACGCCCAGTTCCGGCTACTCGGGTACCCCGCTGCCCGCAAGCTCGGGCTGAGGCCGGGCAGCGCGTGGTGGCCCCGGACGGGCCCGACGTGCTGGCGCTGCCCCGGGGCCTGGTCGACGTCGAGGTGTGCGCGGTCGTTGCCACGTGGTCGGGTCTCGAGTTGATGTGGCGCAAGGAGCGCCGCAGCGGCCCTCCGCCGGGCTGACCAGGCTGGTCGGTCGGGGGGACTGGGGCCTACAGTTCCCACCGTTTCCCCCCTTCCCCACCGTTTCCCCCCTTCCCCACCGTTTCCCCCTCTCCCCACACCGCTCGCAGAGTCCGTCGACGAGGAGCAGCACCGATGAAGTCCCCCGTTCGTGTCGCCGTCACCGGTGCCGCTGGTCAGATCGGCTACTCGCTGCTCTTCCGCATCGCCTCGGGGGCGATGCTGGGTGAGGATCAGCCCGTCCAGCTCCAGCTGCTGGAGATCACCCCGGCCCTGGGCGCCCTCAAGGGCGTGTGCATGGAGCTCGACGACTGCGCCTTCCCCCTGCTCCAGGGCATCGTGCAGACCGACGACGCCAACGTCGCCTTCGCCGATGCCGACTACGCCCTGCTGGTGGGCTCCCGCCCCCGCACCGCGGGCATGGAACGTGGCGACCTGCTGTCGGCCAACGGTGCCATCTTCACCGTGCAGGGCAAGGCCCTGTCCGACAACGCCAGCAAGGACGTCAAGGTCCTCGTGGTGGGCAACCCGGCCAACACCAACTGCCTGATCGCCATGAACAACGCCCCCGGCCTGCCCCGGGAGAACTTCACGGCCATGACCCGGCTGGACCACAACCGGGCCATCGCCCAGCTGTCGGCCAAGACGGGCACCCCCGTGGCCGACATCACCAACATGACCATCTGGGGCAACCACTCGGCCACCCAGTACCCCAACATCTTCCACGCCAAGGTGGGGGGCAAGGGTGCGGCCGAGGTCGTCGCCGACCAGGCCTGGCTGGAGGGTGACTTCATCCCCACCGTGCAGAAGCGCGGCGCCGCCATCATCGAGGCCCGGGGCGCCTCCTCCGCCGCCTCGGCGGCCAACGCGGCGATCGACCACATGCGCGACTGGGCCCTGGGCACCCCCGAGGGTGACTGGGTGTCCATGGCCATCCCTTCGGACGGCTCCTACGGCGTGGCCGACGGGCTGATCTCGTCCTTCCCGGTCACCACCTCGGGCGGCCGCTACGAGATCGTCCAGGGCCTCGAACTCGACGAGTTCAGCCGGGGCCGCATCGAAGCCTCGGTGGCCGAGCTGGCCGAGGAGCGCGACGCCGTGGCCGAGCTCGGGCTCATCTGACGGCGTGATCTGACCTGAGGTCCGTTCGGGGCCGGTCGCCGGGCAGGCGGCCGGCCCCGGTCGCGCCCGGAGCGCCCCGACCGCTCAGCGCAGGAAGCGGCTGGTGGTGTTGTCGGCCAGGATCCGGCCCCCGGTCTGGCACTTGGAGCAGTAGGCCACCGTGTAGGAGCGGTACTCCACGGCGCGGATGGGCTCACCGCAGCGAGCGCAGGGTTGGCCGGCCCGGCCGTGCACGTGGCCGGCCCGCTCGGCGCTCTTCACCATCTCGTCCCTGGTGCGCTCGTCCTCGAGGCTGTCGGTGATGGCCCGGCCGATGGCCGCGTGGAGGCGGGCCACCTCCGGCGGTTTCAGCTTGGCCGTGGCCGCGAAGGGCGACAGCTCGGCCTCCCAGCAGATCTCGTTGGCCAACCGTCGCCCCAGGCCGGCCAGGATGCGCTGGTCCCGCAACCAGCCGTGCAGGCGCATGGGGTGGGCCTTCAGCAGCTGGCCCAGCGTCGCCTCGTCCAGGCTGTCGGCCTCGGAGCCGAGGTGGTCGAGGGGGGCCTGGTCCCGGGGCTCGCCCGTCACCACCCACACCCCGGCCCGCTTCTCGGTCCCGGCCTCGGTCAACAGCCAGGCCCGACCGTCGGTGAAGCGCCACCGGGCCACGCCGAAGCGGGGCTTGGCCGATTGCTTCTCGTCGAGGCGCAGGCGGCCGCCCTGCATGAGGTGCACGACGAAGGTGAGCCCACCGAAGCGGGCCAGCAGGTACTTGCCCCGCCGGCCGATCTCGTCGAGGGCCACGCCGTAAGCGTCGTCGGGTCGGGGCACCGCCGTCTTCAGGGCGACGAAGCTGAGGGGCAGGAACCGCTCCAGGGTGGCTCCGGCGAAGGCGTCGGTGAGGCGTTCGGCGTGGGCCTGCACCTCGGGGAGCTCGGGCACGGCGCTCAGGCTAGGTCGAACGTGGTGCGGGCGTTGAGCTCCCGCAGGGCGTCTCCCACGCCCTCGGCCAGCACCCGCCGCCACGGCACCAGGGCCGAGGCGTCTCCCCGCACCACCACGTCACCTCGAAGGACCGCGGCCGGGGCCGACCGCTGGCCCCGGGCGACGAGCTCGGCATCGGCCCGGGATTGGGTGAAGGTGACCTGGGGGGTGGGGTGGACCCCGTACCGGGCGTGCACCCCGGCGTGGGCCAGGTCGAGGTGGTAGCTGGCGCCCGCCGTGCCGGCCGGGTCGGTCACCACGAACTGCACGACGACATCGGGCACGCCCGGCGGCGGTGTCACCGCGGCGAGGGCGGCGTCGAGGGCCTCGACCCATGGGGGGCTCAGGTAGGTCAGCACCGGCTGGCGACCCTACCCGCCTGCCCCGTACCGTCCTGCGCCGTGGACCCCGGTGACGAGCTCGCGCACCGTCACGAGGCCCGGCCCGACTGGTTCGAGGCCTGGGACTTCGCCTTCTGCACCCGGGACGCCCGCTTCGGTGGCCACGCCACCCTTCTGCGCTGGCCGGTGCTGGGCCGGGCCTGGTACTGGGCGGCGGTGGTGCGCGAGGACGAGCCCACGGTGGCCATGCTGGCCACCGACATCGCCCTCGGCCGCCAACGCAGCATGGAGCTGCGGGGCAGCGGGGTGTGGGCCGATCAGAACTGCGAGACCCCCTTCGAGCACTGGTCCTACGGGCTCGAGGCCTTCGCCATCCGCCTCGACCACCCCGACGACGCCCTGATCGACTTCCGGGGTGAGCGGGTGGCCCTGGGCTACGACCTGGAGTGGGAGTCCGACGCCGAGATCGTGCCCACGGCCGGGGGCTACACGCAGGGAGGCCGGGCCCTCGGCGAGGTCCTGGTGGGCGACGAACGCATCGACCTCGAGGACGGCACCGGCCTGCGCAGCCACGTGTGGGGGGTGGGCATGCCTCCGTTGCGGCCCGGGGCCCGGTTCCGCGGCGCCCGCAGCTGGCGCGACGGGGTGCCCGACCAGGTCGTCGGCGCATCCATCGCCCGCCTCGGCCGTCCCCTCGGGCTGTTGGCCCGCCGCCTGTTGGTCCGGGCCCGCGACGGGGCTTCGGGCTGGGCGAACCTACTTGACGACGATGCCCAGTGAGACGGCGGTGACCACGAACACCAGAGCCCCGCCGAAGTCGACCGAGGACGTCACGATGGGCACCCCGTAGGTGTCGGGGTCGAGCCCCAGGCGGTAGGCGGCCAGGGTGCCGTAGTAGGCCACGGCGGCCACGAAGACCATGACGACGAGGCCGGCCACCATGGACAGCCCCACCATGGACAGCAGGCCGGGCGACGTCTGGCCGAACACCTCGGCGAAGATCTGGGCGCCCACGGCGTTGAACAGCATGACGGGCAGGGCCATGCCCAACACCCCGAGGGCGGCCAGGCGGGCGGCCCGTCCGGGCAGGCCCACGGGGTCGATGGTGCCCAACTGGAAGGCGGTGGCCAAGCGGGACGAGAAGATGCCGCCCAGGGCTCCCAGGGAGGACACGAAGGCCAGCTCGAGCAGGAAGAGCGCCTTGTAGCTCAGGAAGGTGTCCAGCTGTTGCTGCAGGGTCAGGCCGGCCAGGGTGGACAACAGGGCGGCGGCGGTGAGCACGGGCACGGACTGGCGCAGGATCTGGCGCAGGAGCATGAGCCGGCTGCGCCAGGCCACGGCCACCGCGCCCACGGTGAGCACGACGAGCAGCCAGCTCAGCACCGGGGTCACCACGGGCACCCCCACCAGCTGGGCGGCCAGCCACAGGGCGGGCAGGGTGAGCACGTCGCCCAGGGTCGACACCACCGGGGCCACCAGGTTGTCGAGGTCCCACTCGTAGTGCACGGCGCCGAAGGCCAACAGCAACGTGGCTCCCAGCACGACCAGGGAGGCCAGGGTGCCACCCAGCACCGAGACCAGGGCCAGGTCGGTCAGCGACGCCGCCCCGGGCACGGCCAGGGCCACGGCCAGGACCCGGGCCACCACGGCCAGCAGCAGGGACATGCCCGTGGTCAGGACCAGCGCGGCGGCCACGTTCTGCATGAGCTGGGAGTCGGGGCGCCCCGAGAAGCGGAAGGTGCCCACGTGGATGGACGTGGACAGCCGGTTGCCCAGGGCCGAGAACACGTTGCCCCGCAAACCGATGGCCGCGGGGACGAGCACGAGCAGGCCGGGGAGCTGTTCGAGGGTGCCGGTGATGCCGGCCAACACCATGCCCGCCACCAGGCTGGTGAACGAGTTCAGGGCCAGGGCCACCAGGCTCTGCACGGTGTCGGCCCGGCGGGCCCGGAAGCGGCGGACGGCCTGGCGGGCCCGGGTCCGACGCCTCGGGGTGCCCCGGTCCCGACGGATGGCGGGCACGGGCCGTCCCGGGATGCGACGGGTGCGGCCACCGTGGGCCAGGGGACGTCGCGACGATCGACGAACCATCGGAGCCTCCCCGGAGCTCGACGCGTCACCGCCGCAGGTGTTCCACGGGCGGAGACGTCTTGGGGCGCGGGCCCGGACGGGCCGCCGGGCACCCTACCGGGGCTCGGCGCTGGATCCCGTGCTGGTCAGCCCTGGGAGAGCAGCTCTCGGTTCTTCCGCTTGGACTTGACGTAGTCGCGGTTCATGAAGGCGATGAAGTCGATGGAGATCGACTTCGGGCATGCCGCCTCGCACTCGCCGTGGTTGGTGCACGAGCCGAAGAACGACTCCATGGTCTCGACCATGGACTCGGTGCGGGCCCAGCGCTCGGCCTGGCCCTGGGGCAGCAGGTTGAGGTGGTTGAGCTTTGCCGACGTGAACAGCTGGCCGGCCGAGTTGGGGCAGGCGGCCACACACGCGCCGCAGCCGATGCAGGCGGCGGCGTCCATGGCCCCATCGGCCACGGGCTTGGGGATGGGGATGGAGTTGGCGTCCTGGGCCGCACCGGTGTCGACGGAGATGTAGCCGCCGGCCTCGATGATGCGATCGAGGGGGGACCGGTCGACGGCCAGGTCCTTGATGATGGGGAAGGCCGCGGCCCGGAAGGGCTCGACGATGACGGTGTCGCCGTCGTTGAACTTGCGCATGTGGAGCTGGCACGTGGCCGTGGCCCGCTCGGGGCCGTGGGCCATGCCGTTGATGACCATGCCGCAGCTACCGCAGATGCCCTCACGGCAGTCGTGGTCGAAGGTGATCGGCACCTTGTCGTTGTGGATCAGGCCCTCGTTGACGACATCGAGCATCTCGAGGAAGGACATGTCGGGGGACACGCCGGTGACGTCGTGGGTCTCGAAGCCGCCGGCGGTGCGGGGGCCTTCCTGACGCCAGACCTTCAGCGTGATGCGCATGGTGCTGCCGTTGGTGCCGCTCACGAACCGAGCTCCCTCATCTGGGCCGCGCTCCTGGACAACCCGGTCGCTTCGTACGACCGCGTCACTTGTAGGACCGCTGGGTCAGCTTCACATACTCGAACACCAGCTCTTCCCGGTGCATCTTCTCGGGGGCGCCTTCGCCCTCGAACTCCCAGGCGGCGACGTAGGCGAAGCGATCGTCGTCGCGCAGGGCCTCGCCGTCCTCGGTCTGGGACTCCTCACGGAAGTGGCCGCCGCAGGACTCTTCGCGGTGCAGCGCATCACGGCACATCAACTCGCCGAGCTCGATGAAGTCGGCCACCCGGCCGGCCTTCTCGAGCTCACGGTTGAACACACCGTTGCCGCCGGGCACCTTGACCTGGCTCCAGAACTCCTGCTTCAGGTCGGCGATCTCGCTGATGGCGGCGGTGAGGCCGGCCTCGTTGCGAGCCATGCCGCACTTGTCCCACATGATGTGGCCGAGCTCGCGGTGCAGGGAGTCGACCGACTTGGTGCCCTTGTTGCCCAACAGGCGGGCGTTGCGCTCGGACACGTCGGCGTTGATGGCCTTGAAGGCGGGGTCGTCGGTGGACAACGGCTTCTGGCCCAGCAGGCCGGCCAGGTAGTCACCGATGGTGTAAGGGATGACGAAGTAGCCGTCGGCCAGGCCCTGCATGAGGGCCGAGGCCCCCAGGCGGTTGGCGCCGTGGTCGGAGAAGTTGGCCTCGCCCAGCACGTACAGCCCGGGCACGTTGGAGCTGAGGTTGTAGTCGACCCACAGCCCACCCATCGTGTAGTGCACGGCGGGGTAGATGCGCATGGGGGTCTTGTACGGGTCGTCGTCGGTGATGCGCTCGTACATCTCGAAGAGGTTCCCGTAGCGCTCACCGATGAGGCTGCCACCGAGGCGCCCGATCGACTCGGCGAAGTCGAGGTACACGCCGTTCTTCAGCGGACCGACGCCACGGCCCTCGTCGACCTGGGTCTTGGCGTTGCGGGAGGCCACGTCACGGGGCACCAGGTTGCCGAAGGCCGGGTAGCGACGCTCGAGGAAGTAGTCGCGCTCGTCCTCGGGCAGCTCGTGGGCCGGTCGGGTCTCGGCGGGGTTCTTGGGCACCCAGATGCGGCCGTCGTTGCGCAACGACTCGGACATCAGGGTCAGCTTGGACTGGAACTCGTCCGAGGCCGGGATGCACGTGGGGTGGATCTGGGTGAAGCAGGGGTTGGCGAACAGGGCGCCACGTCGGTGGGCCCGCCACGCCGCGGTGGCGTTGGAGAGCATGGCGTTGGTGGACAGGAAGAAGACGTTCCCGTAGCCACCCGAGGCCAGCACCACGGCGTGGGCCGAGTGGTTGGTGACCTCGCCCGTCATCAGGTCCCGGGCCACGATGCCGGCGGTGCGACCGTCCTTGACCACGAGGTCGAGCATCTCGGTGCGGGTGACGAGCTCGACGTTCCCGGCGTCGACCTGGCGCATGAGGGCCTGGTAGGCGCCCAGCAGCAGCTGCTGGCCGGTCTGGCCCCGGGCGTAGAAGGTGCGGCTGACCTGGGCCCCACCGAAGGAGCGGTTGTCGAGCATGCCGCCGTATTCGCGGGCGAAGGGCACGCCCTGGGCCGTGCACTGGTCGATGATGTCCACGGACACCTCGGCCAGCCGGTACACGTTGCCCTCACGGGAGCGGAAGTCGCCGCCCTTCACCGTGTCGTAGAAGAGGCGGTAGATCGAGTCGCCGTCGTTCTTGTAGTTCTTCGCGGCGTTGATCCCGCCCTGGGCGGCGATGGAGTGCGCCCGTCGGGGGGAATCGTGGAAGGTGATGCACTTGACCTTGTAGCCCAGCTCACCCAGGGAGGCGGCGGCGGCGGCGCCACCGAGGCCGGTGCCGACCACGATGATGTCGAAGCGGCGCTTGTTGTTCGGGTTGACGAGCTTGAGGTTGAACTTGTGGCTCGTCCACTTCTCGTCGATGGGCCCGGCGGGGACCTTGCCGTCGAGCATGCCGTAGGAGGTGCTCACCGCTGCTCCTGCTGTGCTGGTCGCGGACATTCTCAGTTGCCGTTCATGCTCAGTTGCCGTCGCCGAGGCAGGCTTCGCTGCCGCCGTGGCACTCGGTGGTGCGGTGGTCCTGGTTGATGAACCCGGTGACCGCGAGGATGGGGAACGAGAGGTTGCCCACGAGGATCAACAGGGCGAAGCCGGTGGCGAAGCCCCGTCGGGCCGAGTTGAACTTGGGGTTGTTCCAGCCCAGGCTCTGGAAGAGGCTCCAGGCGCCGTGGTACAGGTGCACCGACAGGGCCACGTTGGCCACGATGTAGATGAGGGCCACGGGGATCGAGCTCAGGCTGCGGACGACGTTGTTGTAGACGTCACCGCGGATGTAGTCCCCGCCCAGCCACCAGCCCCAGGTCAGGTCGGCCAGGTGGAAGAACAGGTAGAGCAGGATGATCACGCCGGTCCAGCGCATGGACCGCGAGGCGAAGTTGGCCGCCGCGTAGCTGCGGCCGCCGGCGTACTTGGTCGGCCGGGCCTTGTGGTTCATCCGCGTCAGAGCCACGGCAGCGTGGATGTGCAACACGAAGGCGGTGGTCAGGCCGATGCGCAGCAGCCACAGGGCGAACGTGCGGGGCAGCAGGTGCCCACCGAGGTCGCGCAGGGCCTCGCCGTAGGCGTTGATCTGCTCGGGACCCTCGTAGATGTGGAGGTTCCCGATCATGTGGGTCAGCACGTAGCCCATGAGCATGATGCCCGTGATGGCCATGACCCACTTCTTGCCGATGGCCGTCTGGTAGAGGCCGAGCGGGAACGGCAGCCGCCGCTTGGGTCGGGCGAAGATGGGCCCGCCCGCCTGGCGCTTGACCGGTGTGGTTGTGGCCAACGCTGACTCCCCGTGAGGAACGCTGTGTCGAGCGGCGACGACGGTCACGGATGTGACCGTCGGAGCGGGACGCTACCCCCAAGGCTCCGGTGAAGCGAACCATGGAGCTACGGCTCCGAAGGTACTGCGACCAGGGCCGTAGACCGTGCCGAACGATCGGTCGACGGCAACCCTGACAGGTGGCCGGGGGCGTCGGGACAGCGGGCCCGCAGCCTCGACGGCGGCATGGCGGGATGGGCGGCACTACGTTGGGCGCATGTCGTCGCGCCCCGCCACGCTCGGTCAGCTGCGGGAGTCCGGATGGGCCTCCCGCACCGTCAAGGAAGAGCTGCGGCGCAACGCCCTGGCCAAGATCCGGGCCGGTGAGCCGCTCTTCCCCGGGGTCATGGGTTACGAGGACACCGTGATCCCCCAACTCGAGAACGCCCTGTTGGCCGGCCACGACGTCGTGTTCCTGGGCGAGCGGGGCCAGGCCAAGACCCGCCTCATCCGCCAGCTCGTCGGTCTGCTCGACGAGTGGATGCCGGTGGTCGCCGGTTCCGAGATCAACGACGACCCCTATGCTCCCATCTCCAAGTACGCCCGTGACCTGCTCGCCACCCACGGCGAGGAGACCCGCATCGACTGGGTGCACCGTGACGAGCGCTTCGGCGAGAAGCTGGCCACGCCGGACACCTCCATCGCCGACCTCATCGGCGAGGTCGACCCCATCAAGGTGGCCGAGGGCCGCTACCTCAGCGACGAGCTGACCCTGCACTACGGCCTGGTGCCCCGCACCAACCGGGGCATCTTCGCCATGAACGAGCTGCCCGACCTGGCCGAGCGCATCCAGGTGGGCCTGCTCAACGTGCTCGAGGAGCGCGACGTGCAGGTGCGGGGCTACAAGATCCGCCTGCCCATCGACCTCATGCTCGTGGCCTCGGCCAACCCCGAGGACTACACCAACCGCGGTCGCATGATCACCCCGCTCAAGGACCGCTTCGGGGCCCAGATCCGCACCCACTACCCGCCGACGATCGACATCGAGATGGCCATCGTCGACCAGGAGGCCACCCCCTTCGCGGCCGAGGGCATCAGCGTGCGGGTGCCCAAGTTCATGAGCGAGATCGTGGCCACCATCACCCACCTGGCCCGGGCGTCGGGCAACATCAACCAGCGCTCCGGTGTGTCGGTGCGCCTGTCGGTGTCCAACCAGGAGACCCTGATCGCCAACGCCGCCCGCCGGGCCCTGGGCCACGGCGAGTCCGAGGTGGTGCCCCGGGTGAGCGACCTCGATGCCCTGGTGGCGTCGACCGCGGGCAAGGTCGAGATCGAGACCCTCGAGGACGGGCGTGACGCCCAGATCATCGACCAGCTCCTGCGCGGTGCCGTGCTCACCGTGTTCAAGGCCAAGGTGCAGGGCGAGGCCTTCCGGGGCATCGTCGACGCCTTCGAGTCGGGCCTGGTCGTCGATGCCGGCGAGGACGTGCCCGCCACCGGCTTCGTGCGCACCGTGTCCCAGGTCGACGCCCTGCGGGGCCCCGTACAGGCCCTGACCGAGGGCGACGAGTCCCCGGCCATGGTGGCCTCGGCCGTCGAGTTCGTGCTCGAGGGCCTGCACCTGTCCAAGCGCCTGAACAAGGACGCGTCGGGCACCCGGGCCAGCTACCGCTCCCGCTCCTAGACCGGCCGTGTTCAC
>JBBSLP010000076.1:0-28060 GCA_038255145.1 Acidimicrobiales bacterium
CGTGGAACGAACCGATGGCGTGGAACGAACCGATGGCGTGGAACGAACCGATGGCGTGGAACGAACCGATGGCGTGGAACGAACCGATCGGGGTGGCGCCGACAGCGGCGACCTGGTCCGTGCGTGGCGGGCCCTGGCCGGCGATGCCCGAGATGCCCGCGATGCCGTAGGGGGGCAGGCCACCGGTCCCGGCCGTGCCGTGGTCGATCTGGGGGGCCTGCGGGGCGTCGTCGTCGTCGACCGGCGCCCCCGACGCGGCGCCTCTTCGGGCGTACCCGCCCTGGCTGCCCGGCTGGGGGTCGAGGTGCGTGAGCTCGAACCCGTCGTGGCCGGCGCACTGGCCGCCGCCGCCCGCCCGGGACTGGCCGGGCCGTCGGACAGGGTGGCGTTGCTCGACGTCGGTCCCGAGCTCACCGCAGCCGTCGTGGCCCAGGGCCGCGTGGTGATCGGAGGGGCCGATCCCGGCACCGGTCGACGGCCGCCTGCCCGTCCCGATGGCGGTGCCCCCGGCCCCCGCGCCGGGTCGGCACCCTGCGGCCGACGACGCGCCGTGGTCGCCGTGGACGACGGGGTGGCGGTGACGTTGGAGCGGTTGCTGGGTCGGGCCGCGCACGCCGGTGCCGTGCTGACCTCGTGCTTCGATCTCGACACCCTGGTCCTCGGGGGGCTGGCCGCCGACCTCGACAGCGGGGGGCGGGCCGCCCTCGAGGGGGCCGTGCGCCGCGCCGTGCACGGGACCGGCCCGGTCCTGACGTCGCCGGCGGGTGGCCAGCTCCGGGTGGCCTTCCTCGCCGTTGACGACGAGCTCGTCATGCACGGGGCCCTGGGCCACGCGCTGAGCTCACTGCGCACGCGCTGAGCTCACTGCGCACGCGGGGCCGGCGTCCGCCGGGGGCACGGGCAGGGCGGCACAGGCCTCGAGCAGGGCCACGACCCCGCTCAGGCCGAGCGCCTCGTGGGCCAGTCGCGCCGCCCGTCGCCGGGCCCCCACCGGTCCATGACCTCGTCGCACGTCCGCCTCCGTCCCGCTGCCGTCCATCGGCTGCGCCTGCGCAAAGGGGCGCCCCGCCAGGTGCGCTCCGAATGCACGGTGACGGTCGGACGTGGCCCCGCCTTTAGGGGTCTCACAGCGCTGTGAGCAGGTTTCCCGTCCATCGGTCATGGCCGGGACGGGGTGGGGGAGGGACAGGCTGGGTGAAACCACCCGTTCCCCCACATGGGGACAACAGTGCCAGCGATGACCCGTCGATACCTGTCTCGAGACACCACCCCGAGGAGCGGTCATGTTCTGGTCGAAGCGACGTGTTGACGATGATGCCCGCAAGGGCACCACCCGCCGGATGACGTCCGTCTGTCTCGCCCCCGTGGCCGACGACGGCGATGCCGTGGCCAACGAGCTCGGCCTGCTGTGGGGTGGCGGCACCGTGGTGCGCATCGACGACCTGGCCGCCCGCCTCAGCGCCTGAGATCAGTCCCGGTCGGGGTTGGCCATCACCCGCAGCTCGGCCATGGCCGCTTCCCAGCCGGCGTGGGCGTAGCTCATGGCCAACTCGCGGAACTCCCGCAGGTCGAGCTCGTCCTCGGTCAGCGTGGCCAGGGGCTTGTAGCGCAGGAGCCGCTCGCCCGATTGCACGAGGATGAAGGCGGGCACGGCCCGCCCGCCAGTGGAGACCACGGCCTTGCTGGCCCCGCAACCGGGGCACCCGTGGTGGACCTCGGCGGGGTGGTTGCCGCACAGCAGGCAGTGCCAGATCAGGTCGCCGGCGAACACCGCCCCGCACCAGCACTCGGTCCGCCACCCGTCCAGCCGCACCGAACCCGGTTCACCCGTCACGCCCTGATCCTCCGCCCTACCTGCTCGGTCGCTGATGGGCTCAGTATGCAGACGGTGTCGGCCGAGGGTCCCGGGACGGCCGACGATTCCCCCAATCCTGGCGAACCTCAGCGGGCGGTGAAGTGGGCGCTGATGGCTTCCGGTATGCGCCAGCCGTCCACCAACTCGTCGCGCCGCACGCGCACCTCGCCGGCGGAGACGCCGCCGTAGCGCAGCACGACCATGAGCTCGTCGCCGAGGTCGAGGACCTGGTGGAAGGTGGCCCCACCCCGGGCGGGAACCTGTCCCAGAGCCAGGGTGGCCCCCTCGTCGACGGCCCGCACCCCGAGCACCACGGCCTGATCGCCGGTGTTCTCGAAGCTCACCGCACCCAGGGTGGGCGGCGACGGCGGCAGGAGCACGGCCAGCACCACCAGCAGGGCGGCGGCGGCGACCACGGCCAGCCAGCCCGAACCCGTGGGCAGGTGGACGAGAGGCGCCGGGGGCCGCCGATGCGTGACGGGCATCATCGGTCCATGGTGACAGCCGCGACGCGGCCAAGCCACTGCGCCACCCGTCTCCGGGCCCGGCCCTACCCGCATGGTGCCTGTCCTACCCGCATGGTGAATAGAGACGGTGTTCAGCGGCCCTTGTTCGAGGACTGCGAGTGGTGGGACCGCCATCCTGTGGGGCTAGACGGGCCAGCGGTGTCGGTGGACGGGCCGACGGCGCAGGACGGACGTGCCGGGGAGGGCGCGCCCGGAGAGGCAGGCATCATCAGCTCCACAGGAACGACGGCAGCGACGACGACAGCGACGGCGGGGTCCACGGCGTCGAGGACGTGGACCGAGCGGCCCGGCGCGGCGCGGCTCCTGGGCGCCACGGTGGCGATCACCCCACCGCTCGCCGCCCTGGTCGGCACCGTGGTGTTGAACGGCGCCTTCGCGCCGACGTCGGGCACGCTGACCAACGTGGTCCGCTTCGCCCTGCTGGTGGCGGCGTCCCTTGTCATCCACCTGGCCGTGCGCCGGCTGTTGCGGGGGCTGTTGCCCCTCACCGCGCTGCTGCGGTTGTCGCTCACCTTCCCCGACCAGGCTCCCTCACGGTTCGCCGTGGCCTTGCGGGCCAACCGGGCCCACCACCTGCGTCGTCGCCTGGCCGGCCAGCCCACCCCGGCGCGGCCCGGGCGCATCCAGGCGCCGCGGCCCCGGGCCGACCCCGGGGTGGCCGACCCTCCGGCCGAGGTGGCCATGGACCTGCTGGCCGTGGTGGCCCGCCTGACCGTGCACGACCCCAAGACCCGGGGCCACGCCGAGCGGGTCCGGGCCTACGCCGACCTGATCGGTGCCGAGCTCGGCCTCACGGCGACCGAACGCACCCAACTGTCGTGGGCCGCCCTGCTCCACGATGCCGGCAAGTTGGGGGTCCCCGGCTCGGTGCTCAACAAGGAGGGCCGCCTCGACGACACCGAGTGGGACCTGGTCCGGGCCCACCCCGTCGAAGGCGACCGCATCGTCGCCCCCCTGGCGCCGTTCCTGGGGGGTTTCGCCGCCGTGTGTCGCCAGCACCACGAGCGCTGGGACGGCACCGGTTACCCGGCGGGCCTGGCCGGCTCCGACATCTGCCTGGGGGCACGCATCGTGGCCGTGGCCGATGCCTTCGACGTCATGACCTCGGTGCGCAGCTACCAGGCGTCGCGCAGCTTCACCGAGGCCCGCGCCGAGCTGGTGCGCTGCGCCGGATCCCACTTCGACCCCGCCGTGGTCCGGGCCATGCTCAACGCCGGCATCGAACCGGCGGCCTGGCGCACGGGCGGGGTGGCCGCGGTGCTGGCGCCGGTGGGCCTGGCCCTGAGCCACTGGCCCCGACCGGTGCGCGAGGTGGCCCGCCCCCTGGGCCTGGGGGCGGCGTTGGGCGCCCTGGTGATGGCGGGTCTGGTCCACCTCGACGACCCCGACCCCTCCCTGCTGGCGGCCACCCCGCCGCCCACGACGGCATCGGCGGGGCGCATGGCCATGCCCCCTCCCCCCACGCAGCCTCCGGCCGCACCGGCCAGCACCGTGGCCCCGTCGACCACGACGCCGCCGGTGACGACCGCCCCGGTGACCACGGTGCCGCCCCCGGCCCCGGTCCCGCCGACCACGGTCACGGCTGGGGCCCCGACCGCCCCATCTCCCACGACGACCATGGCCGCCGTCGTGCCCGAGCTGCCCCCGACCACGGCCACGACGTTGCTGAGCTCGATGCCGGTGCCCACCACCCTGCGCCTGGACCTGGCCGAGGACGCGGGACCGACGCGGCTGCGCCTGTTGCCCGAAGGTCCCTCCCTCGACCCCATCACCGTCCGGTTGACCGATCTGCCCCGCTTGGGCCGGGCCAGCCTCGACGACCAGGGGTGGCTGACGTACACACCGTCCGTCGACGCCCACGGCGACGATGGCGTCGGGTACCAGCTCTGCGTGGGTGCCCGCTGCGTGGACGCCTCAGTCGCTGTCGTCCTGCGCCCCGTCGACGACCCGCCCACGGCCGGCGACGACGTGGCCGCCATCACCGCGGCCGGGGCCACGGAGGTGGACGTGCTGGCCAACGACGTGGACGTCGACGGGGACGACCTGCGGGTGCTCGCCGTGACTGCGGCCGCCCACGGCACCACGTCCCTCGATGCCGGTCGGGTGCGCTACGTGCCCACCCCCGGCCACCGGGGATCCGACCGCTTCACCTACGTGGTCAGCGATGGCAACAACGCGGTCACCGGCACCGTGGACGTCGACGTGGACGTGCCCGACCGGGCGCCGCTGTCCATCGCCCCCGGACGGCTGAGCGTGGCCGGTGGAGGCCGCGGCGATGTCGACGTGACCGCCCTGGTCGAGGACCCCGACGGCGGACCCGTCCAGGTCCTGTCGACGACCGCCCCCCTGTTCGGGGTCAGCGCCGTGGTCGACGGGCCGACCCCCGGGGCCCCGGTGGTGCGCTACGTGCCCGGCGTGGGCATGTCGGGCTTCGACACCTTCGACGTGCTGGTGGCCGGCATCGACGGCGCCGTGCTGCGCAGCACCGTCACCGTCGAGGTCACCCCGGTGGTCGGCTCGCCCACCCTGCTCCTGTCCACCCGGAGCGATCGCGGCGACGCCGTCGCTCTCGAGGGCACGGCGACGTTGACCGGGCCCGTGGCCATCTTCCTGCGGCCCGATGCCGGGGTTGTCCTGGCCGAGTTCTTCCTCGACGACCCCACGGCCGGGTCCACCCCCTACAGGCGGGAGCTGGCCACCCCCTTCGACCTGGCCAGCACGGCGGCCGACGGCAGCGCCGTGCTCTTCGACCCCACCGTGCTCATCCCGGGGTCCCACCTGCTCACCGTGCGGGTGACGACGACCGATGGTGTCGTGCGGACGCTCAACCACCGCCTTGGGGTGTGACCCACAGCACGCCGCTACCATCCCTGTCTCCGTTGCGACAGGGAGTGTGCGGGTTCATGTTGTCGTCCTACCGGGTGCTCGATCTGACGGACGAGCGGGGCCAGCTCTGCAGCTACGTCCTGGCCAGCCTGGGTGCCGAGGTCATCGCCATCGAACCTCCCGGCGGCAGCTCGTCGCGGCGCCTCGGTCCCTTCGCCGGCGACGAGGAAGGGCCCGAGCGCTCGCTGCGCCACTGGGCCTACAGCCGGGGCAAGCGGTCCGTCGTCCTCGACCTCGACAGCGACGGGGGTCGTGACCACCTGCGCCGCCTGGCTGCGGGGGCCGACGTGCTCGTCGAGTCGTCGGGCCCCGGCGTGCTCGACGCCCTGGGCCTGGGTCACGACGAGCTGGCCGCCCTCAACCCCGCCCTGGTGTACGTGTCCATCTCGCCCTTCGGCAGCGACGGCCCCAAGGCCGGCTGGGCGGCATCGGACCTGACCATCATGGCCGCCGGTGGACCCGAGTGGTTGACCGGCGACGAGGACCGCCCCCCGCTGCGCTGCACCGCCCCCCAGGCCTACCTGCACGCCGCAGCCGACGCCGCCGGCGCCGCCCTCATCGCCCTGCACGAGCGCCAGCGCAGCGGCCTGGGCCAGCACGTCGACGTCTCCGCCCAGCAGAGCGTCACCCAGGCCACCCAGTCCACGGTGCTGGCCCACGACCTGCAGGCCACGCCGCTGACCCGGGTGGCCGGGGGCACCAAGGTCGGACCGTTCAACTTCCAGCTCATGTGGCCGTGCAAGGACGGCTACGTGTCCGTCACCCTGCTGTTCGGCGCCGCCATCGGCCCCTTCACCCGCAACCTCATGACCTGGGCGTGCGAGGAGGGCTTCGTCGACGAGGCCACCAGGGACAAGGACTGGATCAACTACGGCACCCTGCTGTTCACCGGTGGGGAGCCGCCCGAGGAGTACGAACGGGTCAAGCGGGCGCTGGACCCGTTCTTCCTCAGCAAGACCAAGGCCGAGCTGCTGCAGGGCGCCTTCGACCGCCGCCTGCTCATCGCCCCGTGCACCACCACCCGCGACGTCGTCGACAGCCCCCAGCTCGAGTTCCGTGACTTCTGGGAGGACGTCGACCAGGGCAGCCGCCTGGTGCGCTACCCCGGGCCCCTGGCCAAGCTGTCGGCCACCCCGCTCACCCCCCTGCCTGCGGGCGCGGCCCTGGGGGCGGACACCGAGGCCGTCCTGGCTGAGGCCCCCCGGCGCCCGGCGGTGACGGTGACCGAGCCGGCCACCGTGCGCCTGGCGCCCTTCGACGGGCTCAAGGTGCTCGACCTGCAGTGGGTCATGGCCGGACCCGCGGTGAGCCGGGTGCTGGCCGACTACGGCGCCACCGTGGTGCGGGTCGAGTCCGGCAACCGGGTGGACACGGCTCGCACCCTGACCCCCTTCCGCGGCGACGGCCAGGGGGTCGACGACTCGGGCCTGTTCAACAACATGAACGCCGGCAAGCTCGGCCTGGCCCTCGACCTGGGCAAGCCCGGGGCCCGCGAGGTGATCCTCGACCTGGTGCAGTGGGCCGACCTGGTGCTCGAGTCGTTCTCCCCCCGGGCCATGAAGGGCTGGGGGCTGGACTACGAGTCGTTGCGCCAACTGAAGCCCGACCTGATCATGGGCTCGACGTGCCTGATGGGCCAGACCGGGCCCTACGCACCCTTGGCCGGCTACGGCACCATGGCCTCGGCCATCTCGGGCTTCTTCAACCTGGCCGGCTGGACCGACCGCTCGCCGTGCGGTCCCTTCGGGGCCTACACCGACTACGTGGCCCCCAAGCTCTACCTGCCCTGCGTGCTGGCCGCCCTCGAGCACCGCCGGGTGACCGGCCAGGGCCAGTACATCGACCTGGCCCAGGGCGAAGCCGCCCTGCAGTTCCTGGCCCCGGCCCTGCTCGACGAGTGGGTCAACGGGCGCACGGCTCAGCGCGACGGCAACGACGACCCCACCTTCGCCCCCCACGGCGTGTACCCGGCCCTGGGCACCGAGCGCTGGGTGGCCGTGGCCTGCACCGACGACGACCAGTGGGTGGCCCTGTGCGACCTGGTGGGCCGCACCGACCTGGCCGGGTTGGATGCCGCCGGTCGTCGGGCCCGGCGCCGCGAGCTCGACGGGGTGGTCGCAGGGTGGACGGCGGGCCGTGAGCTCGGTGAGATCGAGGACGCCCTGCAGGCCCGGGGCATCGCCGCCCACCGGGTCAACGACAGCGAGGGCTGCACCACCGACCCCCAGCTCGTGCACCGGGGCCACTTCGTCGAGGTGGCCCACGGCGCCCAGGGCACGACCACGGTGGAGGGCTCGCGCTACCGGCTGTCGGCCACCCCCGGCGGTCCCGCCCATGGTGGGCCCACCATCGGCGAGCACGTGTGGGAGGTCCTCAACGGGGTCCTGGGCTACGACGCCGACCAGATCGCCGACCTGGCCGTGGCCGAGCTGCTGGAGTAGCCGGCGTGCCGACCACCCCCGTGCGCTTCCCCATCAGCTTCAGCGGCGTGGGCCGGGCCATGGGCGTCATCGGCCTGTCCGCCCGCAACAGCTGGGTCGACGTGGGGGCCGACGATTTCCACGTGCGCATGGGCTGGGGGTTCCGCCTCCACGTGCCGTTGACGTCGGTGCGCTCGGTGGGCCCCGACGACCGCCCGGTGCGGGCGTGGGGGGTGCACGGCTGGAGGGGCCGGTGGCTGGTCAACGGCTCGTCCCACGGCGTCGTCCGCATCGACCTCGACCCCCCGGGCCTGGGTTCGGTCCTCGGCGCCGCCGTGCGGGTCAGCGACCTGCGGGTGTCCGTCGACGACCCCGACGGCCTCATCCGCGCCCTGCGGGTCTAGTACGGCGGTGAGCCGCCGAAGCGACGGTCAGGCCGACAGTTCCCGCTCGAGGGGGGTGCGGAAGGAGGGGATGACACGCTGGTCGCCGAGCCAGGCGCCGAGCGTGGCCGCCTCGGCGTCCACGGCCGCGGTGACGTCGGCGCCGACGTCCTCGAGGAGGCGGACGACGACCTCGCCGTCCTTGCGCTGGGCCCAGCCGCCGACGATGCGCCCGTCGGACCACACCGAGGGCCCGATGTTGCCGTTGGTGTCGAACAGGGCGGCCTTGTGGGCGCCCAGGTACCAGTCCCGCCCCGTCCAGCCCATGGCCGTGGGGTCGAGACCGGGCAGCAGGGCCACCCAGGGATCCGGGGCGGTTACGGGCTCGTCGTCACCGGCCAGGACCAGGCCCGTCTCCCCATCGAGGTCGACCTCGACGATGTCCAGGCTGGCCAGCGCGGCCCTGACCTGCCCCAGGTTCAGGCCCGTCCACCAGCGCACGTCGGCCACCGTGGCCGGCCCGTAGCGCCCCAGCCAGCGGCGGATGAGCTCGGCCCGGGCGGTGGCCGGCTCCGGTTCGGGCAGCCCGCCCTCCAGCCAGCGGTCCATGGGGGCCCAGCGGTACTGGAGGCTGGACCACGTGCCCAGGGGGCGGCCCCGCACGGCCAGGCCCTCGGCGGCCAGCAGCAGCATGACCCGGGAGGTGATGGCCTGGGGTCGGTCGTAGACCTTGCCGCTGCCCCCGCCCCACGTCGTCTTCAGATCGGGCACGTCGGTGCCCAGCTGCACGGCCGTGGCCTCACCCCGGGCCCGCAGGGCAGCCAGGGTTTCGGCCTCGACGCGGTCCAACCAGGCGGCGGGGTCGGGCTCGATGCCGGCGCTGGCCAGGTCGGCCACCAGCCGCTTGCGCTGGACGGGCACGAGGGCCCGGCCGCAGGCCCCCTGGACCACGCTGGCCAGGTCCCGGGGGACGACGAAGACGGTGCGGCGCATGCCCAGGAGACGCACCAGGGTGCGATCCTCGTACAGGGCGGCCTCGAGGTCGGCCACCGTGGCGTCGCGGCTCTCGTGCCGGCGGGCGGCGGCGGACAGGAACACCGTCGACGCCGTGGTGGCGTGCAGGCCGACCAGGTCACCGGCCACCTCGACCACGTCGCGTCCGGCGTGGCCGGGGGCCAGGTGGTGGCGTCGACCCAGCCGGGCCCGGCGCTCGTCGATGCCCATCCGTCGCACCGCCTGGATGGTAGGACGGAGAAGGCGGGCGACTGGCTGCTGTGGCCGGTCAGCCCTTCGCCTCGGCCTCGGCCTCGAGCTCGGCCGCGTCCTTCTCGGCCTGCTCTACGAGGCCGAGGTCAGGAGCGGCACCGCTGGAGTTGTCGGTGATCTCGATCTCGGCCGGGTCGCGCTCGGGTGTGGTGTCGCTGGAGTTCGTCATCGGCACTGGGCTACCCGCCGACCACGCCACCTACCCTCCCGCATGACCGGGCGGACCAGGGTTGCCGCCATCATCGAGCGGGACGGGGTGATCCAGGCCAGTGCCGCTGGCCCCCTCCCCGGTGCGGCTGAGCCGCTGGCCGGGGGACCGAGCTGTGCGCGAGGGGGGACTTGAACCCCCACATCCTTACGGACACAGGCACCTGAAGCCTGCGCGTCTGCCAATTCCGCCACTCGCGCTCGGTGGCCTCGGGGAGGACGGATCCCGTCCCGAACAGCCAGAGAACCGTAGCGCAACGCGGGCCGGAAGGCGACCGCGATGCCGAGCGGGTGTCGAACTATCGTGGGTCCGTGGTCCTACGAGCCTTCGAGCGTCGCCTGGAGAAGCTCGTCGACGGCGTTTTCGCCCGGACGTTCAAGTCGGGCATCCGCCCGGTCGAGCTGGGCCGGCGCATGGCCCGGGAGATGGACACGGCCAAGACCATCGGGGTCTCGGGCTCCCCGGTCGCTCCCAACCAGTTCACCATCCGCCTCGCCCCCGAGGACGCCGACAACTTCGCCGACATCGGCGACGCCCTGGTGGCCGAGCTGTGCGACACCGCCCGTGACCACGCCCGCGACGAGGGCTACCGGTTCATGGGTCCCCTGCGCGTCGAGCTCGTGCCCGAGGAGGGGCGCCGGGAAGGCACCTTCCAGATCGATGCCCGCCTGCGTCAGGGCGACGGCGGCGTGGGGGCGGGAAGTCTGGTCCTGGCCGGCGGCCGTCGGGTCGTGCTCGGAGAGGGGACGACCACCATCGGCCGCCTGCCCGACTGCGGCGTGCAGCTGAACGACGCCAACGTCAGCCGCCACCACGCCGAGATCCGCCCCGCCGGGGAGGGCTTCGTCATCGTCGACCTCGGCTCCACCAACGGCACCAAGGTCAACGGCGCCCGCATCGGCGAACGACCCCTGCGCGACGGTGACCAGATCACCGTGGGTGCCACGACCCTGCACTTCGACGCGTCCTGAGCGGCGTAGTCTCCACGCGTTGTGCCCGAGCAACTGCTCACGATCCTCAAGCTGTGCCTGCTGGCACTGCTCTACCTCTTCTTCCTCCGGGTCATCCGAGCCGTGTGGGTCGAGGTGAACGGACCCCGTCTCCGTGCGGCCCGTGTCCCTGACGACGCCGCAGAACCGGATCGCAAGAAGGTGGCCAAGGCCACGGCCAAGGCCCGCAAGGCGTCCAAGGGCGGCCCCGTGCTCGTGGTGGTGTCGCCCGACGACCAGCAGGGCCAGACCTACCCCCTGGCCGACGAGCTCACCGTGGGCCGCGCCGCGGGCTGCCAGGTGACCCTGGACGACACCTACGTGTCCCAGATGCACGCGCGCGTCTTCACCAGGGACGGGTCCATCTTCGTCGAGGACCTGGGCTCGACGAACGGCACCTACCTCAACCGGACCAAGGTGGCCGGGCCCATGCTGATCTGTCCGGGGGACCGCCTACAGATCGGTTCCACCGTCATGGAGCTGGCGTGACCGCTCTGGCCGGCGGGGTGGCCACCGACGTCGGCCAGGTGCGTTCGGCCAACGAGGACGGCGCCCTGGTCTCGGCCTTCCTGTTCGCCGTGGCCGACGGCATGGGCGGTCACCGCGGCGGCGCCGTGGCCTCGGCCCAGGCCCTGCGCGCCCTCGATGCCGGCCACCCCTACGGCTCCGCCGCCGACCTGGTGGCCGCGGTCGAGGCCGCCAACCGTTCGGTGTACGCCCAGGCCCAACAGGACGCCGATCTGCGGGGCATGGGCACGACCCTGTGCGCCGTGGCCCTGGTCGAGGGCCCCGGCACCGAGGAGGGCCGCGACGAGCACCTGGTGGTGGTGAACGTCGGCGACAGTCGGGCCTACCGCCTCGACCGCCACGGTTCGCTCGAGCAGCTCACCGTGGACCACAGCCTGGTGCAGATGATGGTCGACGACGGTCGCATCGCCCCCGGCGACGCCGAGCACCACCCCCAACGCAACATCCTCACCCGGGCCCTGGGCATCGACGCCGAGGTGGTGGTGGACAGCTGGGAGTTCGACGCCCGCCCCGGTGACCGCTACCTGGTGTGCTCCGACGGCCTCTTCGGCGAGGTCGACGGGCCCCGCATCGCCGCCGAGCTGCGCCGCTGGGCCGATCCCCAGGAGGCCGCCCGCCAGCTGGTGGCCACGGCCAACGCCTCGGGCGGGCGCGACAACATCACCTGTGCCGTGTTCGACGTGGTCGACGGGCCGGTGGACCCCGTGCTGCAGACCACCATGGCCGGCTCACTCGGTCGGTTCGCCGACGTTCCCGGCACCCCTGGAGCCCGCGGAGCCGCCGGGCCGTCGCCCACCGCCCGCACCACGGCCCTGCCCATCGCCGTGGCCGAGCGCCGGGACCGCAACGCCGAAGCCCCGACGCCCGACGCCCGACTGCGCCCGCCGCGGGGCGTGCCCGGCTCGGGCGTCGTCGCCGCGCCACCGGGACCCCCGCCCACCGGCCGGCCCCGGCGCTTCACCCTGCGGGTCATGATCTTCCTGCTGGCCATCGTCACCGTGGTGGCCCTGGGCGTGCTCGCCGTGGGCTGGTACGTCACCCGCACCTGGTTCGTGGGGGCCGACGCCGGCTCCGTCGTCATCTACCAGGGACGACCCGGCGGTGTGCTGTGGTTCGACCCCACCGTTGCGGAGCGCTCCGACGTGCCCGTGGTCGACCTGCCGGCGGCGGACTGCGACATCGTCGTGTCCCAGCTGTCCACGACCAGCCTGGACGAGGCCCGCGCCGTCGTCGACCGCATGCGGGCCGACCTGGCCGCCCGCTCACCGGGCACCCCGACCACCGTGCCCGGGGCGCCGACGACCCTGCCCGGGACAGCGACCACGCTGCCCGGCAGTCCGCCGACCGAGGCCACCCCCGCTCCCACGACGACCACGCCGACCGCCCCGGCACCCGTCGTCGACGCCTGTGAGGCGGGCTGAATGGGGCCCGTCCGCCGCACCACCGAGCTCGGCCTGCTCGTGCTGGGGGCGCTCGTCACCGCCGGGGTCTACGCCCTGGCCAGCCTGGGTCGCAGCGCCTCCCTGCCCGCCAACCTGGTGCCCTTCCTGGGCATCGTGTTGGGCCTGCTCCTCGTGGCCCACCTGGCCGTGCGCCGCCTGGCTCCGGAGGCCGACGGGTTGCTCCTGCCCCTGGCCGGCCTGCTCAACGGCCTGGGCTACGTGTTCATCGCCCGCAGCAACGAGAGCCTGGCCGCCCTGCAGGCGGTGTGGACCGCGGTGGGGGTCACCGCCTTCATCGGCACCCTGATCGTTGTCCGGCGCCTGCGCGACCTCGAGCGCTACCGTTACACCTTCGGCCTCATCGGCATCGGCCTGCTCCTGCTGCCCCTGGTGCCGGGTGTCGGCTACGAGGTCAACGGCGCCCGCATCTGGGTGTCGATCGGGCCCATCAACTTCCAGCCCGGCGAGCCCGCCAAGCTGGCCCTGGCCCTGTTCCTCGCCTCCTACCTGGTGGAACGGCGCGAACTGCTGGCCACGGCATCACGCCGCATCGGCCCCCTCAGCGTGCCCGACCCCCGCCACCTGGGCCCGTTGCTGCTGGCCTGGGGCATGTCGGTGCTGGTCATGGTGACCGAGAAGGACCTGGGCTCGTCCCTGCTCTTCTTCGCCCTGTTCGTGGTGCTCGTGTGGATCGCCACCGAACGGAACGCCTACCTCGTCCTCAGCCTGGCCCTGTTCGCCGGGGGCGCCACCATCGCCTACCAGCTCTTCGGCCACGTCCGTGACCGGGTCACCATCTGGATCGACCCGTGGACCTACGCCAAGGGCACGGGCTACCAGCTGGTGGAGACGGCCTTCGCCCTGGCCGCAGGGGGCATCACGGGCACGGGTCCGGGCCTGGGGGAGCCGGGGCGCATCCCCGCCCGGGAGACCGACTTCATCTTCGCCGTCATCGCCGAGGAGCTGGGCCTGCTGGGCGGGGTGGCCATCCTCGCCGCCTTCCTGCTGCTGGTGGGCAGTGGGCTGCGCATCGCCCTGCGCACCGAGGTCCTCTTCGACAAGCTGCTGGCCGCGGGCCTGTCCGCCCTCATCGGCCTGCAGGCCTTCCTCATCATCGGTGGCGTCATCCGCGTCGTGCCCCTGACCGGGGTGACCCTGCCCTTCGTGTCCTTCGGCGGCTCCTCCCTGGTGGCCAACTACGTGCTGCTGGCCCTGCTGGTGCGCATCTCGGACGAGTCGGCCCGTCGCACCCGCCGACGCGAGGGTGAGCGGGCCGGGGCGGTCGCGTGAGCGACGATCGGGAGACGGCGGGGTGAACCGCAAGATCACCGCCCTGGGCATGGCCATGGTCGTGCTCTACCTGCTGCTGTTCGCCCAGCTCAATCGGATCCAGGTGTTCCAGGCCGACGACCTGAACCACCACCCGGAGAACTTCCGCGACATCGAACGCGACTTCGACCGTCCCCGGGGCCTGGTGCTGTCGGCCGACGGTGTCGTGCTGGCCCGCACCATCCCCACGCCCGACAGCGACTACGAGCGGTTGCGTGAGTACCCACAGGGTGAGCTGTTCGCCCAGTCCGTGGGCTACCTGTCCTACGAGTTCGGGGCCGAGGGCGTCGAGCGCAGCTACAACGACCTGCTGTCGGGCCAGACCCCGGGACAGACCTACGCCAAGCTGTCCGACCTGTTCATCGAGCGGGACCGCACCGCCGACGTCACCCTCAGCCTGCGGGCCGACCTGCAGGCCGCGGCCCGTCAGGCCCTGGGCGACCGCCACGGCTCGGTCGTGGTGATCGACCCCCGCAGCGGCGGTCTGCTGGCCCTGTGGTCGTGGCCCAGCTACGACCCCAACCGGTTGTCCACCCATGACCTCGGCGCCGCCAACGCGGCGCGCCAGGAGCTGCTGGCCGACCCGGCCGAGCCCCTGCTGGCCCGCACCTACGCCGAGCGCTTCTTCCCCGGGTCCTCCTTCAAGCTGGTCACCGGGGCCACCGGGGTGGACCAGGGGGTGGTGACCCCCACCAGCCCCAGCTACCCGAACTCGGACGGCTACCTGGCCCCCGGCGCCGGTGTGGCCATCCCCAACTTCGGCGGCGCCAGCTGCGGGGGGACGCTGGACAGGATCCTGGCCGTGTCCTGCAACACCGCCTTCGCCGAGATGGGGGCCATCACCATCGGGCCCGAGTGGATGGTGCAGGGGGCGGCCGATTTCGGCTTCAACGCCCGCCCGCCCCTCGACATACCGGGGGCGGCGGCCTCGCTGTTCCCCACCGACTTCGGCGCCCTGCTCGACGGGCCTGGCGGGCCCAACTCGGTCTACGAGGACTCGGCCAAGCTGGCCCAGGCCTCGATCGGCCAGAACGACGTGCAGGCCACCCCCCTGGAGATGTCGTTGGTGGCCGCAGCCCTGGGCACCGACGGCACCGTGCCCGTGCCCCGGGTCATGGCCGAGGTGCGCGACGCCGCCGGCAAGGTGCTGGAGAAGCCCCAGCGCGAGACGTGGCGCACCGCGGTCAGCCCGGCCACGGCCCAGACCATGCGCCAGGCCATGGAGGGCGTGGTGGCCAACGGCACGGCCAAGGGCCTGGCCCTCGACGGGTGGACCGTCGGGGCCAAGACGGGCACGGCCGAGATCACCGGAGACGCCGAGGAGACCAACGCCTGGGTGGTGGGCTACGCCGGTCCCCCCGGCCAGCCTCCCATCGCCGCCTTCGCCGTGCTCATCGAGGCCGACCCCGGCCAGGGCGAGCTGACGGGCGGCGGCGCCGCCGTACCCGTGGCCCACGACGTCCTCGCCGTGCTGAAGGCGCTGGCGGGATGACCGCTGTGGCCACCGCACCACGCCTGAGCGCACCACGGATGACCGGGACCGACCGCGCGCCTTCACTAGAGTCACGCTGACATGGCCGATCGCGAACCCGTCGTCCTCAACGGCCGCTACGAGCTGCACAGCCGGATTGCCCGTGGCGGCATGGCCGAGGTCTTCCTGGCCCGTGACCAGCTCCTCGACCGCCAGGTCGCCGTCAAGGTGCTGTTCTCGGAGTTCGCCGCCGATCCCGCGTTCGTCGAGCGCTTCCGGCGTGAGGCCCAGGCTGCGGCCAACCTGAACCACCAGAACATCGTCGGCGTCTACGACTGGGGCTCCTTCGAGGGCACCTACTTCATCGTCATGGAGTACGTCCGGGGCCGGAGCCTGGCCGACATCCTGCGGGCCGAGGGTCGCCTGCACCCCGATCGGGCCGCCGACATCGCCGCCGACATCGCCTCGGCCCTGTACTTCGCCCATCGCAACGGCGTCGTGCACCGCGACGTCAAGCCCGGCAACGTGTTGATCACCACCCAGGGCCAGGTCAAGGTGACCGACTTCGGCATCGCCCGGGCCATCGGCGGCGGCAACACCGACAACCTCACCCAGACCGGCTCGGTCATGGGCACGGCCACGTACTTCTCGCCCGAACAGGCCCAGGGCCTGCCCGTGGACCCCCGCAGCGACCTGTACTCCCTGGGGGTGCTGCTCTACGAGATGCTCGTGGGCCGGCCGCCCTTCTCGGGTGACAGCCCGGTGGCCATCGCCTACCAGCACGTCCAGAAGACGCCCACCCCGCCCCGCCAGATCGAGCCCCAGATCCCCGTCCCCCTCGAGGCCATCACCCTCAAGCTGCTGGCCAAGAACCCGGCCAACCGCTACGCCACGGCCGAGGAGCTGCGGGCCGACCTGCGCCGCTTCCGCACCGGGCAGCCCGTGGCCGCCGAATCGGTGCTCGCCCCCCCGGTCGCCGCCGTGGGTGCCCGCCCCGTGCCCGGACCTGCCGACGCCACGGCCATGATCGCCTCGACCCAGGCCCTGGCCCGCCAACCCGGGGCCGATCCCACCCGCGTCGTGGCCCCCGTCTACCAGGGCGCCCCCGTCTACGAGCCCCCCCGCAAGCACACCGGCGTGTTCATCGCCGTGGTCGTGCTGCTCCTGGCCGCCCTGGTGGCCCTGCTCGTGCTCTTCGCCCGCGAGGTGACCGACAAGAGCGACGACGGCGGCACCACCGTGGCCGTGCCCGCGGTGGTGAACCAGACCCGCCAGCAGGCCGAAGCCGCCCTGACCGCGGCGGGCCTGCAGGCCGAGGTGACCGTGGAGGCCAACACCACCGTGGCCGCCAACGTGGTGTTCGCCCAGGACCCTGCGGCCGGCGTCGACGTCAAGAAGGACTCGGCGGTCAAGCTCAAGGTCAACACCTCGGTCCAGGCCATCGCCCTGCCCTCCCTCGTCGGCCAGAAGGAGGAGGACGCCAAGAACGTGCTCCGGGCCGCCGGCTTCGAGCGCATCGAGGTCCAGCGCCAGCGCGAGACCGACGTCAAGAAGCAGGGCATCGTGCTGGCCCAGAACCCTGCGCCGGGCACCCAGGGTTCCAAGGACACCACGGTGTCGCTGACCGTGGGGGCAGCCCCCGACGTGATCACCCTGCCCAACGTGGCCGGCCAGACCGTCGAGGTGGCCACCGAAGCCCTGGTCAACGCGGGTGTGAACCGGGACTCCATCACCACGGTGGAGGCACCGTCGCCCACGGTGGCCGCCGGCCAGGTCATCGCCACCATCCCCACCGGAACCGTGGCCCCCGGTGCCGGCGTGCAGCTGCAGGTGTCGACGGGCCCCCAGCAGGTGAGCGTCCCCGACGTCGTCAACAACAGCCAGTCCGCGGCCGAGCAGTTGGTGATCAACGCCGGCCTCGTGCCCCGCACCACCACCCGCGAGCTGAAACCGGGGGAGTCGGGGGCGGGCAACGTGATCGACCAGACCCCCGAGGGGGGCCAGAAGGTCGACCCCGGCAGCCAGGTCGGCCTGGTGGTGGGGGTGGCGCCGTCGACGACGACCACCGCGCCGCCGTCGACCACGACGACTACATCCCGGGGCACGACCACGAGCACGACCAACCCCGACGGCAACTGAGCCCGGCCACCACCGCCGGTGGTCATCGGGGCGCGCGCACGAGGTGTGACCCACCTGGGCGGCTCTGCCGGTAGCCTCCACGGCCATGGCCAAGCCTGTGAAGCGCAAGGTGCCGGGCGGGCAGACGACGACCGGCCGCGTCACCCCCAAGGCGGGCTCCGTCGCCGCCCGGTCGACCAGCACCCGGTCGACGAGCGACAGCGATCGGGCCCGCCCTGCGGCGAGCACCCGCTACACCCCTCCGGCCCCCGCCCGCCTGAAGATGAGCCAGAGCGGACGGCTCATCCCCGGGATCATGTTCACCCTGCTCGGGGCAGGTGTGCTCATGATCGTCATCAACTACATGAGCGTGCTGCTGCCGGGTGCCCCCAGCAACTGGTACATCGTCGGCGGGCTGGGCCTGATCCTCAGTGGGATCATGGTGGCCACCCAGTGGCGCTGAGGGTGGCGGCGGGGTGACGATGGGGTGAACTGTCGGGCGTAGCCGGGTGTCCGACGAGTTACACCGACGTCATTCCCCACAGATCCATCCACAGCCTGTGGATGAACGAAGGTCCGGCCGCCGGCGCAGCCGGACCTCGGTCCGCCCCGATCGCCGTCATCCCCTGACGGTCAGCATCACTCCATGACCGGGGCCACGAACTCCATGTCCTCCATGCAGTGGCGGGGGGGTTCGGGGACCTCGTCGTTGGCCGACACCATGCGCACCTCGGTCCCGCAGATGGAGCAGCGGAAGCGGATGCGCACCTTGCGCAGCTCTCCCGGCGGGGGAGCGGCAGGCACGGGTCGGGCGAAGCTGCCGATGACGGCCACGCCGATGCGCAGGAGGACGTAGCAGACCCCGAGGGCCACGGTCACCCGCAGCCAGGGTTGGCCGAGGGCGATCAGCAGCACCCCGAACAGCACCAACACGACGGGCAGGGCTCGCTTCACGGGTCAGCCGAGACGTTCGATGATGGTGGCGTTGGCCATGCCGCCACCTTCGCACATGGTCTGTAGGCCGTACCGACCACCGGTGCGCTCGAGCTCGTTGAGCAGGGTGGCCAGCAGCTTGGTGCCCGAGGACCCCAGGGGGTGGCCCAGGGCGATGGCGCCGCCGTTGACGTTGACCCTGCTCATGTCGGGGTGCAGCTCACGCTCCCAGGCGAGCACGACCGAGGCGAAGGCCTCGTTGACCTCCACCAGGTCCATGTCCTCGATGCGCAGGCCGCCGCGGGCCAGCACCTTCTCGGTGGCGGGGATGGGGCCAGTGAGCATGAAGACGGGGTCCACGCCGGCCACGGAGAAGGCGTGGAAGCGGGCCCGCGGGGTGTAGCCGAGCTGGACGGCCCGCTCCTCGCTCATGATGAGCACGGCCGAGGCGCCGTCGGTGATCTGCGACGAGTTGCCGGCGGTGACCTTGCCCCCGGGGAGGAAGGCGGGCTTGAGCCCGGCCAGGACCTCGAGGGAGGTGTCGCGGATGCCCTCGTCCGCGGTGACGAGTTGGCCGGTGTCGATGGTGCGGCCCGACTCCTTGTCCCGGCGCAGCTCACGGACGGGGATGATCTCGCGGTCGAAGCGCCCCTCGTCACGGGCCCGGGCCGCGAACTGCTGGGAGCGCAGCGAGAAGGCGTCGAGCTCGTCGCGGCTGATGCCCCACTTGTCGGCGATGAGCTCGGCCGAGATGCCCTGGGGCACCAGGCCCCCCCGGTCCTCGTAGCGGCGGCCCACGGCGGGGCCGAAGGGCAGGCCGAACTCACCGTTGCCCACCGAGGCGCCCATGGGCACGAGGGACATGACCTCGATGCCCGCGGCCACGACGACGTCGTAGGCCCCGGCCATCACGCCCTGGGCGGCGAAGGCCGCGGCCTGCTGGGACGACCCGCACTGGCGGTCGATGGTGGTGGCCGGCACCTCTTCGGGCCAGCCCGCGGCGAGCACGGCGTTGCGGCCCACGTTGACGGCCTGGGCGCCGACCTGCATCACCGACCCGGTGATGACGTCCTCGACCAGGGAGGGGTCGAGGTCGTTGCGCTCCTGGAGCGCCTTGAGCGCCTCCGCCGCCAGGTCCACGGGGTGCCAGCCCGAGAGCTTCCCGTTCCGCTTGCCGCCGGCGGTGCGGACGGCGTCGACGATGACTGCGTTGCGCATGTTCAGCTCCTCTGCGTGGATGCCGAGACTAGTGAGTTGCATGACGCAACGCATGGGGGGCCGCCCGCCTTCCCGGCGACCGGCCCCCGCCCGTCAGCGCGTCAGTCCCGGGCCTCCTGGATGGCCTGCCACACCCGCTCGGGCGTGCACGGCATGTCCACGTGGCGCACGCCGAGGTGGGCCAGGGCGTCGACCACGGCGTTCTGCACGGCCGGGGTGGCGCCGATGGTGCCCGACTCGCCGATGCCCTTGGCCCCCAGGGGGTTGATGGGGGTGGGCGTCTCCATGGCCACGCGCTCGAAGCTGGGCACGTCCGCCGCGGAGATGACGTAGTAGTCGAGGAAGTTCGCCGTCAGCGGGTTGCCGTCGGCGTCGTAGCGGAACTCCTCCTGCAGGGCCTGAGCCGCGCCCTGGGCCAGCCCGCCGTGCACCTGGCCCTCGACCAGCAGGGGGTTGAGGATCACCCCGGCGTCGTCGACGGCGATGTGGCGAACGATGCGCACCTTGCCCGTCTCGAGGTCGACCTCGACGACGCACACGTGGGCGCCGAAGGGGAACGTGGCCTGGGTGGCCTTGAACTCGGACAGGGCACCGAGGGGCTCGTCGTCGACGCCCTCGGCCAGGATCTCCCAGCTCACCGAGCGGCTGGGCACGCCGGCGACGTGGAAGCGGCCCTCGTCGAACACGATGTCGTCGAAGCTGGCCTCGAGCAGGTCCGCAGCCCGGGCCCGGGCGTGCTCCACCAGACGGAGGGAGGCGTCGTTGACCGCCGCGCCGGCGATCTGCAGCGACCGTGAGCCACTGGTGTTGCCGCCCTCGGGCACCACGTCGGTGTCGCCGTGGAAGACCTCGATGCGGTCCATGGGCACCCCGGTGCGCTCGGACACGAGCATGGCCCACGACGTGTAGTGGCCCTGCCCGAACGGTGACGACCCCGTCCGCACCCACAGGGTGCCGTCGGGGCGCAGGTCGACCGAGCCGTACTCGCCGCCGCCGCCGTAGGCGGTGATCTCGACGTAGACGCACAGGCCGATGCCCACGGCCACCTTGTCGCCCGCGGCGCGCCGACGCTGCTGGTCGGCCCGCAGTTCGGCGTAGCCGGCGGACTCGAGGGCCAGGTCGAGGGCCTTGTGGTAGTCGCCGGAGTCGTAGGGCGTGCCCACCACGGTGCGGATGGGCTCGTCGAAGGGGGGCAGGAGGTTGCGGCGGCGCACGTAGGCCGGGTCCAGCCCCACCTCGGCGGCGAACATGTCGATGGCCCGCTCGATTGCGGCGGTGGCCTCGGGCCGCCCCGCGCCCCGGTAGGACACGACGGGGGTGGTGTTGGTGGCCACCGACTTGGAGGTGAACGACGCCTGGGGGATGTCGTAGACGCCCGTCAGCATGGTCCGGGTCATGGCGGGCAGGACCGCCCCCATGGACGGGTAGGCGCCGCTGTCCTGGATGACGTCGAGGTGGTAGTGGGTGACCTCGCCGTCGCGGGAGCCGCCGATGGTCACGTGCTGCACCTGGGCCCGACCGTGGCCCAGGCCCACCATGTTCGCGGATCGGGTCTCGGTCCAGCGCACGGGCCGGCCGACCAGCGCCGACAGCGCCCCCAGCACCATCTCCTCGGCGTAGGTGCCCTGCTTGGCACCGAAGCTGCCACCGACGTCGGCGGTGACGACGCGGACCTGGTCGGCCTCGAGGCCGTAGGCCTTGGCCAGGGCGTCGCGCACCGGGTGCGATCCCTGGCACGAGGCCCACTGCACCAGGCGGCTGCCCGGGCCGTCGACCCAGTTGCACAGGGCGGTGCGCCCCTCGATGGGGGCCGCAGCCAGGCGCTGGTTGACCAGTCGGGTGGAGACGACCACCTCGCAGCCGGAGAAGTCGGCGGGGTCGCCCTTGGTGCGCAGGGCCAGCACCAGGTTCGTCTCGGAACCGGGGTAGGCCAGCACGCCGTCATCGGCGGCCGAGGCCTCGGGGTCGACCACGGGGGGAAGGGTCTCGTAGTCCACGATGACCAGGTCAGCGGCGTCCTCACCCTGGTAGGGGTGCTCGGTGACGATGGCGACCACGGGCTCGCCCACGAAGCGGACCTCGTCACGGGCCAGGTAGGGGCGGCGCATGGCCTTGTTGAAGGCGGGGTTGGGTGCGGGCTGCCACTCCAGCCCGAAGGGGAGCAGGTCATCGGCCAGGAACACCCCCAGCACGCCCGGGGCGGCCAGGGCCTCGCTGGTGTCGATGGAGGCGATGCGGGCGTGGGCCACCGTGGCCGTCACGTAGGTGACGTGGACGACGCCATCGGGGTGCAGGTTGTCTACATAACCACCACCGCCGGTGAGCAGGGCGGAGTCTTCGCGCCGCAGGACGCGGGTGCCGAGGATGCTCATGGCGGCGCACCCTACCGGGGGGTAGCGAGGTGCTGCGGGGCCGGCGGGTGACCTCCGTCGGGGGCAGATCTTGTTGACAGTCTGCCACCACGTTGACAGCGTGTCGCTACGCCGCATACCGTGTGCCTCGTTGCTGTGGCGGCCGTCACACCGAGACGGCCCACAGCGAACCCGGAGCGGCACGCGTCGCCCGGTTCCAGGGAGAGGCGAGGGGGTTCTGGGGAGCGTGGCACTGCTCGAAGTACATGACATCTCCGTGCGCTTCGGCGGGATCGTAGCCCTCAACCAGCTGACCTTCGACATTGCCGAAGGACAGATCTGCGGGTTGATCGGGCCGAACGGCGCCGGCAAGACGACCATGTTCAACGTGGTCAGCCGGATCTACGACCCAACCGAGGGCACGATCACCTACGACGGCAAGGACCTTCTCGCCTTGTCGCCGCACAAGATCGCCTCAGTCGGCGTCTTCCGCACCTTCCAGAACCTGGCCCTGTGGCCGGGTCTGACCGTGCTCGAGAACGTGATGGTGGGGGACCACTGCCGCACCAAGGCCAACTTCGTGTCGGCCATGCTGCGAATCGGGACGGGCAAGGAGGAGAAGGACCTCCGCTGGCGGGCATGGGAGGCGCTCGAGGAGCTCGATCTGCAGGAGCACGCGTTCAAGCCGGCCACCGGCCTGCCCTTCGGCACGCTCAAGCGCATCGAGCTGGCCCGGGCACTGGTGGGCGGACCTCGCCTGCTCATGTTGGACGAGCCCGCGTCGGGTCTCACCCACTCCGAGGTGGACGAGCTCGCCGACACCATCCGCCGGCTGCGGGACCGCTACAAGCTGTCGGTCCTGCTCGTCGAGCACCACATGCAGATGGTGATGGGCATCTCCGAGCACATCGTGGTCCTGAACTTCGGCCAGAAGATCGCCGAGGGCAACCCGGAACAGGTCAAGAACAACCCCGACGTGATCGAGGCCTACCTCGGAGCCGAAGCGGCATGACCGAGCTGCTGGAGGTCACCAACCTCGACGCCCGCTACGGCGCCATCCAGGTGCTGCGGGGGATCAACTTCAACGTCAACGAGGGCGAGGTCGTCGTCATCCTCGGTGCCAACGGCGCCGGCAAGACCACGACGCTCCGGGCCCTCTGCGGCATGGTGTCCACCGGGGGCTCCGTCAAGCTCCGGGGCCAGGAGATCCGTGGCCGCGACACGGCGGACATCGTCCGCCTCGGCGTGGCCCACGTCCCCCAGGGCCGGGGCACGTTCCCCGAGCTCAGCGTCATGGACAACCTCAACCTCGGCGCCTACGTCCGCAAGGACCGCAAGGTCGTGGACGAGGACCTCGAGCGCTGGTTCGAGGCGTTCCCCCGGCTCAAGGAACGCCGGACCCAGGTGGCGGGGTCGCTGTCCGGTGGCGAGCAGCAGATGCTCGCCGTGGCCCGGGCCATGATGGGCCGTCCGACCCTGCTGTTCCTCGACGAGCCGTCCCTCGGTCTCGCCCCGCTCATCATCGAAGACCTTTTCCGACGGTTCAGCGAGATCAACAAGGAGACGGGCACGACGATGCTGATCGTCGAGCAGAACGCCAACCTGGCGCTCAACATCGCATCCCGGGGCTACGTCATCGAGTCCGGGCGGATCGAGTTGAGCGGCTCGGCAGAAGAGTTGCGCACGAACGACGCCGTGCGCGAGGCGTACCTCGGGGCCTAGGGAGAAACACGTGCAGCTTTTCTTGCAGAGGGTCTTCGACGGCCTCAACAACGGGGCCGCCTACGCGGTGGTGGCGATCGCCCTGGTCTTGATCTTCAAGGCCACCACCCTGATCAACTTCGCCCAGGCCAACATGGCCATGTTCGGCACCTACCTGACCTGGATGTTGGCCACGCAGCAGGGCTTCCCCATCTGGGGGGCCATCTTTGCCGCGATGTTGCTCACCGCCGCCGGTGGTGCGGTGATCGAACGGGTCCTCATCAGGCCCTTCGATCCCACCAACCACCTCCCCGTGGTGCTCATCACCCTGGGACTCTCGTTGATACTCGAGGCCATAGCCGGTTGGAAGTGGGGGCTGGAGTTCCACCGGTTCCCGAGTCCGTTCCCGGCCAAGCCCACGGACTTCATCAGCATCGGAGGTGCCCGGCTCCGCTATGAGACGGTCGGCACCCTGGTGACGATGTTCGTCATGCTCGGGGTCCTGTACCTCATCCTGAACCGGACGAAGGTCGGCCTGGCCTTCCGGGCCGTGTCGTCGAACACCGAGTCCTCCCGCCTGGTGGGCGTGAAGGTCGGCCCGACGCTGATGTTCGGCTGGGCGCTCGCCGCGGCCTTCGGCACCCTGGGTGGCACGCTCGTGGCCCGCCAGACGAACCTCGAGCCGGCGTTCATGGCCAAGTTGGTCATCTTCGCCTTCGCAGCGGCCACGCTCGGTGGCCTCGACTCGATCGGTGGCGCCGTCATCGGTGCCTTCATCGTGGCGATGATCCAGAGCCTGCTGGTGGGTTATGCACAGCAGATCCCCGGGCTCCAGTGGATGAAGTCCAACTACGCCCTGGTGATCGCCTTCGTGGTGATCCTCGTGGTGCTGTTGTTCAAGCCTGCAGGCCTCTACGGGACGAAAAGGATCGAACGGGTATGACCGCAACCGTCCAAGGATCCGGCCGGGGCAGGGCCCTCATCACCGCTCGGGAGGGGTCGGCCCAGCACCGCACCTTCCAGTTCGTGGGCTGGGGCATCTTCGCCCTGTTCGCCGTCATCGTCCCCTACACCCTGCCCAACTTCCGGGTGTCCCAGTTCGGTCAGGCCATCGCCTTCGGCGTGATCATCCTGGGGATCAACCTGATCATCGGCTACTCGGGGCTGCTGTCCCTGGGCCACATCGCCTTCGCCGGCGCCGGGGCCTACACCACGATGATCCTCGTCAACGACAACCGGTGGGACTACTGGATGACGTGGCCGGTGGTCATCGTCATCTGCTTCGCCTTCGGCGTGCTCATCGGTCTGCCGGCGTTGCGCATCCAAGGCCTCTACCTGGCCCTGATCACCATCGCCTTGGCCTACACCTTCCCGATCCTGCTCAAGATCGACGAGTGGGGCATCTCGACCACGACGGGCGGCGACAACGGCCGCACCATCGGTGAGGTGCTCCGCCCGCCGTCCTGGGCCCGGTCCTTGTTCCTGCTCAACAGCAAGAACCCGCAGCAGCAGCAGGCGATCTACCAGTTCATCTGCTTCTTCGGTGTGGCGTTCGTGACCTTCGTGCTGGTGCGCAACCTGATCAAGAGCCGGCCGGGTCGCGGCATCATCGCCATCCGTGACAACCAGATCGGTGCCGCCGTCAGCGGCGTGGCGATCGCCCGGTACAAGGTGATCGCGTTCGGCATCAGTGCGGCCATCGCCGGCATCGGCGGCAGCCTCCTGGCCATCAACCTGGCGTCGGTGGGGCCGAGCTCCTTCGACTTCCGCTACGCCATCCTCACGCTGATGGGCCTCGTGCTCGGCGGTGTGGCCACGCTCCACGGCAACTGGATCGGCGGGATCCTGCTGGTGTTCCTGCAGGACCTGGCCAGCCGGGTGGAGTTCACGGCCATCCCGTTCTTCAAGATCGAGCGGGGCAGCCCGCTCACCCAGGCCGTGTTCGGCCTGATCCTGGTGCTGGTGGCGTTCTTCGCCCCCGGCGGCCTGATGTCACTGGCCAAGAAGGTCAAGGTCAAGATCATCCGTGTCATCCCCAACCCGCCCACCGCCCCCGGCGGTGCGTCGGTGCTGGCTGACGGGACGCCCGTGG
The DNA here is from genome assembly GCA_038255145.1 of Acidimicrobiales bacterium. Lineage (GTDB taxonomy): Bacteria > Actinomycetota > Acidimicrobiia > Acidimicrobiales > CAIXPF01 > WHTX01. The sequence goes on from JBBSLP010000076.1 coordinate 25,718, forward strand.
CCGAGGGCGAGCTCACCGGGGCGGCGCGCTGAGCGCTCACCCTCCGGCTCAGCCGGTTCTGTAGTGGTCGACGAGGGGGTCGGGGCCTTGGGCCCCGGCCCCCTTCGTCGCGCGCCGGCCACCTGCCAGGCCCTGTGCGGCCGCATCCGCGCGTGCTGGCGCAGAGAAATGTGACTTTGCCATAGGGCGCGGTGACATCGGGCACAACTTGGCGTACCGTCCACATGTGCCGGATGGCACACCGAGCGCATCGAAGGGGATCTGGGTGAAGCGGACCAAGATGAGGGTATGGGGAGCGGGCCTCGTGGGTCTCTCCCTCGTCGCCGCAGCGTGCGGTGGCGGCGGCGACGACGAGGGCGCCGCCACCCAGGCCACTGTGGACGAGGGCGTCAAGGCGGGGATCCAGCAGCAGCTGTCCGGCCCCGGTTCGGCGACCACGATGGCGGTCGCGGACCATCCCGACACCATGGAGGCCTGGGAGGCGCTGTGGGCCGACCAGCGTGAGACGATCGTCGAGCGCATCAAGTCCGAGGGCTTCGGCCTGTCGGCGGACGGCAAGACCGTCACCGGGCCCGAGGGCTTCACCATCGACCTCTCGGCCTGCCCGTCGGGGTGGACCAACACCGAGGGCCTGAGCCCCACCGAGATCAAGCTGGGCCACACCACGGCCCTGTCCGGCACCCTGGCCGACTACGGCAACATCTCCCGGGCCATGCAGAGCATGTTCGCCCACTACAACGCCGAAGGCGCCTTCACCGACTCGCAGGGCGCCGCCCGCAAGGTGAACCTGCTGGCCCGTGACGACGGCTACGACGCGGCCCGAACCATCCCCCTGGTGGACGAGCTCATCGACTCCGAGAAGGTCTTCGCCATGTGGACCCTCGGCTCGGCGAACACCATGAAGACCTACGACAAGCTCAACCAGCGCTGCATCCCCAACCCGCTGGCCATGACCGGCCACCCGGCGTGGGGCGACCCGGTGAACCACCCCTGGACCACGGGAATGCAGCTGGCCTACAACACCGAGGCCGTGCTGTGGGGCAGCTTCATCGAGCAGCGAATCGAAGAGTTCGGCGGCAAGGTCAAGGTCGCCTCGCTGGTGATGAACAACGACTTCGGCAAGGCCTACGACAGTGGTTTCCGGGCCTTCGTGGCCCAGTCGCCCCTCAAGGACCAGATCGAGTACAGCAGCGAGACGATCGAGCCCCAGGCGCCCACGCTGAAGGACCCGATGACCACGCTGGCCGCGAAGGACGTGGACGTCTTCATCGCCATGATGGCCGGTGCCCCCTGCACCCAGGCCATCACCGAGGCGGCCGAGAACGGCATGAAGGAGAGCGTCGAGTACCTGTTCATGCCCTCCGTCTGCAAGGTGAACACGTTCGTGGGCAAGGACAAGGTCGGCGGCGACGGCTCGGCCAGCGACGGCTGGTGGATCGTGGGTGGTGGCCAGGTCGACTTCGTCGCCGACGCCAACTCCGACGATGCCTTCGTGAAGTGGGGGCGGGAGCTCCTCGCCAAGGACGGCATCGACTACCACACCTCCGGCTCGTTCGGATCCGGCTTCCTGTTCGGCTTCCCCATGGTGCAGGCCCTCCAGATCGCCGGCGAGCTCGACGGCGGCCTCAACCGGACCAACTTCATGGTGGCCCTGCGCTCGCTCGACATGACCCAACCGATGCTGCTGCCCGGCATCCAGTTCAACCTGAACGGCAACGCCGACGCCTACTTCATCGAGGGGTCGGACATCGGGAAGTACGACGCCGCCAAGCAGCAGTGGATCCAGCAGGGCGACATCATCGAGCTGTCGGGAGCGTCCCAGAACTGCTCCTGGAACCAGGCCTCGGGCACCTGTTCCTGACGTGTCGCTCACCGGTCGCCCACCCCCCGCGGCCGGCGAACCGATGACGTGAGACCGATGCACCGGGCGTAGGGACCGGCGGCGCGACAGCGCCGCCGGTCTCGACGCGCTCGGAGCAGGCGGGCGTGTCCCGGGACGTCGCCGGCAGCGGCGAACGGGGTGGGCGCCCGGGGCGGGCGCGGGCTGTGGCCGGGCGCATACCCTGGGCGGTTACGAGATATGACCGATGACACATTTCTTCGTGACATCGGCCCCGTGGACGCGTGGGTTGTCCATGTGACGCACGACACATCAGCCCCACACCGCAACGCCAGGGTCGGGCGAGGTCGCACCGCCCCGCTGGTCGGGGGCCTCCTGGCCCTGGCCACCGTCGCCGCCTCCTGCGGTGGGGCCGGTGCCGACGAGGGCACAGCACCCCGGCCACCATCGACCAGGGGGTCAAAGCCGGGATCATGGCGCAGCTGTCGGGCTCGTCGACCACG